>DGAQ01000008.1:18949-44713 GCA_002382445.1 Porticoccaceae bacterium UBA4026 | reverse complement strand
AGACCAATCGGGGCTAGAGCCCGAAGAGTCTGACTGGATTACCGGTAGAAATATCCCTAGTAGTCTAAGTGAATTACTTAAGGAGGTTGGCCGAGTATATGCGCCGGCATTACTTGCAAACGCCAAGGCCTTGCAGAGCGGAGAAAAGACTTGGGAGGCAGAAATTGATGGTGGCCTCTGGAACCAACAAACTTTTTCCTACCAGGGTAAATGTTTGCAATGGATCAATAGGGAGTACCAATCTCTGTGTGGGGCAGATAAAAAGGTGGTAAACGAAATTCTTGCGGGTACCGGTTGTGAGCAAATATTATTGTAAAGTAAGTGGTGAGTAGTCGATTAGCCACACTGTGGTTTTAACGGTCAAAATAAGAGAGAACCAATGAGCGATCAATTTAAGGAGCAGGGCGGGGCGGCGACAATGGACCCTAACCCAGTATATCGGTGGTTGTCCTCACGTCTTATAAATTGGTTGGTGAGCGATAGTCGCTTGCAGAGAAATAGGGCAAAGGCGGAAAGAGCGCGGCAGAAAAAGGGATCTAGGCATCTGGTGGAATATTTTCACCAAGTAGATGACGGTTATAGTCACCTAGCGGCCCAGATATTAAAGCCCCTTTCAGAAAGATATGATATTGATTTGATTTGCCATTTGGTTCCCGGGCCGTTGGGAAGTAACGCTGCTGAACCAGAATTGTTACTTGCGCTTTCTCGATATGACGCTCAGCTTATAGCGCCTCATTACGGTCTGGAATTTCCTAGTGCGGCAGTAGAGCCTCAAGTGAGCGTAATCGCCGTGGCCTCAAGAATTTTAGCGGCCCAAACACTAGAGGGGTTTGTGCGAAATGTTGTGTCAGTTGGCGCGGCAGTTTGGGCGTCTGACCAGGAGAGTCTCGATAAACTTGGCGATGAAATTGGCATTGTGTCAGCGGCTGATGCTGACTTAGTGGTAGCTAGAGGCAATGCCCGTCGTGACGATTTAAAACATTACTCAGGGGCGATGTTTTATTATGCGGGCGAGTGGTATTGGGGCGTTGATAGGCTTTATCTCCTAGAGAAACGTCTTAGTGCTTTAGGGCTAGATAGGCAGCCTAAGCAATTAAGATTAGCTGATCGTCCGCAGATTGAATCCGGTCCATTAAAGGGCGATGGAAGACTTACTCTGGAGATGTATCCTTCTCTACGCAGCCCCTATACCGCAGTGTGTTTTGATCGTACTGTTGAGTTAGCTAAAGAGATGATGGTTTCTTTGAGTGTGCGTCCAGTCCTACCGATGGTGATGCGAGGAGTGCCTGCTACGCGTGAGAAAGGTTTCTATATTTTTTCGGATGCAGCTCGGGAGGCTCGGGAAGCTGGTGTTCCCTTTGGTAACTTTTATGATCCGATCGGTGATCCCGTCCGACAGTGCTACTCTTTATATCCATGGGCTTGCGAGCAGGGTAAAGGTGTTGAATTGCTATCCAGTTTCCTTAATTGTGCTTTTGCTAAGGGAGTCAATACCAACAATAATAGAGGTCTCAAAACGGTCATAGAACAGGCTGGATTGGATTGGGGTGCAGCCGCAACGATGGTCGGCCAAAGTGGTTGGGAGGGGCAGTTAGAGGAAAATCGCCTTGCGATGTATGAGGCGGGTCTTTGGGGTGTCCCTAGTTATCGTCTTCTTGATAATAATGGAAAGCAGCTCATTGCGGTTTGGGGGCAAGATAGATTGTGGTTAATTGCTAAGCTAATTCAGCAGCACTTGGCAAAGGATAGCTAGGTTAGGATGTTTAACTACACTGAGCATTTGAATGGAGTTCAGCGTAGCAACAAAATGTGACTTAAAGCTTGTTCGATTGTTATTGGACAAGACAAACTTAAATGAAGGGGCGATCGATGGTAGCGTTAACAGAGATGGTGGATTATACAGTTGAGCAAAATGTAGCCGTAATAACAATTAATAACCCGCCAGTGAATGCATTGAGCCATGGTGTCCGACTGGGATTGCTGAATGGCCTAGAAAAGGCGCTTGGTGATGCTGCCATTAAAGGTATGGTGATCTTTTGCTCAGGTAGAACCTTTATCGCTGGGGCGGACATAAGTGAGTTTAACCGAGCCCCTAAAGAGCCCGGTCTCCATCAGGTCTTGTCGGCGATGGACAATTCGACAAAACCCATAGTGGCGGCTATTCATGGGACCGCTTTAGGCGGCGGTCTTGAGACCGCTCTCTGCTGTAATTATCGAGTTGCCGTAGCTGATGCTAGGTTCGGCTTACCAGAAGTGAGTTTAGGTTTATTGCCAGGTGCCGGTGGTACGCAGAGGCTGCCCCGATTAGTGGGAGTGGATAAGGCGCTACAAATGGTCACCTCAGGAGTGCCGATCTTAGCTACAGAGGCTTTAAAAGAGGGCTTGGTGGATATGATCGTCGATAAGGATTTACGGGCTGAAGCCATCGCATTTGCAAAGACTAAGATAGCAGGCATAAATAGTCACCCAAGGGTTAGGGACAATGACGACAAGCTCCAAAGTACGCGCGATAATCCTCAGGTATTCAGTGATATTAGAAAAATCATTGCTCGTAAGACTCGCGGTTTCATGGCCCCGGAATATAATATCCGCTGCATCGAGGCGGCGGTAAGCCAGCCATTCGATGAGGGTATGAAGACCGAAGGTAAGCTTTTTCTAGAGCTAATGTCGGGTCCACAGTCGGCAGCTCAGCAGTACTTCTTCTTTTCCGAACGCTTAGCAGGCAAGGTGCCGGGCATTGATAAATCAACGGAAACGCTCCCCATAGCGAAGGTGGGTGTGATTGGGGGTGGTTTGATGGGCGGTGGTATAGCCATGAACATGGCTAATGTGGGTATCCCGGTGACTATCGTGGAGACTACCCAAGAGGCGTTGGATAAGGGCCTGAAAACTATCCGTAAGAATTACGAGAACACAGCCAAGAAAGGTCGCTTGCGCCCTGAGGACGCAGAGTTGCGTTGTAGCCTTATTACTGGGGCGCTAGATATTGCAGCGTTGAGCGATTGTGATCTTATTATTGAAGCTGTATTTGAGAACATGGCGGTTAAAAAAGAGATATTTAATCGTTTGGATGCCATCGCTAAGCCAGGAGCTATCCTCGCATCCAACACGTCGGCCCTGAACCTAAATGAGATTGCTAATATAACATCTCGTCCTGAATCAGTTATTGGCCTGCATTTCTTCTCGCCGGCTAATATTATGCGCCTACTTGAGGTTGTTAGAGGTGATAAGACCGCTGATTCAGTGATACAAACCTGTATGGCTTTTGCGAAGAAGATCAAAAAAGTTGCTGTGTTAGTTAGTGTCTGCCCTGGGTTTGTCGGCAACCGTATTTTATACATGCGGCAACACCAAGCTAGCCAGGTAAGCCTAGAGGGCGCGTCCGTGGAGCAGGTTGACAGGGTACTGTTCGAGTTTGGCTTTCCTATGGGTGCCTTTCAAATGGCAGATCTTGCGGGTCTTGATTTGGGATGGGATAAAGCCGCTTCGGTTAGTGGATCTGTAAAGGATCGCCTGTGTGAAGCGGGGCGTTACGGCCAGAAGACCAGTGCTGGGTTCTACGACTATGATGAAAATCGCAGGCCAACTCACTCTGTAATGGTTGCTGAGATAGTAAAACAGCATGCTAAAGGCCTGGGAATTCAACAACGCGAATTGTCTGACCAAGAAATTCTCGATCGATGCATACTACCTATGGTTAATGAGGGTGCAAAAATTCTTGAAGAGGGTATCGCCCTCCGAGCCAGCGACATCGATGTGGTCTATGTCTATGGGTATGGCTGGCCGGTTTACCGTGGCGGTCCAATGCATTATGCCAATAGCCTTGGCCTTGATAAGGTTGTTGCGAAGCTGCGCTACTATCAGGAATTGACCGGAGACGACTTTTGGAAGCCCAGTGAACTATTGGTGTCGCTGGCCGATAAAGGTGAGCGCTTCTAGTTTTTCTTAGTGATTAAACAACAAATAGAATATGGAACGGTCAGTATGGCAATAAATAATCGAGTGACGAAATTGATGGGTACTAAGTACCCTATCATGCAGGCACCAATGGGTTGGATCGCGAGAGCACAGCTGGCCTCGGCAGTAAGTAATGCGGGTGGCTTAGGTGTTATTGAGACTTCATCGGGAGAGTTGGACAATATTAAAGCGGAAGTTCTTAAAATGCGGGAACTGACCGACAAGCCCTTTGGAATGAACGTCGCACTTTCCTATGTTCGAGGCAGTAATATTGTTGATTTCGTCATTGAACAGGGCATTAAGTTTGTGACCACTTCGTCGGGCAGTCCAAGTGTCTGTACTAAAGACTTTCAAGCGGCCGGAATTACGGTCTTTCATGTGGTGCCGACCCTTGAAATGGCTATTAAGGCACTTGACGCAGGCGTTGATGGTTTAATTGTTGAAGGCGGAGAGGGAGGCGGCTTTAAGAATCCCAGCCCCGTCTCCACTATGGTCCTTTTGCCTTTAATTCGCTCTCAATGCGACGTTCCAATTATTGCTGCAGGTGGTATATCGGATGGTGTTTCGATGACTGCCGCCTTCGCAATGGGGGCTGAGGGCGTGCAAATGGGCACTCGGATGCTCTCTTGCGTCGAATCACCGGTTCATGACAATTGGAAGCAGGCAATAATTTCTTCAAAAGAGACCGACACGGTTTTTCTTAATCAACAGGGACGGCCAGCCTTGCGAGCACTAAGAACTAAGCGTACTGCTGAATTAGAGCCCTTAGGGAAAATTAATATCATGGAACATATGGGTAACCTTCAAGCACTTTACTTTGGCGGTGACATGGAGGCAGCGATTCCACTGTCGGGCCAGGTAGCAGGCCGAATCGATGATATTTTGTCAGCAAAGCAAGTTATCGATCAAACTGTTTCTGGATTTAAGTCGACAGTGGCTAAGCTGGCCGAGCAGTATGGTTAGGGTTTTACTATGCGGATTTTAAAGGTAAAAATTTACTTCTTAGGCATCTTGGCGGCGGCGCTCTGGCTAACTGCGCCGATTGTCATGGCTACAGATATCCATTTGCTAACAGGCATTTGGAAACATTCAGACAAGGATGTGTGGATGGAGATTGAATTTGACCAGGCAGTGGGAACTGGGCGGGTTTTTAGAAATGACAAAAAACCTGACTCAATTGGGAAACCTGTATTAACTGAGTTAATCTTCGATGCGGCACTCGGCGAGGGAGAGGGGTTGATGTATGTGCCTCAGATGCAGTCAAGATATGGGGCAAAAGTAAAATTGGTGGGGCCGAATCTCATGACTATGAAGGTCAAGGTTGGGTTTATGAGTAATACCGTCAAATGGTTGAAAGTCGACGTTAGTGCACTCACTGAACCTTAGTGGGAAGAGTGATTCTGGTTCAGGGCTTTTGTGAATCCCTACCAGTCTGATCAGGAGCGCAAAGCCATTTTGGTAGCCTAAGGCTACTCTACCCTAGGATCTGCTTGCATCTAGTGTTCTCGACTACCTATGGAGTCAGAGGTTGCCCCGGGATGTTATTTCTAGCGTTCTTTGAGATACGCTTCGGAGTACTGAAAAGATTCTTGCCGCACCATCGAACGCGGCTTAAAAACAGTGATAGCAATTATGAAGCATCAGTTCTTAGTCACAATACAGCGCCAAAATCTAAGTAATCGGTTGGGTCTACCTGGGCGCAAAGACTTCAATTAACCAACTATCATTTACCTCTCTCAGTAGGGGGTTTCTCGCTTATGTTATAAGCCTAAATTTCTGTTTTAGATTTCCGGATACGCTTTAGGGGCTAGCATCTAGAATGACGGGGCCTGGGCCTTTGCTAGCCAAAATGTCTTCTGGGTTGTAAATCGGGCAGCTTTGCATCGACAGACAGCCACAGCCGATGCAGCGGTCGAGAGAGTCCCTCAGTCTTTGCATGTAACTGATCTTGTCGTTTAGTGTCTGCTGCCATGAGGCTGACATCGCCGCCCATTGTTGCTTGTTAGGGGTGGCTTTGTCTGGCAAAACAGAGAATGCACGCTTGATGTCGGTAAGACCAATGCCTAGTTTTTGAGCAGCTTTGATTATTGCGACACGCCGGATTACGTCAGGTTTATAGCGTCTTTGGTTGCCTTGATTGCGGTTGCTATAGATCAGGCCTTTTTGTTCATAAAAATGCAAAGTAGAGACATTTACCCCGCAGCGTTTCGCCACAAAACCCACACCCAATTTTTTATTCAACATATACCCCTAAAAATACGCCTTGTAAAAACTATTATTTAGATTACTACAGAAAGTACTTGACCTCAAGTTAGGTTGAGGTATTAAGCTAGCTTGGTACTAACCTGAAAGGAGCAACAATATGCATTTGGAGCATTTGAATTTGAACGTAAATAGTATTGAAAATACCCTGGCTTTCTATCGTGCAGCTTTTCCCCATTGGATAATACGCGACAGCGGAGAGGACGAGGGTGAAAATAGCAAATGGGTGCACTTTGGAGATGATTGGCAATTTCTTACATTTAACCAAAATAGCGGTGTCGAGCTGAGGATTAAGAAAGACGGTCATCATGGTTTTGGGCATATGGGCTATGTTGTAAGAGCGCTCGATGCCTTAGTGATGAGACTCAAGGGCGCGGGCTTCGAAGGCCATCATTATGGCGCCCAAAACCCCTATAGAAAAAACATGTATTTCTATGACCCAAGCGGACTTGAAGTAGAGTTTGTTGAGTACTTGTCTGACATTCCTGTTGAACGAAATAGTCGTGATTAGAGCCTCATTAATTATTATTTTGGGTTGTTTCATAATTAGCATCCCTTCAGTGATTGCCTGATTGGCCTGCGCAGAGTTACAGCAATGAGGTACTGACGTCTTTGCTAATGGGTAATCAGAGGGGACTGTCGTCGACTATTACTAAAACGTACAAATTTATTGATCCCATTTTACAAAGATAGCCTAGTTAACTACTATTCTCGTCTACGTTAGTTAAGAGGGATGCATGATGGCCGATTTCGATGTCTTTAATGGTGATGCTGATGGCATCTGTGCCTTGGTTCAACTCAGACAGATAGAACCGAGAGACTCGAAGCTCATCACCGGTGTAAAGCGAGATATTCAACTGTTAAGCCAGGTGCAGGCCAAAGAGGGCGATCGCATTACTGTCCTTGATGTCTCCATGGCTAAAAACCATGGTGATTTAGTCCGCGTTCTTAAAGAGGGCGCAATGGTGTTTTACGTCGATCACCATGTTGCCGGCGAAGTGCCAGCTTCCTCATCACTGATATCGCTGCTCAATGAGTCGCCCAATGTGTCAACCAGCCTGCTGATTAATCAATATCTTCGCAGCGCTCGTTTGGAATGGGGTGCGGTTGGTACCTTTGGTGATAATCTTCATCACGCTGCGCAAGGCATGCTTAAAGGTAAGGGTTTTACAGGTGAGCAGGTTGGATTGCTCAATCAACTTGGAGTCTATATGAATTATAATGGCTATGGTTCGGACTTGAGTGATCTACACTTTGCACCGATAGAGCTTTATAACCTGGTTTGTGAGTATAAGAACCCTCTCGATTTTATTAGGGATAGTCATCAGCATTTTGAGAGGCTAGAAACGGGTTATAACCAGGACTTTAGTGCCGTTCATTCGCTAACGCCTCTGCGTGCTAATAAGAGCTGTGCAATCTTTATACTACCCGACTACCCTTGGGCGAGGCGGGTAAGTGGAGTCTTTAGCAATGACTTAACCAACAAACACCCTGATCGCGCCCACGCAGTGCTTACCGAGAAATCAAATGGTGGCTATTTGGTGAGCGTCAGAGCCCCTTTAGCAAGTAAGCATGGCGCAAGTAAATTGTGTAGCCAATTTCCAACAGGCGGCGGCAGGGAGGCGGCAGCAGGTATTAATGATCTGCCCGCTGACCAGCTAAATCAATTCATCGATAAATTTGAACAAACCTATCAGTCCTGATAGGTTAATGGCCTGACGTTATTATATTTTTAGGAGTCCCTTGTGAAACAAAATCGCCCATTTTCAGTGTTAGGTATACAGCAAGTCGCCATTGGATCAGCTAACAAAGCTAAGCTCAGTGAATTCTGGGTAGGCCTGCTTGGTCTTGAGTATAAAAGCACCTTTGTTAGTGAGAGCGAAAATGTGGATGAAGATATATGTCTGATGGGCGTAGGTGATTTTGCTGTAGAGGTGGATTTAATGCAGCCTCTTGATGTTAATAAAAAACCTAGAGTGGATACTCCTGCGCTTAATCACATTGGGCTCTGGGTTGATGATCTTGCTGGAGCTGTAAGCTGGCTTTCTGCGCAGGGCCTCCGTTTTGCGCCAGGAGGGATCCGCCGTGGTGCGGCTGGTCACGATGTGTGTTTCATTCACCCCAAGGGAAATGATGAGTTCCCATTGTCGGCTGAGGGAGTCCTGGTGGAATTGGTGCAGGCGCCTGATCGAGTTATTGACGCCTATAGGGTACTTGCAGACGCCTAATCTCGGAATTTAGAGGTTAATTGTCAGTAAAGCCCGTTAAAAATAGCTTTTACACACTAATATCTGTATTCTCGGCGCCATTCTCGGACCATCTAAGAATTCCTATTCAATGTCGCAGCCCAGGTCCTAGGTTTGCGGCTAACAAAAAGACACAATTATGACGTTTAATTCTCTGGGCCTTTCAGCGCCCCTTTTAAAAGCTATTGCCGCTCAAGGCTACGATACTCCTTCACCTATCCAAGAGAAGGCCATACCAGCCGTGTTGGCTGGGCATGATGTTATGGCCGCGGCTCAAACAGGAACAGGTAAAACCGCCGGTTTCACTCTGCCTATTCTGGAGCTGTTGTCCAAAGGAAAACGAGCACCAGCAAACGAAGTACGAACGCTAATATTGACACCGACTCGGGAGTTAGCGGCACAGGTGGGAGAGAGTGTTGCTACCTACGGCAAACATATGTCTTTGTCGTCCGCCGTCGTTTTTGGCGGGGTAAAAATAAACCCTCAGATGATGAAGCTCCGGCGAGGTGTTGATATTTTGGTTGCCACGCCGGGTCGTTTAATGGATCTCCACAGCCAAAACGCGGTTAAATTTACTAATCTAGAAATTCTGGTATTGGATGAAGCAGATCGAATGTTAGACATGGGCTTTATCCATGACATCACCAAAATTATTGCGCTTTTACCTAGACGTCGACAAAACCTAATGTTTTCGGCAACGTTTTCTGACGAGATCAGAAAGTTAGCCAAGGGTTTAGTTAAGAATCCTATAGAGATATCAGTATCTCCGCGTAACGCTGCGGCACCAACAGTCACTCAGTGGGTTTGCCCTGTAGATAAAAAGCAAAAAGCACCGCTTTTGACCAAACTTATTAAAGACGGAGACTGGAGCCAAGCTCTTGTTTTCACCAAGACTAAGCATGGCGCTAACAAGTTAACTAAGCATCTTGAGTCACAGGGTATTGTGGCATCGGCTATCCATGGTAACAAAAGCCAGGGTGCACGGACTAAGGCGCTGGCCGGATTTAAAGCCGGTGAAATCCGTATTCTCGTAGCCACTGACATTGCTGCGCGGGGTCTTGATATTGAGCAATTACCTCATGTCGTAAATTTTGATCTACCTAATGTGCCTGAAGACTATGTGCATCGGATTGGCCGCACTGGACGTGCAGGCGCGACAGGCGAAGCCATATCTTTCGTGAGTGCCGAGGAAGTCGATTTACTGTCTGACATAGAACGACTGACGCAAAAAATATTGCCACGAAAAGAAATTGAAGGGTTTGAACCGGAACAGACGGTCAAAGAAACGACGCTAAATCGGCCGGTGCGAGCTACCAAACCGCGGAAGCCGCTTAATAGCCAAACCAACATGACTGATAATACACGGCATAACAATAATTCATCGAACACTAAGCGTCGGGCGGTCTATGGGCAAGGTCCTAAGCCTGGCAATAAGCTGAAGAGAGGCGGTCAAAACCAAACTCACAGCGCCGGTGGCAATAAGGACCAGGCTAGTTCCGGTAACAGAAAATCAGAGACTGGCACTGGCGAGGGTTCGACTAGGCCTTCGTCGAAGGGAGCGTCGCCCTACGCAGGCGCTCGAAAAACGTCTAGTACGTCTACAGGTCGAAACCGACCATCAGGTGGTAATTCAAATCGCGGTTCCGGCCGTAGTCGCAGTAATTAGTTGTCATTAAGTTTAAATGCCCGCTACACATGAAAGTTATTACGAGAAAATTTATTAATGTTCGAATTTCAGTTCAGTAAAGTTGCAACCCTTAAAAATGATGTTCTTTCCGGTTTAACAGTTGCTCTGGCCCTCGTGCCAGAGGCAGTTGCTTTCGCTTTCGTGGCGGGTGTAGATCCGCTGGTAGGGCTCTATGCCGCATTCATGGTTGGTCTGATCACCGCCTGTATTGGCGGCCGACCGGGTATGATTAGCGGCGCTACGGGTGCTTTGGCGGTAGTGATGGTTTCTCTTGTTGCCGATCATGGTGTTGAATACCTATTTGTAACCGTAATATTGATGGGTCTCTTGCAGATCACCTTTGGGCTCTTAAAGCTGGGTAAGTTTATTCGAATGGTGCCTTACCCCGTAATGCTAGGGTTTGTGAACGGACTTGCTATTGTCATCTTTCTGGCTCAGTTGGGTCAGTTTGGTAACGCGGGCGAACCTGGTTGGCTGCATGGAACATTTATGCAAGGGTCTATTATTGATGTCTCTTGGCTACAAGGTGAGCAGCTTTACATGTTGATAGGCTTGATTTTTTTGACGATGTCTATCATCCATTTTTTGCCTCGTTTAACTAAGGCTGTCCCTTCTTCTCTGGTCGCTATTGTGGTAGTTACGCTATTAGTATTGGGCTTCGATTTAAATACCCGTGTAGTTGGGGACATAGCTTCTATTGCTGGTGGATTCCCAGTATTTAGTATTCCCTCGGTTCCTTACAATCTTGATACGTTGTTTATAATCTTCCCTTATGCGGTTATTCTGGCGGCGATTGGTTTGATAGAGTCGCTGCTCACATTGCGACTCATCGATGAGATTACCGAGACCCGCGGCCGCGGAAACCGAGAGTGTATTGGGCAGGGAGTGGCCAACACAGTCACGGGTTTGTTCGGTGGAATGGGTGGCTGCGCTATGATTGGTCAGAGTATGATTAATGTTAACTCTGGAGGTCGTGGGCGCGCTTCTGGGATAACGGCGGCTATTTTCTTGCTTGTTTTTATTCTTTTTGCCTCTCCTCTGATTGAACGTATTCCTTTAGCCGCTTTAATTGGTGTTATGTTTATTGTGGTTATTAGTACATTTGAATGGAGTAGTTTCCGAATTGTCGGCAAGGTGCCTCGTTCTGATGCCTTAATTCTGGTGCTAGTATCTGCGGTTACAGTGGCGACTGACTTGGCAGTAGCCGTGGTCGTAGGCGTGATAGTGTCAGCCTTAGTGTTTGCCTGGGAGCATGCTAAGCATATTCGGATTGACGCTCGAGAGGACCATAAGGGCTCAACGGTCTACGCAGTCACCGGACCATTATTTTTTGGATCGGTGACGTCATTTTTGGAACGCTTTGACCCCAAGGAAGATAATGATGACGTCATTATCGATTTCGCGCGCTCGAGAGTTGCAGATCACTCCGGTCTTGATGCGATTGATACTTTGGCAGAGCGGTATCTTAATGCAGGTAAAGCACTGCACTTAGTCCACCTCAGTGACGAGTGTAGTAAGCTCCTGACCAAAGCGGGTAACCTTGTTGAGGTAAATGTTATTGAAGATCCAAGATATTTTGTCGCTGAGGATAGCCTTGATTGATCCAGATTAGCTTGGTTTTTTTAACCCTTGTCGGTTAAGGTGAGAATATGGGATTTGATCTAAAATTGGCGATATTTAAGCCGGCGCTAAAGTTCGCTATGGAGCGCTCAGGTCATGGTGCCGCTTTGGGTTTCAAGCTCACGCGTGTTGGCCGGGGAGAGGTTGAAATGACCTTTCCCTATAAGAAAGAGGTCATTGGAAATCCAATTACGGGCGTCGTTCACGGTGGGGTTATTGTCAGTCTTCTGGATACCTGTTGCGGCTGCGCAGCCATCACCGTATTAGAGCGCAGGGCTATTACCCCGACTATGGATCTGCGACTTGATTATATGCAGCCTGCTGAACCTAACAAGCCTATTTATGTATCCGCGAAGGTTTATCGCAATACCACCAACGTGATCTTTTGCCGAGGTTCTGCTTGGCAAGAAGATGAAGATAATCCCATTGCTCACTGTGTCGCCACCTTTATGAAAGTTGATGCTGAAGGGATGCGGTTTACTGATATCTTACGGCGCAGGATAAGTAGGCTATTTAACTCGAGCAAAAAATCCTCTGTTGAAAAGTTAGAGGAGACCCAGTGAATCAATCCTCTAGTGACAACAAATTGGATCAGAGCCAGATATCAAAGTCGATTATTGCTGCTCGACAAGCTAAAAAACCGCAAATGATTCTAGATCTGATTCCTTATAGTAGTTTCATTGGCGCACAGGCCAAAGTAGAGAGCGAAAGCGTCATTTACTGGCTTGAGAGGCGAGCGAGCAATATTGGCAATCCATCGCTACCCGCGATTCACGGTGGCGTGATTGGTGGGTTTTTGGAGCTTTCAGCGGCCATTGAGATCCTCTATGTCTTAGATGTGATCGCGGTCCCTAAAGTTGTCGATTTCTCTCTCGATTATTTGCGCCCGGGGCGCTATAAGACGATTTATGCCAATTGCACAGTACTCAGACAGGGCAAGAAACTGGTCAATGTGTCGGCCACGGCGTGGCAGGATGACCCGGCCAGGCCTATAGCGACCGCTCGCTGTCACTTCTTACTTCCATAATATCTTTTATAAAGGTTGAAATTCCTTACTTTGCCCCCATCTCGAGAGGCAGAGTCCAAACAAATAAATATTTAGTACCCACCAGGAGAGCACAAAAGAATGACAGCTAAAGCAAAGGCAGGCGCCGAGACACTAGGTTTTCAAACGGAAGCCAAGCAATTACTCCATCTTATGATCCATTCTCTATATTCAAATAAGGAGATTTTTTTAAGAGAATTAATATCGAATGCATCGGATGCGACTGACAAGCTTCGCTTTGAAGCCCTGGAGAATTCAGCCCTGTATGAAGATGAGGGAGAGGTCCATATTCGCATTGGTTTAGACGAAAAAGCGAAAACCATTACGATTTCTGATAACGGGATTGGAATGTCACGCGATGAGGTGATCGCCAATTTGGGTACTATAGCGCGCTCTGGTACTGCTGAGTTTTTGAAGAATCTAACTGGAGATCAGCAGCAAGACTCACAGTTGATAGGTCAATTTGGTGTTGGTTTTTATTCTTCATTTATCGTTGCTGATCGAGTGGTTGTTGAGACACGCCGTGCGGGTGCAGCATCTTCTGAGGCGGTTCGCTGGAGCTGCGATGGTGAGGCTGATTATCAGTTAGAGACTATTGATCGGACTGAGAGGGGCACAGAGATTACATTGCACCTAAAATCTGATGAATCTGAGTTCGCTAATGATTGGCGGCTTCGTAGTATTGTTAAAAAGTATTCAGATCATATCGCCATACCGGTGGAAATGCTAAAGCGGGCTATGCCTTCTATGCCGAGCGCGGGGTCCGCGGAAGCAGATGGTAAGGAAACGGTTGTGGAGAGTGCCCCCGAGTGGCAGGCCGTTAACGATGCCAAAGCCTTATGGACTAGATCCCGATCCGAAGTAACAGAAGATGAATACAAAGAGTTCTACCGCCACGTTTCAAGTGATTTTGCAGAGCCATTAACCTGGAGTCATAACCGCGTCGAGGGAAAACAAGAATACACAAGCTTGCTTTACATCCCCGGCATGGCACCAATGGACTTATATCAGCGCGATGCGTCTCGCGGCATTAAGCTGTACATAAAGCGAACATTTATTATGGACGACGCCGAACAGTTTATGCCCATGTATCTGCGCTTCGTTAAAGGAATTCTGGATAGTACAGATTTACCACTCAATGTATCTCGTGAAATCCTGCAAAAAACCCCTTTAGTTGACAGTATTAGAGCGGCCTTGACCAAGCGTGTTCTTGATATGTTAGGTAAGATGGCGACTAGTGACCCTGAAAAGTACGCCACATTTTGGTCGCAATTTGGCGCTGTTTTGAAGGAGGGGCCAAGTGAAGATCACGGAAACCGTGAAAAAATTGCCAAGCTATTTCGTTTTGCAAGTTCTACCATTGCGGGCGCGGTCCCTTCGGTTAGCTTAGCTGACTATATCGAAAGAATGAAAGAAGGGCAGGACAAGATTTATTACGTTACTGGAGACAGTTACTCAATTATTAACAACAGTCCTTATTTAGAGGTTTTTCGTAAGCACGGCATTGAAGTCCTATTAATGTCCGATCGTATCGATGAGTGGATGATGGGTTACCTGACTGAATTCGACGGTAAGTCGTTCCAAGACGTTGCTCGTGGCGAACTTGACCTCAGCAAGATAACCGGCGATTCAACTCAACAAGATTCTGACGCAAAAGTAAAAAAAGACCCTGAATTTGATGATAATGCTGACCTCCTCGCGCGAATTAAGAGTCTACTTGGAGAAAGGGTTGATGATGTGCGCACGACCACCCGATTGACCAACTCTCCGGCCTGCTTAGTGGTTGGCGATAACGATATGGGCGAGCAAATGCGTAAGATTATGCAAGCTGCAGGTCAGGCAGTGCCGGAATCAAAGCCTATTTTGGAAATCAACATGGAGCATCCGTTAGTCAGTAAGCTGAGTGCTGAAACTGATGAGGGGGCAGCCGCTATACTCGCTGGTGTTCTCTTCGATCAGGCCGCATTGTCAGCCGGACGGCCGCTTGAAAATCCAGCTCAGTTCGTCCATGAGTTAAATAGACTCATGTTTGGTTAGTGCGGTGCTCATCCAACTCAGGCGTCTCTGTGAGGCGCTTCTTCATTTGCGGCTGACATCTTTAGCTCTAGAACTTATAATGAACGCAGTTGCAGGCTCTTTCTTGAGGCTTTAGTGATTAATTATAAAAATAACAGGGTGGCGGTTTTAGGTGGCGGCAGTTTTGGAACCGCTCTAGCTAATATGATCGCAGTCAATGGCTATAAGACCACACTGTGGTTGCGTAGTGAAGAGGTGTTGCGTCAAATCACTAAGGACGGCGAGAATTCAGCTTACCTGCCAGGATATAAATTACATCCTAGCTTATTAATAAGTACTGACTTGAAAGCTTCGGTGGAGGGGTGCGATACTGTGTTTTTTGCGATTCCCAGTGGTTCTTTCCGTGATGTGGCCAAGTCAGTTAGTTCTTGGATTTCCCCCGGCACCTTTGTTGTCAGCACAGCTAAAGGCATTGAGGCTGACACCTTTTTGTTACCAAGTCAGATACTTGAAGAAGAACTATCCGATTGTAAAGTTGGGGTCATCAGCGGGCCCAACCTTGCTAAAGAGATTGCTCAGTTTGAAATAACCGCTACGGTCGTAGCCAGCGATGATGATCTATTCTGTGCCCATATTCAGAAACTTTTAGTATCTGAATATTTTCGTGTTTATCCTAATCACGATCGTTTTGGTGTTGAGCTCGCCGGGGCTCTGAAGAATATTTACGCCATTGTTGCAGGTATTGCTGATGCCATGGGCGTTGGGCAAAACACTAAAAGTGTTGTGCTTACCAGAAGTCTGGCTGAAATGAGTCGTTTTGCTGTTGAATTTGGCGCAAATCCACTTACTTTTCTTGGCCTAAGTGGGATAGGGGACCTTTACGTTACCTGTACTTCACCTTTAAGTAGAAACTTTAGAGTTGGATTTGCACTCGGTAGCGGAAGAACTCTTGATGAGGCGGTGATTGAAGTTGGACAGATTGCTGAGGGCGTTAATACAACTCGGCTGGTGATACAAAAAGCTGAAGAGTTGGGTATTTATATGCCCCTAGCGTCGGCTTTGTATGGTACCTTATTTGAGCAACGATCTATCAAAGGATCTTTGCGTGAAATGATGCTAGCGGATCAAAATAAAGATGTTGAATTTATGGTGAAATCAAATGGTGGATAAAAAGATGCACATGAAAAACACTAATACCTGGGTTAGATTAGCCTATATGTTGCTGTTCGGCTTCTTACTTAATGCTGGAGGTTTGGCTATTTCGGCGATTGTACTTGCCCAATTTTTGTTTGTGCTTATAACTGGCAAAGACAACGATAATTTGAGAAATTTAGGCCAAGGTTTAGCTAAATGGGTATGCCAGACTATCATGTTTCTGACATTTAATAATGAAACAAAGCCTTTCCCATTTGCCGAGTGGCCTGTAGCCGAATCATCACAAGGATACTCATCTGCACCTGTTGACATGGAGGAAGTGGTAGATACACAGGAAGAATCTGAGGAGTTAAGTGATAGTAGCATCCCATCTTTTATCGTTAGCGACGAGTCTGATAAGAAGCCTCAGAAGAAAGATGGCGGAAAGCCCAAAAAGGGCGATTAAAGCTGGCAGTGTAGTCTCTCCATCGGCTTTTTGGCTATTTTACAGCCCTCTGGATGTCTTAGTGCTGCCTGGCGATGGCCTTTCACGTCAAGAACTAACTAAGTTAATCAATATATAGTGGGTCATTCTAATCGACTCGTGGCTTTAAGCTGTTGAGTTTATAGACTATTTAGATCGAGAAAATGATTCACATTCTGATCACCTAAATGCCTCTACCTTTGTTGCGGCTTGAAAGTTAACGGCACTTACTAGGATTTTTTATGTCGATTGAATTTGTCAGAGAACGAACCTTTGAAACTAATGGGCTTACTCTAAAAGCTAAAGAGTGGGGTAGTTCAGGCTCGTTGCCAGTTATTGCTCTTCATGGCTGGTTAGATAATGCAGCGACATTCGATCGCATGTTGCCTTTTATGGACAATCTGAACGTCGTGGCCCTAGACTTAGCAGGACATGGCTTAAGTAGCCATCGCTCCATAGATGCTAGTTATGATATCTGGATGGATGTCGGCGAAGTAATGGCCGTAGCTGATCAGATGGGGTGGGAGCGTTTTGCGCTAGTAGGTCACTCTCGTGGCGCGATCATATCCGGGCTTATTGCTGGAACTTTTCCCGATAGGGTCAGTCATCTTGTACTTATTGATGGGTTCGTCCCTACACCGCAGTCGGGCGACACAGCGGCCAGGCAGTTGGCTAGGGCTATACGGGAAAATAATCGCTTTGGAGCGTCATCGCCTACCTTTTTTCACGACTTTGAACGTGCCGTTCAGGCTCGCGTGAATGGGTTTGTTCCTTTAGATGTCCGGGCAGCTGCAATCTTAGCTGGAAGAGGTGTGGCTGAGGACCCTAGAGGCTTTTACTGGAGTAGTGATCAGCGTCTAAAAGCCGCTTCTTATACCAAGTATTCGACCGAGCATCTAAAGAGCTTTTTCCTTGCGATAGCCGCTAGGGTGATGTTGATCCAAGCGAATGATAGCCCGTTCTCACCGGAGCGACAGCAAAGCGAGTTGTTTGGCTGGGTTCCGCAAATGCAGATTGTCCAAATGCCTGGCTCGCATCATCTTCACCTTGAGGGCCAAGCTGAAGAGGTAGCCGCGAAGGTGCAAACTTTTTTGATTTAAAGAAGGTTGTTCCACACAAAGGGCTCTTCTTAAGCCTAACTCTCTGTGTGGACTTGGCGATATGCCGAAAAAGTTTAACTGTTGCCTAATAGAGAGAAAAACTCGGTTCGCGTCGCCTGACTGCTGCGGAAGGTTCCCAGCATGGCAGAGGTCTTCATCGAAGAGTTCTGTTTTTCTACTCCGCGCATCATCATACACATGTGCTTGGCTTCAATAATAACCCCCACGCCTTGTGCCTTTGTCACCTTCTGGATGGTTGATGCGATTTGTTGAGCTAGGGTCTCCTGGATTTGTAGCCGCCGCGAAAACATATCAACTACCCTAGCTATTTTGGAGAGGCCAAGAACTTTTCCGTTGGGTATGTAGGCTACATGACATTTGCCGATAAACGGTAGCATATGATGTTCGCATAGCGAAAATAGCTCTATATCCTTAACCATGACCATTTCTTCAGAATCGGAAGGGAAAAGAGCGTTATTGATCACTGTATCGAGGTCCATCTGATAACCGCTGGTAAGATAAGCAAAGGCTTTTGCGGCTCGAGCGGGGGTATCCAATAGACCGGGACGGTTAAGATCTTCTCCGGTACTTTGAATGATTTTAGCAAAATGATTATTCATGTATTAATTCCAACTAAACAAGTTAATGGCAGGTTATTACAGCGCCGATATTGTAACAAAATAAACACCAAGGCACCTTTCAAGGGTAAAATATTACTCTATTGGAGGCGCCATGACTAACAGTTCGACCCCGTACGACTCGAAGAAGTCTTCAAACGCTCAAAGTCTTTCTGTGGCTCAGTTATTAGACGAGGGTGAAGCCATGTTCATTGAACATGATATCTACTTTGGCCATGGTACTGACAGTGCGTGGGATGAAGCTGTTTCAATACTGTCCTATGTGCTGGACTTCCCGCCTAACGCTGACCGCTCTCTAATGACCAATATCCTCACTAATGATGAAGCTATACGCATTAGATCCTTGTTTGGACGTAGAGTAGATGAACGTTTACCTGCGCCCTATATTACAGGGCAGGCCTGGTTCTGTGGGCTGCCCTTTATGGTCGACGAACGGGTTATCATACCTAGGTCACCGATCGCGGCACTTATCACCAATTACTTTGAGCCATGGTTGCCGTTTAACCCTAGGCGAATTTTGGATCTCTGTACTGGCGGGGGATGTATAGGAATTAGCTGCGCCTACGGATTTGATAACGCCGAGGTAGTGTTGAGCGACATATCAGCCGACGCTGTTGCTGTAGCCAATATTAATATCCAAAATCACAGGCTAGAGGGAAGGGTGGTCGCTATTCAGTCTGACTTGTTTGCAGGACTCAAAGGACAGCGTTTTGATCTAATTATTAGTAATCCACCTTATGTCGATCTTGAAGATTTGGCGAGTATGCCCGCCGAGTTTCGTCACGAGCCGGAGCTTGCTTTGGCGTCAGGTCATGACGGATTAGATTTTACTCGCCGATTACTGCAGGAGGCGACAGAATACCTTAGTGAAGAAGGTGTGCTAATTGTTGAGGTGGGTAATTCTTGTGTCGCTCTTGAACGTGCTTTTCCGTCTATTCCCTTCTTTTGGTTTGACTTTGATGAGGGCGATGGCGGCGTTTTTATGCTGACCCAAACCCAACTCTCTGAGCACATCGAAATGTTTGCATAAAAAGAGTATCATTCAACCAATTACATTGTAGTATTTAAGATAATAGGGTTAGCAATCAGTATGTCAGGTAATTCAATAGGAAAGCTTTTTACGGTGACTAGTTTTGGCGAGAGCCACGGTCCAGCGATTGGGTGTATTGTTGATGGATGCCCTCCTGGGCTAGAGATTTCCGCAGCGGATTTACAGCCGGACTTGAATCGTCGCAAACCTGGCCAGTCGAGGTATACAACTCAGCGCCAAGAGAATGATGAAGTTAAAATATTGTCTGGTGTTTTTGAAGGTAAAACAACGGGTTCTTCTATAGGCATGATAATAGAAAATCAAGATCAAAAATCAAAAGACTACAGTAAAATCAAAGACTTATTTAGACCTTCTCATGCTGATTATACATATTATCAGAAATACGGTGACAGAGACTATCGGGGCGGAGGGCGCAGCTCTGCGCGCGAGACCGCAATGCGGGTGGCTGCTGGGGCCATCGCCAAAAAATATCTTAAGGAAACCGCTGGAATTACTATTTATGGGTATGTTTCCCAGTTAGGCCCCATCGTTGCTGAGCGATTTGTGAAAGATGAAATTGAAACTAATCCATTCTTTTTTCCTGATCCTGACAAGATCGAGGAGCTTGAGAGCTATATGCAAGCATTGTCAAAAGAAGGCAACTCCATCGGTGCTAAGGTAACGGTCGTCGCAGACAATATGCCGGTGGGTCTAGGTGAGCCGGTATTTGACCGACTTGATGCAGATATCGCTCATGCTCTGATGGGTATTAATGCGGTTAAGGGTGTTGAAATTGGCTCTGGTTTTGAGTCAGTTCGTCAAAAAGGTACAGAACACCGCGATGAGCTTTCGTCTGCCGGGTTTTTATCTAATAATTCCGGCGGTGTGTTGGGAGGTATATCTTCAGGGCAGTCCATTTTGGCCAACCTGGCACTGAAGCCAACATCTAGCATCCGCATACCAGGAAAGTCCATCGACAAGTTTGGTAACGAGGTAGAGGTAGTCACCACGGGTCGCCATGATCCCTGCGTTGGTATTCGCGCCGTTCCAATTGCTGAGGCAATGCTAGCGTTAACGTTGATGGACCATTTTTTGCGGCACCGCGCTCAGAATGCTGGAGTAGACAGTGGCTTAAAACCCATATAGGGATCATAAGATAGTTGACGATTTTGCTATCAGGCTTATAAAAGCCTGGGCAGAATTAGATAGAGTTCTTTTTTTGTGGTGAATATAGCCTAATTCTCTTTGGATATGACAGTTTTGGATTGGCATTACATGCAGATCTCGCACAAGCGTCTCGGGCAGAACACTCCAGCCAAGCCCCACCTCGACCATTGTGCTAATGGTTTCAAGATAATTAGTCGACATTGGCGATTTTAGGCGGATGTCTTTCTCTTGAAACAGATTTTGTACGATTCGTCCGGTATAGGTGTTTAGTCCGGGCAGTATTACCGGGTAGTCAGCTAGATGGATCAGTTCCGGTGTTATTAGCTGGCTAAGCGGATGGTCTTGGGCGCAGACGAACCTTAATCGGTCGTCCCATATCTTTTTACCAACTATATTATGACGCTTCTCGAGGGCCAATGTGATCACCGCCACCTCAGACTGGCCCAACAATACCTGCTCGTAGGCTTTCTCTGAATCCATAAATTCGATGTCTAACACCACATCAGGGTGGGCTTGGACGTATTTTTTTAGCAGGGGTGGAAGTCGATGAAGGCCCAAGTGGTGACTGATCGCCAATCTGAGGGTTCCGGAGGTATTACCTGAGAGGTCATTGATCGCCTGTATGGCGTCTTTGTACTCTTGAAGGATACGCTCAGCGCGCGGTAGCAGTTCTGCTCCCGCTGGGGTTAGGGACACCTGGCGAGCAATTCGATCAAATAGTTTCTGCCCCATGGTTTCCTCCAAGAGGGCAATCCGCTTACTTATCGTGGACTGGGTGACATGGAGTATTTCTGCGGCATTAGAGAATGATTTAGTCTCCGAGACTGCAATAAAGGCGTTTAGATTATGTTTGTCCATCGTTGGCCTGGCCTAATTATTCCATTATAGAATGATATAAATGAAAATTATGAATTTATTTCATCCTAAAGCAAAGCTATAATGAGGGCAATAGTTAAATTGGAGGGCATGAAATGTCGGCACGAACACTCTACGATAAGCTTTGGGATACGCATCTGGTGACCGAGAACGATGATGGGTCCTCATTACTCTATATTGATCGGCATGTTTTGCATGAGGTGACATCACCTCAAGCGTTTGAGGGCTTGCGTATCGCCGGCAGAATGCCTTGGCGACTGGATACAAATATAGCTACGCCTGATCACAATATTTCAACTGACCGTTCTGAGCGTGAGTCCGGCGTGTCAGGAATCCCAGATGAAATTTCCCGCATTCAGGTTCAGGCCTTAGATGACAACTGTGACCATTTTGGTATCAAAGAATTCAAAATGAACGAGATGGGGCAGGGGATTGTTCATGTAATGGGGCCTGAGCTCGGTGCTACTATGCCCGGTATGACTGTTGTTTGTGGCGATTCGCACACGGCGACACATGGCGCCTTAGCCTGCTTGGCTCATGGAATTGGAACCTCTGAGGTTGAGCATGTGCTGGCAACGCAGTGCCTAGTGACTAAGAAGATGAAGAATATGAGGATACGCGTCGAGGGCAAAATGGGTCTCGGAGTGACACCCAAAGACGTTGTTCTGGCCATTATTGGCAAAATTGGCACCGCTGGTGGCAGTGGGCATGCGATTGAGTTTGCCGGTTCGGTATTTAGGGACATGTCGATAGAAGGGCGTATGACTGTTTGTAACATGGCTATTGAGGCCGGAGCTAGTGTAGGTATGGTAGCGGTAGACGAAAAAACTATCGATTACTGCGAAGGCCGGAAATTTGTGCCTAAAGGGGACGTATGGCATCAGGCTGTGGCGTATTGGCGGACCCTAGTGAGTGATAGCGATGCCTTATTTGATTCGGAGGTCGAGTTGCATGCCGACGATATTATTCCTCAGGTTACATGGGGTACCTCTCCAGAGATGGTTGCACCGGTAACAGCATTAGTCCCGCGACCTGAGGATCAGCCTGATAATGAGCTTCGTAAAGGCCTTGTTCGGGCATTAGAGTATATGGGGCTCGAGGGTGGTATGCCGATTGTATCTATCTATGTAGATAGAGTTTTTATTGGCTCTTGCACCAACTCCCGCATCGAGGACATGCGTGAAGCGGCGCAAGTTGCCAAGGGCCGGCAGGTCGCAGCGTCGGTTAAACAAGTGCTCATCGTGCCAGGGTCACAGATGGTGAAGGCTCAGGCCGAAGCCGAGGGTTTAGATCAGATATTCATCGCGGCTGGAATGGAATGGCGTGATCCTGGCTGCTCAATGTGCTTGGCGATGAATGCTGACAAACTAGGGGATGGGGAGCACTGTGCATCGACCTCCAATAGAAATTTTGAAGGACGTCAAGGCAAGGGCGGGCGAACCCACCTGATGAGTCCAGCGATGGCTGCAGCTGCTGCTGTCGCTGGTCATATAGTCGATGTGAGGTCGTTTTTAGGTCAGACGATATCAAGGGAGACTCAGCTATGAAATCGTTTACACAGCACCGTGGTTTGGTGGGTCCCATGGATCGAGCGAATGTCGACACCGATATGATCATTCCTAAGCAATTCCTTAAATCGATCAAACGCACTGGTTTTGGTCCAAATTTGTTTGATGAGTTACGCTATTTAGATCATGGAGAGCCCGGGCAGGATTGTTCCAGTAGGCCACTAAATCCTGATTTTTCATTGAATCAAGAGCGCTATCAGGGAGCTTCAATCTTGCTTACGCGGAAAAATTTTGGTTGCGGTTCCAGTCGAGAGCATGCACCTTGGGCGTTGGAAGATTATGGCTTTAACGCTGTGATCGCTCCGAGTTATGCGGATATTTTCTATAATAACTGCTTTAAAAATGGCGTGTTACCGGTCATTTTACTGGAACGCGAAGTCGGCATTCTCTTTTCGGAATTGGAGGCGTCTGAGGGCTATCAGCTGGATATTGACTTGGTTAGCCAAACGGTGAGCAGTGATTCAGGACAGATTTTTAACTTTTCTCTTGATCAATTTCGTAAACAGTGTCTGTTAAATGGGCTTGATGAGATTGGGCTAACTCTCATGCAGACTGAAAAGATAAAGCAATATGAAATTGAACGTGAAAAGTCTCATCCCTGGGTTTATGGGGCAATAAAATAGGCTGTGGTTCCAATAAAAAGGCCAAAGAGATCCTATATGGGATCCGTCGGTCTATTAGTGTAGTTTGTGTTTCATTTTTGAGATTAGGGATACTGAATGAAAAAGACAGGTTTTGTAGGTTGGCGTGGCATGGTTGGATCCGTTTTGATGGAGCGTATGGCAGAAGAGCAAGACTTTCGGCATATTGATCCTGTATTTTTTACTACCTCCCAGGTGGGTCAGGACGGCCCAGATATCGGCAGCGGGGCAACGGTTTTAGAAGATGCCTTCAATCTTGATGCTCTTTTTGGGATGGATATTATTCTGACCTGTCAGGGCGGTGGTTATACCACCGAGATATACACCCAATTACGCAATCGAGGCTGGACTGGGTTTTGGATAGACGCCGCGTCTACATTGCGGATGGAAAATGATTCCTTGATTGTGCTCGACCCGATAAATAGTACTGTGATTAAGCGGGGTTTATCTAATGGCATCAAGGATTTTACCGGCGGTAATTGCACTGTTAGTCTAATGTTAATGGGCTTGGGAGGCCTCTTTAATGCTGGGCTGGTGGAGTGGGCATCGTCCATGACCTACCAGGCTGCCTCGGGAGCTGGGGCGCAAAATATGCGTGAGCTTATTTTACAGATGGGCGCTATTAAGTCAGCAGTAAGCGATCAGTTAGAGCTCCCATCTTCGGCAATTCTAGATATTGACCGTGGTGTAACCGATATTTTACGAAGCGAGACTTTTCCCGTTGATAGCTGGGGCTATCCATTAGCGGGTAGTCTTCTTCCCTATATCGATACAGAATTGGCCAATGGTCAGAGTCGTGAAGAATGGAAAAATCAAGCGGAGACCAATAAGATTCTTGCGCGCGAATCAAATCCGATTCCGCTTGACGGGCTCTGTATTAGGGTCGGATCAATGCGCTGCCACAGTCAGGCCCTAACCTTAAAGTTGACGGGCAATGTACCCATGGATGAAATTGAATCTATGCTTAATGAAGCCAATCCATGGACACATGTTGTGGCTAATCACAAAGAATCATCATTGCAACAGCTAACTCCTGCAGCTGTCACTGGCACTATGGATGTACCGGTCGGTCGATTACGAAAAATGAATATGGGACCAGAATATTTATCGGCCTTTACTGTGGGTGATCAGCTGCTTTGGGGTGCGGCTGAGCCACTTCGAAGAATGTTGCGTATTCTGGTTGATTAGTACGCTAAAAATTGCTCAACTAGATTGGCTTTGACGCTTTTCATGGCCGTTTCCAAGATAAAAGCTCGGTAATAAAAAAGCCCATAGAAGTCGCGTCTTTTTCATGGATTATGTCGCCTAAACTTTGTTATCATCGCCTTAGTCTATTCGGTGTTTTTACTAGGGAATTTTCTATGGTAGCCCATAAGGTCAAGTTCGTGATTACCCTGCTTACGGGTTTTTTTGCTGTAGTGTTTGCTGGTTTTACTATAGCTGTAGGTCCGGACAAGCTTGAGTTTGGATTGCCGGCTTATGATTTTCTAGGCCCGGCTTTAGGCGATTATGAGTATAAAGTCACTGATGGCGACACGCTTTGGAACCTGTCCCAAAAAATAAGTACTAATGGCATCACAATTTGGCAAACCATGGATGCCATTTATGTCGGTAATCCATCGGCCTTTCTTGGGGCGGACGCGGGGCAGCTAATTGTTGGATCTGTCGTTAAGTTACCTACGTTCAATGAAGTCAGCCTTCAAACTGGACATTTTGTATCTGAAATACTAGGTCTGGAAATTAATACTGATACAGTTCTGTCCGACTTGGAAGAGGGTAGTTCTTTTGTTGTCGGTCTTGGAGATCATCTTGTAGTAGATGGAGATTCACTTTGGAATCTGTCTGAAAGACTAAGGCCTGAAGGTACCACTATTAGGCAAACTATGGACGCTATATTTATTCTCAATCCCCATGCTTTTTTGGATCAAGATGCCAGTAAAATTATTATTAAAGCTCTTATCAAGCTGCCTACTTTTGAACAGGCGAGTGTTCAAACTGGACGTTTGGTGTCGGACCGACTGAACCGGACGGTAACCCTTGAAAGTCTTGACGCTGAGTCCGATGATGACGATAGATTAGCGGTTATTGTGGTAAATTCTGAATCAACCGCAATAGCAATAGCAAGCGTCGATGAATCTGATCAAGAAAGTGATGCTTACATAGTTGACGAGAATCTACTGAATCCTGAAGCCTCACCGGTAATTCCTTATCGTGATGAGGTCAATAGTCTTATTGAGGATGTTAGCTCCGTTTCAGAAGAGCAAACTGGGCTGCCGGAAAGGACTCAAATTGA
>DGAQ01000008.1:10790-18784 GCA_002382445.1 Porticoccaceae bacterium UBA4026 | reverse complement strand
TGAGTTAGATAATGAGGCTTTACGCAAAGAAATTCTGCTGCTAACCGTCAAACTAGAGGAGTTATCACTGTCCGCTATGACAAAGGCTACTGATCTTGGCCCTGCAAAAACTCAACGAGACAAATCAAATTCAGTCCTCACTTGGATCGAGCGCCAGCCTTGGTATGTCCCTTCACTGCTTGCATCGCTGATTACCATGCTAGGTTTTTTTGTCTATAAGACACTGGGCACTGCTGCTTTTAAAGGCAAAGCCCCTTCGGATAAGCCCTATTCATCACCTAGGGATTCTCAATTTGAGATCAGTGAAATTGTGTTTGACGAGACGGATGGCGATATTTTCGCGGGCCCAGAAGTAGAACCTAATTTGGGCGGGTTTGATCTGATGGTTGACCCTGTATCTGAAGCCGAGGTGCACCTGTCTTTGGGTCAGTCCAAAGAGGCGATAGAGGTACTCGAGCGAGCACGGAGTGCCAATTCTCATGATATCAGTAGCCGGCTTAAGCTTTTGGAAATCTACCACAGTGAAGGATTGACTGAGTCCATAGGGGGGTTGGTTGAGGAAATTAACTCTTCAGGAGATGAACTGGCGATTAGAAGGGTCGAGCTTATCCTTTCGTCAGGATCTCAACAAGGGCGGAATAGCTTGAAAGTTGATGAGGAAACCTCGGTTCTTGATGACAATATTAACGCCCCCATTGCTCTAGATGACGCATTTGCAGATATTAATGAATACTTTGATGCCGATGTACTTGAGAGTATCAATGCTCTTGCGTCAGCTGAGACTGCTGAGTTATCTGATCTAGAGTATCTTGAGGAGTTTCAGGATATTAACCCTGTTGATATAAAATTAGATTTGGCTGCCACCTACGCAGATTTAGGGGACAAGGAGGGAGCTCGTGCCATTCTCGGGGAGATATTGGCTGACGCGAGTAAAAGCGATAAATCTAGAGCTCAAGCTATTCTTGATCGATTAAACCTATAACACTTCAATTGATAATAAGGTTGACGCATTGAAGACGCCCGACTGGAATTATATTCCAAATTGCCGGATTCCAGAGGGTCAGACTCTTCCTGATGGTGTAATTCGCTACGCAGCCATTGTTAGTTATGACGGCTCTACGTTTTGTGGTTTTCAGCGTCAAAAACATAGTCCTTCGGTTCAGGCTGTGCTAGAAAAGGCACTATCTTATGTTGCAGACGAACCCGTTACTGTTGGTTGTGCGGGTAGAACAGACACGGCGGTTCATGCTAGCTATCAGGTTGTGCATTTTGATTGTATGGCCAAAAGAGATGGTCGTAATTGGGTCATGGGCGCAAATAGTAAACTTCCAAATTCAGTTGCTTTGGTTTGGGCCGGACAAGTAACTAGTGACTTCCATGCTAGGTTTAGCGCTCTTTCACGCACCTATCGCTATGTGATCGCCTCTCAAGAGTCACGCCCGGCGATATTATCGACTGGCGTGACTTGGGTGAAATTCCCGCTTAGGCAGGATTTGATGCAGACTGCTTGTCAGTTTTTACTTGGGGAGCAAGATTTTTCAGCATTTCGAGGGGCCGGATGTCAGTCTTTATCACCCTTCCGTAACGTGTACGAGGCCTCAGTCTACCAGAGTTCTAATTTGTTAATCTTTGAGATCACCGCGAACGCTTTCGTCCTCCATATGGTTCGAAATATTGTCGGTTCATTGATAGAAGTGGGCTTGTCTCGTAGGCCCGTGAGTTGGATTAAAGACCTCCTTGACGGTGGTGATAGGTCTAAAAGTGCCGCTACCGCGTCACCGAACGGGCTTTATCTTGTTAATGTTAGATATCCCGATACTGCAGAGATACCCGATCTCCCCAAGGGGCCGCTATTTTTGCCGGATTTGGAAGGAAGAGGCGCTTAATTCTATGGTTGTAAAGGTAAAAATCTGCGGTATTACAAATTGTCAGCAGGCGCTAATGGTTCAGGAAGCTGGAGCTGATGCGCTTGGCTTAGTGTTATATCAAGGCAGTAGTCGTTTCGTTAATCTTGAACGCGCGATTGATATACGCGGGGTTATCCGTCCCGATGTACTCTGTGTAGCCCTGCTAGTGAATGCGGCTGAAGAATTTGTAAAGTTGGTGATTGATCATTTAAAGCCGGATCTAATTCAGTTCCACGGCGACGAGACACCGGAGTTTTGCCAGCAATTTAATTTTCCCTATATTCGAGCAACTCGAATGCGAGATGATTTGGATATTTCCGCTGAAGTCCTCCGTTATTCAGAGAGTCAGTGGTTTCTTTTTGATGCTTTTCATGCTGATACTTACGGCGGTACCGGTAAAAAGTTTGACTGGAATCGCCTACCGACTCTTCGGGATTATGCGCTCATACTTGCTGGGGGTCTTACGCCGGAAAATGTTGTTGCTGCAATTGAGGCTGTGTCTCCCGACATGGTTGATGTCAGCGGCGGTGTGGAGACTGGACCCGGAGTTAAAGATGAATCGAAGGTTCGTCTTTTTATTCGGCGAGTTAAGTCCTGCTCATAACTTTGTCACTGCTCAGTAAGTCTTAGAATTGATCTACCAAATTTTGGTAAATAATTTTCTACACATTCTATTGGTGGTAGCATTGTCATGTTAGAATACGACTTGAAATGAACTGTAGAAATCTGTCTGACCGCCTTTGGCGACTAAGAAAAGGAAGCTTATGAACTGGCTGAATCGTATTCGACCCAAGGGCCCAGCGCCAGCGACAACGGAGCGTTCTAATTCGGTTCCTGAAGGGCTCTGGAAAAAATGTCCTAAGTGTGCCTCCCCCCTGTATCGTCCCGAACTTGAACGGAACTTAGATGTTTGCCCTAAGTGTACCCATCATATGCGTATTGGTGCTCGTCGCCGCCTCGATATCTTTTTGGATACAGAGGGTCGGCAAGAGTTGGAAGCGGATCTTGAGGCGATAGATCGCTTGAAGTTCCGAGACGTTAAAAAATATAAGGATCGCCTGTCTGATGCTCGAAAAAAGACGGGTGAAAAGGATGCGTTAGTAGCGATGAGCGGCACTCTTAAGGGGATTCCTGTGGTGGTATGCGCTTTTGAGTTTGCTTTCCACGGTGGCTCTATGGGGTATGCAGTGGGTGAAAAGTTCACGCGCGCGGCCAATTTAGCCCTCGAACAACGTAAGCCATTTATTTGTTTTGCGGCTACTGGCGGGGCGCGAATGCAAGAAGCCTTAATTTCGTTGATGCAGATGGCAAAGACAAGCGCGATTCTAGAGAGACTGAGATTAAGTGGTGTTCCTTACGTTTCATTTATGACCGATCCAGTTTACGGTGGCGTGTCGGCTAGTTTGGCTATGCTAGGAGATCTGAATGTTGCTGAACCGGGTGCTAGAGCCGGCTTTGCGGGACCTAATGTTATAGAAGATACTATTCGGCAAAAATTGCCTAAGGGTTTTCAACGTAGTGAATTCTTATTGGAGCATGGACATATCGATATGATTATCAGCCGTTGCGAGATTCGCGATCGGTTAGCTAGTTCACTGTCTAAGTTTATGGGTATTCCAGAGACCAATAATGCCTAATCGTTCCCTCGCTGAGTGGTTGTCCATTTTAGAAGTTAGGCACCCTAGTTTGATAGATCTTGGTTTAGATCGGATCTCAGAGGTCTGGAATCAGCTGAGTTCTCAGGTAAATGTTACTGAAAAAATAGCCAAACCAATCACTATCACCGTTGCGGGCACCAATGGCAAGGGCTCTTGCATAGCGGCTATGCAATCCATTTTGCTGGGACAGGGTTATTCTGTTGGTGTTTTCACGTCGCCACATTTTTTAAGGTATAACGAGAGAATCTGTATCGCTGGAGTTCCAGTCTCCGATGAAATCATCGTGAATGCTTTCGCTCTTATTGAGTCTGTTAGGCAAGGAGTGTCGCTTACTTATTTTGAATTCAATACTCTTGCCGCCTTAGTGATATTTGATCAACAGGAACTCGACGTTGTTTTGTTGGAAGTAGGGCTTGGTGGTCGTTTGGATGCAATTAACATCATTGATCCCGATGTTGCGGTCCTGACGAGTATCGATCTTGATCATCAAGATTGGCTTGGCGACACACGAATAAAAATTGCGGCTGAAAAGTTAGGTATTGCTAGGGATAAAAGGCCTTTGATCATTGGCGAACAAAATCCGCCAGCTGGCTTTGATGAATTGGTGTTAAAAACCGGGGCTATTGCCCTGTGCCTAGATCGAGATTTCTCTATCCTCAGTAATACTTTGGGGACTCATTTTACAGCGAGGACTCAATTTGACGGAGAATCATTAGACATCCATGGGATTGAAATTAGTGGATTGCTCCCCCAAAATAAGATTCTCGCTATTCAAGCTTTGCTCAGTGCGGGAATTCGCTTGAAACCACAAGCTGTTGCTGATTCATTAAATAGTGTTCTACTGACAGGGCGGCAACAACAGGCAGTATTTCGAGGGGTAAATGTGCTATTAGATGTGGCGCATAATCCTGCTGCCGCTTCGATTTTAAGACAACATATACCGGTTATTATGGGTAAAACCTACGCGGTGGCATCCGTGCTAGCGGACAAAGACTGGGCTGGAATGATAGACCAAGTTGCCGATAGGATAGACGAATTATTAGTGGCTGAAATAAGTGATAGTCCACGTGCTAGCACAGCTCAATCGATGCTTGATATAGTATATAATAAAGGGATTAAAGCCTGTCGATGTGATTCAATAGAAGCTGCTTTCTTGAAAGCAATTACGCAAGCTAGTGCAGATGATCAGGTTGTCGTTTTCGGCTCATTTCATACTGTTTCATCAGTATTGAAGGTTATTTCAGAAGAGGTTTGATGTGAGTGAAGGTTTAGCACAGCGAGTAGCCGGCACCCTAGTTTTGGGCGTAATTGGTTTGATAGTGTTACCCCTGTTGATTGACTTCACTGATCCTAATAAAGTTGATCGAACAACCAAAATTCCGCCCGCGCCCTCTATTGATCCCGTTGCTCTTGAGAGTGCTCAGCGTCCGCCAGATGTGATAGACGGAGGGGCTTCTGCTGCTATTTTGGATGTTAATAAATCTGTGCCGGTGGATGACTATGGTGGTCCGGACTTTGGCTTAACAGACAGGGGTCTCCCTCACACTTGGATTTTACAGGTCGGTAGTTTCGTTGAAGAACCAAAGGCAGAAATATTGTTAAAACAGCTTGTTGATAGAGGCTTCAAGGCATTTATCGCCCCTGCGGTTGTTGCAGGAGAGCACCATTATCGTGTTTTGGTGGGACCTAAAATTGATAGGAGACGGATTAAGGTCGACAGAGATAATATCGACCTTATGTTTAAGACAAAATCGATCGTTTTGAAATATGAGACCTAGCTAACTGTGCATGGGAAGGCGTTATGGGTGTAGGTGCAGTGGATATAGCAATCGTTGTAATTATCGCAGTTTCAGGGTGCATTAGTCTAATTCGTGGCTTCGTTAAGGAAGCGATGTCTCTGGTGATTTGGCTTACAGCTTTTGTTGTTGCTATGACCTTCAAACAGTTGGTTGCGGAGGTATTGGTGAATGTGATTTCACTGGCATCGATGCGTCAGCTAGCAGCTTGGCTTATCCTTTTTGTTGGTACCTTATTGATTGGTGCTATGGTAAATTTTTTACTGGGTAAGTTGGTAAGCTCAACGGGGTTGAGCGGGACAGATAGGACCTTGGGGCTGGTGTTTGGTGTTTTTAGAGGTGCGCTAATTGTCTTGGCGTTGGTTGTGTTGCTTCCTGAGGTACTACCAGTGGATCAAGATTTGTGGTGGACGTCGTCAAAACTTATTCCGGTGTTTATGTCTTTTAAGGACTTGGGGATAGAGGCGGCGATGGCGGTCAAAGACTTTATAATAGGCTGGATTTAATCATGTGTGGTGTTGTCGGAATTTCAGGTAAGTCTAGTGTCAATTTGCGACTGTATGATGCTTTGACTATGTTGCAGCATAGGGGGCAGGATGCCGCAGGAATCGTCACTGAGTCTGGTGGTGAGCTTCATCAATGTAAGGGTGAGGGTTTGGCGAGAGATGTGTTTCGTCGCAGTCACATGATGCGATTAGTTGGCGATGTTGGGATTGGGCACGTGCGTTATCCAACCGCTGGCAGTTCCGGTCCGGCCCTGGCTCAACCGCTGTATGTTAATTCACCTTACGGGGTTTTTATTGCTCATAATGGTAATCTAACTAACGCCGACGTATTGCGGCAACAGATTTTTCGGCAGGATTTACGGCATTTAAATACCGACTCAGATTCGGAAGTGCTTCTCAATATCTTTGCTCATGAGTTACACGCGCAAGGTAAACTTGAGCCTTCTAGTAGCGATATTTTCGCCGCGGTATCTGGAGTGCATGAGCGGTGTAAGGGCGCCTACGCTGTTGTTGGTTTAATCGCTAATTACGGAATGTTCGCCTTTCGGGACCGATTCGGTATTCGACCACTATGCTTTGGTAAGCGCGAAACACCTAAGGGTATTGAGTACGCTGTAGTGTCTGAATCTGTAGTTCTCGATAGTCTTGGTTTTGAATTGATCAGAGATCTGCTGCCTGGTGAAGCGCTCTTTGTAGATAAATTCGGCGAACTTCATCTCCAGCAATGTGCGAAGGAAAGCCAATTAGTGCCTTGCATATTTGAGCATGTGTATTTTGCGCGACCAGACTCACTAATCGATAACATTTCAGTTTATAAATGTAGATTAAGAATGGGAGAGAAACTGGCCGATAAATTGACCCGACTTAGGCCAGATCACGGCATAGATGTGGTTATTCCGATTCCTGATACTAGTCGCGTTTCGGCGCAGGCATTGGCGGAACGTTTAGGCGTCAAGTTGAGAGAAGGTTTCATGAAAAATCGCTATATCGGCCGTACTTTTATCATGCCGGGACAGACTCAGCGAAAAAAGTCAGTACGACAAAAACTCAACGCAGTGAAGTTAGAGTTTGCAGGAAAGAACGTACTCTTAGTGGATGATTCGATTGTCCGTGGGACCACCTCTCAAGAGATTATTCAGATGGCTAGAGATGCCGGAGCCAATAAAGTGTTTATGGCCTCAGCGGCCCCAGCGGTGCGCTTTCCGAATGTGTATGGCATAGATATGCCGTCTGCATCTGAACTCATAGCGCATAATAGGACTGACGAAGAAGTGGGTGATTTGATAGGAGCGGATTGGTTAATCTATCAGGACTTGGAAGATCTAGTCGATTCTGCAAAGGAGGGCAATAGTTCCATAACTCAGTTTGAGTGCTCTGTATTTGATGGGCATTACATAACAGGTGACGTTGACGAGCAGTATCTCAATAGACTGGATTCACAGCGAAACAATTCGGCTAGGGAAAGCGATAGCTCGGAGCTTGAAAAGGAAACGAGTCAAGTGATTGGTATCCATAATAACAGTAGTAATTGAGATTTCAGCCAATTGTCTCCGAAAAAAAACGATTATTAAGAGCCACTACATAAGCTGTAATCTAAGGACAATATTGATGCTATCGAGTCTATTTAGGAATAAAGGTCTTACCTCAGAGCATTTTTTGCCAGGCCGTAAAGAGGCTATGGTGATTTCCGACTTACATCTGGTTACCGGCCAGCCGCTCAAACCCCCATTTGCCGAACACTTGGACAGGGCTATTTTCGCCATGGGTTGCTTTTGGGGAGCAGAGCGTCGCTTCTGGGAGCAAAAGGGTGTGGTATCCACGGTCGTTGGATATGCTGGAGGCGGTACGCCGAATCCAACCTACGAAGAAACCTGTACAGGTCTGACGGGGCACACTGAAGTAGTCATGGTCATTTTTGACCCTGCCATTACGTCATTTGACGGTTTACTTTCAGTATTTTGGGAGGCTCATGATCCAACTCAAGGTATGCGTCAGGGAAATGATCAGGGTAGCCAGTACAGGTCTGCAATCTACGCGACATCTGATGAGCAACTCACTGCTATAGAATTATCGGCCATAGATGTCCAAGCGAAATTAACCGACTTAGGGCTTGGCACCATTACCACT
>DGAQ01000008.1:0-10631 GCA_002382445.1 Porticoccaceae bacterium UBA4026 | reverse complement strand
CCACTGAAATGAGACTCGCGCCAGAGTTCTATTACGCCGAAGACTACCATCAGCAGTATTTAGTTAAAAATCCCGCAGGTTACTGCGGTCTTCGCGGCACGGGAATTACCTGCAGCTAATAATTTCTTTTACTGCTACAAAGTCAAAATTAAATATTTTCTATTCTAGCCCGCTCTAATATTGGATCAGCTATGGGTATTGATCTCAATAAGTTTTGTGTATACGGATCTTGGGGGTTTGCCCACAACTCCTCAGTCTTACCTTCTTCCACGATAACCCCCTGATGCAAAATCATCACTCGATCGGATATATATCGAACAACGGATAGATCGTGAGAAATGAACATCATCGTCAGGTTATGACTCTCAACTAAATCCAAAATGAGGTCTAGTATCTGGGCTTGAATGGTCACATCTAGTGCAGAAACGGGCTCATCAGCAATGATAAACTCAGGCTTTGTCGCGATGGCTCTGCCAATAGCTATACGTTGCCGCTGACCGCCAGAAAACTCATGTGGATATTTGCGCATATGCCCACGTGCTAAGCCTACCTCATCCATCAACTCACTCACCTTGGAGAGTACGTTTTCTCTGTTAGCTAGACCGTGATATAAAAGAGGTTCAGAGAGTGTTTCATAGACTGTCATCCTAGGATTAAGCGAGGCGTACGGATCCTGGAATATCATCTGCATCCTGCGACGCCAAGGTACCAGCTGTCGAGGACTAAGCCCCGTTAGTTGGTCAGCTCCAAAGTTAACGATACCAGCGGTATTAGGTACTAGCTGGAGAATTGATCGTCCGAGGGTGGATTTCCCCGAACCTGACTCTCCGACCAGACCTAATATTTCGCCGCGTGAGATGTTGAGAGACACATCATCAACTGCCTTGATTTGAGAGTATTTACCATCAATCTTTTGTTTGGAGTAATCATTGAAATGTGTTTTTAAATGACTAACCCTTATTAAGTTTTCCGGCTTTACACGACTTTCTAATTTCTTTGGACCGCTTGGGATCGCCGCTAATAGCTTTTTGGTGTATTCATTTTGTGATCGGTAAAATATGCTATCAGTATTGCCGGTCTCACGAATAGTGCCCTCGCACATCACCAGTACCTTGTCAGCAATGCCCGCTACGACTCCGAGATCATGGCTGATGAAAATAACAGCCACCTCATGAGTTTGCTGTAGCTTTTTGATCAGTTTAAGTATCTGCGCCTGAATGGTTACATCAAGTGCCGTAGTCGGTTCATCACAGATCAATAGGCGGGGTTTGGTGATTAAAGCCATCGCAATCATCACACGCTGACGCATGCCTCCGGAGAACTCATGTGGATAGCAATCAAATCGAGAGTCCGGGTCTATAATGCCGACCTCATCAAGTAGTTGAATTGCTCGCTCTCGAGCCTTTGAACGACTCTGTATTAATGATTTGTCTGGATGATAGATGAGTGGTTCAATCAGTTGCTCACCAATGGTTAGGAATGGGTTCAAAGACGTCATAGGGTCTTGAAATATCACTGCAATATCGTTGCAGCGGTGGTGCCGCATGCGGTCGGGACTGCAGGTTAAGAGATCTTCACCATCAAAAAAAGCGGTGCCTCCTTCAATCCTCGCCGGCGGTTTTGGTAAGAGGTCGAGCAGGCTGTAGCAAGTGACTGATTTTCCTGACCCAGATTCACCAACAATGGCCAGTGTTTCGCCACTATCAACGCTAAAAGAAACATCATCTACCGCCTTTACCACCCCATTACGGGTGTGAAAGTAAACCTTTAAACCTTTGACCTCAAGAATCGCCATTAATGTATCCCTTTATTAATCTTTAGAGGTTCTAGGATCGAGAGCATCACGCAAACCATCGCCTAAGAAATTTAATGCAAACAGGGTTAACGACAGAGCGACACCTGGAAATATTAATAACCATGGGTATTCCTCCATGGTTTCGACGCCATAGTTAATAAGCAGGCCCCAAGAGCTCTCCGGCGGCTGGATACCCAAACCAAGGAAGCTTAAAAAGGCTTCAAGTAACATAACACTTGGGATAGTGAGGGTCGTGTAAACAATGACCGGGCCGAGGGTGTTTGGGATAATATGGCGACGTATAATGGTCCACTGAGAAAGACCTAAGGAGTACGCCGCTTCAACAAACTCTTGGTTGCGTAACGACATAACTTGCCCGCGGACGATACGAGCCATGGTTAGCCATTCAACTGCGCCAATAGCAAGAAACAGCAACAAAATATTGCGGCCAAATACGACCATCAAGAGAACGATAAATATCATAAAGGGCAGGGCGTAGAGTATATCGACGATACGCATCATCACGGCATCTAGGCGGCCACCATAAAATCCCGCGATTGCACCCCACAAGATCCCTATCACAAGCGCCACAGCGGTAGCAATAAATCCAACCATAAGCGATACGCGGCCGCCGTACATAATACGAGTCAGCATGTCTCGGCCAAAAATATCAGTGCCCAGCCAGTGTTGTAGCGAGGGGGCTGTAGCACCCAGGTCTAGGTTTTGCTGTTCGTAGCTGTATGGTGCTATCCACGGAGTTAGTAGGGATACCACACATAAAAGAATTAAAATTCCAAGACCGGCGAGTGCCAAATAGTTCTTACTTAATTTGATCCAAGCATCATTCCATAGAGAGCTGCCGTCCTCTTCGATAATTTCAGACTGAGATAGGCTATCTTGCTTCATTAATTACTCCCCCGAATTTCTTGGCGAAGCTTCGGATTTAGCCAGATGGCAAGCATGTCTGATAGTAGGTTAAAGATAATGATGAGGGTGGAGAAAAATACCGTCATACCGAGAATCAAGGTGTAGTCTCTATTAAAGGCGGCCTGAACGTAAAATCGGCCTAAACCGGGTATTTGAAATATAGTTTCAACCACAAAGGAGCCGCCAAGGAGTCCTGCAAAAGCAGGACCTAAGAAGGATACGACCGGTATCAGGCCACCACGTAGGGCATGTTTCGCAATGACAACAGGCTCGCTTAAACCCTTGGCTCTGGCGGTGCGGATATAGTCTTGGGTTAGCACTTCCAACATGCCGCCTCTTGAAAGCCTCGCGATATAAGCTGCATAAGCAGTGCCCAACGTGATGGAGGGCAAAATTTTGTCTCCAGGTATATCGCCCCAGCCAGAGACTGGAAGCCACTCAAGGTGGATTCCAAAAATAAGAACGAGTAAGGGCCCAAGTAAAAAAGATGGCATACAGATCCCAATCATTGCAGCAGACATCGGGATATAGTCCTGCATTGTGTTGGGACGCATTGATGCGGTTACGCCCGCTGTAATCCCCACGCCTAGCGCTACTAGCATGGCGTAAAATGCGAGCTCCGCTGTAGTGGGTAAGCCGGCCCCGATCAACTCATTGACTGTTCTGCCTGAATACTTAAACGATGGCCCAAGGTCGCCTTGGACGACGTCACCTAGATAACTTAGATATTGCTGCCACATAGGTTGGTCGAGATTATATTGTGCCTCCAGAGCTTTTAAAACCTCAGGTGGCACCGCCTTGTCAGCATCGAACGGACCGCCAGGCGCGGAATGTACCAAAAAAAATGTCACAGTAATAACAACCAATAATACCGGTACTGCCTGGAATAGACGGCCTAGAGCAAATCTGAACATTATTTATCTACCTGCATGGTTACTGGTGACTCTCCGTCCAGATAAATATCCTTATAGGAAGCTTGATCGAGAAGATTGCTATCGTAGTTCTTAACCGAAGGGTCTATTAATCGTTTGGAAGCATAGATGTATATTGGTAATACGGGCATATCATCAAGGAGCATTTTTTCAGCTTTGGCAAAAATTGCTAAGCGCTCCTTATGAGATTTCATTGCAGGGGCGACCTCAAGAATAAGTCGGTCATACTCTTCGTTGCACCAACCTGTTCTGTTATTACCTCCGCCACATAGGAACATATCAAGAAAATTATTAGGATCAACGTAGTCGCCAATCCAACCTGCTCTGGACACCTGATATTGTCCTGCGCTTTCGCTTGCAAGATACACCTTCCATTCCTGATTAAGGAGTTGTATGTCTATATTGAGGTGCTTTTTCCACATTTGTTGGATGGCGACAGCAATCTTTTTGTGTGCCTCATTGGTATTGTACAAAATCTCAGTGGCGGGGAAGCCGTCACCATTTGGATACCCGGCGTCGGCAAGTAGCTGCTTGGCACCCTCAGGATCAAATCCTAATTCTTGAGGTGGCTGGTATCCTATAGTTCCTGGAGGTGTTATTGCGTAGGCGGGCGTCTCGCCAGCTTTCACTATATTTCTGGTAAGACTCTCTCGATCAATACTCATCGCTAGGGCGCGCCGAACACGGCGATCGCTAAGATGAGGTGTATTAATGTTAACCCTGTAAAAATATACGCCCAAATAAGGGGCTAGGTGTAAGGCAGGGTTCTTTTGTGTACGGTAAACATCAATTTTGTCTGCTGGAATGTCATTGGTAACATGCAGCTGTCCGGCGCGAAACATTCGCTCCTCGGTAGTCACATTCTCAGTTGGATAGAAAATTATTCTGTTAAGTTTTACATTTTCCGCATCCCAATAGAGCGGATTTTTTTCAACCACAATACGCCGATTGATCTTCCAGTCAGAGAGAGAGAAAGGACCATTCCCGACCAGGTTTCCCTCATAAGTCCATCGGGTACCCCGTTCGTCAGCTGCACCGAATTTCTCAATAGTAGTCTGATGAACTGGAAACAAGCTGTAGTGATCAAGCAACTGTAAAAAATAGGGCGTAGGGTTACCTAGAGTAATCTGTAGGGTGTAATCATCAAGTGCTTTGACACCTACTTGATCAAAATTCTCAATCTCTCCCTCGTAATATTGCTGTGCGTTATCAATGGGAAATAACATGTAAGCATAAAGGTTACCTAAAGCGGGCTGAAGTGCCCTCCACCATGACCATACGTAGTCATGTGCAGTGTGCGAATCACCGTTTGACCAGAGCGCATTTTTACGGATATGAAAGGTGTAGACTTTAAGGTCATCACTTACCTCCCAGGATTCAGCAACAGCAGGTATTGGCATCAGTGTTTTACGATCTTTGCCAACAAGCCCCTCCATGACAGATGAAATAATGTGGTGCTCTGGCACGCCAGTCGCGATTTGAGGGTCAAGGCTTTGAGGTTCGGTCCCGTTCCCCCAGTGGAGAGTACCTGTACGATTACCAGTTGCTACATTATTTTCGGAGGTCCCGCAGCTCGTCAATACCATTAACAGCCCGAAAAGTGCTATGCCTTTAAAGAGGGTAGATGACGTTAGTTTTACTGAGTCGGAGAATCGTAGGTAAACATTGTGGCTATAACGCATCTAAATAAAACCTTTGGTAAAGTTTGGTGCTGTAAAGTCTAACTGGAGTGTAGACAAGCACAGGGTATATGTGAAGAACAATATGACTCTTTCCTATCTTCTTTACAGGGACTGGGATTAAAACGGATTTAGCAGAGATTTTAAATCGATAACCTGTTGCACTTCGTTGACAAACCTCGGATAATTCGCCGCTTCGACTCAATGGTGACCCTCTTTGGTCCCCTCGCAACAGCCAGCTACGAACTCCGCCAGGCCCGGAAGGGAGCAACGGTAGTGGTTACGCTGTGTGCCGAGGTGTGGCTACTGAGGGTCATCGCCATTTTCTCTTTCAGCTCCGTGCATATCTGCCTATAATGGAGTTTTATCACAGATAAGAAGCTGACATGAGCTATCAAGTACTGGCCCGTAAGTGGCGTCCTAAATCCTTTTCTGAGACTGCTGGTCAAGAGCATGTATTACAGGCGTTGATTAATGCCCTGGATAACGACCGTCTTCACCATGCCTATCTTTTTACGGGAACTAGGGGCGTAGGCAAAACAACTATTGCTCGAATCTTATCGAAGTGTCTCAACTGTGAAAAAGGCGTTTCTTCAGTTCCTTGCGGCGAATGCAGCAGTTGTAACGAAATTGATCAGGGACGGTTTATTGATCTAATTGAGGTCGACGCGGCTTCTCGCACCGGCGTCGATGACATGCGAGATCTTCTCGACAATGTTCAATATGCTCCGTCTCGGGGTCGTTATAAGATTTATCTTATTGACGAAGTACATATGCTATCGAAGTCTAGTTTTGCGGCGCTATTAAAGACTCTTGAAGAACCGCCGTCTCATGTTAAATTTTTATTTGCTACTACAGATCCTCAGAAGTTACCGATCACGGTTCTATCCCGCTGTTTGCAGTTTAATTTAAAAAATCTCAGCCCAGCTCGAATCGCAGAGCATCTTCAATTTGTTCTAGGAGAGGAGAAAATTCCCTTTGATGAGGGCGGTATTTGGGCTATAGGGCGGGCAGCAGATGGCAGTATGCGGGATGCGCTGAGTTTGACGGATCAGGCCATAGGGCATGGCGGAGGTCAGATTAACGAGGCTGACGTTAGCGCCATGTTGGGGACTATCGAGCGTCGTTTTGTCGTCGATATATGTTTAGCATTGGCGAGTCAAAGTGGTGTTGCATTACTTTCCTCCATCGCAAAAATGGCAGAGCAATCGCCTGATTATGAGGCCGCGATGGCGGACATTCTGTCGGTTTGGCATCAAGTGGCTATATTGCAAACGGTTCCGGAAGCACTCGACAAGGGACTAAGTCATTTTGTTGAACTAGTTGCCTTGGCTGACGCGGTGTCTCGTGAAGACGTCCAACTGTTTTACCAGATTTGCCTTTTAGGACGCAAAGATTTGTATATGGCGCCGGATCAGCGATCTGGCTTTGAGATGACATTACTGCGCGCTCTCGCCTTCAGACCCGCGACTAATGGAAGGCCGGTCGTTGTTAGTTCGCCCGCACCAGAGGTCGACCCCCTAGTAAAAAAGTCTGATGCCACTGAAGTATCGGTGGCCTCCAATCAGTCATCCCACCCGGTAATTAATAATGACAATATTGCTAATGAGATGCCGGGTGAAGTACTGCAGATTTTAGAAAATGAAGAAGAATCAGTTGAGGAAGATGATGTTTCTTGCTTGGCGCTATCTGGAGATTCTGATTTGTTGGTGCCTATTGAGCTTGATGATTTTACCCCTGAGAATTGGGTGGATGTTAGGCGTCAGTTAACCATAGGGGCTTCATTAGGTGAGGTAGCTAGTCACTGCCTATACCAGTCACGCCAAGATAATGAACTGATTTTTGTGATAGACGACCAGGAGAATAGCCTATATGACAAAAGCCATCAATTGGGTTTAGGTGCTGCTCTTACTGCGTATTTTGGCCAAGAGGTAAATGTGTCTATTAGCGCTGGCTTGGCTGAGGCTGAGACGCCGCGAGCCGTAGATCGGCGCGAAACCGCAGAGCGTCATGCTGAGGCCGTAGATATGTTGAATCAGGACCCCGACGTAAAACGATTTAAACAAGTTTTTGATGGAGTGCTTGATGAGCGCTCTGTCCAACCGATAGATTGAGGATATTATGGATATCAATAATTTAATGAAGCAGGCTCAGGAAATGCAAGAGAAGATGGCCGAACTTCAAAATCAGGCTGCTAATACAGAAGTAACTGGGGAATCCGGTGCTGGGATGGTCCAAGTTGTAATGACCGGTCGGCACGACGTTCGTAAAGTTACTGTAGATCCATCATTGATGTCTGAGGACAAAGAGTTACTTGAAGATCTTCTTGCGGCTGCTGTTAACGATGCAGTTCGCAAAGTAGAATCGAAAAGTAAAGCAGCAATGAGCTCCATGACCGGTGGTATGAATCTCCCGCCTGGGTTCAAAATGCCATTTTAGGGTTCTTAACGAGTGTGAGGAGTTTTTGTGTACGGAAAATTAATTGATCAATTGATCGATTCGCTGCGTTGTTTGCCCGGTGTGGGCGCTAAATCCGCGCAGAGAATGGCGCTTCATTTACTCGAGCGTGACAAGGCTGGGGCCTCTCGACTGTCTGAGGTTATAGCTGAAGCCGTTGAAAAAGTTGGTCGCTGCCAAGAGTGCCGAACACTAACTGAGCATAACCTTTGTGATATCTGTAGCAATAAGGCCAGACTCTCCAGTCAGGTTTGTGTCGTGGAGAATCCGGCTGACTTGTATGCTATTGAGAGTGCGGGGGGTTATCGAGGGAAGTATTTCGTCCTTTTAGGTCATTTGTCACCAATTGACGGGATTGGGCCAGAGAAATTAGGCATTGATGATCTTATTAATCGGCTGAAGACTGAGGAGGTCAGCGAATTAATTCTGGCGACTAACTTAACAGTCGAAGGCGAGGCGACAGCACATTTTATTGCTGATAAAGCCAAAGCAATCGGCGTGACTGTTTCACGCATTGCCTACGGTGTCCCCATGGGCGGTGAGCTTGAATATGTTGATGGCGGGACATTGAATATGGCTTTACAAAGTAGGAAGACTCTTTAGATGAGTATCTGGGTGGATAGTGACGAAAAACTAAATGAGATGCTGGACTTGCTGTCCGACAAGCGCTTACTGGCGGTGGATACTGAATTTATTCGGACCGACACCTTTTTCCCTAAGATTGCTTTAATCCAGATATCGGATGGAGTGGAGTGTTTCTTGCTTGATGTGCTTGCTGTTCGTCACTATGACGGCCTTAAGTTACTGTTAGAAGATCCGGACAGAACCCTTATCTTTCATGCTTGTGCTGAAGATATGGAGGTCTTAGAGCACGGGCTTAATATAATTCCGAAAAATATTTTCGACACGCAAATCGCTGCTGGAATCGCTAATGTAGGTTATGCCATGGGCTATGCCAGGCTGGTGCAGCATTTATTTGACGTTGAGCTGGACAAGCAAGAAACTCGCTCTGACTGGTTGGCAAGACCTCTTACTGAGCGGCAAATTGAATATGCAGCCTACGATGTCCTCTATCTGCATGCTATGCATGAAATTTTAGATAAAATGTTGACTGACCAAGGCCGTCAGCTTTGGTTTGAGGAGGAGAGGATAGCAGTGTATGCCTTGGTCTCCGAGCGCAAAAATACTCAAAATTATCATCGCAAGCTAAAAGGAGCCTGGAGGCTGAACAGTGGCTCGCTTACAGCCTTAAAAAGACTCTGTGACTGGCGTGAATCGGCAGCTCGATCGTTAGATAAACCTCGATCACACATTGTAAAAGATAATTCGCTACTAGAAATTGCTAGGCGTATGCCTTCTTTGATAGCCGAGCTTCACGGTATTGACGACCTACACGGAGGTACCATAAAGCGCCACGGTAGTTCTTTAGTGAATGAGGTGGCCTCAGCGGCACAAGATGAACCTTTGCAGCGACTCCCGGAGCCATTAGCAAAGTCAGTTAGTGCAGTAATGAAATCGATGCGTGTTGCTCTTGCGGGTTTAGCTGAGAGAATTGAGCTTCCATCAGAGTTTCTATCAAATAAAAAGGAGTTGGAATCTATAGTGCGCAGTGCAAGTCAGGGAAACTGTGTGTGGCCGGAACGGTTGAATGATGGTTGGCGCGAGGGGCTTGTTAAACCCGCGCTTCAAGGCGTTTTAACAGAAGTAAAATTCTGGTGAGCGCCCAACCTATAAGATTACTTTGTGATATCTATAAGGGTAACAAAAAAGAGGGCATGTACCTCTATGTGGACAAAAAAGAAGGTTTAAGCCATGTTCCAGATATCTTGTTGAAGCGTTTTGGCCATCCAGCACTAGTGACGACTATGTTAATAACCCCAGTCAAAAAACTAGCCCGAGCCGACGCGGAGCAAGTGCTAGACGATATCAGGCGCCAGGGTTTTTATCTGCAAATGCCGCCAACATTCGAGCCTTTAGATTCTGCTTTTGAAGAGAATTCTAAGCTACCGAGGAGCCAATAAATGGATAATTTTTGGCAGACTAAGACTCTCGAACAAATGGATTCTAGAGAGTGGGAGGCCCTCTGTGATGGCTGCGCTAAGTGCTGCCTTGTCAAGCTTGAAGATCATGACAGCGCCGAGATATTCCATACCAATGTAACCTGTGAACTGCTCGATATTGAATCCTGCCGGTGCAGTAACTATTCGGGCAGACACTCAGTTGTTAATGACTGTATTACCCTTGACCAAAATAACATCCACGCATTAAGCTGGTTGCCAAAGAGCTGTTCTTATCGATTAATAGCTGAGGGGCAACCACTGCCTGATTGGCATTATTTGGTCAGCGGTAGTAGGCAGACGATTCACTCCTATGGAGCATCGCTTCAAGGTTGGGTGGTATCTGAACTGGATGTAAGCGACGATGATATTGAAGACCACATTATTAGGTGGGTTGACTAGCTATGTACAGCACTGAGAATTATCTCTGGGGATGGGTCGTCTATACGTCGGGTGTTATCTGCCTGTTATGGGTGGCTTGGTATCTGTTGCGTAACATTCGTTTTTCGACTCTGCGCCAGCTACTGCTCTTGGTTTCAGCTATATTCTTTTTAACGCCAGTGACTGCTTACACCGACAACGCCTATTTGGCACCTGCATTTTTTGTTAGTCTCTATGAGGGTCTTATGTCGAACGGAGATCCAGGTTTTCAGCGTGGTGCAGCGCCAATTTTGGCTTTTACGATGTTTGGTCTAATCGGTTACGGCTCGGTCAGGCTGATACTGTGGCGGTTCAAAAAGCCACCTAAAGAAATCACCCAGAATGACTGATCTAAAACCGCCCA
>DGAQ01000065.1:490-2512 GCA_002382445.1 Porticoccaceae bacterium UBA4026 | reverse complement strand
AATCTGGTCAAAGTCGATATCGAAGGAAACATCGTTGAAGAAACAGAACATTTCGTGAATCCAGCAGGAATGTTGATTCACAGCTGTGTCCACGCCGCAAGACATGACATAACCTGTATTGCGCATACGCACACCACTGCGGGCATGACTGTCGCGTGCCAGGAAGGCGGTTTGCGTCCTAATAATTTTTACTCGGCCTTGCTGCATAACCGTATTGCTTACCATGATTTCGAAGGCCTGACGGTCGATGAAACCGAAAAGGTAAGGCTCGTTGAGCACCTCGGCGACAAGGCGATGATGATGATTTTGAGAAACCATGGACTGCTAGCTGGTGGGCGAACTATCGCCGAAGCTTTCATTAATTTGTGGTTGATGGAGCGCTCTTGTCAGATACAAACATCGGTCGATCAGAGCGGCGTAAAACAGATCCCTATTAGCGAGGATATTCTCGAGCGCAGCGTTAAACTGTTAGCAGTGCAGAATATGGGGCAGCCGACTGGCGCATTGGAATTTGGTGCAATGAAGCGCGTGATCGATAAGAAAGATCCTTCCTATAAGCTCTAACAACTAAAGCATTTACCGTTGATATGATCTCAGGAGCACTTTAGTTGAACGGGGTACCGATTAATAGAGATCCCTCAAACGACGAGCTTCAATTAATTGTGGCGCTCTATACTCAGGGGGATTTCGAAAGGGCGCTATCTATCGGCAAGCTGCTATGCACCAGATTCCCTAAATCAGCTGTGCTTTTAAATTTGTGCGGAGCCGTCTATGCCGCTCTTCTCGAATATGATTTAGCAGTGGAAAGCTATGCTAAAGCGATTAAATTAGATCCCAGCTTTGCAGACTACCATGCCAATATGGCCAATGTGCAACTCGATAGGGGCGACGTAGACGGTGCCATCAAAAGCTATCGAAAGTCTATTCAGATAGACCCAAACTATGCAGAGGCTTATTCTGATCTTGGACTTGCGCTCCAAATAAAAGGCGAATGGCAAGAGTCAATAGACTGTTTCAATCACGCGCTTGCGATAAATCCAAATTTTGCCGAAGCCCACTCTAATGTCGCTAACGCAATGCAGGCTGTTGGCAATGCTGAGGCGGCAATTAATAGCTGCAAAAAGGCGTTAGAGATAAACCCCAACCTTGCCACCGCACACTACAACTTAGGGAATGCCTTTCAACAACTGGGCGATCTTGACGCCGCTCTAACCAGTTACCGGCAAGCGATTATAAGTGCTCCCAATTTAGACAGTGCGTTCTGCAGCATAGGCAGAGTGCTGCATAGCAAAGGAGACCTAAACGGTGCGATCGAAAATTTCCGTCTCGCTTTGTCAATAAATCAAGATGTGGCTGAAACTCACTATTTCCTCGGCGTCGCTCTGCACGATAGCGGCAGCCTCGGCAATGCGCATGATAGTTACAAGCGCGCACTCATCTTGGACCCTCAACACTCGCTTGCAGCGACTAACCTCGCCAAACTTCTGTATGAAAACAAACAGTTTAGAGAGGCCGCCGAGATTTTTTCACTCAATGAGAACAGCGAAAGTCAGCAGTATTTATTGAAGTGCCTATACGAGATGGGTTCGGAACCTGCCATTTTCACTCAGCTTAGAAAACTCATAGATAACGGCGAAAAAAATGCGGTGATTGGCTCCTATGTTTCGCGCGCACATAAAAGATACGGCATTGAATTACGCAACCCCTATTGCCAGAAACCTCTTAACTTCGTGCATCATAAAAGCCTTCTACACACAGTGGATTTTGCTGCTACTTTTGGACGAATAGCCTCTACGCTTTTGACTGACTCTGCGGCCGAACACCGAGCGCAGACTCTCCTAACTAACGGCATTCAAACCGCCGGCAATGTTTTCTCTCAATGCGGTGAGCTTGGCCGTGAAATTGAAATGATAATTCGTACGGAGATAGAAAATTATCGAAAGTACTTTAAAGAAAGTAATGAAGGCCTCATTAGAAATTGGCCTGAGAAATATACATTATCCGGCTGGATAGTCAGCATGG
>DGAQ01000065.1:0-184 GCA_002382445.1 Porticoccaceae bacterium UBA4026 | reverse complement strand
CGAAGTCGCAACCCGACAGTGGCAATTTGGTCGTCGCTTCGGAAGACGTAGAAAACGACGCTGCTGTTAGTGAGAATCGTCGGAGCATTGATGTCATTACAGGCAGCCTTTGTCTATTTCCCTCCTCCTTGCTCCACTACACGCGTCCATTTAATGCAAACCCATTTAATGCAAACCCATTTAA
>DGAQ01000053.1 GCA_002382445.1 Porticoccaceae bacterium UBA4026 | reverse complement strand
GCAAGGGCGCTGTCTCAGGCCTTTGAACAAGCAGCGAACGGTGGAGTATCAGCCGAGTCACTCGATCGCTAGTGCGGCAGGCAAGTGACGTTGCTTTTTATCAGTTCGCGCTATCGTTTCGCGGCACGTGTCATCTGAATATGCGGGATTCCGTCTTCTTGGTAGGGCGTCGAAGTCGTCTCGAAGCCGAACGCTTCATAAAATCTTTCGAGATGTTGTTGCGCTGAAATGGTTATCGCTTTACCCGAAAAGAGGGAGCTACAGGCGTCGATTGCAACCCTCACTAACTCCTTACCTTGGCCCGAACCTCGAAGCGAAGGGCTTGTCACGATGCGTCCGATCGAGGCGCCGTCATATTTCACGCCAGGTGCGACGATTCGAGCGCAGCAAACCACCTCTTGCTCTGCATTGATCGCAATAACGTGTTGGGCCTTCTGATCGATGTTGTCGAGGTCAAGGTAGACGCAGTTTTGCTCAACCACAAACACTTCGCTACGCAGCCTCAGCATGGAGTAAAGCTCTGAGTTGCTGAGCGCGTCGAAAGGTTTGGTGTGCCAAGTGAGAGCCATGGATGCCTGCTAGCGGGTGGTTTAAGCGCGAGATTTCGACGCGAGTCAGAGTCTAACACCGTGGCTTTTACTGGCAAACCTCAGGTTACTATTTAAGCTAATTCTTAGGCCGCTTGTTCGGCGACTAAACTCAAGAGTGGCTTTTGCTCGAGCAAGAAACCCCGCGAAAATCTCACAAAGACTGTGATAAACTCCGATCCTCGGTCAAGCACCACACTCTAAGACACGCCCCTTGGCGCGCCCTTAATGCAAAGTTATAGAGGTAAAGGGAATTTTCGAGGCATTTTTTCTACACTTCACCGATCAAGCCCCGGTGGCACAGCTGGATAGCGCGGCCCCCTCCTAAGGGGCAGGTCAGAGGTTCGAATCCTCTCCGGGGCACCATCTTCTATGTTTATATGCTTGTTGCTTTCGCTTAGGACCGGCGTTGGGGTTAAAAACTAGTAGCGTGTTAGACAGATATGGGAAGTGTGTGTCTCTGAAGGTCCCTAATAAGGCCTATTAACACCCCAGCCAATCCCACCCCTCAATAGCCCAACACCACCCTCCACAGACTCCGTATCTACTGAACTGCAGAGCTTCTGAATCGCCAACTAGGGCCTACCTACAGGGAGGCTGATTCTGCTGTTTATTGAGTGTAGGCTTCAACACTTAAAAGTTTAAGCTCGAATGCGCCGTCAGTCTTATCGTACTGGTAAAGAGCAAACTCCGATATGTTGCTGAGGTCGAGGCTCGGCCCATCGAGCTCAAACCCACGGAATTGAGGAGCGAACTCTGTAAATGGAATGTAAATCTCTTCTAACTCGCCAGCAATCGTCTTGAAGTCCGCCCAATAACTTACCTGTCTTCCTCGCCATCTAGCGTCTGTTTGTATTGACCACGTGTACTTTCGACCATCGGCCTTTACTCGAAGTTTTACACCTGAGTATCCAGAAAGGTCTTTGATAAACCTTTGAGTGCGGATTGAGCTGAATCCACCTCCGTTGGTATTAGTCACACCAGAAAAGAGAAGCTCTTCATCTACGATACTAAAGCCGCCTTCGCTGCGACCACCCATGACAGTGTCATTTTGAACGTACCACTGGAGGTCAGGTTCATTGCTTTTGAAGCCATTGAGCAGAAGATTATCTACTTTCAACTCTTCACTGAATACAAAGGGGCTTATCAGCATAACGCAGGTGAGAAGCAAAAGCCTCGAGGCCGTCCTAATATCATTCATTGTCATTCCTGTGAGTTGCGGGGTCGTCCCATTTCGACGCCTCATAAACCTTTTAGCTATAAATCTGCCGTAGCTTAAACAAGGTGCCTAAGGGATTTCCACAGTAGCATGCGTATAAAATTTTCGATAACTTAATTTGGAAGTTAGCAAAAATTGATCAAAATTTTTAAGGAAAAAACGTCATGTATAAAAATATTTTAGGATTAGTAATTCTTGTTAGTACGCCTTTCCTGCCTAGCCTGTCTTTCGCGCAGGAATTGCCGAACAGCAGTCTCCTAGTAAATACGCAATGCAAAATAAGTCACGGCCATAGTATCGATGATGTTATTGCTGTGGCGCGCGCAATACCTAAGTCTGAAGGAGGCCCTAATCGAATTTTTTACAGAACCCCAATTTCAGGTTCAAATTTTAGTGATGATTGGGTTCTTAGATCAGTCTATTGGGACGACTTAACTCATTGGGCTGCCGCGAGCAGTAGGGAAAGACAACAATCAGGGCCACAAAATCATTTGAATGAATTGATAACTTGTGACAATTCTAATCGTAAGTTTTTTGACAATTATAATATTGGAACTGGCAATCCATACGATAATGGCAAGAACCAAATTACAGGAATCGCTGCAAGATTCTGTACGTTAAAAGCTGGCGTGACTATCGAAGAGGCGTATCAAGGGCTTTCGAGGGCTAACGCCCAATATGATGGTGAGCATGAAACGATTATGCAGCTCTCTCAGTTGAAACATGGGAGTATGCCGAATGTAGAGATGGGAACACGAATTACGATTCGACTAGTAGGGAAAGACTTAGTTGATTTGTCTAAACGGCTAGACCTCATGGGGCCGCGGAGAGTCGGCACTCCTGACGGCGGCGTAATGGAACATTGTAGCGATAGTAATATTTTTATGAGTCACGTAGCACGTTGGTAGAAAAAGAGAAAACTTCTTAC
>DGAQ01000067.1:1021-7097 GCA_002382445.1 Porticoccaceae bacterium UBA4026 | reverse complement strand
AAAAAGCGGCCTACGGGCCGCTTTTTTATTCTTCAGCTACGTAATGAAGGCTTTATGCAGTTAGGACACCAGTAATGAAACCTCCGCATAAAGTAAAAAAAACGGCCAATCCTGCTGTAAAGTTGATTAGCACCACAAACACATCGGTGCCTTGAATAACGGTAGGGTTTACTGGCTATTGAGCCGCTTGAGTTCTTTGGCCAATCTTTTGTGACATTCAGGAGTGGCATCGGTAGCATAAACCATGAGCATACCTTCTAATACTTGATGGTAATATTCATTCAAATCAATATGCGCATAGACCCAGTCTTGTCGCCCGAGTCGGTGGCATTGGTAAAGTTGCCTGGTGAGCGTGCTAGTTCCGATATTCCCTAAAAGGAATCCTTCTTTTAAGGCAGCGACGCAACACCGTTCTGCAATTTTAATCGACTGCTGGACGAATCCATCCTTCGATTTACGATCATCAAATATGCCCTCTTGATTTCCAGCCATATATGCGGCGCGGTAAAAATCCTCATTATCTGTATACATACTTACGATAGACTGGGCGAAAAATTTAGCGCTCTCAACGGGATCGCCGAACATCGGCTTAGACATGACGCCTTGCAGGGCTATGACCAACTCAGCAATTAGCTCCTGATAGATATCACTTTTTTTGCCAAATAAGTTGTGGATCGTCGGAACAGATACACCAGCTTTGTCAGCGAGCTGACTTAGAGTGAATGCCTCCAAGCCCTCTGAAGCAATTAAGTGTTTTGCGATATTGAGGATACGGTTACGACGCAAAATTTTATTCGCCTGACGAGTACTGTTTTCCAGAGATTTCCCTTTAGCGTTCATTGAGCTACCTCAAAAGCTGATTTCTATAAATTTAGCTTGCTATTTAAATTTGATAAGATGTAAAATTAACTATAAGTAAAATTTGTCGATAAGTAAAATTTAATGCACCATAAAAGGTCATTTTAAGTACTATCATGAAAAAGACAACACACCTATTCAACTATCTACGGAAACTCGGGTTTAAGATAAGCGAAATTCCCTTGATCTCGCAGCTGCTGGAGACACAAGAGTTAAAGGGTTCTTTTGTAATGTGTGTTGGTAATATTTTTGTGAGTCCTTTCTCGACAATCATAGTACGGCGCAAGACGCCACCAAGCAGAAAATAATGGAATATATGACGATTAATGCTTTACGCAGAGTAGGGCGAGAGTTAGCCCTACTCTGCGTTTTCATTCTCGGCGGCTGCACGGTTATACCTGGCGTGCATATCTCTAGCGACGGAGTGCTTGGAAAAGGCGTCTCGCAGAGTGGGAGTGTGGAGCTTATTCCAATCACTCATGCCCTTATTGTTGAGATGCAGTCTGAGAAATCTTGGACCGTGCAAGTGGCGAGTTTTGCTAACAAGTCTAAAGCACAACAAATGCAAAGGGCTCTAGTGTCTGAGGGATTCAATATTTTCAGTAAAAATCTTAAAATAAAGGGTAACGATCTTCAGAGGGTATATATAGGCCCGAAATTAGACAAGAGTACTGCTCAGGCTATAAAGCAGAAAGTCGATTCACAGTTTGGTACAGAGAGTATTGTTTTAGAAAGCACTAAAATAGACAGCAGTTCAAACATGACCCTACAGGAGCAGATGGACAGCTACATCTATCGTGTAGCGCCGGGAGACGTGCTCAATATCACGGTCTGGGAGCATCCTGAGCTAACGATCCCGCAGGGGGGGCAAAGGTCGGCTTGTGAAGCGGGCAATGTGATTCACTCTGACGGGACAATTTATTACCCATATGTTGGCACGGTCTCCGTTGATGGTAAACATGTTACCGAGATTAGGGATTTCATTATAAAAAAATTGGCTCGATATCTTGAGAGACCTCAGGTCGATGTGTCCGTGGCATGCTTCCGATCTCAGCGCGTATTTGTATCTGGCGCGGTGCTCAATCCGAGTATGGTGCCTGTTACGGACGTACCCATGACATTACTTGACGCGCTAAACGATCGTGGTGGCATGGCGCCCGACGCAGACTGGCGCTCAGTCACTTTGACCGCAACCCGCGATGGTGAGGTGACCAAGCAGACCCTCGACCTCTCCGCACTCTATCAAATGGGGGACCTGAGTCAGAACAGGTTGCTTAGATCTAATGATTTGGTTCATGTGCCGCGCAACGACGCTCTTAAGGTGTTCGTGATGGGTGACGTGATTAATGCCGGGACCCAGCGAATTGACCGCAATGGTTTGACACTTGCCGAGGCGCTCAACAATGTCGGCGGTATCAATGAGGCTTCAGCTAGCGCTTCGGGTATTTTTGTATTGAGGGCCAGCGATTCTGCCTCAAAGATTGTTGACATTTACCAGCTTGACGCATCCATGGGCCCCATGCTCATCCTAAGTACACAGTTCAGGCTCAAGCCAATGGATATTGTATATGTTACCTCCGCCCCCATCGCGCGCTGGAACAAGCTGCTGAACCAATTGACCAGTAGTCTCAGTGGCATCTACCAGGTCGAGGTAATCCAACGTGGCAATTAATCAAAGTATGCTTTTGCGTCGATACGTCGGGGCAACTGTAATAGCAAAGGTCGGCGTCACATGTTGAATGAGATAAATCAAGGGCAAAACTCTGGCGCGCAGTTTGATGACGAGATAGACCTGTTCAAATTGCTGGGTATTTTGCTAGACGGGCGCTATATTATCGCAGCCTTCGTTACCATGTTTGCTACTTTGGCGGTCCTCTACGCACTGGTTTTGGACCCGATCTACCGGGCTAATAGCTTCATTCTTATAGAAAAAAACGCTCAGGGTATTCCCGGGCTTGACGATACGGCGGAGATAATTGCCTCTGAGACCTCGGTCGTCCAAGAGCTGCACCTCTTAAAGACTCGTATGGTATTGGGTAAAGTGGTGAATGAGCTTGACCTCACGACACATGCCTCACCAATCTATTTTCCAGTGATAGGTGCTGCCTTGGCTAGGCGTCATGCCGGCGCAGGTCCTGCAGATGCCGCGTTTGGGCTCGAAAGCTATGCCTGGGGCGGCGAAAAGGTTCGCGTATCATACCTGCAAGTGCCGAGGAGCTACCTAGGTCAGCCTCTAGAACTCGTTGCCCTTGATGAGCAACAGTTCTCGCTGTATCACAATGATGAGGAACTTTTGACAGGCTCCGTCGGTGAGAAGGCTTTCGCACTAGGTGGTGAGATACAAATTCTAGTCGACAGTCTGACTGCTCGGCCAGGTACCCGATTTGAGGTGAGAAAGTCAGGCCGCTTTGATGCTATGTTAAATCTGCAAGCGACTCTGTCGGTGTCAGAGAAGGGCAAGGGCACGGGCATCATAGAGATCGCGCTTGAGGGCGCAGACAGAGATTATATTTTGGAGGTTGTGGACTCGGTAACGAGCAACTTTTATCGCCAAAGTATGCAACGCCTGTCATCAGAAGCAGAGAGTACTCTCGACTTTCTGGAGCAGCAGATCCGTGGTGTGAAGGCTGACCTCTCCTATTCAGAAGAGGCCCTCAATGACTTCAGGAGCGAGCGCGTCTCAGTGGACCTGTCCCTTGAGGCTGGAGCCGCTCTGGACAGCCTGGTCCAGATCGAGGCGGACATCAACGCAATGTCAATTAGTGAGGTGGAAATTTCGCGCCGTTTCACTCGAATTCATCCTAATTATATTTCGTTCAAACGTCAGCAGGAGAATCTCCAAGAACAGAGGACTAAGCTAAGAACTAAGCTGTCACAGCTACCAGACACACAGAAGAAGATACTGGCCCTCACGCGAGATTTTGAGGCCCACAAGACCATCTTTGCTTCACTTGATAGCCGTCGGCAGGAGCTATCGATGTTGAAGGCCAGTAGAAAGGGCAACGTTCGCCTAATGGACGAAGCTGTGGTTCTGCCCAATATCGTCGCCCCTAAGCGTTCGCTTATCGCGATACTTGGTACGCTGCTGGGTGGTATGCTTGGTGTCATGATTGTACTGCTGCGCTCTTTTATGAAGGCAGGCATTATAGATCAAAAGACGTTCACTGACTTGGGTCTGACAGTCCATGCCACGATTCCACTCTCTGATAATCAGCTGTCCGCAAGCCTTACGAATATCCGACCTAGGCACTTTTTGACGAAGAAGATCAAGACAACAGTAAATTACAATCTTCTGGCGAACGACTCCCCCGATGACTCAGCGATCGAGGCACTCAGGAGTTTTCGGACATGCCTTCGATTCTTGATGTCGGATAGCAAGAACAATAGGGTGATGATTTCAAGTGCCAGCCCCGGTGTGGGAAAGTCCTTTGTTAGCGTCAACCTTGCGACTTTGTTAGCAAATTCAGGGCAGCGCGTGCTGATTGTTGACGCTGACATGAGAAGAAGTTATCTACACCGAACATTTGGTGCGAAGTCAGAGAATGGATTGGCTGAGGTCCTTTCTGGAACCATCAGTGTGAGACAGGCAATTAGGACAACGAAGGTGGATAATCTCTACTTCATGCCGCGGGGTAAGGTTCCCAGTAACCCATCCGAATTGCTGATGGGCCCAATGTTTGTAAAAATGTCCAAGCAGTTAAGCGAAGATTATGACGTGATATTCTTTGATACGCCACCAATTCTGGCGGTGACTGATGCCTCACTTGTCGGACAGCACTGTGGCACGAATATGATGGTTGCGCGCTTTGGGATATGCACAGAAACGGAGGTTGCCGCAGCGAATAGCCGCTTTGAACTCAACGGCGTCGCAACTAAGGGCATCATTTTTAACGCGGTCGAAAAGAAGAGCAGTGGCTACTACTATGATGAAGCATTCCTTTTTAGTGACAAACTAGGGGATTATCGCAAATTACCCACTAGGGGGAGGGGGGAGGACCAATATGGCTTACAGAAAAATCTATTAACGCCTGAAGAGCTCGACGCGTTGTCGAAAATTAATTAGGAAGCTTGCTAGTAAAAGCTAGATCCCAGCGTTCTAAAGTCTGCCTGAAGCTAGGTGGGTTCAATTTTGTAAAGTTATGATTCAATCTATAAAAAACAACGGGTTACGTTTGACCATGCTACCTGGGGCAGGAACGCCCATTAGAGAACTAGCGCCTGAAATTACCATGTCTACCAATTTCACCATCCGGGCTCTATGAAATAGTGATCTTGAAGCTGATGCCGGAACTTATGACAACTCATTTTCAGATAGAGTTTCATTACAGTACTTGGAGTAAGCGAGCTATAACTAAAACCTCAGATATTAGAGTCATTTACGCCTTTAAAACAATGAGTTGATGGGCTGATTTTGCATATTTCTATTCAGTATTACATATTCCCCCGTATTACACTTAGGGAAATGATTCGAGTTCTTTAATGCGAAATTTTCAAACTTATTCCAATGACGTCTCAAGTATTGGCTTGCATAACCGTCTGCTGTATAGCTCGGGTATTGTCAGTCACGCACTCAAAGAGGCGGCAATGGGTGTCTTTGTCCTGCTTTACTACAAGCAGGTGCTGGGCCTGTCGGGGACGCTGACCGGTCTTGCCATCGGCATTTCAATTATCTGGGATGGTATCAGCGACCCACTGGTTGGCGCCTGGTCAGACCGTTTGCGCTCGCGCATTGGCCGCCGCCACCCGTTAATGATTGCCGCTGTTATTCCAATGGCTGCGGGTTTTGTCATGCTGTACGGGCCACCTGGCAGTGTGCTGAGCGACCAAGGCCAGCTGTTTACCTGGCTGCTGATCAGCATACTGCTGGTACGCACAGCTCTGACCTTTTTTATGGTGCCCTACCTAGCCCTGGGTGCAGAGATTACCGAGGACTATCACGAACGTACACAGCTGGCTTCGGCGCGCACCAATATGGCCTGGTTTTTCGGCACTCTTGTCTCGGCCACCGCCCTGATTTTTTTATTTAAGGAAGAAAATGGCCTTGACGGTCGCTTCCTCATCGACAATTACCATTTTTTTGGCTGGGTCAACGGCCTGCTCGTCGTACTGTTTAGCGTCATCTGCATTGCCGGTACTTGGCAATACATTCCCAAAATCGCCAGCGGCAAAGGACATGCCGACAGTAATATGCTGCACGATATATTCATCACATTTCGCA
>DGAQ01000067.1:0-682 GCA_002382445.1 Porticoccaceae bacterium UBA4026 | reverse complement strand
GCCCTGACCAGCATTAACCTGCTCTGGCTGACACCGTTGAAATTGTTTGACCTACTGCCAGATAACAGCACGGTGGTATTTGCCTTGATCTACTTCAACTGGGCAATACATATGACCATGACTATTCTGCGCGTTATCACCGTTCACTCGATGCTGGCTGATATCGTGGATGAGCAAGAGTTGGCCACTGGCAAGCGAAAGGAGGGCGTTGTTTTTGCTGCGGCTTTCTTTTCCTCCAAATTCATGGGCGCCTTTGGCTACCTGATAGCGGGCCCGTTTCTGGACGTGATAGGCCTGCAGGCTGGAGCGCAACCAGGCGAAGTATCCAGCACGGTAACGTGGGGTCTGGGCCTGATTATGGGCCCGGGGCTGGCGATTATTATGCTGTTACCGGTGTGGATGTCATTCAAAGTGAATATGAGTCACGCCAGTCAGTTGGAAGTTCGCCAGGCCCTGTCACAGCGACAACAGGCAGCCGAAAACGGCGACAGCGCCTCCGTCAGCACACCAAGATCTCACTGAGAGCCGAGTTTACCGTGTTCAATCAGCAAAAATGCCACTGAAACACCGTCTGGCAGGAGTGTTTAGGCGTCTCAGTGCTGGAATGACCGGACGAAATCCAAGAAGAGGGTGATACGAGCTATGTGCCGTGGAAATTGGCGGCGCTTTTAGGCATGCATTG
>DGAQ01000043.1:87749-88041 GCA_002382445.1 Porticoccaceae bacterium UBA4026 | reverse complement strand
CGTTAATAGCAGCTAGGGCTGAGGCCTTATCACCGTCGGTAAAACCATGTACTGACAGTTCTTTTATAGATTCCCAGTCACTGACAACAAAGCCTTGGAAGCCCCATTCTTTGCGTAATACCTGCTGCATCAAAAAATGGTTACCGGAGGCGGGTACGCCGTTAAGATCGCTGAAGGAGGACATGAATGTCGCTACCCCAGCTTTGAGCGCGGCGTGAAAAGGACGCAGATAGACGTTGCGCAGTTCATTCTCAGGAATATTAACCGTGTTGTAGTCCAAGCCACTCTCCTG
>DGAQ01000043.1:44943-87617 GCA_002382445.1 Porticoccaceae bacterium UBA4026 | reverse complement strand
GCCAAGCCACTCTCCACCGCGCCATAACCGGCCATGTGCTTAGCACAAGCGGCAATGGATGTCGGTCCGCCCAAATTATCACCTTGAAATCCGCGCACCATAGCTGCTCCCATGACGCTACACAGGTAGGGATCTTCCCCCAGGCTCTCGGCTATTCTGCCCCAGCGAGGGTCTCTGGTAATATCGATCATGGGTGCAAAGGTCCAGTTAACGCCAGCACTGGCGGCCTCTGCTGCTGCAATAGCTGCGCAGTGTTGAACCACTGAGGGGTTCCAGCTCGCAGCTTGCGCCAAAGGAATAGGGAAGATAGTTTTAAAACCGTGAATGACATCGCGGCCGATGAGCAGCGGAATACCCAGGCGACTTTCCTCCATCGCCAGACGCTGTAGTTCGTTAACTATTTCGACATCGACTTCGTTTAACACAGAGCCCACTCGTCCCTCGCGTATGCCCTGCTGTACATCCCAGCCACTGCCGTTGAGTTGACTCATCTGTCCAATTTTTTCCGTCAGTGTCATCTGGGCAATAAGCTCCAGTGCACGATCGCTGTTCGACAAGTTGACGGATTGTGTAGAAGGTGAAGATTGGGACATAATTAAACCAAAAGTGTGAATAGTAAAAAACCGGTGCCCTGTAGCGGGCAGAGTGCGCGTATTATTTCGTACTGAAGCGTCTCTAAAGCTGTATCTTCTCCCAATAGCCGTGGCGCTACTACGGACAATGCGGTTAAGTGGACCGACGTTGCGATGAGGCGGATTTTACCTCTGCGAATAGCTCCTTCTAGGCTCTGAGGCTGCCGGTGGAGCGGTCATTAGAGGTTAATGCTGAGGTTTATCGCGCCACAGACCCGCTCTACCGCAGTTCAGTTGTTTTAGTTACCCACTGCAGTATTCTGAGCGGCTACATCATTATTACGTCGGTGTTGCTGTTGATCGCTTAGTGCTTTGATCGACACTCACTCGACTTCAGCAGATAGGGGATCAACGTGTTCGGAAAAAATTCAGCGCGCAACAAAGGCGTATTAATGTCTCTCGCGGGAATCGATTTTTCCCAAGTTTGTGATCGAGAATTAGTCATTTTGTTTCAGCGTATGCTGGAACAAAAAATTCATGGTATTTCTTTTAGTCCCTATGTCGATGGCCAGAGCCCCGGCACAGAAATTAGTGAGCAGCAAATTCGCCAGCGTCTGAGTATTATTGAGCCATCGATAGACTGGATTCGTTCCTTTTCCTGTACCGAAGGCAATCAAGCGATACCGGGAATAGCGCAGCAGCGAGGTCTCAATACCATGGTTGGGGTGTGGCTTGATGACGATTTGGCCAACAACGAAATCGAAATCACCAATGCTATCGCGGTGGCAGCAGCGGGACAGGCCAATATTCTAGCGGTGGGTAATGAAGTATTACTACGGGGTGACCTCACTGAAGATCAGCTGATTGATTATATTGCACGAGTTAAGCGAGCAGTGCCTAAGGTTGAGGTCGGTTATGTCGATGCCTACTTTAAATTTGTCGACCACCCAGGGGTAACTGCAGCCTGTGATGTGATACTAGCCAACTGTTATCCGTTCTGGGAGGGCTGTTCGCTGGAGTACTCGCTACTTTATATGAAAGACATGTATCGCCGAGCTGTGGTCGCGGCCAATGGCAAAAAGGTGATTATCAGCGAAACGGGCTGGCCTAGCGTTGGCACCGCTACCGGTGCGGCAATTCCATCCTATGCCAATGCCATACGCTATTTTCTCAATACCTATCAGTGGGCTCAGCAAGAAGGTATTGAGATTTTTTACTTTTCCTCCTTCGATGAAAACTGGAAGGTCGCCGATGAGGGCGATGTCGGCGCTTATTGGGGTCTATGGGACAAAGATGGAACGCTTAAGTACCAATAACAGCTAGGTTGAAGCTAAGCTCAGCAGCTCTGACGCATGTAAAAGCGTCTGGTCGGTGACTTTAGCGCCCCCTAGCATACGCGCTAGTTCTTCAATTCTCTGTTGATGATCAAGGGCTGACATGAGGGATTCAGCACTATTGTCTCCAATGACTTTACTGGCTCGATAATGGTGGTGGGCGTGCGCAGCCACCTGGGGCTGGTGAGTGACGCTGATAACCTGCCCGCGTTCACCTAATTGCTTGAGGAGCTGGCCGACAATATCTGCGGTACTTCCGCCAATACCGACATCGACCTCATCAAATACGAGGGTTGGAATTTTCGAGTGACTGGCTGCAACCACCTGAATTGCCAGACTAACGCGAGAGAGCTCTCCCCCTGAGGCTATTTTGGCCAACATTTTATGCGGTTGTCCTGGGTTCGTCGCTAGCAAGAACTCGATTTCTTCGAGGCCACTTGAGCGATATTCTCCGTTATTGACTGGGGTAAGCTGTATTAATAAATCGGCACCTTCCATAGACAGCCGATGCAGTTGCTCGTTTATTTCTAACGCCATTGTTGTTGCAGCTTTATTTCTAGCGGAGCTAAGTTTGTTAGCGGCTCTTTCGTAGGTGGAGCCCAATTCGGCGAGCTGCTGTTGTAATGATTCAATATTATCGCTACCACCCAATAAGCTGCTTAGTTCTGTTCCTAGGGTTTCAAAAGTGTCGACTAATTGATCAGGATTAACTCTATGTTTGCGGGCCAATTGGAAAATAACTGATAGCTGATCTTCTACTAGTTGAAGCCGTTCAGGATTTGCTTCGAATCGATCAACATGATGCTCTATTTCCCTAGTGGCCTCCTCAACTTGAATAAGGCCGCTCTGCAGTAATTCTTCAGCACTTACCAATGCTTCAGGCTTGTGTTTGAGGCCGGTCAAAATAGCAAGAGCTCTTTTGAGGCCGTCGCGTATATTAAATCCTTCGGTTTGGTCGCAGATTGCCAATAGACTGTGGCTGTCTTGCAATATTTGTTCGGCATTTGCTAGGGTTTGTTGCTCGGTTTCTAGCTTTTTTAATACGCTAGGATCTAGATCGAGTTGTTTCAGTTCATTTACCTGAAAGCTGAGTAAATCTTTACGTGCGAGCAGTTCATCTGAACGATTCATCAATTCCGATAGCTTTTTTTCAACCTTATGCCATTCACGAAAATGTTCGTCGACTTGTATAGCTAAATCCCCTGCAGAAGCATATTCATCTACTAACTTGCGGTGGGTCTCTTTGCGTAATAGAGACTGATGCTCATGTTGGCTGTGAATATCCGCTAGCATATCACCCAGTTGCTGGAGCTGCTGCATTGTGCAGGGCTGGCCATTAATGTAACCTTTTGAGCGGCCCTCTGAGGTATAAATGCGGCGTAAAATACAGATTTCATCGATATCAAAGTCGTGAGATTCCATCCACAGTTTAGCATCTTCTATAGCGCTGATATCAAAGCTTGCGGTGATTTCTGCACGTTCCTTGCCGTGGCGAATGGTCCCGCTGTCTGCTCGATCCCCCAGAGCCATACCTAAGGCGTCGAGCACCAGTGATTTTCCAGCACCGGTTTCACCGGTAATAGCGGTCGTACCCCTAGAAAACTCAATTTCAAGGGATTCTACTAAGGTGTAATTACGGATATTAATTGAAACGAGCAAAGTTTTATCACCAAATGTTTAATAGATGCCCATCAGAGTAGATTAATCAGAGGTCATCGGTTGAAACTTGGGAGTTTGTCCCCATATCTAGCCATAGGGTAATGGTATCCCAGCATCTAATCAATAATCTTGAACATTAGTGTATTTAGTGTCACAGAAATCGAGGAAAAAAGCATGCAAGATGAAGTAAATAGTGGTGATAAAAAAGCGGCCGACTCTTCCGAGACTCCCTCTGAGGATACTGCAACTCAATCCGAGAAAATTAACGCGGAAATTGTTGAAGAGCTTCTCAATGATGATGCGTTGACCGAGACAGATAATCTGCAAGAGCAAATTAGTAACGCAAATGATCAGGTACTCCGAATTCAGGCCGAAATGCAGAACATGCGACGCAGAGCCGAGCGTGATGTGGAAAATGCGCATAAATTTGCATTGGATAGATTCACAGCTGAGCTATTGCCGGTCGTCGATAACCTAGAGCGTGCTCTTGGAACGATTGAAGATTCTGATAAGGCTCAACAGGCGGTTTTTACAGGTTTAGAGTTGACGTTAAAGTCATTTTTTGATGTTTTTGCTCGTTTTAAAATTGAAGCCATTGATCCAGCCGGTCAACCATTTGACGCGGATCTTCACCAAGCAGTGAGTATGGTCCCTAATCCTGATGTGGAGCCCAATACTGTGATAGAGGTGTTTCAGAAAGGCTATACCTTGAACGGTCGTTTGGTTAGGCCGGCCATGGTAGTGGTATCCAAAGCAAGTTAATTCAATTATTGGTTTAGGTGCCCTTGAATTTACTCAAAATGCACCCACATAAAGACCAAGCAATACATTTTTAAAGACAATGCCTTAAACAGGCTTTATGACAAGTAATGGAGAGAGAAGTGATGGGAAAGATTATCGGAATTGATTTGGGAACGACCAACTCATGTGTTGCCGTGCTCGAAGGAGATAAACCCAAGGTAATTGAAAATTCGGAGGGTGCGCGCACTACTCCATCTGTGGTTGCCTATGTTGACGGCGGCGAGATCTTGGTTGGCCAGTCTGCTAAACGACAGGCTGTGACGAATCCGGAAAATACGGTTTATGCAGTTAAGCGTCTAATTGGCCGTCGCTTTGAAGATGAAGTGGTTAAAAAAGATATTAAAATGGTGCCTTACAAAATCGTTAAAGCTGATAACGGCGATGCATGGGTTGAGATTAAGGGCGATAGGAAAGCTGCACCGCAGATTTCAGCTGAAATTCTAAAGAAGATGAAAAAAACGGCTGAAGATTATCTCGGTGAAAAAGTGACTGAGGCGGTCATTACCGTTCCTGCTTATTTTAATGACTCACAACGTCAAGCGACTAAAGATGCTGGGCGAATCGCTGGATTAGACGTAAAGCGTATTATTAATGAGCCAACAGCCGCGGCCTTGGCTTATGGTATGGATAAAAGCCCAGGTGACAGTGTTGTTGCTGTTTACGATCTGGGTGGTGGCACTTTCGATATCTCCATCATTGAAATAGCCGATGTCGACGGCGAAAAACAATTTGAAGTCTTAGCCACTAATGGTGACACATTTCTAGGCGGTGAAGACTTCGATATGCGATTGATCGAACATCTATCAGCTGAATTCAAGAAAGATAGCGGCATTGATTTACATGGCGATCCACTAGCAATGCAGCGTCTAAAAGAGTCTGCCGAGAAGGCAAAAATTGAGCTCTCCTCGAGCCAGCAAACGGAAGTCAATTTACCTTATATTACAGCTGATGCTACCGGTCCAAAGCACTTGGTTGTTAAGTTGACTCGCGCCAAGCTTGAATCATTGGTCTTAGATTTGGTTGAACGTTCATTGAAGCCGCTCCAGGTCGCTCTTGACGATGCAAAGCTTACGAAAAACAAGATCGATGAAATTATCTTGGTGGGTGGTCAGACGCGTATGCCATTAGTGCAAGCAAAAGTAACAGCCTTCTTCGGCAAAGAGCCGCGGAAAGATGTTAATCCTGACGAAGCAGTTGCCGTTGGTGCTGCGTTACAGGGCGCAGTTTTGTCTGGTGATGTGACTGATGTATTGTTACTTGATGTAACTCCGTTGAGCTTGGGTATTGAAACTATGGGCGGCGTGGCGACCCCGGTGATCGAGAAAAACACTACGATTCCCACCAAAAAATCGCAAATCTTCTCTACCGCTGATGACAATCAGGCTGCCGTAACTATTCACGTTGTTCAGGGTGAGCGCAAACAGGCAGCAGGTAATAAATCATTGGGTCGTTTCGACTTAGCGGATATTCCACCCGCTCCGCGCGGGATGCCGCAAATTGAGGTGACCTTTGATATTGACGCTAACGGTATTCTCCACGTTGGTGCTAAGGACAAAGCGACCGGTAAAGAGCAGTCGATCATTATCAAAGCGTCCTCAGGACTGTCTGATGAAGAAATTGATGCAATGGTAAAGGATGCCGAAGCCAATGCAGCTGAAGATCATAAGTTTGAAGAGATGGTTCAGGCGCGCAATACAGCCGATGGCTTGGCTCACTCCGCCAAGAAAACGCTTGAAGAAGCTGGAGATAAGGCCTCTGACGAAGAGAAAGCCGCCATCGAAGCCGCAATTAAGCAGGTTGAAGAAGCCGTTCAGGGCGGTGATAAAGAGGCCATTGATGAAGCGGCTAAAGTTCTATCTGAAGCATCATCTGGCCTAGCTCAGAAGATGTATGCAGAGCAAGCTAAAGCGAGTGAGCGACCCGCAGGCGACGAGTCGGCAGGTGATGATGCAATGGATGCAGAGTTTGAAGAAGTTAAAAATGAGAAAGATGAGAATACCAAAGAAGATAGTAAGTAATTACTATCGGTAAGTATTTTACCCTATCTCTGATTAGGCGTGAAAAGAATTTCGAAGAGAGTTTCGAGAGGATTTTCACGCTTATTTTTTTAAGGTTGTAGAGTCAGCCAATAAGATTTGGCGATTCAGTTTGGGAAGACGTTTAAATTATGGCAAAACGCGATTATTACGAAGTGTTAGGAGTTGATAAGAATGCCTCTGATCAGGAAGTAAAAAAGGCATTTCGTCGTATAGCGATGAAGTTTCATCCCGACCGCAATTCTGATGACAAAGACTCAGACCAAAAATTCAAAGACGCACAAGAAGCCTATGAAGTTTTAGGTGACGCGGAGAAAAAATCTGCTTACGACCGTTTCGGTCACGCCGGCGTTGATCGAAATGGTGGCGGTCATGGTACTGCCGGGTTCAGTGATGTATTTGGTGATGTATTTGGTGATATTTTCGGCGGCGGCGGACGTAGTCGCGGCGGACCGGCTCGAGGTTCTGATTTACGCTATGACCTTCAGTTAGATCTAGAAGACGCGGTTAAAGGTAAGACCGTTCAGATAGACGTTCCAACGATGACGCACTGCGACCCCTGCGGTGGTTCAGGAGCAAGAAAAGGGACTTCGCCCGTTACCTGTGATACTTGCGGTGGTGCCGGTCAGGTTCGCATGTCCCAAGGATTCTTTTCGGTTCAGCAGGCTTGCCCAAAATGCCGAGGTCGCGGAAAGATGATTTCAGATCCCTGTGGAAGTTGTCATGGCCAGGGTGTAAAGGAAGAGCGAAAGACCCTGTCGGTTAAAATTCCGGCTGGCGTCGATACCGGTGATCGTATTCGGCTTGCTGGAAAGGGTGAGGCGGGACCTCAAGGAGGGCCGGAAGGCGACCTCTATGTTGAGATGCATGTTCGTGAGCATTCTATTTTTGTTCGCGATGGCAGTCATTTACATTGTGAAGTTCCAATTAGCTTTGCTCAGGCCGCTTTAGGGGGTGATCTTGAAGTTCCAACCCTCTCTGGGAAAGTGAAGCTAAAGATTCCAGCGGAAACCCAAAGTAGCAAATTATTCCGTTTACGGGGTAAGGGCGTTGCGCCTGTTCGGGGTGGAGCTCAGGGGGATTTATTATGCCGTGTGGTCGTTGAGACGCCGGTCAATTTAAGTGCAGAACAGTGTGAACTATTGAAAACCTTTGATGATAGTCTAGCTGGAAATAGTAAGCATTCGCCTCGCAGTACAAGCTGGTTTGATGGTGTGAAAAATTTTTTCGATAATCTGACCAGATGAAGGTAAAGTGTTGGACTGGGTGAAAATCTAAAGTCCGTTAATATCTCATTGGGAGTTTTGTTTTGAGGAATATCGCTATTACTGGAGCCGGTGGCCGGATGGGTAAAGCCTTGATTGAGGCTATTGCAGGCACCGACGGAATGCAACTTACTGTTGCTGTTGAACGTCCCGGTAGTTCACTCATTGGCGTTGACGCAGGTGAAATTACTGGTCTAGGGCGGAATAACGTGGCATTGGTGAACTCCTTAGAAGAGCTTGCTGATTCATTCGATGTTCTAATAGATTTCAGCGTTCCAGGCAACACAGTTGAGAATGTTGAGTTTTGTCGGCGCCATGGCAAAAAAATGGTGATCGGTACTACTGGCTTATCTTCTGACCAAGCCCAGGTGGTGCAACAAGCTAGTGAGCATACCGCTATCTGCATGGCGTCAAATTTTTCCACCGGTGTAAACTTGTGTTTCAAGCTAGCTGCATTAGCAGCCTCGGTACTTGGGGATGATGTTGATATTGAAATTAGCGAAGCCCACCATCGGAATAAAATAGATGCTCCGTCCGGTACAGCATTATCTCTTGGTGAATTTGTGGCTGGGGCTTTGGGTCGAAATTTAGATGAGGTTGCCGTTTATGGCCGGCAAGGTCTGACGGTTGCTCGAGGCAGCGAAGCTATAGGATTTTCGGTTGTTAGGGCTGGCGATATCGTTGGTGATCATACTGTATTGTTTGCTTCTGAGGGAGAGCGAGTTGAGATTACTCATAAAGCCTCTAGTAGGATGGCATTTGCTCTTGGTGCAATCCGCGCATCTAAATGGATAGATAGGCAGTCAGTTGGATTATTTGATATGCAGGACGTCTTGGGTCTCAGGTAAAAAACGCGATTTACTGGTTTATTTTAATTTAAGAGTGAATTTTTCATATAGATAAATAGACAATATATTGCCCTTTCCCTATACTACTCGGCTAACACCGCAGCACTAAAAAGCGGTCTCGTTCTGAGAGGTTAGCGTAAAGCAGAATATTTTAATTAAGCGAGATGAGACAAATTGTTTCATCTCGCTTTTTTGCAAACCTAGGTAAGATTCTGCTACCACTTTCGGATTTTTTATATGGCTTTGGCCAATATAGGCGAAACATCTACTATTTAGGAGGTTGTGTGAATTCCCAGACTTGCCGGGAAGCCGTACTTGCGTTAGCAGACGGAACAATTTTCAGAGGAACTGCCATTGGTGCGGACGGATCCTCTGTTGGTGAAATAGTTTTTAATACAGCCCTTTCGGGATATCAGGAAATTCTTACTGATCCCTCATATGCCCGCCAAATCATAACGCTGACCTATCCCCATATCGGTAACGTTGGTGTCAATAAGGAAGATGAAGAGTCAGATCAGATCTGGGCAGCAGGTCTTGTTATTCGTGACTTACCACTATTGGTTTCAAATTTCCGTAGTGAGCAGAATCTCAGTGACTACCTGAAAGAAAAAGGTATTCTTGGTATTGCCGATATTGACACCCGCAAGTTGACGCGAATACTGCGTGAAACTGGTGCTCAGAGCGGTTGTATTATGGCAGGCGACGTCAGTGATGAGCAGGCACTCGCCGCCGCCAAAGCATTTGTTGGCCTAAAAGGCATGGATCTAGCTAAAGAGGTGACTACCGCCACTAGTTACCAGTGGTCTGAGCACAGTTGGGAACTGGGTGTTGGTCATAAAAGCCAAGAGCCTGGCAGTACTAAGTTTAAGGTTGTAGCCTACGATTACGGTGTTAAGCGCAATATTTTGCGTATGCTCGTTGATCGGTGCTGTGAACTGATCGTTGTTCCAGCACAAACACCAGCGGCAGATGTTCTGGCAATGAATCCAGATGGTATATTCTTATCCAATGGCCCTGGTGATCCAGAGCCTTGCGACTATGCTATTCAAGCAATTACTGAAATTCTCGAAGCCGATATTCCAGTGTTTGGTATCTGCTTGGGGCACCAATTATTAGCGCTGGCTTCGGGCGCCACAACGGAAAAGATGAAGTTTGGCCACCATGGCGCGAACCATCCGGTTGAAGACCTTGTAAATAATGTGGTAATGATCACCAGTCAAAACCATGGTTTTGCTGTTAATGAAGCAAGTTTACCAATTAACCTAATTGCCACGCATCGCTCGTTATTTGATGGTTCGCTGCAGGGTATTCGTCGCACTGACAAGCCAGCCTTTAGCTTTCAGGGTCACCCTGAAGCTAGCCCTGGTCCCCATGAAGCAGCAGTGCTGTTTGACCACTTTATCGACTTAATGGAAGCCAAACGCTAGGCGCTTGGGGAGACAACATGCCAAAAAGAACTGACATAAAAAGTATCCTCATACTGGGTGCTGGCCCAATTGTTATTGGTCAGGCCTGTGAGTTTGACTATTCCGGGGCCCAGGCCTGTAAAGCGCTTCGTGAAGAAGGCTTTAGGGTAATTCTGGTTAATTCTAATCCAGCAACCATTATGACTGACCCGGCGATGGCCGATGCCACTTACATTGAGCCGGTAGAATGGCGCACCGTGGCACGTATTATTGAACAGGAGCGGCCAGATGCCTTACTGCCCACTATGGGTGGCCAGACGGCACTGAACTGTGCACTTGATCTTGCCAAGCACGGTGTGCTAGATGAGTTCAGCGTAGAGATGATCGGCGCCAACGCCGATGCCATCGATAAAGCCGAAGATCGTGAGCGCTTTGATAAAGCCATGAAAGCGATTGGTTTAGATACACCTGATTCCGGTATAGCTCATAGCTTGGAAGAAGCAGTTCAAGTCGCCGATCGATTTGGCTTTCCTTGCGTCATTCGACCGTCCTTTACCATGGGTGGCTCCGGCGGGGGTATTGCCTATAATCGGGAAGAATTCGAAACAATTTGTCGTCGTGGTCTTGACCTTTCCCCAACCAACGAGCTACTCATCGATGAATCTCTGATCGGTTGGAAAGAGTTTGAAATGGAAGTGGTTCGCGATCGCAAAGACAATTGTATTATTGTCTGCGCTATCGAAAACCTAGACCCTATGGGTATTCACACCGGTGACTCAATTACCGTTGCGCCCGCACAGACACTGACCGACAAAGAATATCAAATCATGCGAAATGCCTCAATTAAGGTATTACGTGAGATCGGTGTGGAGACCGGCGGTTCCAACGTGCAGTTTGCGGTTAATCCAGATGATGGTCGACTGATCGTTATCGAGATGAATCCCCGAGTATCGCGCTCATCAGCACTTGCCTCAAAAGCCACTGGCTTTCCAATTGCGCGAGTAGCAGCCAAGCTGGCTGTGGGTTATACCCTAGACGAATTGCAAAATGAAATCACAGGGGGCGCTACGCCTGCTTCATTTGAGCCAAGTATCGACTATGTAGTGACTAAGATTCCACGTTTTGCCTTTGAGAAGTTTGACCAGGCAGACCAGAGCTTAACTACACAGATGAAGTCTGTGGGCGAGGTTATGGCTATAGGTCGAACCTTCCAAGAATCTATTCAAAAGGCGTTGCGCGGCCTCGAAGTGGGTGTTTCTGGATTTGATCCTATGCTGGATCTAGACGATGAAAACTCCGCTGCAGTGTTGAGAAATGAACTTGCAGTAGCGGGTCCAGATCGTATCTGGTATCTCGCTGATGGCTTCCGCCAGGGCATGAGCGTAGACGAGATTTTTGCCATCACTAAGGTCGATCGTTGGTTTTTGGTGCAGATTGAAGACATTATTAAAGACGAGATGAACCTGCAAGGTACAGTACTTGCCGATCTCACCAAACAGGCTCTCTACCGCCTTAAACGCAAAGGCTTTGCTGACCGTCGTTTGGCCGATATTTTGCGTTGCAGTGAAACGCAAGTGCGTGAGGTGCGCTACGACTTTGGCTTGCATCCAGTGTATAAGCGGGTTGATACCTGTGCGGCCGAGTTCGCAACAGACACCGCTTATATGTACTCTACCTACGAGGAAGAGTGTGAAGCGCGCCCCAGTGACAAAGATAAGATCATGATCTTAGGTGGCGGTCCCAACAGAATAGGTCAAGGCATCGAATTTGATTACTGCTGTGTTCACGCGGCTTTGGCTATGCGCGAAGATGGTTATGAAACGATTATGGTCAATTGTAATCCAGAGACCGTATCTACAGATTATGATACCTCAGATCGACTGTTCTTTGAGCCTGTTACTTTGGAAGATGTACTAGAAATCGTACGCGTGGAAAAACCCAAAGGTGTGATTGTGCAGTTTGGTGGCCAGACACCACTTAAGCTGGCGCGAGCACTTGAAGCGGCAGGCGTACCGATTGTAGGTACGACACCAGACGCTATTGACCGCGCCGAAGATCGTGAACGCTTTCAGCAGATGATCGACAAACTGGGTCTTTTACAGCCACGTAACGCAACTGCCCGCAGTCCAGACCAGGCTGTTGAGTTGGCGAAAGAAATTGGTTATCCACTGGTTGTGCGCCCCTCCTATGTACTGGGTGGCCGCGCCATGGAAATCGTCTACAAAGAAGAGGAGTTGCGTCACTATATGAAGACTGCGGTGCAGGTGTCTGATGATAGCCCGGTACTGCTCGACTTCTTCCTGCCCAATGCCATTGAGATGGATGTGGATGCTGTTAGTGATGGTAAGCAGGTAGTGATTGGCGCGATTATGCAACATATTGAGCAGGCCGGAATTCACTCCGGTGATTCAGCCTGTTCATTGCCGCCTTACAGCATCAGCGAAGACATTCAAAATGATATGCGTGAAGTGTGCCGCAAGATGGCTGTTGAGTTGGGTGTGCGCGGACTGATGAATGTTCAACTGGCACTGCAAGACGGCAAAATCTATGTGATCGAGGTTAATCCTCGCGCTTCGCGTACAGTGCCATTTGTATCTAAGTGTATTGGTGTTTCCTTAGCAAAGGTAGCGGCTCGCTGCATGGTGGGCCAGACCCTTGAATCACAGAACTTTACCAAAGAAATTATTCCACCTTACTTCAGCGTTAAAGAAGCGGTCTTCCCATTCAATAAATTTCCTGGCATCGACCCTATTCTTGGGCCGGAGATGAAGTCTACCGGTGAAGTGATGGGTGTTGGCGAAACCTTTGCAGAGGCCTATGGCAAAGCAGAGTTAGGTGCTAGCGATGAAATTCCGGCTAAGGGCACCGTCTTAATAAGTGTTCGTGAGCGAGATAAAAAACAGCTCCCAGCGCTGGCTAAAAAGTTCCATGATCTTGGTTTTAAGTTGATTGCAACCAAGGGTACGGCAGAGGTCATCGAGCAGTCCGGATATAGGGTACAGATAGTCAATAAAGTGGACGAGGGGCGCCCCCATATTGTGGATATGATCAAAAGTGATAAGATTGATCTAATCGTCAATACCACAGAGGGGCGTCAGGCTATCTCTGACTCTTCGACAATTCGCTCCAGCGCCGAACAACATCGCGTTTATTACACTACCACAATGGCCGGCGGCAGTGCAGTTTGTGAAGCGCTAGGATTTACTCGAGCGGTTGATGGTAAAATTAAAGTGCGCAGCTTACAATCGCTGCACAAGGAAATTATTTAATGCAAAAAAATGCAATGACAGTAGAGGGCGAAGCTGCCCTACGAAAAGAGTTAAATCATCTTATTAAAGTGGTGCGCCCAGGAATTATTGAGGCTATCGCCACCGCCCGGGAACATGGTGATCTTAAAGAAAATGCCGAGTACCATGCTGCGCGCGAACAGCAGAGTTTTGCTGAAGGTCGCATTCAAGATGTCGAAGGCAAGCTGTCAAACTCACAGATTATTGATATATCCAAGATGCCTCAGGGAGACCGTGTGATTTTTGGTTCCTTAGTCACAATCATTAATATCGACACTCAGGAAACCGTAAGTTATCGGCTTGTCGGTGACGACGAAGCTGATGTGAAACAGGGAAAAATCTCCTACCAGTCACCGATTGCACGCGCTCTAATGAGTAAAGAAATCGGCGATGTTGTCGTGGTTAAAGCCCCCAGTGGTGATGTCGAATATGAAATCGACGACGTGGTATACAAATAACCGCAGCGTTTAGGTATTAGCCGAGAGTAAAAACACCATCAGCGCTTTTTGAGCATGCAGGCGATTTTCGGCTTCATCCCAAACTACCGAAATACTTTCATCTTCCAGTAGTGCGCCAGACACCTCTTCCTCACGATGCGCAGGCAGGCAATGCATAAAGATTGCCCTATGAGCAGCATGCGCCATCAGTTCATGGTTGACCTGAAAGCCAGCAAATTTTTCCAGTCTAACTTGTCGCTCGGACTCCTGACCCATCGAGGCATAGACATCGGTGGTTACCAGGTTCGCTCCGCTTACAGCTTCAACCGGGCTACGGGTAATTGTTACCCGATCACCGGCCTCAGCGACGAGCTGTGCATTGGGCTCATAGCCCTCTGGGCAGGCAATATTTAATTTAAAGTCGAGCACTATGGCGGCGTTAATCCACGAGTGACACATATTATTACCATCACCAATCCAGGCTACCGTCTTACCCTCAATCGAACCGCGGTGTTCAGTATAAGTTTGAATGTCGGCCAGTAGCTGGCAGGGGTGATACTGATCGGTGAGAGCGTTAATGACAGGTACTTTTGAATATTGAGCAAAGCGCTCGATGATGTCGTGACCAAATGTTCTGATCATCACTATATCAACCATACGTGATATTACACGGGCAGAATCTTCAATCGGCTCGCCGCGTCCCAGTTGCGAATCTTTGGCTGACAGAAACAAAGCGTCGCCGCCTAACTGGGCCATGCCAGCTTCAAATGAAACTCTGGTTCGGGTCGATGACTTTTCAAAAATCATACCCAGTACTTTGCCATTAAAAATCAGCTCTTGACGACCTTCGCGGCGGGCAGCTTTCATCTCAATTGCTAGCTTGATAATGTGATTGAACTCAGCCGCATTGAGATCGCGTAGAGTAAGAAAATGTCTAATAGCCATAAATTAGTCCTTATTAAAGGCTTTTATCAGCGGGGCCAAAATAGCAACCAACTGATCTGCTTCATCATCAGTCATAATAAATGGCGGTAATAGTCTGATAACTGACTCAGCAGTAACATTGATGACGAGGCCTTTGGCCATGGCCATGCCAAACAGCGATTTACAGGGTTTATTGAGTTCAATGCCTATCATACAGCCGAGACCGCGAATGTCTTTAACGTGCTCTACACCAGCAAGTTCAGAACGAAGACCCGACATAATACGCTCTCCCACAACGGTTGCTCGATCGAGCAATCCGTCAACTTGGATCGTCTTAATGGTAGCTAGCGCAGCCGCACAGGCAAGGGGATTGCCGCCAAAAGTGGAACCGTGATTACCTGGCTGTAATAGATCGGTTGCCTTTCCTGATGCGAGACAGGCTCCAATAGGCATACCATTTCCTAAACCCTTTGAGGTAGTGACGACATCTGGGATGATGCCACCATGCTGATAGCAAAAATATTTACCAGTTCTACCATTACCCGTTTGAACTTCATCCAACATGAGTAACCAGTCTTTTTCATCGCAGAACTGACGTAATTTACTTAGATAATCATCTGAGGCAATACGTATTCCACCTTCACCCTGAATAGGTTCGACTAAAATCGCACAAATATTGTGATTGTTGTCAGCAATTTTACTAAGGCAGTCAATATTGTTAAAAGGTGCTCGCACAAACCCGCTCACTAAGGGTTCAAACCCAGCCTGTACTCGCCGACTACCCGAGGCGCTGAGAGTGGCCAATGTACGGCCATGAAAAGCATTATCCATCACCAACACGGTGGGCAATTTCAGGCCCTTTTTGTTACCGAAAAGACGAGCCATCTTAATGGCCGCTTCATTTGCTTCGGCCCCAGAATTCCCAAAAAAGACCTTACTCATGCCAGATACCTGACATAGGTTTTTAGCTAATTCTTCCTGATTCGGAATGGCAAAAAAGTTTGAACAATGGGTTAATATAGTCGCTTGTTTCGCAATTGCTTTGGCAACAGATGGATGTGAATGGCCGAGTCCGCAGACAGCGATACCAGACAGAGCATCAAGATATCTTTTACCTTTTTCATCCCACAGCCAGGCACCCTCGCCTTTAATAAGGGTCGCCGCTCTATCACCATAGGTGTTCATCAATGCGTGTCTTGTCATGAAATGCTTTAGCCTGTCCTATTTATGACTGGAATAAAAAAAGGCAGCTGCGCTGCCCCTTTTTCTTGGTAGTAAATGATAGCTTGCTTTGTTGAGGCTGGCAACAGCCATGAAATTTAGCTTTATGGGCGAGTTTCTTACTAAAACGCCTCATACAGGACTAATTACTATTTATTTTAAACATTAGATTTAAAATAAATAGGCTCAATAGTGTTACCTGTGATTGAAAAGGTTTAAAATATCCTATCGACAGGCAATCACTAATATAGGCAAGACGTAATGGACATAATGGGCACTATCCGCGACCAAGTAGAAAATAACTCAGTACTTCTTTACATGAAGGGCTCTCCTAATCAGCCTCAGTGTGGGTTTTCTGCTCGAACAGTGCAGGCTCTGATGTCCTGCGGTCATCGTTTCGCCTATGTTGATATACTGTCCAATCCAGAGATACGCACCAATTTACCACTCTACGGCAATTGGCCGACCTTTCCTCAGCTGTGGGTTGGTGGAGAGTTAATCGGCGGCTGCGACATCGTCACTGAGATGAGCGAAAAAGGTGAGTTAAAGTCAGTTATTGATGAGGCTATAGGGGATCAGGAAAGCACGCAAGATTAATGCTTCCACGCTCTGCTGGCTGCCATATTTTGAGACTACTATCGAACTAATCTGCCTTTCCTCTCTCAGCTCTTAGGTGTATAGATTAGCGGTAAGTTATTGACGGGAAAGGCTACTCTAAGCTTTAACTAGAACCGCGAAGGCTCTTCCATGGACGTCTTATATCCTCCCGTTTTACTGAAAATTCGGTAGTTTTACGATCTTTTAGATAGTGGTCGAGACAAAGCTCTACCACTGGAAATGCAAGCTCATTCCAGGGTATTTCATTTTCACTAAATAGTTCGACCTCAGACGATTCAGAGCTAGGCCCGAATATAGGCTCTGCAAGTTCAGCGCGATAAAAAATATACAATTGATGAATCTGGGGTATATCGAACAGGCCATACAACTCAGGATTTATAACGGTTGCATTGGTCTCTTCCGTACATTCGCGAATTGCGCCTTCTAGGCTCGACTCACCGTTCTCTAAAAATCCTGCGGGAAGCGTCCAGTATCCAATTCGGGGTTCGATTGAACGCTTACACAGCAAAATTTTACTTTCGAAAATCGGCAATATTCCAGCGATCACACGAGGATTTTGGTAGTGAATAGTCTCACAAGCCCCACATACATAGCGCAGACGATTGTCTCCTTCGGGTATTTTCTGTATGACCGTCTTACCGCAATTTGAACAAAAATTCATGAAACACTCAGAAATATAGTTTGACTGCGTATAATGCCCAAATGCTTACCTCTATTGCAAACAAGTTAGTCAAATTTCCATTAAAAAGGTTGGAACCTAGTCGTAATAGAACTGAAACAGCGGCTGCAGTGTTGGTTATTTTGCATGGTCACACCGATGATCCTCAAGTAGTTTTGACCCAGAGAGCATTACATTTAAATAGCCATAGCGGTGAGGTTGCTTTTCCTGGGGGCATGTGGGATAAAAGTGATAGTGATCTATTGCAGACTGCGTTGCGTGAGGCATACGAAGAGATTGGGCTAGAGGCTCACTCAGTCGAACCTGTGGCAACCTTACCCGCGGGTTCACCAAAACGTCGAGATATTCATGTAACACCTTATGTCGCTATCGCCAAAGAACGTTTGAATCTGACCCCAGACCCGAGTGAGATTGCGGCCATTTTTGATGTGCCTCTAAGGTTATTTATGGATATTACCCAGTATCAGTATTTCGATATGAAAATAGATAACTCCGACAGTGGAGCAGTAATACGGTTTCCCTTTATCCAGTATGAGAGCTACAAGATTTGGGGCTTCACCTTAAAAGTGATTACGGATATGCTTAACGATACCTTAGGCGCGGAAATTCATTTGAATTATCCGACCTTTGAAAAAATAGATGAATTACGAAAGAGAGAAAAATTATGATTTACCGGATCGGAGAGGACACTCCAGACATTCATGAGTCGGCATTTGTAGCTGAAAGCGCGGATGTCATTGGCAAAGTTATTCTAAGAGAACAGTCTAGTGTATGGTTTAACGCTGTCATTAGGGGTGATTGCGACTATATCGAAGTAGGTAAACGCAGTAATATTCAGGATGGTGCAGTATTGCACGCTGACCCGGGTCAGCCATTGAAAATTGGAGAAGATGTCACCGTCGGCCATCAAGCAATGGTTCATTGTAAAGAAATAGGAGATCGGACCCTAATCGGTATTCAGGCTATTATTCTTGACGGAGCCGTGGTGGGTAGTGATTGTTTGATAGCGGCAAATGCTCTAGTTAAGGCGGGTGCTGTCATTCCCGACGGCTCTATGGTGGTTGGTTCACCGGGTAAGATTATCCGCCAAACTGAAGAGAATATACGGGCATATATGCTTGCTGGAGCCCAAATATATGTGCAAAAAGCTAAGAACATGCGCACTGAGTTAATAAAGGTTGAGCGTTGATGTTAGAGCCACCTGTCGTTTCTCCATGCGTGTCAATCTGTGCGCTTAACGATGACGATGTTTGTACAGGTTGCTTTAGAACAATTGCAGAGATTCGAGGTTGGAGCTATCTGTGCGCGGAACAAAAAAAGTATGTCTTATTGTTGTGCAATGAGCGCAGCGGCAAAAAGAAACCAGTTTAGTTCTCAGGTTTTTGTTCTAGACGCATGCGAGTAACCCCAATCTTTTTGATCATCGTGCCATTAATTTCTTCGGTTTCAAACCGATAATCCTCGACCAAAAAACTGACATTGCCATCAGGAATACTTTCTAGTTGCTCCAGAGCTAAGCCATTTAACGTTTTTGGCCCATCGGTGGGTAGAGTCCAGCCCGTGGCTTTATTGATCTCTCGAATAGTCGCGGCCCCATTAATTTCATAACTCCCATCGCTTCGAGCAACGACCTCCTCCACCTCATCGGCGGTATTAGTGGTGAAATCTCCGACGATTTCCTCGAGAATATCTTCGAGGGTGACCAGGCCCTGCACTTCACCATATTCGTCTACGACTACAGCAAATCGATTCTTGGTTTGTCTGAAGTTAAGTAGTTGCTTGGTCAGGGTCGTACTTTTGGGAATAAAGTAGGCTTCCTCAGAAAAACGTTTAATGGCGCTGTGGGTTACATTTTTTGATCGTAAAAGGTGATTAGCTTTTCGACCATGGAAGATGCCAATTATATTATTAATGTCACCTTCATAGATAGGTTGGCGCGTGTATTCTGAATCAAGGATTGAACTCATTAGATCATCGATATTTTCTTCTAGATCTAAACCCTTTACTTCGTTACGAGGGATCATTATGTCTTCAACAGTGACATTTTCGAGGTCTAGGATTCCTCTTAACATCTCCTGGTGACTAGCCGACAGTTTATGACCTGAGACATCGACTAATGACTTGAGCTCCTCAGAGTCCAGTCCATCATCGCGATCCTTTTTTGGGTCGAAGCCCAATAGTGACACCATTCCATTAGTTAGAATATTCACCATCCAGACAAGTGGGGAGAATAATTGTAGAAGAGGCTTAAGGATGTGACTCGCTTTAAAAGCGAACCATTCAGGGTTCTGCGCGGCAATAGTTTTTGGCGTGACCTCTGAGAAAACTAGCACTAAGATAGTCAAGGATGCCGTTGCCACCCATGGAGCAGCTGCTTCACCAACATAAATAATAGCTAGCATGTTGGCGATGATCGCAGCCAGAATATTTACCGAGTTATTGCCTATTAATATCAGGCCAATCAGCTTGTCTGGTTTTTCCAGCAATTTTGCCGCTCTACGCGCACCGGCGCTTTTTTTCCTTTGGTGTCTAAGTCTATAGCGATTTAGAGCCATCATTCCGGTTTCTGATCCGGAGAAAAAAGCCGATACAAGTAGCAGAATTGTGAGTGCTGCCCACAAGTCCAGGGGGTGTGAACCGTCCAAGTATTGGTATCCATTAACATTAGGGACGGTTATGTTGAATTACTTTTTTAGTTTTGGCAACTGGCTTTTTATCTAGATTAGGCATTAAGCTCAAACTAAGATGAACTCTAATGCTATTTTACTGCCGATATAGCCCATCAAAATTGCAATAAAACCAACCCAACTCCAGCTGATAGCCTTATTTCCTCGCCAGCCACGGTTATGTCGACCCCATAATAAAACGGCGTATACACTCCATGCGACCAAGCTTAAAGTGACTTTGTGTAGGAGCTTTTGGTCAAATAGGTCTTCGTAGTATAGGAAACCACTGATTAGAGACAGACTTAGAAGAATTTGCCCAGCCCAAATAAGGTCGAATAAGAACTTTTCCATAGTTTGCAGAGGCGGAAACGTGCGCATAAGAAAATTTTGCTGCTTATGCTTTAGTTGCCAGTTTTGATAGCCGGTGAGCAGGGCTTGCAGGGCTGCGATGGCTAACAAACTGTAGGCTAGGATGGAAATTAATATGTGCCCTTGGATATAGGGCGACATAACTTCTGCCACCTTAGTGCTTGGGGCAGAGAGGGCTGCGATTAGGCTAATCGCTGAAATTGGAAATAGAAGCAGATACATAGTGTGAAGGGCTTTCTTCTGGCCACTGATGAACACGACCAGGTTAATGACCAGGAAAATTAATGCGACGATTTTCAATAAACTTAAATCTAGGCCGTCAGTGACAAATAGTAACCGCGCGGAAGAGAAGCCATGCATCGCTATGGCGGCGGCGGCCACTATTTTTAACTGTGCGGGATTAAAATTTGGACTTTTGAGCAGTTGTCTCAATAGGTAGATAAATCCGCCTAAATAAATTGCTACTGCGGTAAAGCCACTGACTAAAGCAAGCATGGTTAGAATTCGCGAAAAATATTGCTAGAGTGTGGCATATTCCACGCATAGGGTGAAGGGGGATGGTTAATTATTGCTATAATATCGGTCTAAGAAGAATCCTTAAGGAAAATTTGCATGGCCATGTTTGAAAATTTAAGTGATCGTCTCGCTCAAAGTCTAAAAAAGATATCTGGTAAGGCTAGTCTTAGCGAAAAAAACATACAGGAAACTTTGCGTGAAGTGCGCATGGCTCTTTTAGAGGCAGACGTTGCGCTGCAGGTGGTCAAAGATTTTGTGGGCCACGTAAAGGATAGGGCCTTAGGGCAAGAAGTTAATAGCAGCCTTAACCCAGGGCAGCAATTTTTAAAAATTGTACAAGGTGAACTTGAGCGTGTCATGGGAGAGAGTAATGAGTCCCTTGATTTAGCTGCTCAACCACCAGCAGTGATCTTATTGGCTGGTTTACAGGGCGCGGGTAAAACAACATCGGTCGCAAAGTTGTCTCGCTACCTAAAAGAGAGAGAAAAGAAGAAGGTCATGGTGGTTTCTGCAGATGTCTATCGTCCTGCAGCGATCGAGCAGCTTAAAGTGCTGGCCGCAGAGGTCAGTGCAGAGTTCTTCCCAAGCCACCCAAATCAGAAGCCGGTGGATATCGTTAAGGCCGCTATCGCTGAGGCGAAAACTCAATTTATTGACGTCTTGATTGTCGATACCGCAGGTCGATTACATATCGATGGCGAGATGATGTCAGAGATTAAAGAGATCCACAAAGTTGCCAAACCGGTGGAAACCCTGTTTGTGATTGATGCCATGATTGGACAGGATGCTGTTAATACAGCCCAGGCCTTTAATGAAGCCTTACCGCTCACAGGTATTATACTGACAAAAGTTGATGGTGATGCCCGCGGTGGTGCGGCGCTATCGGTTAGGCATATTACCGGTAAGCCCATTAAGTTTCTTGGCGTGGGAGAGAAAACAGATGCTTTAGAGCCTTTCCACCCAGAGCGTATCGCGTCACGGATACTGGGTATGGGTGATGTCCTTTCGTTAATTGAAGATGTTGAACGAAAAGTTGATAAGAAAAAAGCCGAAAAACTTGCCGAGAAAGTGTTGAAGGGTAAGCGATTTGATTTGGAAGACTTGCGAGATCAGTTGCAGCAAATGAAAAATATGGGCGGCATGGCAGGACTGATGGAAAAACTACCGGGCATGGGGAATATGGCGCAAATGGCGCAGCAGGCGAATGCGTCTAATCAGTTTGAGCGCATGGAATGCATTATTGACTCAATGACCCCTAAAGAGCGCAGTAACCCTGATATTCTCAACGGTTCTCGTAAGCGGCGGATAACCATGGGCTCAGGGACTAGCATTCAAGATCTTAATCGACTGCTCAAACAACATAAGCAGATGGGTAAGATGATGAAGAAAATGAAAGGTAAAGGCATGCAAAATATGATGCGCGGAATGAACGGAATGATGGGCTCAGGAGAGGGCAATCCACCTGGCGGGTTCCCCAGATTTTGAGTGGTCTCAAAGAGGATTTTTACAGCTGAGTCGTTAGACAACTAAAGGTAAATTTTTACCTAAAACTAGTTTCATTTTAAACTCTTTTAACGTACCATACCGCGCCTTTCAGGAGAGTCTGTAGTTCGAGGATTCTTCCGTAAAAGCATCGAGATTGGCGATAATGCCACTCGAACACAGGATTTTAGTAAATGGTTACAATTAGATTGGCTCGTGGCGGCGCAAAAAAACGCCCCTTTTATCATATTACGGTTTCCGACTCACGAAATGCTCGTGATGCTCGTTACATTGAACGTATTGGCTTTTTTAACCCGATTGCCCGTGGTGCAGAGGAACGTTTACGCGTTGATCTGGAGCGCGCTAGTTACTGGCAGGGGCAAGGTGCTCAGGTTAGTGATCGCGTTTCAGCGCTTCTTAAAGAGGCCGCTAAACAAGCAGCTTAGTAACTGCAGGTGCCTCTATGACTAGCAGCAAAAAAGCGTCAGAAATGCTAGTTATGGGTCGCATAACAACTGTTTTCGGTGTGCGAGGATGGGTGAAAATATTCTCGTATACTGATCAGTTGGAAGCCTTATTAGATTATCAGCCTTGGTGGATCGATACAGATAAGGGTTTACAGAAGTTAGATGTAGATGACTGGAAGCGTCACGCTGATGGTCTCGTGGTGCATTTGGTAGATGTTGATGACCGTGATGTGGCTAAAGCATGGTGTAATCAGGACATCTTAATAGAGCAAGAGCTTCTTCCTAGCTTAGACAACGCAGAATTTTATTGGCACCAACTAGTGGGGCTATCCGTTGTCAGCTACTTTGAAAATCAGCAATACAGTCTTGGAGTAGTAAAGTCTCTTATGGAGACCGGTGCCAATGACGTATTACTGGTAAAAGGGGATAGCGCGGCTATTGATCGCGAAGAACGGGCCATTCCCTATACCAAGCAGTTTGTGAGGGACGTGGACTTAGAGTCTAAAAGGATCGAGGTAATTTGGGATCCGCAGTTTTAAGTCAGTACCTTTAACAGAGGTAAGATTGATGAAAATTGCATTCATTACCCTGTTTCCAGAAATGTTTGAAGCGGTTACTGCTTATGGAATAAGCGGGCGCGCTGTTAAAAACGGGTTAGTAGAGGTTGCTAGCTTTAACCCGAGAGATTTTACTGAGGACCGCCATCAAACAGTTGATGATCGTCCCTACGGTGGTGGCCCAGGCATGGTGATGCTGATTGAGCCTCTACGAAGAGCCATTGCCGAAGCTAAGCAATGGATGGGTGGGCCGGCATTGGTGATCTATTTATCACCCCAAGGCAAGGTTTTAGACCAGCAGGCGGTCAACCAATTTGCTGAGCAGCAAAATTTGGTTTTAATCGCCGGTCGATATGAAGGCATAGATGAGCGTCTTGTCGAGCTTGAGATTGATGAGGAATGGTCTATTGGAGACTATGTTCTCAGTGGTGGAGAGTTACCAGCAATGGTTTTGTTGGATGCGCTGATCCGGAAAATCCCAGGAGCGCTTGGCCATCAAGATTCGGCAGACCAAGATTCGTTTGCCCAGGGCTTGTTAGATTGCCCACATTTTACCCGCCCTGAGTTTTACGAGGGGGAAAGAGTCCCAGAGGTTTTACTCTCAGGTGACCACGAAAAGATTAGACGTTGGAGACTGCAGCAATCGTTAGTGCGGACTCAACAAAGAAGACCCGAATTACTGGATCGCCTGGAGCTTACTAAAGAGCAACAGGCATTACTCAAGGAAGTGAGTGCTGCGCTGACAGATGATGGCAAAGGATAAGGTTCATCCTCTCTGTACAGAGCTCTAAATCAGGTGGTATACCGCCAACCAATGAAAATTGAGGAGCAAGAAATGACTAACAAAACGTCCATTATCGCTGCGATTGAAAAAGAGCAGATGGGTAAAATTATTCCTGACTTTAGCCCCGGTGACACCGTGGTTGTTCAGGTAAAAGTAAAAGAGGGCGCACGCGAACGTCTTCAGGCATTTGAGGGTGTAGTTCTGGCTAAGCGTAATCGCCAGCTCAATTCAGCCTTCACTGTGCGTAAAATATCTAATGGTATTGGTGTGGAGCGTACTTTCCAGACTTATAGCCCATTGGTAGACAGCATTGAAGTTAAACGCCGAGGAGCGGTTCGTAGAGCCAAGCTATACTACTTGCGTGAGCGTTCAGGTCGATCTGCACGTATTAAGGAAAAATTAGGTTAAACCCTGATAATTTTCTAACAAAAAAGGCGACTCATAAGGTCGCCTTTTTCGTGCGTGAATATTTAAGGAAAAAACATACTGAGCTCATACTTATTATATGAACGATGCTATGCTTTATGCGCTCTATTACTTGCCAGCTTGCCAATATACCGAACATAATTCCTTTTACTCACAGGCTGTTAAGGCATAGACTGACTACAGATGGAGTGCGGTTTGGTTAACGTAATCTCCTATCGTTCATTTTCACCCTACGTTCGACTAAAAAATATGCGAAAAAAACCGAATAATCCCGATCCCTTTGCGATGAGAGAGGCTGATAAATATGAAAAGCCTATTCCTAGTCGAGAATTTATCATTGAGTACCTTAGTGAAAGCGTTGGTCCACTGACCCACCAAGAAATTTGCTTGGCTTTGAGTCTGGAAGATGAAGAGCAAGTTGAAGCAATGCGTCGGCGTTTAAGAGCAATGGAACGTGATGGCCAGGTGGCTAGAAACCGCCGTGATGGTTACGGAACCTTAGATAAGCTTAACTTGGTTAAGGGCAGAGTTATTGGGCATCCAGAGGGGTACGGCTTTGTTAAGCCGACCCAGGGTGGTGGCGAAGATATTTATCTTTCTAGTAGCCAGATGCGCCGTGTATTTGATGGCGATATTGTGCTGGTGAGAATCGCTGGTTGGGATCGACGTGGGCGCCCTGATGGCAGTTTGGTCGATGTGGTAGAGAGAAACACTTTGCAGCTAGTGGGCCGCTACTTTAATGAAAGTGGCATCCATTATGTGCGTGCGGACAACCCGCGAATAAGCCAAGACATCATGGTTCCTGCGGATAAGCTTAAGGGTGCTAAACCTGGTCAGATCGTTGTAGTCGATATTGTAGAGCCCCCATCGCGGAAAAACCAACCGGTAGGGGCGATTAATGAGATTCTCGGCGAGCACCTTGATCCCGGACTTGAAGTGGAGATGTCAATCCGTAATTACGGGATACCCTACCAGTGGAATAGCGAAGTTATTGCCCAAACAGCAAAAATTCCTGATGAAGTTACAGAGACTAACGCTAGGGTCGATTTAAGAGCGACGCCACTAATCACTATTGATGGGGAAGATGCTCGAGATTTTGACGATGCTGTATTCTGTGAGCCGCGATCTGGTGGCGGCTGGAGGTTAATGGTCGCGATTGCTGATGTATCTCATTATGTCAGTGTAGGATCGGCACTTGATATCGAGGCGTCGGAGCGTGGTAATTCGGTGTATTTCCCAAATCATGTCGTGCCTATGTTGCCAGAGAAGCTATCCAATGGCTTATGTTCGCTCAATCCCGCGGAAGACCGGTTGTGCATGCTGTGTGAAATGCAGATTAATGCCCAAGGCGACATTACTGGATACCAGTTTTCTGAAGCGGTCATGCATTCGCATGCGCGAATGACCTATACCCAGGTTGCACATATTATTGCAGAGCAAGGAACCAATGAAGATTCTGGCATCAGGAAACAGTTTGCCTCTATTACCTCGCAGGTAGACGCCTTACATGACTTATATCAAATTCTCCATGCACGCAGAGCCAAGCGCGGCGCCATAGATTTTGATACCCAAGAAACTCGAATTTTGTTCGATGGGCAACGAAAAATTAGCCAGATTATCCCGATTGAACGCACGACGGCCCATCGTCTAATCGAAGAATGTATGCTTTGTGCCAATGTATGTTCAGCAAAGTTCCTTGAAAAAGTTGATATCCCGGCCCTGTTTAGGGTGCATGAGGGCCCCAGTGAAGATCGACTGAAGTCAGTGCGAGACTTTTTAGCCGAGTTGGGTATTGGCTTAGGTGGCGGGGAAGATCCGCAACCAGAAGACTATCAACGCGTACTTCGCTCAGCTAAAGGCCGTGATGATGCATCGGTTATTCAGTCGGTGTTATTGCGGTCTATGAGTCAGGCGGTTTACCAGCCAGACAATTTAGGCCACTTTGGTTTAGCCTTTGAGGCCTATACTCACTTTACCTCGCCGATTAGGCGCTATGCCGATTTGTTAGTACATCGGGCTATTCGTTATTTAATACGCAGTCCGAAAAAACGACCTAATGTTCACCGCGTTGCGGGGGCTAAACCACTAGATCAGGCGACTATTTACCCCTATACCACTGAGCGATTAGATCAAGTGGGAGAGCATCTATCGGTTACTGAACGTCGCGCCGATGAGGCCACTAGAGACGTGGTTAATTGGCTTAAGTGTGAATATTTAATGGAGAGGGTTGGAGAGCAATACACCGGAGTTGTTAGCGCTGTAACCGGATTTGGTTTGTTCGTGATGTTAGATGATCTTTATGTCGAGGGATTAATCCATGTGACAGGACTACCGAAGGATTACTATCATCACGAGGCGGCGCATCATCGGATGGTTGGTGAGCGAACAGGACGGATATTCCGTCTGGGACAAAAGCTCAGTATTCGATTGGTTCGGGTTAATTTGGAAGAGAGAAAGATCGACTTTGAATTAGTTGAAGTTGGAAACGAGGGCGCTAAATCCCTAGGAAAACGAAAAAACACAAAAAAAACCAAAGCCTCTGATAAGAACAATGAACTGGCAACTGAGCATGGCAAGAAGAAAAAAGGACGTCGCAAATCTTCAAATGAGCGCGGTAAGCAGGCATCAGTTAAAAAGCCTCAATCTAAGGTTAAAAAAACCAAAGTAGGCTCTTCGGAGAATATCTACGGTAAAAAATCCGCAAAAAATAAAGACCCCAAAAATAACTGATTATTTCTTTTTCTTTAGCGACTGCAAGTGCTGTGGGAGTAAACGGCTGAGCACGTTGGCAATATAATCTAAAAATATTGTACCCATGTCATCTTGATAAAAATATGGATCGGTATTGCCAAGCGCTAAAATACCGACCTTGTTATCTTGACCCAAAACCACTGCGGCCGCAGAGGTTAAGGTGTTTTGATGATCGCCGAATAAAAAGTTCATTTCAGAGGTACCCAATTTACCACAGAGCGCCTTAGGGGAGGATAAGATAGAAGCGGCGCCCTTATGGGCTTCATCCGAGCTTGAGATTTTAGCCAAACTCTTAGGGAGATTCACTTCATCACCCAAAAGGGTCAGGCTATAGGCCTCAATACCGTAATCTTTACCTAGACTGTCATATAAAGACTCGACCAATGTGCCGAGATTGTTGGCGTCCAGTAAGCCCGATACCAAACGATTGGTTTTCTCAAACATCAGCTCGTTTTCCTGAGCCGTACTGTACAGGTTGTCCAGTTGTTCTTGCATATCACTGTTACGGCTACGCAGTACAGCTAGCTGTCGTTCAATGAGGGATATTGCACCCTCAGGTTTGTGTGACACGATCATGGTCTCTAGGATATCTGGATTTTTATCAAAGAAAGTCGGGTGATCCCGAAGGTAACCACGTACCTGCTTAACGTTTATATCGGTTGGTTTATCGGTACTCATATTTTAATTCGTCCATGATAGCTCGTAACGGCTGGCCCTGTCATGATAAGGGGCTGGCCCTCTCCTGGCCAGTTTATCTGAAGATCACCACCGATTAACGCGACACGTACGGGAGAGTCTGCTAAGTCTTGTTGGATTGCGGCGACAGCTGCAGCGCAGGCGCCTGTGCCACAGGCGCGCGTCTCACCAGCGCCGCGCTCATAAACACGAAGCTTTAAATACTGACGATTCATGACTTGAGCAAACCCTACATTGACTTGCTTTGGAAACTGAGAATGGCGTTGTAACTCTTGGCCAATCTCACTAACAGGCGCACTATCGACATTAGGTACAAAAAGAACCGCATGAGGATTACCTATGGAAATGGCAGAAATATCGAATTGCTCGTTATTAATTGCAATGGCATAGGTGTTCGATTTTGTGCTCTGGATGATGGGCACATCACTTGGCTCTAGACCAGGGACGCCCATGTCAACTGAAACCAACTTATCCTCATTTATGGTCAGGGAGATAACTCGATTCATCGTTTTGACTTTAACTGTCTTTTTACCTGACAAATTGCGATCTCTAATAAAGCGCGCCAAGCATCGAGCACCATTACCGCATTGTTCAACTTCTGCACCATCGCCATTAAATATTTTATAGTCGAAATCTAAGGTTTTATCAGAAGGCGGCTCAACAACAAGCACCTGATCACAGCCAATGCCTAAATGTCTGTCTGCGAGACGCCTGGCCATAGTTCCTGTGACACACACATTTTGGGTTACAGCATCAATGACGACGAAGTCATTACCGAGGCCGTGCATCTTAGTGAACTTCAGCAGCATAATATTCTCTTTTAACAAATTAACAGTCAACTGACCGGCAAAAGTTGCTCTCCTCTAACCAAGTCTTGCAGCGTTTCCCGCTGGCGGATAAGGTGTACCTGTTCACCGGCAACCATAATTTCTGCCACCCGAGGACGGCTATTATAGTTAGAGCTCATCACAAAGCCGTAAGATCCGGCAGAAAAAAGACAAAGACAGTCACCTTCTCTAATCGATAATGTTCGGTCTTTACCTAAAAAGTCACCGCTTTCACAGACAGGGCCCACTACGTCATAAATCTTTTCTTGCTGATCAGAGTGAGTTGAAATTGGTTGGATATCCATCCAGGCTTGGTACAGAGATGGACGCAACATGTCATTCATCGCCGCATTAACGATGGCAAAATTTTTGTGATCATTAGACTTAAGGTATTGTACATGGGTGAGGAGAACCCCGGCATTTGCCGTTATTGAACGACCCGGTTCCAAGATGAGAGTTTCATTTCGTTGTGCCAATAGTGGAAGTAATTCAGAGACATAGTCGTCGACTGAGAGAGTCTGCTCATTTTGATAGCGCACACCCAGACCGCCACCAATATCTATGTGGTTCAGCGATATATTTCGCTCAGTCAGTTGATCAACTAGAATTAACAACCGTGCCATGGCATCGATAAATGGCTTCACTTCAGTTAATTGAGAACCTATATGACAGTCGACGCCGATTAGGTCGATATGGTCCATCTGAGCCGCGCGTTCATAGACTCCCAATGCTTGATTTATATCAATCCCAAATTTATCTTCTTTTAATCCAGTGGAAATATAGGGGTGCGTCTTGGCATCCACGTCTGGATTAACGCGAATAGAAACAGGCGCACTAATTGCTAGACGGGCGGCTGTGATATTAAGCAGCACCAACTCTGACTCCGATTCAACATTAAAGCAGTGAATCCCCACTTCCAAAGCGCGACTCATTTCGTCTGCGGTTTTCGCAAGACCAGAAAATACGATTTTTTTCGGATCTCCACCAGCCATCAATACCCGCTCTAACTCACCGATTGAGACTATATCAAAACCGGCACCTAAGGCGGCGAGGGTTTGTAATACGGCAATATTTGAGTTCGATTTTACGGCGTAGCAAATCAAATTCGGGTAATCACCTAGGGCTGCTGCGTAGGCATTGTAATTGAGTTCAATAGCTCTTTTACTATACACATAGCAAGGCGTGCCAAACTGTTTGGCGATATCATTGAGAGCGACATTTTCCATGAAAAGATCGCCATTATTACGGCTAATAGTGCTGTGCATAGTGACTCAGGATTCTGTTTGTTGGTTGTCTGATGTGAGTGTTTCCGATGCATCTTCGGGAAGATACAGGTCACCGGTGTTACCACATCCACCAAGAGCTAGCAGCATTAGCGTTAACAATAGATATACAGTGCGGGTGTAGTTCATCAAAAGCCCCTATTAAAGCGGTTAAGTATAACGGCACTGGCGGATTACACCCAAACAATTATACTGGCGGTCTAACTTTTCGAACAAAAACAGACTGGATTGAGCACAATGAATGAAGCAAAATTTAATCAAATGGTTGATGACCTAATGTTTGACATTGAAGAGACTATCGATGATAGCGGTGTTGATATTGACTATGAAAATAGCGGAGGCATGCTTACCCTTACCTGTGACCTTAACGGATCCCAGATTATTTTATCCAGACAACCTTCGATGGCGGAAATCTGGCTGGCGGCGCAGTCTGGTGGATTCCACTTTAAGTTAAAGGGAGATAATGGCGAAATAAAATGGCGCAACACTGTCAGTGACGAGCTACTTTCAGCAATGCTTACTGAGGCCTGTCAGGCGCAGTCATCTGAATCAATCCAGTTTGATTTCTAACTAGCGAGCCGCTACTTTTTTGAGTGCTCTCGAGGCTGCAGCTTTAACCTGCTGTGGCGCAGTACCGCCAATATGGTCTCGCGCGGCTACAGATCCCTCCAGAGTTAGCACGGCGAAAACATCGTCTTCAATGTGCTCTGAGAATACGCTTAACTCGTCAATTGTCATATCTGACAAATCTTTATTTTCGGCAATACCATAGGCGACAGACTTACCCACGATCTCATGAGCATCGCGAAAAGCAATGCCTTTGCCGACGAGATAATCAGCCAGGTCAGTAGCGGTGGAGAAGCCGCGTTTTGCCGCCTCGTACATGACTACTTTATTGGCTTGAATGGCAGGCACCATATCAGAAAATGCGCGCAGGCAGTCACGAACGGTGTCCACTGTATCGAATAAAGGTTCTTTGTCTTCCTGGTTGTCTTTATTGTAGGCCAGAGGCTGTGACTTCATAAGCGTTAGCAACGCTATCAGATGTCCGTTTACTCTGCCGGTCTTACCGCGCACTAATTCAGGCACATCTGGGTTTTTCTTTTGCGGCATAATCGATGAGCCGGTGCAAAAACGATCGGGCAGTTCAATAAATTGAAATTGTGCGGAGGTCCAAAGAATGAGCTCCTCTGACATGCGCGACATGTGGGTGAGTAGTATGCTTGCGAAAGCACAAAATTCGATGGCAAAGTCTCGATCACTAACAGAGTCGAGTGAGTTTTCAGTGGCCTTATCAAAAGCGAGATGCGCTGCAGTGTAGTCTCTATCAATAGGGTAGCTAGTGCCGGCCAACGCAGCAGCACCCAGAGGGCATTGATTGAGTCGTTTTCGACAATCCTGCAGACGTCCAAAATCACGCTCCAGCATTTCGTTCCAGGCTAAGAGGTGGTGGCCAAAAGTGACAGGCTGAGCGGTTTGTAAGTGAGTAAATCCGGGCATAATGGTGTTACTTTCTGTTGAAGCAAGCTTAATCATGCCATTTTGCAATGTACTCAAAAGAACGCTAATTCCGTCAATTTCATCTCTTAACCAAAGACGTATATCGGTAGCTACTTGATCATTTCTAGATCGGCCGGTGTGGAGTTTCTTGCCAACGCTGCCGATTCTCGCGGTCAGTGCCGCTTCAATGTTCATGTGTACATCTTCAAGAGCGATTGACCAGTCAAAGTTGCCGTTTTCAATATCTTTAGCAATAGCTTGAAGTCCACTGACGATCTCATTTGCCTCGGTGGGTTTTAGCACTCCAACCTCGGCTAGCATAGACGCATGAGCAATGGATCCCCTGATATCGTGTCGATAAAGGCGCTGATCGAATTTTACCGAAGCAGTAAAGCGTGCTACGAAATCGTCCACAGGTTCGTTAAACCGACCGCCCCATGCTTGGTTTGTTTTTACGCTATCAGGTTTATCCGGGGAAGCCTTTTTTGATTTACTCATAACCACTATTGCCTAGTTGTAAACTGTCAGGCCGCAATTATAGCCAAACATTGGACTAATAAGTTAAAACTTGCAGTATCTAGATCAAAATTGGTTTAGTCAGAGGTTAGGTGGATGCTGAAAATCTAATTTCTATTGATCTCTGACAAAAGCGGATAAATCGTTGATAATAACGACTACTTGATTTGTGTAGGCCATTTAGGTGACAGGTATCCTTCGAATAGCAACGCGTAAAAGCCCCCTGGCTCTATGGCAGGCGGAGTTTGTTAAGAGTGAATTGCTGAGGCATCATCCTGGTCTTCAGATTGAGTTGGTGGCAATGACGACGCGCGGAGATAAGTTGCTCGATACACCGTTGGCCAAAGTCGGTGGGAAAGCCCTGTTCGTCAAAGAATTAGAAATCGCCATGCTCGAGGATGTCGCTGATATCGCCGTGCACTCGATGAAAGATGTGCCTATGGAATTTCCTCAAGGACTGGGATTGGAAGTCATCTGCGAGCGGGAGGACCCTTCTGATGCCTTCGTCTCTAATGGCTTCGAGAGTTTGGCGCAGATGCCTAGCAATAGCGTTATTGGCACCTCTAGTCTGCGCCGCCAATGCCAGGTTCGTGCTGCATTTCCTTATCTTCAGGTGAGAGAATTGCGAGGCAATGTTAATACTAGGTTGGCTAAATTGGACGCTGGCGAGTACGACGCGATTATCTTAGCTAGCGCTGGCCTTATCCGTCTTAATATGGGCTATCGAATTACTCAAAAAATAGCCTCTAGCATTTGTCTTCCCGCTGGAGGTCAGGGCGCGGTGGGCATTGAGTGCCGCAATGACGACATTCTGACCCAGAGGTTGTTGGCCCCGTTAAATCATATCGTTTCTGCGACCTGCGTATTAGCAGAGCGAGCCACTAATCGACACCTACAGGGTGGTTGTCAGGTGCCTATCGCCTGTTTTGCTGAACTTGATCATGATCTTACAACTCTCAGTTTGAGAGGTTTAGTGGGTAGTGTTAGCGGCAGCCATATTTTGCGAGCAGAGGCTCAAGGACATAGAGATAATCCCGAAGAGCTTGGCATCCAGGTTGCAGAAGACTTGCTGTCTCAGGGAGCCGGGAAAATATTGGCCGAGGTCTATGAAAGCTAATCGCTTGTTTGATAAGCGAGTGCTAGTGGTGCGGCCACTCCGGCGGCAAGACGACTTTTTGCTCCTGCTTGAGAAGTGTTCAGCAAGTGTCATCCATACTCCAATTATGACTATAGAGCCGATGCTTGACTGCCAGCAAGTTAAACAACAGATACTAGCTTTTGATCAATTTGATATAGCTATTTTTGTTAGCGTTAATGCCGCGGAGATAGGGATTACATGGTTGGACCAGTATTGGCCAATGCTACCGACGGGTATGGAATATTTTGCACTTGGCGGACAAACTGCCCGGGTGGTTGGTCACTATACTCAAGCTGTAAACTACCCCACAAACCAGATCACTAGTGAGGGCTTGCTGGCTTTATCTCAGCTGCAAAATTTGGATAATAAGTCCGTGATTATTTTTCGTGGAGGACCGGGGCGTGAAACGCTTAAGCAGGCTTTGCATTCTCGAGGTGCTAGGGTAGAGTATTGCGATCTATACCGACGGGTTGTTGATCAAAGACAGGTCGAAGTGACCCGTCAGCAACTAACGGAAGTAGATTGTTTGGTGGTCCACAGTGCAGAGTTGCTCGAGGCTATAGGGCCCATTAGCGGGTTTAGTGGGGCTCAAAAGGTTAGGGATTTACCTCTTGTGGTACCAAGTGATCGTGTAGCTGGGATAGCAAAGAGTCTAGGTTACAATTCTATCACGGTGGCAGATAGCGCGATGCCAGAATCAATGTATGGTGCTTTGCAAAAAGTATTTTAAACTATCGGTATTAAATACAGAGTAGTGCGTATCTTAAGATACGCTTTGGTGGCGTTTGGAAGGGGTACAGAGTGACAGAAACGACTAAGCAACCAGAGACCAGTGATAGGTCAGAGCCTAAATCTAAGATTAGGACAGACGATAAACTCGCGAAGACGCCGAAAACCGGAACCCCTGCGTCAATTGGGAAAAACAAAGGTTTTCCATTACTAAAATGGGCCACTGCAGCAGTGTTGCTGTCCATTTTGGTGGGTGCCGGATGGCTCGGTTGGAGTGAATGGCAGCGACAACAATCGCAACAGCAAGAGTCTGCGCGTCTATCTATCGATTTTAAAGATCACCTAGAGCAGTCAAAACAGTACTATACCGATAGCGACTCCCTTTTGGACATTCAGTCAGACTATATCAAAGCACTGTCCAAGCGACTGGACGATCTGCAAATACAGGTTAATGGGCAGGGCGCACGCCTCACTGAGTTAGGTTCCACGACTCGCAGCGACTGGTATTTGGCCGAAGCTGCATACTTAGCGCGCTTAGCCAACCAACGATTACAAACAGAACGAAGCACCAAAAATCCGCTGGCCCTGCTTGCTCAGGTGGACGAGTTGTTAAGTAACTTAGAGCAGTCAGATTTATTATCAGCACGCGCAGCTGTGGCTGAAGATATGATGGCGCTTAGATTGACTAGCGCAGTCGATGTGGAGGGCGTTGTTCTAGAGATTAATGCCCTAGCTAATCAGATTAACCAGCTTGATTTACTTGGTTTAGTTATTCCAGCAGAGACTTCAGGAATCGATGGAGCAGAATTGCTGGGAGTCGACCCGGAGACAGTCCCCGCCAATAAAAATTTCTCCTGGACCTCCTTGGTTGACGACTTTATAGCTGGCTTCAGCGGTCTAGTTAAGGTGACAGACAGAGATATTCCGATTCAGTCAATACTATCATCCTCTGAAGAATCCATAGTGCGCAGTAACCTTCGGTTATTGTTACAGCAGGCTGCTAATGCCGCGCTTCGAGAAGAGCCAGTGGTGTACGCTATTAGCCTGCAAAATGCTCAACAATGGATGGAGACTTATTTTCAACTAAATGCCGGATCAAAAGAAATACAAGAACGCATAATCAAGTTTAGCAGCCTAAACATTGTGCAGCAGTTGCCTAGCATTGATCGTTCGATGAAGGCTCTTGAAAGTTTAATTATTACGAGGCAAAACCACTTATTAGACGGCGCCGATGATCAGTCAGTGTTAAAGGAAGAGGGTAATCAGCCGTGAGAAGGTTATTGGTGTCCTTGATTGCGGCCATGCTGCTTGGTGCGGCGAGTATCTGGGTGATGCAAAGCGATAGCGGTTATATTTTACTGAGTTTTAACAACACGACTGTTGAGATGACCCTTTGGGTTGGTATTTTGTTCTACCTCGCGGTGACAGCTCTAGGCGCCTGGTTATTGTTACTGTTTAAGTGGCTTGGTAACGCTGGAGGTTTACGCCAATGGTGGGCGTTGAGGCGTAGTAAGCAGCATGGAAACAAAACAGCTCAGGGGTTGATCCTGTTTGCTGATCATGACTGGAAGCGAGCCTCAGAAATGCTGTTATCTGGCGCGGGCAGGTCTTCGATGCCTGACGTTAACTTGCTGTTTGCGGCCCGAGCAGCAGCAGAAGATAATCAGATTGATCAGGCTCGCATATTACTACAGCGACTTAAGGTGAGTCATCCAAAGGCTAAATTACTTGCCGATAAGATTCTGGCGGAAATACTTATTCTGGATGAACAGCTCGAAGAAGCGGTTCAGTTATTACAGCCCATTGCAGCTAGAAAACCAGGGGATCGCGGTGTTCTCCGGTTGCTTTCTGACACCTACTATTTAATGGGTGATTGGCCCTCCCTGCAAAAGCTTCTACATGATTTAAATTATTATAAGGCCATAAATCCCTCTAATATGCAGGCTTTAGAGCAGGATGTGTACGCTAATTTATTATCTGATTTCACTCCGAACACTGAGTTTACTCTTCAAGAGAAAAAAGACCAGGTAGGGGATCTTTGGGAGCTTATACCCAAACGATTGCGTAAGGATGCGGAACTAATTTGTGGTTATTTTGATATTTTACAGCAAGTTGATGACGCCAATAGGGTACAGCTACTTATGGTCAATACGATCAACAAGCGTTGGCATCCTGAGCTAGTTGAACGGTTTGGGCAGCTGAAGACCTCTGCGCCAGAAAAACAGTTGTTAGCTGCTGAACGGTGGCTATTGGATCATCCTGAGGACGCCGTTTTGTTAGTTGCTCTGGGGAGTATTTGTTGCCAGTTACGATTTTGGGGGAAAGCCCGAGATTATTTTTCGGTCGCCCTCAGGCTACAACCAAATGCTGCCACCTATCTAAGATTGGCTGATGTCTTTGCTGAAATGGGCGACCAGACTGAAAGCAATCTTATGTATAGGCAAGGCTTGCGGTTTAGTGTGGGTGTTGAAGCAAGCTAATTGCCACAGACTTTTAGCGACGAGATCAGGCCGCGTCGCCACAAAATTGACCTAAGCTCAATCAGTAATAGGGAATCCTCGATCACGCATTAGTGGTTTGATATCGGCGTCGCGGCCGCGAAACGATCGATAGGCGTCGCTTGGATCAACAGTATTTCTGGGTGTGAAGAGATGCCGGACCAGGCTTGCTGAGACGTCTGGGTCATAAAATCCACCAGGGGCTTCGGCAAAAGCTTCTGCCGCATCGGAGGTGAGTACATCCGCCCACATATAGCCGTAATAACCCGCCGAGTAACCTTCTCCGGAAAATATGTGACCAAAATGTGGACTGCGGTGGCGCATAACCAATTCTTTGGGCATGTTTAGCGCCGCTAAGGTTTTACGCTCAAATATATCTGGGTCTATGCCAGCTGGGTCAGTGGTATGAAACTTTAAATCCATAATCGCGCTGGCGAGATATTCGGTTGTTGCAAATCCCTGATTAAAGGTTGCGGCCGCTTTAATTTTTTTCACTAGGGCTTTTGGTATCGCCTCACCAGTTTGGTGATGAACGAGATAGTTATTTATCACTTCGTCAGTCATCAACCATCTTTCGAGCAACTGAGATTGAAACTCGGTATAGTCGCGGACGCCGCCATTTTGACTGGGATACTCAACGCGAGAAGATAGGGCGTGAAGCGCATGACCAAATTCATGGAAGAAAGTGGTGGCATCATCCCACGAAATTAAAACAGCCTGACCTGACGGAGCCTTCACAAAATTGGAATTATTTGAGCTTAGAACCGTTTTATTGCCCTCAAAGCTCGTATGACTGCGATAGGAGGTGGCCCAGGCGCCAGAACGTTTACCTTTGCGCGCGAAAGGATCCAGATACCATAGCCCAACATGGTTGCCGCTGATCTTATCGGTTACCTCCCACACTTTCACATCGGGATGAAATACGGGAACACTACTTTCTGCGACGGGGGTGAAGGTAAAATTAAATAGTTTACCGGCGACAAAAAACATTGCCTGACGGAGTTTATCTAGCTGCAGATACTGTTTAACTTCGTCTGAGTCCAGATCATAACGATCTTTTCGAACCTTCTCGGCATAGTAGCGATAATCCCATGGCTCGATCTTTATACCGATATTTTCGGCGTCGGCAATGGCTTGCATGTCAGCGACTTCTTCAAGCACTCGGGCAATCGCCGAAGGCCACACAGCAGTTAAAAGCGCCATGGCGTTTTCAGGATTTTTGGCCATCCTATCTTCCAATCGCCACTGCGCATAGTTGTCATAGCCCAGGATTCCAACTCGTTCGTGTCGCAAATTCAAGATCTCTGCAATGATCTTATTGTTGTCATATTGGTCGCCATTGTCACCACGGCTATAGTAGTTGCTCCAGACTTGTTGGCGCAGTGAACGTTGCTCGGAAAAGGTTAGGAAAGGAGCCATTGATGAGCGAGTGTTGGTGATAGCATACATCTCGGGTTTGCCTAATTCTTTCGCAGCGGCAGCGGCAGCATTTACCAGAGAAGTGGGTAAACCACCAAGTTGGGATTCACTAACAAAGACCGCATAGTTTTCTTCATCAATCAGCACATTGTTGCCAAATTGAGTATGAAGTTCTGCTAGACGTTGGTTAATTTCTGTATAGCGATTTTTATCTATTATGGAGAGCGTGGCCCCATTGCGAGAAAAACCATTATAAGTAAGCTTAACTAGCCGCTTCTGGTCTGCTCTTAGAGTGCCTGAATCTAAGTTGTCGTAAACGGTTTTAACGCGCTCGAAAAGAGCTTGGTTTTGACTAATTTTTGAAAAGAAGGCGCTCATTATGGGAGCCATTTCCTGTTCAATCTTTCGAAACTCAGGGGAAGATAAGTTTGATGACCATATTCCGTAATAGGTAAAAACCCTATCGAGAACTTTGCCTGTGCGCTCAAGAGCGACTATCGTGTTGTCGAAGCTTGGGACAGTTGATTGAGTAGCAATATTTTCTATCTCTATCAAATTTAGGGCCATTGCTTGGTTCAAAGCAGGCTTCAAGTCCCCTAGTGACATCTGGTCGAAGCTTGGAACGCCATCATGGAGGCCACTCCAAGTCTTTGTGAGTGGGTTGTCTGTAGTTTGAGATGCGCCTTTAGAGTCTACTCGTGGATTTTCTGTGCAACCAGCACAGAATAAAATGGCGGCGAATAAAATCACTCCAGTAGTTGATTGAATTTTTAAATTTAACATGATTCCACCGTCAATTTTTTTGGTTATGGATTATAAATAGAGGTTGAGCAATCTACACTAGGTCAGCGGCTTATTTAACTACCCTATTTGGTTACAGGCGTTTCTTTTTTAGATCGCGAATTAAGAACCTGGCAGGATGCATTCCTTGAATAAGCTCTCTCTCCAAGGAGGGTATTTGCTGACTTATTTGAGAGGCCAAAAGCTCAGCGGTAAAAGGGGCATAGCTAAGTCCTCGAGAACCCATCCCGCAGTTAATGTATAAGTTGGGTAAATAATTGCCCTTCATTATCGAATTTACTCGTGCGTCACGCCGCAAAAAACCAAAGTCTTCGATCATTGATGAAAAATTAGGTACTGGCCCAACGATGGGTAAGTAATCTTTAGTGGTACAGCGGAAGTTAGCTCTACCTGGCATATTTATTACACTGAGGTTGTCTAAGGCATCATCAAGCCCCGAGTCTGTCTGTCGCATTTGCGCTATATTCATCTCATGATCTTCAGCGCGTAACTCAGTTGAAAAAAGTCCTTTATTGTAAGTCGCTCCACAACTGTGATAGTTGTCCAGGGCGGGGGTGATATAGCCTTCACCACAGATTATGGTTTTTAAAGACTTTGTTTTAGCCTGAGCAGGCAACTGGCTAATTTGGCCTCTGAGTTGAGTGACGGGTAGTGCCTTAGTTTGCTCGAACGTCTGACAGCCATACGCCGTAGCTAGCACCAAAATATCAGTGCTATGAGCTAGCTTTCCTGAGGTATCAAACAGATGCCATCTATTATCAGACAGTTGGTGTTTAAAATGGTCAATATCAGTATTAATCAACGGTATTTTATGATCCTCGAGAAGCTGCTGACAAATTATTGCCGGCGGCAACCAGCCCAGCTGCGGGAAAAACAAACCTAGTGAGGACTCTAGTGCAATGCCACTGTAATCGCAGAGTTGGTTATTTTTCAAAAGCTGAACGAAATCTTCACAATCTGAAAAACGCTGGCTGATTTGAATGAAATCTTCAGCAATTTTAGGATTTTCAGGCAGACATATAACCCCGCACTGCTGTCCCAGGCCGTGCTTCCAAAACGGGGCATAGTAACGGCTTGCAAACATTAGCGCGCGAAGATTGATGCGGGGCAGGACCTCATCTCGGGGCGATAGTTTTGGGTAGACAATCGCCTGACTATTCCCCGACCCACCCTGACCGGCCAAAGTGTGCCGATCTAATACCTTTACCTTAAAGCCGCGTTTAGTTAAGGCCACAGCAGTTGTGCAGCCAGCGATGCCTGCGCCGATGATGGTGACTTCCTGATCTCTGCCTGACAATCGGCGCACTAACTTATCTAGATGCCACAGGTTTGCGCCGGGTGAATTATCAAGCTTAAATGGCTGAGATTTTTCACCGATAAATAACCCTTTTAACGTTGATTTCTGTAGATCTTTAACTTCAGTTGACTGAACTAAAAACCCAGCCGACTTGAGATTGTCGGATATTGTTGAGATTGTTTTGTTATCAATGTTAGCCGTCAGTGCAGTAGTATGTTGATCAGATAGAGAGGCGATAGTTCCCATCAACTCAGGGCTCCACATCGCTGGGTTATTAGCTGGTTCGAAGCCATCTAAAAACCAAAGGTCTACTGGGTGCCTGTTGTAATGAGCTTGCTCTTGATTGGCGCTTTGGCTAATTGAGCTAAACATCTCATTAGCATCACCGAACATAAGGTGCAGTCTTATTCGACCTTGAAATAATTCGAGGCTATGAATACCGGCCACTGGTACTGGATAATTTTCGATTAACTCGCTGGATAAAGTGTACGAATGAGGGAGCTGAGATAATATTTTTGCTAACTCGACTTTATTAATCGGAAACAGTTCAGCAGAAAAAAACTCTAGTACGCTACTTTTGGGAGCGACATCTATCCATAAATCAGAGCAAGAGAGAAAGTTGAGACCTGCGCCAAAGCCAGTTTCAGCGATGGTGAATGAGTGGCAGTCTTGGCTTAGGCTTCGCCAAACTTGCTTTAAATCACTTTTCTGGAGAAACGCAGACTCATGTGAACCTGCCTCTTCAGAGGGCGAAATATAAAATTCTTGGAAGAGGAGGGAGTAGGGCAACCCTTGTCGCCACTCGATGTCGGCGGCAATAATAGCCACTATTTAAGGCCAAACTCATACAGGATTTGTTGACACCATTGGCTTATATAACTATCACTTAGTTCCAGCTGATTCTCATCGTCTAGCGGCAGCCCAACGAAATATTTTTGGTCAACTGTCAGGGCTTTTGATTCCTCAAAACGAAACCCCTCATTGGGCCATGTCCCCACCGTGCGGGCCCCTTGGGCAATTACCTTTGCCCATAAAAACCCTAAGGCATCTTGAAACCATTTGGGATAACCTATTTGATCCCCAAGCCCGTAAAGAGCGACAGATATACCGCTGAGATCAATCTCGTCGAGATCATCCCAGATTTCTTCCCAGTCTTCTTGCAATTCACCAAAGTCCCAGGTGGGAATGCCGAGAATTAAATATTGGTACTCAGTCATGCGTTGAATCGAATCTAATGAAATATCATGAATACTCACTACTTCTACGCCATAACTTTCATTTATGGCGTCGCGAATTTTTTCTCCCGCCATCTCGGTATAACAAGTTGTGCTACCGTAAAATAAACCAATCTTTATTGTCATCTGCAGTCTGTCTCGCGGTGTACATTGGTAGGGTTTTGGTTAATTAGTTTACTTTTCAATGGCATACTACGTTGTCTATGATACTAGCAGTTTAATGATTAGAAAATTATTAAATCAATTCTCGTTTAACTGCTGCCGTCAAACCCTAGTTGTCTCCAAGCTTCATAGGCCACAATGGCCACGGCGTTGGATAAATTTAGACTTCGACTCGAAGAGTGCATAGGCAAACGTATTACATTATTTAGTCCTACCCAAGCCCTTATGTCATCAGGAATACCTCTTGTTTCTGGACCAAACAGCAGAGTGTCATTTGGCTGGTAAGCTACTGACGAATAGCTAAGAGTTCCTTTGGTACTTAAAGCATAAATATTTTTGGGCTTTTGGGTACTTAGGTATGATGGCCAATCAGGATGGATCTGAAGGGTTTGAAACTCGCGATAATCTAGTCCGGCCCGCCGCAAGCGTTTATCATTTACCTCAAATCCCAAGGGCTCTATAAGATGCAGGCGAAAGCCCGTGTTTGCACAGAGACGAATAATATTACCCGTATTAGGTGGAATTTCAGGTTGATAGAGGACGATATCAAGCATGGTGGCTCTTTTGCATAATGGAATTGACCTTATCTCAGATTTTACCTTAATTAGGGAGCGCGGTGAGGTTATTAAATGCATTGGCCATCAGAGTGATAGTGAATGGCTTCCCCGTTTCAAGCACAAGATCGTCCGATGAGTTTTCTAGCCGGCGAACTAAGTCTCCGTTAGACATTTTTAACGGGGGGCCTTAGCTGTTATAACTGCGGAGATAAGGCCGTTCACCTGCTTAATGGAGTTGTTTATTATGGCACTATTAACCAGCGCTGTTATAGTGATCACAGTAGAGATTGAAATTTAAATAAATCATTTAAAAGGAGTGGTTTGATGAGCCTAACAATAGAGATTTTAAGAACATATAAACTTAATAGCTTGAAGCTGAGGGGTAGGTTATTTTCAAAAGCCATATTGCTCATTTTTTTGTTAATGAGCTCAATGACATCATATGCAGAGCGAGATACATCCCGAGACCAGTTTCGTCACCCCACCGAAACATTGAGTTTTTTTGGCATTACACCAGAGATGACTGTGGTTGAAATTTCACCGGGAGGTGGGTGGTATACAGAGGTTTTGGCAGAGCACTTGACCGGTACTCTTTTTACTGCTCACTACGACCCCAATGCGGACCTCGCTTATTACCGCAATTCTCAAAGTAGGTTTGCCGCGAAGATCGCAAAAAATCCGGTACTTTATGGCAATGTCGAAATGCGGATTTTTGATGCGACTAACCAAACTTTAAACACCGCGGACAATAGCGCGGATGCGGTGGTTACTTTTAGAAATGTCCATAATTGGCTGGGCACTAATAGCGAAGCTGCATCATTTGCACTATTTTTCAAAACATTAAAACCGGGCGGTACTTTAGGTGTTGTAGAGCATCGTGCGCCGGCGGGGACTGATAGAAAGACAATGGA
>DGAQ01000043.1:16171-44792 GCA_002382445.1 Porticoccaceae bacterium UBA4026 | reverse complement strand
GGACTGATAGAAAGACAATGGAAGAAAGCGGTTATATGACGCAAGATTTTGTTATTGAGTTAGGTCGCCGGGCGGGCTTTATATTTGAGCAGTCTTCGGAAATTAATGCCAACTCCAAGGATACAGCAGATCATTTAGAAGGTGTATGGACTCTACCGCCTGGGCTAGCGTTAGGGGAGCAAGATCGTGAGATTTATTTGGCGATTGGTGAGAGTGATCGTATGACTCTAAGATTTAGGAAGCCCAAAGAGTGATTGAAATACCGCCTGAACGCCTTCCAGAGGGCACCCTTATAGCTGTGATTGAAGAGTATATCCTTCGTGAGGGGACCGATTATGGTAATCAGGAGGTTAACCTTGAAAATAAAATCAGTCAGGTTCGCCGCCAGTTAAACGGCGGCGATATTGTGATTACTTTTGACCCTGTCACGGAAAACTGCACTCTATTAACGCGACATCAACTTAATCGCTACCAGCAAGAGCAGTTAGCTGCCGAACAGGGCTAGGGCTAGTGACAAAAATGCAGTTATTAAGGTCTGATATAGTCTTTGGGCCGATAATGGATGAGCTCGAGAAAGCACCACAGATCTTGGTGGGGTTCAGTGGCGGGTTAGATTCAACGGTATTATTAGAACTTCTGGCGGAAACTATTCCTATTGAGAGTCTTTGTGCGGTCCATATTAATCATGGTTTGTCACCTAATGCGAATACATGGCAGGTCCACGTCGAAGATTTCTGTAATAGCCGTAATATTGCCCTTCATTGCGAGACGGTAGAGGTTATTGCCAGCGGAAAAGGTTTGGAGGACGCGGCTCGGCAGAGTAGATATGGCGTTTTTGAGAGCTTGTTAAAGCAAGATGGTATTTTGCTGCTTGGGCACCATAGCGATGATCAGGCTGAAACCCTTCTATATAGGCTTATGCGAGGTTCAGGGGCTAAAGGTATGTCTGGTATGCCTGCATCTCGTAAAGTTGGGCAAGGGCGCTTAATTCGACCTTTATTGAATTGGCCTAAATCTTCACTCATCACTTATGCTCATAACAAAAAGCTTGAATGGGTTGAAGATGAGAGTAATGACGTCGACGCTTTTGAACGCAACTATTTGCGTAACCAACTGATTCCAGTGCTTGCCTATCAATGGCCAGATTATCGACAGCGCCTTCGCGCCGTGGCAGAGTTGAGTGCTGAAAGTCACGAATTAGCTGAAGCTATTGCGATTGAAACTATCGCAACGCTGCAGCCAGTAGAGGAAAGAGCCGGTTGGTCTTTATCTGTTCCGTTATTTAATAATCTTACGCCGCTTAAGCAAAAGAATTTATTGCGTTATTGGCCCCAGCTTAAAGGGCTTGATTGCCCTGGAGCTAAAGTCATTAATGAGGTGCTGGTAGCATTGATTCATGCCCGGCAGGACAGTGTACCTATGGTATCTCTAGGTAATGGTCAATACCGTCGGTTTCGAAATCGCTTATATTTGCTCAAAGTTTCGAAAGAAGTCGATTCCTCGGCCAGCCAACAAAAAGAGGTAATTTGGAACATCGACAATCCAGTTAGTTTGTCAGACGGCACTCATTTGTCGGCCGAGAAAACGGTTGGTGATGGTCTCCGAGCAGAGTTGGCGGCAACGCTAAATGTAGTGACCAGAAAAGGGGGTGAACGATGCAAACCGGCAGGTAGAGAGCATTCCAATAGTCTTAAAAAATTGCTGCAAGAATTTAACGTAGAACCTTGGTGGCGTGATCGGGCACCTTTGTTTTTTATTGATCAACAGCTTGTAGCCGTGGGCAATTTTTGGGTCTGCGATGGATGGCAGGCGAAGCCCGGTGAAAAGAGTATTAAAATCCATTGGCATGCTAACTCTTTGTAGAATACCAATTACCTTTCTGTTAATCTATTTCACCATCTTAGCTGGGATGGGCATCGGCCATTTTCGCGGCCAATCGACCTCATAAGATATCTTTCTAGACTAACTCTAATGTTCGTAGGGGTACTATGACACGTTTTATTTTTGTTACCGGCGGTGTTGTTTCCTCCTTGGGAAAGGGTATAGCTGCAGCTTCCTTGGGTGCTGTTCTGGAAGCGAGAGGATTGGATGTAACAATGCTCAAGCTCGATCCTTATCTAAATGTTGATCCTGGTACGATGAGTCCTCATCAGCACGGTGAGGTCTATGTGACTGAAGACGGGGCAGAAACAGATCTTGATCTTGGGCATTACGAGCGATTTTTGCGGGCTAAAATGACCCAGAATAATAATTTCACCACTGGACAGGTCTACGAAACTATTTTACGTAGGGAACGTCGGGGCGATTTTCTAGGCGGGACCGTCCAGGTTATTCCTCACGTCACCGATGAAATAAAACGCCGTATAGTCGCTGGAGCAGGTGACCATGAAATTGCTGTTGTTGAAATAGGTGGAACTGTAGGAGATATCGAATCTCAGCCGTTTTTAGAGGCGGTACGTCAAATGCGAGGTGAGTTAGGCTATCAGAACTCCTTACTAATACACCTGACTTTGGTACCCTATATAGCAACAGCGGGAGAGACTAAAACTAAGCCAACGCAACACTCGGTCAAAGAGATGCGTTCTCTTGGACTGCAGCCAGATGTGTTGTTATGTCGATCTGAAGTTGCCCTTGAAGAGGAGCAACGTAAAAAGATATCTTTATTTACGAATGTTGAAGAGCGCGCGGTGATTCCTGTCATGGATGCGTCGACTGTGTACAAAATTCCTAGAATGCTCCACGAATGGGGTCTTGATCAGTTCGTACTGGATCGTTTCAACATAACAAAACCAGCCGCAGATTTGCAGCAGTGGGATCAGGTTGTTGAAAATCAAATGCACGCTGAGGGTGAAGTTACCGTCGCCATGGTTGGCAAGTACATGGATTTACTAGATGCCTATAAGTCTCTTACTGAGGCGCTCGTGCATGGTGGAATTCATAATAAAACTAAAGTTAAGATTCGTTATATTGATTCTGAAAAGCTTAACGAAAATCATGAATTACTGGAAGACGTGGATGCTATTTTGGTGCCGGGTGGATTTGGTACTAGAGGGATAGAGGGCAAAATTCATGCGGTCAAAATAGCTCGTGAGAAAAACATCCCCTACTTAGGCATTTGTCTAGGAATGCAAGTCGCGGTTATTGAATATGCCAGAAATGTTTGTGGGCTAGAAGGCGCTAATAGTACTGAATTTGATCCTGATACTAAATATCCGGTGGTCGGTTTAATCGAAGAGTGGGTTGACGAAAAGGGTAATCGTGAGCAGCGCAACGAAGATTCAGACCTTGGTGGCACAATGCGCTTAGGCGCACAAGTTTGTCACCTATTGCCAGGCTCAAATGCCCTCTCCATGTATGGCAGTGAACAGATTAAAGAACGTCATCGTCATCGTTTCGAAGTTAACAATAACTATTTACCACAGATGAAAGAAGCAGGGCTTGTCGTTGGAGGTCTATCCTTTGATAAGACTCTAGTGGAAACAATCGAGCTACCAGAGCATCGATGGTTTTTTGCTAGTCAGTTTCACCCAGAGTTTACCTCAACTCCTAGAGATGGCCATCCGCTCTTTAAGAATTTTGTTAGTGCTGCAATCGCTTTTCAGCAGCAAAAATAATTGATGAGGAGTAAAGATATGACATCGGTAAGGCTCCAAGTAGGAAATGTCGAGGTGGCTAATGATGCGCCAATGGTAATATTCGGAGGTATGAATGTCCTGGAATCTCGTGATATGGCGATGCAGGTTGCCGAAGCCTATGTTTTGGCGACTGAAAAGCTGGGTATCCCATACGTCTTTAAGGCTTCATTCGATAAGGCTAATCGCTCATCTATTCACTCGTTCCGAGGTCCTGGATTAGACGAAGGATTAAAAATACTTCAAGAGATCAAGGCAACGTTTAATATCCCTTTAATTACCGATGTTCATGAAATTTCGCAGGCAAAGCCGGTGGCGGAAGTTTGTGATGTCATACAATTGCCGGCATTTTTGGCTCGTCAGACTGATCTAGTAGAAGCGATGGCGGCGACCAATGCTGTTATCAACATTAAAAAGCCACAGTTTTTAAGTCCAAGTCAGATGGGTAATATTGTGGATAAGTTCCGCGAATGCGGTAATGAGAAGGTCATGCTTTGTGAGCGTGGATCCTGCATGGGTTACGATAATCTTGTTGTCGACATGCTCGGATTTAGAACCATGAAAGAAGTCAGTGGTGGCTTACCCTTAATTTTTGATGTCACTCATGCGTTGCAGTGTAGAGACCCAATGGGCTCAGCTTCTGGAGGGCGGCGTCATCAGGTTGCAGAGTTAGGGCGTGCGGGTATTTCGATAGGTATTGCTGGGCTATTCCTCGAGGCCCATCCGAATCCTGAAAAGGCATTATGTGACGGACCAAGCGCTCTTCCTTTAGATAAATTGATGCCTTTTTTAACACAGATGAAAGCTTTTGATGATCTAGTCAAATCACAGCCGGATTTAAACATTATATAGACCTTTGCTGATAAACAGCCGGCAACTGCAAAGATGCCAGAAATGACTTTGAAAGACTCCTGACGGGAGTCTAATCACCCCTTATGGAGATCCAAGCCTATGAGTAATATTGCAGACATTCGTGCCTTTGAGATATTGGACTCAAGGGGAAACCCCACCGTGCAGGCAGATGTAATATTGGAAAATGGCATTGTAGGAACCGCTTGCTCACCTTCTGGAGCATCTACCGGATCAAGAGAAGCGCTGGAATTACGAGATGGCGACAAAGGTCGTTACCTCGGGAAGGGCGTATTGATCGCAGTTAATAATATTAATACCACTATCAAAGACTTGCTAGTGGGGACATCTGCAAGTGATCAACGTAGGCTTGATAGTGCAATGATTGCTGCTGATGGGACAGAAAACAAAGCGGTGTTGGGTGCCAATGCGATTTTGGCTGTCTCTTTGGCGGCAGCAAAAGCTGCAGCGTTAGATAAAAAGATGCCACTTTATGCTCATATCGCGGAATTAAATGGTACACCTGGTGTTTATAGTATGCCGGTGCCAATGATGAACATTATTAATGGCGGTGAGCATGCTGACAATAATGTTGATATTCAGGAGTTTATGATCCAACCAGTGTCTGCACAGAGTTTTTCCGAAGCGCTGCAAATTGGAGCTGAGATATTTCATTCTTTAAAAAAGGTGCTTAGTGTTAAGGGATTGAGCACGGCCGTAGGAGATGAGGGAGGATTTGCGCCGAATTTATCGTCCAATGCAGAAGCGTTGGCAGTGATTAAAGAGGCGACACAGGCTGCTGGTTATATTTTGGGTACTGATGTGACCCTGGCGCTGGATTGTGCTGCTTCAGAGTTTTATAAAAACGGACAGTATGATCTCTCCGGTGAAGGTAAGGTGTACAGTGCAGAGGGGTTCAGTGATTTCTTAGCAGACTTATGCGACCAGTATCCTATTATTTCTATCGAAGATGGCCAAGATGAATCTGATTGGGATGGTTGGAAGTATCAAACTGAAAAGCTTGGAGACCGAGTTCAGTTAGTGGGGGATGATTTGTTTGTGACCAACACCAAGATTTTAAGCCGTGGCATTAAGATGGGCGTTGCCAATTCTATTTTGATCAAATTCAATCAAATTGGTACCCTGACTGAGACCTTAGATGCCATTGCAATGGCAAAGCAGGCTGGTTATAGCGTTGTCATTTCTCATCGCTCTGGCGAGACTGAAGATACAACTATTGCGGACTTGGCCGTGGCTACTGCAGCGGGACAGATTAAGACGGGATCCTTATGTCGATCTGATCGGGTGGCCAAATATAATCGATTACTGAGGATTGAGGCTGAGCTGGGAAATATTGTTGCGCCTTACAATGGTCGCGCCGAATTTAAAGCATAGGCCTCTCACTTGACCGTCGTTGAATAGAATAGAATGACAATATGCGTTGGTTACTGATAGTACTCTTGATTCTCTTATTGGGTTTGCAAACTCGATTATGGGTTGGCGAGGGAAGTTTGGCGCACAAAGCTGAATTGGACAACCAGCTGGAAGACCAACGGCGAGTCAATATACAGCTGCGAGAGCGCAATGCTTTTATTGCTAAAGAGGTAGAAAGCTTAAAAACAAACCTTGACTCAATTGAGGCAAAAGCACGAAAAGATCTGGGAATGATAAAGGGCGGCGAAGTGTTTTATTTGGTCACGGATCAAGAGACTGTCGGCCCGAGACAGATTAATACTAAAGAGGTTGCTTCGCCATGATAAAACCGTCGCCAAATTATTGGGCTATTGTTCCCGCAGCAGGAGTTGGTCGGCGATTTTCAGCAGACATTCCAAAACAGTTTCATCATCTACATGGAGAGTTGGTCGCGCAGCACACACTGTCCCGGCTCATAGACATCAATTCAATTAAGCGTATCGTCGCGCCCTGCGACCCCAGTTCGGGCTATTGGTCTCGAGTGAGGGCCACCAGAAACCCCAGAGTGCAGCTGATTCCAGGCGGTGAAACGCGCGCTAGATCTGTGCTAAATGGCTTGGTGGCTATACAGCAGGATGCCAGCCCTGATGATTGGGTTTTGGTTCATGATATGGCGAGACCCTGCATAACTAGCCTGGATATTAATAAGCTGATAGATAATTTACGAGAGCATCCTGTCGGCGGCTTTCTTGCGGCGCCCATTAATGAAACCTTAAAACTAGTGACGAGCGATAACAATGTCACTAAAACTGTTGATAGAACTCAGTATAGGATAGCGCAAACACCACAAATGTTTAGAGTCGGCCTATTGAGAGAAGCTATTCAGGAAATGCTCGACAATCATTTAGAGCCTACCGATGAGGCCTCGGCGATTGAATATATGGGTAAGCAGGCGGTCGCCATTGAAGGTCGGCAGGACAATATAAAAATTACTCGTCGTGAAGACCTAATGATCGCTGAAGCAATTTTGCAAGATCAGGAGAGACAGGCATGCGCATAGGGCAGGGTTATGATGTACACGCCTTTGGATCGGGCGATGGATTGATTTTGGGTGGCGTGAAGATTCCTTTTGACCGAGCATTTGTGGCTCACTCAGATGGTGATGTGCTTGTTCATGCCTTGATTGACGCTCTTCTTGGCGGCCTAGGCCTGGGTGATATTGGCCATCATTTTCCCGATACGGATGAGCAATATCGTGGTAGTGATAGCTTAGAATTATTGGCTGTGGTTGTCGAGATGATGTCCGTGCAAGGTTACTCCTTGGGTAATGCGGATCTTACAATAGTGGCTGAGAGCCCTAAAATGGCGCCTTATTTAGAAGCAATGAAATTGAAAATTTCGACTGTTGTAGGTTGTGATATTGGACAAATAAACATTAAGGCAACCACGACTGAAAGGCTCGGTTTCACTGGACGTGAAGAAGGTATAGCCTGCTATGCTGCGGCTCTCCTAATGCCCTCAGGCGCTTGATTTTACGGGCGACAGTGACTTATTAAAACTGACCATTTCAATTTCAATCGACTCCCTTATCTGCACGGTAAGCCGTTAGCATCTGCCTTATTCCGAAGTCGGCCAGAGGATTTTATAGTAGATGAAATCATGGATCTTAAACCCTCCGGTGAGGGTGAGCATTTATGGCTAAACATCAGCAAGCGAGACCAAAATACCACTTGGGTGGCACGCTTACTAGCGAAACTAGCAGGCGTAAAGCGCAATGATGTGGGTTTCTGTGGCCTCAAAGATCGGTTCGCCGTGACCAGTCAATGGTTCAGTCTATACCTACCAGGACGCGATCTAGATTTAAGCTGCTTGAAACATGATGATTTCCAGATCGTAAGCGCTGCTAGGCATACTAAGAAGCTACGAAGGGGGATGCACCAGGGCAATAAATTCCAGATTATTTTGCGTGATTTCTCTGTGGATGCGACAGCTCTGCAAGATCGCTTAAATGTAATACAGAAATGCGGGATGCCTAATTATTTTGGCGAGCAACGCTTCGGTCACCAAGGCAATAATCTTCGAGAGGCTCAAGCATTAATCAGTGCGGACAAGCTGAAAGGGAATCGGCATGGAACTGGTTTATATCTGTCTGCCGCTCGTTCCTGGCTATTTAACCTAGTCGTTGAAAAACGGATCAGCGAAAATCAGCTGTACCAGACTTCAGAAGGCGGAGACACTGGACCTCTGTGGGGGCGAGGACGATCGCCGGTTGGCGGGGTGATTGGTGAAATGGAAAGTCACGTTTTGGCACCTTGGCATGATTGGTGCTATGCACTTGAACACGCTGGTTTAACACAGCAACGTCGAAGTGTTTTGGTGCGACCCGAAAACATAGTAAGCGACTGGATTGAAAGGGATCAATTAAAGTTGCAATTTAGTCTGCCTAAGGGTTGTTATGCGACGGTCTTATTGCGGGAAATCGCTGAATTATACCGCCCAACTGAACCTCCCGTATGATATATTGGCAAAAAGATTAGTTATGATGTCACAGTTATTTTGTGGTCGTGCTCAGTGTGTTTTAGCGTAGGAGAGGCGTGTGAATTCGATTGATTTAGCGGGTATTGGAATGACCTCTCAGAGAACTCGAGAGCGCTTAATTAATCGATTGATGGAGCGGGGCATCACAGATCAGCGAGTTTTGGATGTTATGCGTATGACCCCTCGACATATATTTTTAGACGAGGCCTTGGCGCACCGCGCTTATGAGGATACGGCGTTACCGATTGGGTTTTCACAAACATTGTCTCAACCCTACATTGTCGCCAGAATGACACAAATTTTAGTCTCTGCAGGCCGACTTAAAAAAGTTCTGGAAGTCGGCACTGGATCAGGTTATCAAGCCACTATTTTGGCTCAATTAGTGGATGAGGTTTATACCGTTGAACGAATTGAACCATTATTAAAAAAAGCTAAGGAGCGGTTTAGAAAGCTTCGACTTAATAATATTACGGCAGATCTCTCTGATGGCTGTTTTGGTTGGGAGAAACATGCGCTTTACAATGGCATTATTACTACTGCCGCACCTCAATCGATTCCTCATGGGCTACTTGAGCAGCTGGCCCCAGATGGCGTGTTAGTCATTCCCGTTGGCATTGGTGATACTCAAAATTTACGTGTCGTTAGGCGTCTTGGTGATTCGACTGAATTTGATGAAGAAATTATTGAAAAGGTAAAGTTTGTTCCGCTCTTAAGTGGTTTGGCTCGCAGTCTATAAAGGATGTGCTATGAGTAACTGGCGTCACCATGTTGTGTTGTTCGTTAAGGGGTTAGCTATGGGAGCGGCGGACGTCGTCCCCGGGGTATCTGGTGGCACTATCGCGTTTATTAGCGGCATCTACTCAGAATTGATTAACACGATTAAGTCCATCAATTTGCAAGTTTTTAGCATTATCAGGCACCAAGGCTTACTGGCCGCATGGGAACATATTAATGGTACATTCATCATAGTTCTACTTGGGGGCATACTGACTAGCCTGTTTTCTCTCGCGCGAGTTATGCATTATTTGCTGGATGCATATCCCTTGCCGCTATGGGCATTTTTTACTGGCTTGATTGTCGGCTCGGTGATCTATCTTTTGCGCCTGCACCCGCTATCTGGGGGCTTAGAAAAAATTTACTTTGTTATCGGCAGTGCTATTGCTTACGGTATTTCAATAGCGCCTCCGATTGTCCTAGAAGGAAATCTCACCACTATGTTTTTCGCGGGATCCCTAGCGCTTTGTGCGATGATTCTACCCGGCATTTCAGGATCGTTTATCCTTGTTCTATTAGGTCTGTATCCTGTGTTTATTGGAGCCATAGCTAACTTCCAGGTTGATATACTAGTCGTCTTTGCAAGTGGCGGTCTTATAGGTCTAATGCTGTTTAGTCGATTGCTTTCTTGGCTGCTAGCTTATTTTCAAGACCGAGTCATTGCGGTCATGTGCGGTTTTCTAGTGGGTAGTCTTAATGTAATTTGGCCATGGAAACAGGTTGTTGATTCGGCTCAGGGTATAGTTCAATCTACCAGTAACCTGCTACCCCATCAGTTTTCTGTCATTGTTGGTCAAGATCCACAAACATTGATTTGCCTCGCGACATTTATTCTAGGACTGGCTCTCGTATTGGTTTTGGAATACGCAGGTAAAATTAAATCTAATCCTGCTAGTTAAGGATATTGTTTTGACAAACCTTACCCTATTGTTATCGCTTTTACTGATTATTGCTGGATGCTCTAGTTCACCGGCATCGGTGATTGATCGCGCCCAACCGCCGAGTATTAGAATAAAAACGCATCAGGTCGAGGTGGGAGAAACACTCTACTCTATTGCTTGGCGTTACGATCTAAAAGTAGACATACTCGCTCAAGCCAATAATCTTGATCGATCCTACCTCATTACTCCCGGTCAAACCTTATCCTTGATCGTTGGCAACCTCAAGTCTATTCAGAGTCCCATTAAACAGTATAGGGTCTCCAAAGGGGATACCTTATTTTCAATTGCCTCAGAGTATGGTGTTGAAGTCCAAGCGCTGGCTCTGGCTAACAGGCTGGAATCGCCATTTTTATTGCAGCCTGGTCAAATTATCACCCTAGATACAAATGCGCTTAAAACCGCTCAGGGTAAACCGGTACAGACATCCAAAAAACTTACTTCAGTTAATCAAACGAAAGCAGAAACTCCCACTTACAGTAAAAATTTAGAATGGAAATGGCCGGTAAAAGGAGAGGTTATAGAGAGCTTTAGCCCGGCTAAATTGCAAAAGGGAATCAAGGTTAAATCAGTTGCTGGTTCGACTGTCCATGCCGCAGCTCCAGGTAATGTTGTCTATGCGGGCTCGGGCCTGCGTGGCTATGGAAAGTTGATTATCATAAAGCATAGTGATATGTTATTAAGTGCCTATGCTAATAACGAGAAGCTACTGGTTAAAGTAGGGCAGTCTGTTCAGCATAAGGATGAAATTTCAAAGCTTGGCCTTGAAGGAATGATGTACTTTGAAATAAGAAAAGATGGGGATCCCGTCAATCCGTTGAATTATATTAAATAATGGAGACCAGTGGGTATAAAAATAAGGTTGGCGACAAGGAGAGTTGCTGTTAATTAAAAATAAATTGCAAAGGAGTTGCAAATAAATGGTCGAAGATGTGGTGCTGGGTGGGCCTGAAACACGGGCTATTAAAGACCCGAAGGTTAATTCAAATGAAATTCCAGCTCTTCGAGCCATCGATGCAACGACTATTTACCTCAAAGAAATTGGTTATTCCCCTTTATTAACTGCTGCCGAAGAGGTGGCCTATACCCGAAAATTAAAGAAGGGTTGCACGGTATCGCGTCACAAAATGATCGAGAGTAACCTGCGTTTAGTAGTGAAAATATCACGTCGTTATCGTAATCGTGGTATGGAATTACTAGACCTAATTGAGGAGGGAAACTTAGGTTTGATGCGCGCGGTCGAAAAGTTTGATCCCGAGTTGGGTTATCGTTTTTCAACTTATGCTACCTGGTGGATTCGCCAAACGATTGAGCGAGCCATCATGAACCAAACACGCACGGTTAGATTGCCTGTACACGTTATTAAAGAATTAAATGTCTATTTGCGCGCATCGCGCAAATTGGCACAAAAACTGGATCATAATCCAACGCCTGAGGAGATAGCGAAAGAGGTTAGTAAACCCATTAAAGATGTACTCAAAATATTGAGCCTGAGCGAGCGGACATCGTCCTTTGATACACCGGATGCTGACCAAGAGAGGTCTCTGGTTGATACTATTCCTGATAATAGTGAGTTAGGGCCTCTGGGCAAGGTGGAGAACGATGATTTGGCGTCGGTCTTGGTTGGATGGCTAGAGCAATTACCCCTAAAACAAAAAGAGGTATTGATACGACGATTTGGCTTAATGCACCACCAAGAAGCAACGTTGGAACAGATTGGGTTGGAGATAGGTTTGACGCGAGAGCGGGTTAGGCAGATTCAGGTGGATGGTTTGGGAAGATTGCGGGATATCTTGCGTCAACACAATCTAGATAGTGTTGACTTATTTGAAGACTTGATGAGTCATTAAGATAGAGTAGCAGTACTAAAAACCCCAGCATTTGCTGGGGTTTTTAGTACTAGCGTACCAGCAAAGATTGCGGCCAAGTCTAATCGATTTTTAACATTTTTCCCAGACTATCGATATCAACTACGCTTTAGGTCTTAGAGTATTCTGAGAAACAAACCCAGAGAGAAAATGACTCTCTGGGTCAGTCGGATTTACAGATACTTAAAAGAATATTCCGTTGAGGGGAAGTAGTCCTGAGATAACAAGACTCACCATCGCCATAACATTAATTAAAATATTCATCGCTGGTCCTGAGGTGTCCTTGAATGGATCTCCAACGGTATCTCCAACAACAACCGCTGCATGAGTATCGGAGCCCTTACCGCCTAGGTTGCCTTTTTCAACATACTTTTTAGCGTTGTCCCACGCGCCGCCGGCGTTAGCCATGAATAGAGCCAATGCCACACAGCCCAAAAGACCTCCAGCCAGCATGCCTCCTAGAGCTATTGCACCTAAGCCAAATCCAACCACGGCTGGCATAGCGACCGCTATAATACCTGGCAGCATCATTTTCTTTAGCGCCGCTTCGGTTGCAATTTCGACACATTTTTCAGAATCTGGATCGGCAGTACCTTCCATTAACCCAGGGATTTCTCTAAATTGTCTTCTAATTTCATTAATCATTTCAAAGGCAGCGTCACCCACTGCTTTCATGGTTATGGATGATATTAAAAATGGAATACAGATACCAATAAACATTCCTGCAAGAACCATAGGGTCGGTCAGAGAAAGCGAGAAAGCGTCTCCATACATCAGCGAAACTTGCGCTGAATATGCAGAGATTATCGCTAGAGCTGCTAGAGCGGCTGCACCAATGGCAAAGCCTTTCCCAATCGCGGCAGTTGTATTGCCTAGCTCATCAAGTGAATCTGTAATATCTCTCACTTCTTTTCCCATACCTGCCATTTCAGCGATGCCACCAGCGTTGTCAGCAACTGGACCGTAGGCATCAATTGCCATGGTAATCCCAACTGTGGAGAGCATGCCGACCGCTGCAATGCCAACTCCATATACGCCAGGGATACCTGCACCGCTCGCTATTGAAGTAGACACGAGAATAATAGTTGCAAGAATGATAATTGGAATAACGACTGATTGCATTCCAACAGCTAACCCAGAGATCATAACTGTTGCTGGACCAGTTTCACCCGACTCAGCAATCTCTTTAACTGGCTTTCCACCGGTATAATATTCAGTGATCAAGCCGATCAACACACCGCCTACAGCCCCAGAAACAACACACCACAAGACACCCATGGGTATATTCCCCATAGATTGAATTAGGAAGTAGGCCATTACTATAAAGATGACAGGTGCCAATAAAGTTCCAGATCTAAGGGCGCTAGCAGGTGCCTTACCTGATTGAAGCTTGACGATAAAGATCCCGAGAATAGAGGCTATTAAGCCAACAGAAGCGAGGCCTAGCGGAAGAAACATTAGATTTTCTGAATTTGATGAACTGATAGTGTAGGCAATAGCGATTGAAGCGATCATCGCTCCACAGTAAGATTCGAAAATATCAGAACCCATACCTGCAACATCACCCACGTTATCGCCCACATTGTCAGCGATCACTCCTGGATTTCTTGGGTCATCTTCTGGAATTCCAGCTTCTATCTTACCTACTAAATCAGCGCCAACATCAGCGCTCTTAGTGAAGATTCCGCCACCAACTCTAGAGAATAAAGCGACCACTGAGGCGCCCATTCCAAAGCCCTCTAAGGCATGAACGTGGGAGGCTCCGTTAGCTGCATAAAAATAATATAAACCGCCTAAGCCTATTAGGCCGAGCGAGGCGACACATAGTCCCATCACAGAACCACCATAAAAAGATACTGATAGAGCAGCAGCGGCACCATCCCGTTGGGCAGCTGTAGCAGTTCTAACATTTGCTTTAGTTGCAGCGTACATTCCAATAAAGCCTGCTAGCGATGAGCATGCTGCGCCAACTACAACTGCAATAGCTGTTTCGGTACCTAGGAATAAGTATGCAAGCACAACAAGAACGCTAATAAAAGCGAGTAGGTATTTGTATTCTGTCTTCATAAAAGCAAGTGCGCCGCTATGAATTTGGTCGCCGATCTTTTTGACCTTATCTTCACCATCGGGATATTTCATCACCAAAAGGTAAACAATAAATGCTGCGATCATGCCAAAAAGGCCCAACAGCGGTGGAAGTAGTGGACTATTCATGTAAAACCCCTTTATTTTTGAACGCGCAGTCTATCAAAAAAATATTCAAAAAGACCTATTTTTCATAGCTATATCGAATTGAAGCGATAAAAAGTAGCTCAATTAACACTCATACAGGGGAAGTGAAAAGAGGCTAGAGTTGGGTCGATTCACTATATGGATAAATACCATTGAATTATCATCATTAACTAAGCGCATAAAATACAGAATTGTGTTGGTAATTAGGCGAATTTTTTTGCAAGCGTACTCATTTAACGCCGACCATGATTGCTGTATTAGGCCCAAATGTTAGTGACCAAGGTATAAAAATTGGCTCAATTTGTTGGTAGCGAGATAAAAGCGCTTGGTAGCGAAACTATCTAGTCAACAGCTATTCTTGTATAGATCGATAGGGACACCGATAATAGTGAGGTGGAGACCTTAAGTGGTTACTGGGAGTAACCTTGATTTTGAGCGTTTTACCCCAACATAAAAGTTATAGTGATTAGACTTATTTTAAGCGTCACTCACCTTATTTGATTAGAAAAGGAATTATTTTGAATAACAATGTTCGCTTAGCAGCAATTTTTGTCACCTCCCTTATCGTTTGGTTTGGAAGTGGATTCTTGACCTCCTCCGAGTCCCCTACAGCATCTATGACTCCAGCTCCACTGACTGTCGTCCAGGTGACTCAATATTCTGAGCAACTCTACCTGCCTAAACTAACTCTGAGAGCCCACACAGAGTCAAATAGAACTGTTAATGTCTTGGCACAGGTTGCCGGTCAGATTTCCAAGGTATTGGTAGAGGAGGGCGCTTTGGTCAATGAGGGTGATGCGATATGCCAAATAAACGCAGAGGATCGATATTTGCGTTTAGATCAATCGAAGGCAAATTTCGAACAATCGGAAATAACATATCAAGGGGCCTTGACTCTTAAAACGGGGGGTTATCAATCTGATTTGGCGATTTCTCAGGCTAAGGCGAGGCTCGCAACAGCTAGAACTAACCTTAAGAGCGCGCAACTCAATGTGAATAACCTGCAGGTGACTGCGCCATTCGCCGGCATTGTTGAAAATAGACCCGTAGAGGTGGGAGACTATGTTTTTGTGGGCAGCCTATGCGCCTCAGTTGTTGAGCTACATCCCATAAAAGTAACTGCACTCGTCAGTGAGCATGACATTAATAGAATCGATATAGGTAGTTCAGCCTTAGCAACCTTGGGTGATGGCCGAACAGTCTCTGCCACCGTTGTCTATTTAGCTTATGAAGCGAACCCGACGACTCGCAACTATCGTTTGGAGACGACTGCCAGTAATGTTGATCGGTCAATAAGGGCGGGTCTTTCGTCGCGCCTAGAACTACGTCTTAAAGGAGTCAATGCGCATTTAATTCCCGCCAGCAGTATCTTACTTAATGACCTTGGACAGACCGTGGTGCGAGTATTACTGGAAGGGAATTTGGTCGGTTCGGTAAAAGTGTCCAGCTTAGGGGAGGCAAGTGACGGGCTTTGGGTCTCAGGATTACCCTCTGAGGTCTCGGTGATTACGGTAGGCCAAAATTACATTATTGACGGCGAAAGCGTTGATCCTTCTTTTATCGTTGACGAAGCTAACTCATAGGACGGAATATCAATTTAATGAATTTTCTAAGACTTATAGTGAATCACACTAGAGCAACGCTCTCTATCATGTTACTTATCCTGGTTGCGGGGGCCATGTCGCGGATATCTATGCCGGTGGAAATGAACCCTAACGTTACACTGCCTGTTGTTATGGTCATGGTGCGGCATGATGGAATTTCTCCTGAAGACGGTGCTAGATTACTCATAGGACCTATTGAAAAAGAGTTGAAAACACTTGATGGGATAGATGAAATTAAAGCTACTGCTCGAGAAAGTGTGGTGATTATTACCGCGGAATTTGAAGTTGGTGAAGATATTAAAAAGACGGTAGCTGAAGTTCGCGAGGCTGTCAATCGCGCGAAAGCAGAGTTTCCTTTAGACACGAAAGAACCGATTGTTAATGAACTCAGCCCCAGCCCTGAACCGACAATTATTGTTACTTTTTCTGGAGAAAAGGTAACTGAGAGAGAGTTATATTCGGCAGCAAAATACTATCAGCGTCAGTTGGAAATGCTCCCTGATGTCTTAACTGCGGATATATCGGGGCATCGTGATGAGGTTGTCGATGTCGTTATCGATCCCTCTCGGCTAGAGCTATATGGCTTAAAAATTAACGAGATCATTCAGGGGGTAAGGGTCAATAACTTACTGATTCCCGCGGGAGAGATGGATTCTGCACAGGGCAGATTCGGTATTAATGTGCCTGCATTGATCGAAACAGCAGCCGATATTCGCGCGTTACCTATCCGTAATAATTCAGAAGGTGTTGTGACTTTAGGTGATGTAGCCGATGTTCGTCGTACCTTTAAAGATCCTGACGGCTATAGTTTACTTAACGGTAAAAAGACGATTGCCCTTGATGTTCGAAAGCGTCTTAGCGCTAACTTAATTAGGACCGTGGAAGCCACTAGAGAAACCGTGGCGCAGTCGCGAGATCTTTTTTCAGCTGAGATGGAGATCGGTTATACCTTTGATAGTTCTGAGATGACCAGTCAAATGGTCAGTGAATTGCAGGGCAATATCATCACCGCGATGTGTTTAGTGCTGATATTGGTGGTGGCTACTTTAGGCGTCAAGTCTGGTTTGTTAGTCGGGTTTGGTATTCCATTTTGTCTCTTGGGCGCACTCATTATTATCAATTCGTTAGGCTACAGCTTCAATTTTATGGTGATGTTTGGTTTGTTACTGTCACTGGGTATGTTGATTGATGGTGCTATTGTAGTGGTGGAATTTGCGAGTACCAAGGCGGCGGCTGGGCTTTCCACTCGCGAGGCCTATATTTCTGCTGTGCAACGTATGGCGATTCCTGTGATCGCCTCTACGGGTACTACTTTGGCCGCATTCTTGCCCCTGTTATTCTGGCCAGGAGTTTCAGGTGACTTCATGTCCTATTTACCCATTACGGTCTTTGCCGTTTTGGGATGGTCTTTAATGTATGCGTTAATTTTTGCGCCTACTTTAGGCATTGCTCTTGCTCGGCGTCGCGGTAAAGAGAAGAAACTTCCCGAAGACCACCAATCAGAAGAGTCGGCAAAAACGTTATTTCAGCCGTTATTGGATGCTTACTTGAAGGCTCTAACTCGAATTATTAAGTCTCCGATTAAATTTATACTGGCATCACTGCTAGTGATTGTTGGGATCTTTTTTGCCTACGGGAAGCTCGGCGCAGGCCAAGAGTTCTTTGGTCAAATAGAGAGCCAGTACGGTACATTAGAGGTGAGAGCGCAGGGAAATTTATCTATTGATGAACAGCGAGAAATCACGCTCAAGGTGCATGAAATTGTCTCCAAGATTGAAGGTGTAAATAGCCTCTATGCCTACAGTACTAGCGGTTCTATTTTGTATGGTACAGATGTGAGTCGCGATAAAATAAGCTCTTTTTTAGTGGAACTCTTCCCTAGGGAGCAGCGTGAAACAGGCAGTCATGTAGTCTTTGCGGAAATTAGAGATCGAGTGAGTGGCTTGCCGGGCATTTATGTCACCGGCAAAGAAATGGAAACTGGGCCCCCTACAGGTAAAGACATTCAGATTCAGGTTTCATCAACAGATCGCCAGGCTCTGTATAAAACTGTTACGCAAATCCGGCAGTGGATTAACACCAACGTTGAGGGAATTAGAAACCTTCAAGACACTCTGCCCTTGGCGGGTATTCAGTGGGAGGTTGAGGTCGACCGTGCTCGAGCCGCCATGCTTGGCGTCAATGTTGCCGATGTAGGTAATATGGTACAAATGGTTACTGGTGGTATCATCATTGGTGAGTTCCGACCAGATGATGCAGACGGTGAAATTGAAATTAGACTACGTTACCCGGAACAGGATCGTCAGTTAGCGACAATAGATAATTTAAGAGTGAATACACCTAGTGGCCCTGTGTCCATCAGTAGCTTCAGTCAACGAGTAGCGAAGCCTAGGATTGATGCCATTCAACGATATGACATGCTTGAAACGGTACTAATTTTAGGGAATTCAGAAGATGGATATTTGGCGGACAATCAAACCAAGGAAATTGGTGCCTGGATAGACCGACAAAATTTCGACTCTTCGGTAAAAGTGCGTTTCCGGGGCGCCAATGAGGAGCAGGCCAGTGCGGCGGCCTTTTTGTCGACAGCGTTCTCACTGGCTATGTCGGTAATGCTAATAATGTTGGTGATGCAGTTTAATAGTTTTTACCAGGCAGGACTGATTCTTTTCTCTGTCGTACTGTCCACTGCTGGGGTTTTACTTGGGCTAATAATTTCCCAGGCCACATTTAGTACGATTTTGACTGGTGTTGGCATCGTTGCTCTGGCAGGTATAGTGGTTAACAATAATATCGTATTGATTGATACCTATAACTATCTTCGACGAAATAATAGCGTATTAACGTCATCAGAAGCAGTTTTGGCAGCTGCGAAATCACGATTTAGACCAGTCATGCTGACAACTGTGACGACTATTGTTGGATTGCTGCCGCTTGCTAACGGCATTAGCATCGATATTGTCAATCGCACATACACTGTCGGGGGCATGGTTGCGTCTTGGTGGCAGCCTTTGGCAAGTGCGATTGTAAATGGACTTGCTTTCTCCACGATTCTGACTCTATTGCTAACGCCTGCAATGCTCCTACTACCGGGTATTTTTTCTAAACGTTTCGGTTTTCGTGTTGCTGAACATCAGTTTGAAGATGAGGCGCCCTGATAAACAATGCATGGGTCTTATCATATTTTTGATCGGTTGAGAAAGATAACAAAGGCCCTGTAATTGAAGAAAATCATTCACTGTGACTGTGATTGTTTTTACGCTGCTATCGAAATGCGTGACGACCCATCGCTCCGGCATTTGGCGGTTGCTGTCGGTGGGAAATCGGATCGGCGTGGGGTGATAGCAACCTGCAATTATAAAGCCCGCCGGTTTGGCGTTAGGTCGGCGATGCCCACAGCGCATGCCCTTAGGTTATGCCCTGATCTTGTCGTCATTCCAGGGACCATGGCTAAGTACCGTGAAGCCGCCCAACAAATACGCCAAATTTTCTACCGATTTACCGATAAAGTTGAGCCTTTATCCCTAGATGAGGCTTATCTGGATGTTACTGATTGCAGTGATTTTCAAGGTAGTGCTACGATGATTGCTGAGCAAATACGGAAATTGATTGCTGAGGAAGTCGGGGTTACTGCCTCGGCAGGTATTGCGCCTAATAAATTTTTGGCGAAAGTAGCCAGTGACTTAAATAAGCCCAATGGACAATTTGTTATTACCCCCGACAATGTAGACGGCTTTTTGAAAACGCTGGCTGTTAAGAGAATATTCGGTGTAGGCAAGGTGACTAACGAAAAACTTGAGCGGTTGGGGATTAAAACCTGTGGCGATTTACAGCAGAAATCTCTCATCGAGCTGGTCGATAAATTCGGCACTTTTGGACAGCGCCTTCATGATTTAAGTTTTGGTAGAGATAATCGCCAAGTTAATGCTAATAACCGACGCAAGTCCCTTAGCGTTGAGCATACTTATATGGATGATTTGCCCTGCGAGGCCGTTTGTGTTCCAAAAATTGCAGACCTACTGCTTGAATTACGCAGTCGTCTGCGCCGAGTTGACAGTGATTATTTGGTCACTAAGCAATTCATCAAGTTGAAATTTAATGACTTCACCAGTACCACCGTTGAACGTCAGATGACCAAAGGCTTACCTGTGGAGAGCTTTGAAGATTTGTTTTATCAGGCTTGGGAGCGCGGGAATCGGCCGGTAAGGTTGATTGGTTTGGGAGTGCGGTTTATTGACACTAGCCAGCAAGATTTAGGGTTACAACTCAACTTATTTGATTAAATGACTGGTTTATTCCTTTGCCTGTGTGAAAAAGTATCGCATTTTGTTAGACTAAAACTCCGATTTTACCTTGAACAATAATTGTGACTTCACGATCCAGTAAAAATGCTATTCGCAGAGAGCTACGCCGAAAGACGGAGGAGTTCTTGTCGCTGGGTGGCGAAATCAAAAAACATATTGCTGGGGAAACAGGTGAACCGGCCGATAAGCCGCGAGGTCGATCAGCTTTCGTGAGCAGCGAACCGCCAAAAACTAGAACTTATATCAATGATGTGGTCTTGGCTTTAGACAGCCGAAAAACCAAAAAGACTCCACCAAAAGCGACCAAGATCCACAAACGGCGAACCAAAAAAATTATTTATGATGATTTTGGTGACCCGGTTCGTGAAGTTTGGTCAGATGAGTAACTATCCCTATCAGCGTGTTTTCAGTAAGACATAATGCTCGCTTTCAAGTGATTATTTACACTAACTAATGTCTTCGCCTCTAGCTTGTTTGTCCGCGTGGTAGCTAGAGCGGACTAGAGGGCCGCAGGCGGCCTGTTTGAACCCAATACTCTTAGCATAAGCCGTATATTCCGCGAACTCATCGGGGTGAACAAAACGATCTACTGGCAGATGACTGATCGATGGTTGCAAATATTGGCCAACGGTCAGCATGTCAACATCGTGCTCACGTAGATCATCCAATGTGCGTAAAAGCTCGTCTTTGGTTTCACCTAATCCTACCATTAGTCCTGACTTGGTTTGTATCTGTGGATTCAGTGCCTTGTACTCTTTCAGTAGCTTAAGCGACCAAGCGTAATTTGCTCCCGGACGAGCTTCTCTATATAGCCGAGACACGGTTTCTAGATTATGGTTAAAAACGTCCGGTGGTGTGGCCGATAGTATTTCTAACGCTGGAGCCATACGACCGCGAAAATCTGGGACCAACACCTCTACCTGTAGGCCAGGAGATAAAAATCTAGCCTCACGGATACAATCTGCAAAATGTTGCGCGCCACCATCGCGAAGGTCATCTCGATCCACCGAGGTAATCACCACATACTTTAAACCCATCTCTTGTATAGCAGCTGCTAAGTTCTTAGGCTCCTCAGCATCAAGGTCGTTGGGCTTACCATGGCCTACATCGCAAAATGGACAGCGTCGGGTGCATATTTCACCCATGATCATAAATGTAGCTGTGCCGCCGCTGAAGCATTCGTGAAGATTGGGGCAGGCGGCCTGTTCACATACCGTGGCCATTTTATGGCGTCTTAAAATATTTTTGATTTCTTGAACTTTAGGTGATGCTGTAAGACGGATGCGCATCCATTCTGGCTTGCGCTGAATCTGATGTGTCGGGATCACTTTTACCGGAATTCGCTCAACCTTGTCCGCACTGCGGAGCTTTTCGCCTTTCTGTAATCGTCGTGTGCGTTGTGGCGGTATCGTGTCATATAACATGGCTAGGCGTCTTCCTCAGTCGTTAACGTGTCCTGTAGAGTACTTATTATAACCGAGTCCAGCAGTTAAATATTCCGCTAATTTTTCGGTTACTACCTTGATGTCGGGAGCTGGATTCAGTAAATCAGCGACTTGCGTCATAACAACGCCCAGACCGCAGGGGTTAATTCGTTGCCAGGGGCTCATGTCCATATTAATGTTGAAGTTGAGTCCGTGATAGCTGCAACCTTTACGGATACGTAATCCTAAAGAGGCAATCTTTTCTCCATTATCGACATAAACCCCTGGAGCTTCAGGTCGAGGAGAGGCTGCAATATCCCAGCAGTTTAGCGTGTCGACCACAGCTTTCTCAATGAGATTAACCAACTGTCGAACACCGAGATTCAAGCGGCGTAAGTCAATAAGCAGATACGCGGTGATTTGTCCTGGGCCATGATAAGTAACATGGCCACCACGATCGCTTTTTACGACAGGTATGTCACCAGGGACCAAGATATATTCTTTTTTACCCGCTTGGCCTTGGGTGAAAACAGGATAATGTTCCACAAACCAAATTTCATCTGCGGTTGCCTCGTCGCGCTGTTCGTTGAATTGCTTCATCGAGTCAAAAGTGTGCCTGTATTGCTGAATACCTAAATGGCGAATAATCAAAGGTGTTTCAGGCACCATTTCTATAACACCATCTTAACTCGCGGACTTGTTTTCAATGCCGCAAATATACGGTCTAACTGAGGTTTCCCAGTGGCCGTTATAACCACGGTAATCGCTTGCCAGTTACCTTTACTACTATCCCTGATAGTGATCTTCTGTCGGTTAAACCCCGGGGCATGGCTTTCCATTACAGCGAGGACATGTTCGTTAAAGCTAGTATGTGTTTCCCCTAAAACTTTAATTGGATAGTCACAGGGGAAATCGATCTTTGGCGGTTCTTGTTCAGTCACGGAAATGCTCTCACGACAGTAATTGAGTGAATAAAAGAATTATCCAGTCAAATAATTGGGAGAAAATACCTGACTTTGTGATACTTTTTTCTGCAACCAATGGGATGTCGACTAGGGCTTCTCCATCCAAGCTAATTTGCAGTTGCCCGAGTTCTTGGCCTGCTGATATTGGAGCTTTGATTAAGCCGCTGACTAAAATATTCGCTTTAAGGTTTTTTTCAGAACCACGTGGCACTGTTAGAGTGACATCTTCAGCAATGGTCAGATTCAAAAACTCTTCCGCTCCGTACCAGACTTTGGCGCCGGTTTTTAGTATTTCACCGGCTGAGTAGACTACTTTTGTATCATAGTAGCGAAATCCATATGACAGCAATTTTTGTGATTCTTGCGACCTAGATTCGTCGTTGTCCGCACCCATAACCACTGCGATAAGGCGCATTCCTTGGCGCTTGGCGGAAGAAACCAAGCAATAACCAGCTTCACTGGTGTGGCCAGTCTTTAAGCCGTCAACGCTACTATCCCGCCATAATAGGCGATTACGGTTTGGTTGATTGATATTATTATGTTCGAAGTATTTTTCAGCATAGATCGCATAGTACTCCGGATGGTCGCGAATAATGGCGCTTGCCATAATTCCTAGATCACGCGCCGAAGTAACCATTCCCTCTGCGGGCAATCCAGTCGAGTTTAAATACTCGGTATTGCGCATTCCTAATATTTGTGCCTGCTGATTCATCATGTCAGCGAAGGCATATTCGCTGCCGGCAACATGTTCTGCTAAGGCGATAGCGGCATCATTGCCCGACTGGATGATAACGCCGCGCATGAGATCAAGCACAGACACCTTAGTACGCGGACTGAGGAACATGGTTGAGCCATCAGTTTTAGCGCCACCTAGAATCCAAGCATTGTCGCTAATAAGGACCTCCGTTTCTTCGTTAACACGTTGTGCAACGATCTCGTTAGAGACGATATATATGGTCATGATTTTGGCGAGACTGGCTGGGGGTAATCGCTCGTCTGCATTTCTTTCTAGCAAGACCTTACCGGTAGTCGCATCAATCAATATCCATGCTTTAGCGGCAATTTCTGGTTCAGCTGGCCTCAGTATTTGACTGTAAGCTGGGGAAACCAGAGAGATCACTATTGGGATCAATAGTGCAGAGAAGAGCCATTTCTTAGCCATAGTTAGGACACCATGTTGTCAATAAAAGTAAGCACTAAGTTTAGCACTCCAGGGTCATTGATGGGCACCTGAAAAGGTTATTTGTAGCGGTTAATGCAAAAAATTTCAAATATAACCACTTAGGACAAGAAAGTTATGCACAGTCTTTTGTTGATTCACAGCGGCTGGTTCTAATTCGCTGGCTCAATTGATGAACGGCCATGGCATACTTTGCCCTCGGGTTGTAGCGACCAATAACATAAAAATTGTGCAGGCCCAGCCAATATTCTTGACCATACTTTGCTTCAAAACGTAACGGAAAAGCGGTGAGATCTTTAGCAAGTTGATCAGTGGGTATATAGCCCTGAGCAACAAGTTCGGCAATCGTCGTTTTTGGATGCTTCATATCATTAAAACTAGTTGAATCGGGGGCCTCATCAATATGCGCCCGTGTGGCAACGGGCAATCCTGATTTCCAGCCATGCTGCTTAAAGTAATTAGCCACACTCCCTATAGCATCGGTGGGGTTAGCCCAGATGTCAGCGAATTCATCTCCGTCATAATCCACGGCATAGTTGCGATAACTATTAGGCATAAACTGCCCCAAGCCCATTGCTCCAGCGTAAGACCCTTTGAGTGTTAAGGGATCCTTTTCTTGCTCCCGAGCGAGCAGTAATAAATGTTCGAGCTGAGTGGTAAAGAAAATCTTCCTAGACTCTCGTTTCTCAGTATAGGTGTAGTAGTCAAAGGCTAAGGTTGCCAGCGCGTCAATGACTCTGAAGCTTCCTACATTACGCCCGTAGTTGGTTTCAACTCCAATAATACTAACGATAATAGCGGGATCAACGCCAAATTCTTTTTCGGCCCGCTCCAGAGTCTGGTTATTTTCTTGCCAAAATTGAACGCCTCTAGAAATTCTTGTGTCGGTAATAAAAATCTGACGGTATTCATGCCATGGCTTTGTTTTCTCAGCGGGTTTACTCATCGCTTCCACGATACTTTTTTGGTACGCCGCGCTTGCCAGCCATTCCTCAATTTGGGATTGTTCGAATTTATGGATATTAACCATAGTCGCTATAAATTCAGAGGCTTCAGGGTGTTTTGAATAGTCTGCTAAGGCCGCGCTGGGTAGAGATATAAGCATCCCCAGAATTAATAATTTTAGAGTTTTTTTCAAAGAACTTTCCTCATGCGGTTAGGCTCGGTACTGATAGCCATGAGCAAACCAAAACCAATAAATAGCGTTAAAACAGCGGTGCCACCGTAGCTGATCATTGGCAATGGGGCACCTACTACAGGCAATATACCCGATACCATACCCATATTCACGAAAACATAGATAAAAAATATCAGACCTAAGCTCCCAGCGAGTAATCGACCAAATTGGGACTGAGCGTTAAGCGCTATAAATGAGCATCTAGCAATGACTAATGCATATAGCGTAAGCAGAGTAAGGATGCCGATTAAGCCAAATTCCTCCCCGAGGACGGCTATGATAAAGTCAGTATGGCTCTCTGGGAGAAAGTTTAATTGTGATTGAGTGCCTTCTGTCCATCCCTTACCATTTAGACCACCCGAGCCTATAGCAGTTTTAGATTGAACGATATTCCACCCGCTACCCAGTTTGTCCTGTTCAGGAGATAGCAGTGTCAGTATTCTTTGCTTTTGATAATCGAGAAGGACAAAATTCCACATAATGGGAACTGCAGCAATGCTGGTTAAAAAGGTAAAGATTAAATAGCGCACGCCTAAGCCTGCTAAAAAAAGAGTAAGAAATCCAGAGAAGAAGACCAGTAGCGCGGTCCCTAAATCAGGTTGCCTTACAATTAGTACCGCTGGAAGTAATATCATGGCCATCGCCCAGCTAGTATGTTTTAAGGTTGGGGGAATGAAACGGTTACTAAGATAGGCAGCTAACATCAAAGGCACACCTACCTTCATAAATTCTGCAGGCTGTAATCGAGTAAAGCCAATATCCAGCCATCGCTGAGCACCTTTCGCGCCAACACCAAAGAGCAATACGGCAAAGAGCAATAACAGGCCTAGGCTATAAAATACAAATGCCCACTTTTCCCAATAGCGGACCTCAAATTGAGCTACCACAAACATTAGGCAAAAACCAACAACCATAAAAGTTGCCTGACGTTTTATGTAAGACAGATCTTGACCGCCGGCACTGTAAAGCACCAGTAATCCAAATACACACAAGGCAAGCAGTAATATTAATAATGGAAAGTCGATATGGGTCGACCCGCTCTTTTTTCGATCGCCACCAGGACTTTGTATTCTTCTAACAAAATCATTGTTTTGCATCAGCGTCATCACCTCCCGAAGATTTTGAGTACGAGACCTTAGTTGAAGCCAGGGTTTGATTATTATTTTTGAGAGCCGTAGATTTGAAGTAAGTGTCAATTACGGTTTTTGCAATAGGGGCAGCGACAGAACTACCGTGCTCTCCATTCTCAACGATGATGGCGATGGCTATCTTTGGATCTTCAACAGGAGCAAAAGCAACGAACAGGGCATGATCCCACTGTCGTTCGCTAATCTTTGATCGATCATACTCTTCATTAGCGTTAATGCTAATGACTTGGGCTGTGCCCGTTTTCCCAGCCATGGTGTAGGTCAAATGCTTGTTAATGCCTCTTGCAGTCCCTTTAGTTGAGTGCACAACATCGCGCATTGAATCGTGGATATAGTCCCAATATTCATCACTAATGTTAGGCCTTTCAGCAATTTTGAGCGCAGGGTTTTTCACGCCATCGATGGCTTTAACTATTTGCGGTTGAATTAGGTTGCCACGCGAGGCGATACGAGCTGTCATTACAGCAAGTTGTAATGGGGTGGCAAGCATAAACCCTTGGCCAATGCTTACGTTAATAGTATCGCCGTTAAACCAGGATGCTCCGCGAGTCTGTTTCTTCCATAGTCTAGAGGGCATTATACCGGGACGCTCCCCAGGTAAGTCGATGTTAGTTTTTTTGCCCAAGCCAAATACTTGGCTACTGGCTGCCAAAGTGTCTATGCCTATCTTTACGCCCATTGTGTAAAAGAATACGTCACAGGACTCGACGATTGCCATTGCTAAATCGACCCCCTTACCGTGGCCGCCCCGCTCTGAATTATGGTCACGCCAAGGACGCTCGATGCCTTCCATAAGAAAATAGCCCGGATCGTCTATCGCAGTGCTAGTGGTAATACTGCGGTTTTGAAGGCCGATCAAACCAAACAAAGGCTTAATTGTTGAACCAGGTGGGTATTGGCCCCTAAGGGAGCGGTTAAACATCGGTTTGTCTAGAGAGTTGAGAAGAACGTCATACTCCTTTTGGCTGATGCCCGAGACGAACGAATTAGCATCATAGCTTGGTGCGCTAACCATCGCGAGAACACCACCGGTCTCGATTTCTATTGCCACTAAAGCTCCGCGTCCGCCCGAAAATGCCTCATAGGCTACCTGCTGTAATTGGCTATCAAGATGTAGCTGAAGATCGCTACCTGGAGTAGGGCTGACTTTATCAAGAACCCGCATCACTCGACCTCTGGCATTGGTTTCTACCTGATCGCTGCCGACTTGACCAAGCAGAGAGTCCTCATAAAATTTTTCTATACCAGTTTTTCCAATAGAATCGGTGCCGCTGTATGCAATATCATCAATTGTGTTGCTTTCACGTTCATTAATCCGACCAACATAGCCGACGACATGAGTGAAAAGATCACGCTTGGGATAAAAGCGAGTCAATGTGGCGCTTATTTTAGTGCCTTCTAAGATGTGCTGATTGACAGCCAAAATTGCCTGTTCTTTTTCAGTTAAATTAAACTTTAGTGGGGTAGGTTCGAAAGGCTTTTGTCTTTTTAGTCGCGCGTAAAAACGCTCAATATCATCGTCGGAAAGGGTGATTAATGAGCTGATTTTTGTCATTAACTGATCGAGATCTCCGGAGCGCTCTCGAATAATCGCAAGATTAGAGGTGGGCCTGTTGTCGGCAATAATTTCCCCATTACGATCATAGATAATACCTCGAGTGGGTGGTGCAGGACGCACGTGAACGCGGTTATTATCAGAGTCCGTCGCGAAATCTTGAAACTGATTAATCTGTAAATCAAAATACCGACTAATGATGAGCAGTCCCATTAGCAGCATAGCAAACACAGAAAATATAAGCCGTCTAGCAAATATCCTTCTTTCTCGAGCAGGGTCTGAGAACGCTTGCTTATGTATCATTATTGTCTATCCAAACACCTAATTACGATGGTATGGGTGATTAGCATTAATTGTCCATGCCCTATAAAGCTGTTCCATTAGCACAATGCGTACTAGAGGATGGGGAAGCGTTAAATCCGATAGAGACCAGCGTATATTAGCTCTGGCTAAGCAATCAGGAGAGAGACCATCTGGGCCACCAATCAGCAAATTAACATCTCGACCATCCATTTGCCAGTTGGCTAAATTACTGGCTAATTCTTCGGTATTCATAGTTTTACCCAACACGTCAAGAGCGACGACAAAATCCTTATCTATTAGAGCTTTTAAAATTGATCGGCCTTCAATTTCTGTTGCCTTCGCCGATGACTGGCTTTTGCCTCTAGGTCCAAGCGCTATTTCAATAGTTTGGACGCACAGTTCAGGCGGCATACGCTTACTATATTCAAAACATCCCGACTGCACCCACGCAGGCATTTTCGTGCCGACAGCTAGGATGCGGAGTTTCAAATTAATCGCGACCTAGGGGCGGCGAGCCAAGCATTATCGCCTCGGCATCTGCATTTAAAGGGCGATCATCTGGCCGTAAGGACCATAACTTTTCTAAATCATAGAACGCCCGAGTGGTGGGTAACATGACGTGGACAATGATATCGCCAAAATCGACCAATATCCATTCTGAAACGTCGTCACCCTCCATTCCAATTATTGTAAATCCAGCCTTCTTAGCGTCGACCG
>DGAQ01000043.1:3748-16067 GCA_002382445.1 Porticoccaceae bacterium UBA4026 | reverse complement strand
CCTTCTTAGCGTCGACCGCAACATTGTTTGCTAGAGATTTTACCTGGCGACTAGAGTTTCCGCTCGCGACTACCATGGTGTCCATGATGCCAGTTAACTTTTTGACGTCAATGCTTACAATATCTTGAGCTTTAACGTCTTCAAGGGCTGTTATAATTATTTCGTGGAGATCTTTTTTCATAGTACAGGGCTACTCATATAAACGGTTTTTTTGGATATAGCTAATTACAGAGTCAGGCATCATAAGGTCTCTGTTATCCCCTTTGCCTATCTTTGCTCTAATGTTTGTCGATGAAATATCTAACATGGACAGGTCGCATAAATAGACATGTCCACTGGGGGTCTTTTTCATTTCACTCAAATCGTCGCTGCGATGACGAGTAATCCATTCAGATAGAGAGCCCTCCTCTGGCAATTCATAGCCGGGTCGTGACGAAACGGCAATATGACAAAAATCTAAAATCTGATCCCATTGATACCAGCTGTCTAGTTTACGCAGAGCATCCATGCCAATACACATAAACAAAGGAATATCGGCGCCAATTTCCTTACGCAGTAGTTTAACAGTATCGATACTATAACTGGGTGCTGATCGGCGTAATTCAATATCATCAACGATCAGCGGCCAATCATCATCATTCAAGGCAGCTGACAACATTGCTAGTCGATGTTTAGTTAACACATTTGGCTCACCGCGGTGAGACGGATAAGCGCATGGTACCATTCTTACTTCATTAACATCGAGTAACTGGGCCAGTTCGCTAGCAATGGTTAAATGACCATTATGAATGGGGTCGAAAGTCCCACCAAATATAGCCACTGCCATATTATTGCCGAATTTGTCCATCGCCATACACCACCCATTTTTGACAGGTAAGGCCCTCGAGACCAACAGGTCCTCGAGTATGAATTTTGTCAGTAGAGATACCGATTTCAGCGCCCAAACCATATTCGAAGCCATCAGCAAATCGGGTCGAGACGTTTAGCATCACTGAGCTTGAATCAATTTCAGTTAAAAATCTGCGGCTATTCTCATCATTTTCAGTCACTATAGATTCGGTGTGCTTAGAGCTGTAGTGATTGATATGATCTATAGCTTCATCGATTCCATCTACAATTTTAATCGCCAAAATAGGTGCCAGAAATTCGTCGCCCCAATCCTCTTCGCTAGCTTTATTTATCGTGCTTACGATAGCTCGTGCTTTTTCACAGCCCCGCAATTCCACTTGTTTTTCGGCGTACAAAGCTGACAGCTCAGGTAATATTTTCTTGGCGACAGACTGTGCAATAAGCAGTGATTCCATGGCATTGCACACGCCATAGCGATGTGTTTTGGAATTAATAGCAATATCTACGGCCTTTTTTAAATCGGCATGATCATCGATGTACAGATGACAGTTGCCATCTAAATGTTTAATCATAGGTACTTGGGCGTCAGTTATTAATCTCTTGATAAGCCCCTTGCCGCCCCGAGGGATAATCACATCAACATAATCGGTCATGGTGATTAACTCTGCTACCGCTTCGCGATCAGGCGTGTTGATCACCTGGACCACCGATGGTGGTAACCCGGCATCATCTAGGCCTTTTCTAATGCAGTCGGCAATAGCTTGATTCGAGTGAATAGCCTCACTTCCGCCGCGCAAGATAGTGGCATTCCCAGATTTCAGGCATAGGCTCGCAGCATCGATAGTGACATTGGGTCGTGATTCATAAATGATGCCAATCACACCGATAGGCGTGCGCATTTTCGCTAACCTAATCCCGCTAGGCCGCACGCCTAGATCGGTCATTTCACCAACAGGATCGGGCAGCGCCGCAACCTGGTGTAAACCCTCGATCATGGCATCAATACGCTCATCGTTAAGTTCAAGGCGGTCTAATAAAGCGCAATCTAGGCCATTGGCAAGACCCTTTGCCATATCAACACGATTAGCCGACAACAGGTTTTGACGCTCATCATTAAGGTGCTCTGCTATGGACGCTAGAGCTTTATTCTTGGTCTCCGTGGTGGCGCGGGCTATGACTCTAGACGACTCAAGAGCGGCAACTCCGACGGTTTCCATATAGGTTTTGATGTTAATATTTTTCAATTTTCTGCACAGCGCTTCATTAGGAAAACTAGGTGTCTTTACTTTTAACATTATACGTCTAGCGTGAATATAATTCTTGATTTTCCTTGGCAGGCAGCGTTCAGCGCATTAATTAAAATAGAAGAAGGTTTTTCGACCCGAACCTGTAGTGTGCCAATCTAAATGCTGAGATATTTATCAACGATCTGAGCCAGAGCCTCCAGATGCTCTAAATCATCATTAAGACAGGGAATGTAATGAAATGCCTTGCCTCCTGCACTTGAAAAAATTTCACGTGCTTCAATATTGATCTCCTCAATAGTTTCTAGGCAATCAGAAGAAAAGCCGGGACATATGACAGCCACGTGGCTGACGCCTTGACCTGGCAGTGACGCTAGCGTTTTGTCGGTGTAGGGCTGCAACCAGGGTTCGCGGCCAAAGCGCGATTGGAAAGTGGTCATAATATGATCGTCGACCAAGTTCATTTTCTCAGCAACCAGACGAGTGGTTTGGTGACATAGACAATGGTATGGATCACCTTTTTTGAGATACCTTTCAGGGGTTCCATGATAAGAAAATATCAGTTTATCCGGTTGACCATGGGTATCGATATGCCGGCTAATACTAGAGCATAGGGCATCAATAAATGCAGCTGACTGGTGATAACCCCCTATAAAATGTAGTTCAGGTACCCAACGGGTGCGTTTAAAAACTTCAGCAATGGCGTCAAAGGTGGAGCCTGTCGTGGCCCCAGAATATTGGGGGTAAAGCGGCAGCACCGTAATATGGCGCACATTTTGAGCGCTTAGCTCGTTTATCGCAGACTCAATGGATGGGTTGCCATAGCGCATGCCCAAAACTACAGGTATTTCCTTGCCGTGCTTTTCGGCCAAAATTTTCCGAACGCCATCAACTTGGGCTTGGGTATTAACCAGTAATGGAGATCCTTTATCAGTCCAAACACTGCGGTAGAGCTTGGCCGAACGCCGCGGGCGAAGGCGTAAAATAACCACGTTAAGGATTAGCCACCAAAGTAATCGCGGGATTTCTACAACTCTTGGGTCGCTCAAGAATTGCTTTAAATAACGGCGCAGATCCGAGGTCTGGGGCGCATCTGGCGTACCTAAATTACAAAGTATCACGCCCTGCTTTGGCGCAGGACCTTTGTGGTCGTATTCTGTTTGACCCTTATACTGCATCTAATTTTCAGCCTTTGGTTTCTGTAACTTAATAATGTCAGATTGAGTGACTAACCTGCCGTCTTAGGTGAGCTGCTTGCTAGGTCATTATTTTCGCATTATACGCGACATCAAATAGATGAGATTGCTTTTAATCCTAAGCTACTATGTAGCCGATCCAAGACGCTGACAAAGCTATAATGCCGCATTTTTATAGATGCGCAAAGAAGACCATCTGTCACTAGGTTGCAGATAGATGCATATTTGCAATTATTTCGCATCCCAGCTTGAACCGATAAAACACCCTAAGACACAAATTTAAATAAAAATATAAGGTTACATCCTGTCTGAGGTTGTCATATTAAAATTATTTCTAAGCAACGGGGCGTGATATGGAGCTAAGCGGTGACATCTTTACAATTGAAACGATACAGTCCGGTTTAAATGAAGACGATAGAGCCTTTTTACTAAGCCTTAATCGCTTAGAGCCTGATTGGTCGATTTATGATTTTCAGGAATTTCCATCGGTTAAATGGAAACTCTTGAATTTAGAGAAGTTTAAAACGGAAAAACCAGCAAACTACCAGCAGCAATTGAACAAGCTGGAAAGTGTTTTGGCAAAATAATGTATGGCGCAGCGGTTATTCGTTACAATAGCGCGCTTTTTAGCCGCCTTTCCCCCAAAAACGGCTGAGGGGGTAATTTAACAAACAAGTACAAATTTAAGTACAAACTGGGACGGAGAAGTAATGGAAGATAGTAATTTTTCTAATAAAATCAACAAGATAAGTACGTTTTCTATCATTTCTCACCCCGATTCTCGTGAGTAAGACAGCCCGAGTCAGCTAGCGACAACAACTTTAATAAAAACATGAAGTTATATCGTGTCTTGAGTTGTCTCGTACCCGAGCCAAACTGAGCTCCAAAAGCTTGGATAATGCGGCTTCCCGCACATGTGCGCGGGGAGTCCGGTTAGTTTAAAAATTTGGATATATCGGCATTTCTAATACTGATGTATTCAATAAAATAAACCTTTTGACCAAAATATACGAATAATGATCTACTAAAGTAGATCATGGATACAATAGTGATATGCTAATATATATCATAAGTTGTTTTTTTTGTTATTCGGTGATATATTAATATACATCTACTAATTACATAGATATAGAAAGATAGATCAAAATGACGTACTTAAACGATCAGATACTCAAAAACCTAAGAGAAGCTCGACAGAGGAAGGGGTTTAGCCAAAGAGAGCTAAGCGCCAAATCTGGCGTTCCTCAAAGCCATATCTCCAAGATAGAAAGTGGCGCTGTGGACTTGCGGGTGTCTAGTCTGGTCGCTCTGGCTCGAGTTTTGGATTTAGAACTTGAACTTGTTCCAAAAAAGACAGTTCCAGCCATTAAATCAATAGTGCGCAGCAGTACGAGCGCAGATACCGCGTATGCGCAAAAGCACATCCAAAAAGAAATGGATCAATATAGACAGGCTATAGCATCCATGACTCAAATGCCCTCTATCGGAAACAATGATATGGAGAAACTACGAAAGGCAGTTTCTGATATTGAACACTTTAAGATTGATAATTCTGCGTTAAAGATAGTTACGTCATCAAGGAAGACTATTGAGGATGCTATGAAGCAAAGCCCCGTCAATCAATTGAAGGAGGCATTGGAGCAAAGCAATGGTGTTCAGGAGGCGATGAAAAAGGCGGTGCGTCAAATGAGGGCTCTGAGAAACTCCTTGGTACACAGTAATCCTATTCAAGAGGTGAAGGCTTCTTTGCCAGCCTATAGCCTAGATGGAGGCGATGATGAGTAGCGTATCAACCCTCAATGTCTTTCTCTATGGTGAGCTAGTTGGCACGATTACCAATGTTGGTAATGACCGCTCGTTGTTTGCATTTACGCAAAGCTATATCGAAGATGCGGCGCGTCCAACATTGAGCCTCGGTTTTAAGGATTCTCTCGGTGAGTTGATGACAGACTTTAAAGCCATTACTACGAAGCTCATGCCGTTCTTCTCAAATCTTTTACCTGAAGATGAGATGCGTAAGTATTTGGCTGAGCGCGCCAATATTAATCCCGGACGAGAATTTTTGCTGCTTTGGGTCTTGGGTCAAGATCTGCCCGGAGCCATTACAGTGAAGCCTGCTGATGGGGAAGAGCTTCCGCCGAGTATCACTGAGCCAATAGACGAAGAAAGAAGCCATAAAGACGGTGCTATGCGTTTTTCTTTGGCGGGGGTTCAGCTAAAATTCTCCGCCGTGCAGCACGCCACAGGAGGATTAACTATTCCTGCCAATGGTATGGGCGGCTCATGGATTGTGAAACTTCCTTCGAGTAAGTTTGATGGAGTGCCTGAAAACGAGTATTCCATGATGGAGCTGGCACGAAAAATTGGCATGGATGTTCCCGAAACACAATTACTCAATATTGGGGATATTGAAAATATTCCCAATGGGATCAGGCAGTTTGGAGATAGTGCTTTTGCCATCAAGCGGTTTGATAGAATAAACGGCGGTGGCTCTGTTCATATTGAAGATTTTGCGCAAGTATTTGGTGTATACCCGTCCGACAAATACATGAAAGCCAGTATGCGCAATATCGCAGAGGTTATAGGGATAGAGGGGCAGGAAGACGATATTGCTGAGTTTACCCGCAGGTTGGTATTTAACACGCTCATAGGCAATGCCGATATGCATTTGAAGAACTGGTCGCTCATCTATAGCGATAAGCGCTCAGCCTCTATTGCGCCAGCCTATGATTTTGTTTCAACAATTCCCTATATCGCGGATAAGGAAGCCGCGTTGAAAGTCAGCAGGAGTAAGAAGTTCACTGATTTTACCATGGATGAATTGTCTCATTTGGCAGCAAAGGCACGGCTGCCAGAAAAGCTGGTGTTGGATACAGCAGAAGAAACGGTCTCTCTCTTTCATGAGATATGGCAGAAAGAAAAAAACAATCTGGCACTTAGCCGTGGTGTGATTGAGGCAATCGAGCAGCATTTGGATACGCTTCCAATTGCTAAAAAAAAGTAACTCAGTAATGGGTACAAATTTAGGTAAAAATAAGGGTCTTGAAGGTATGGCTGATAGCAATTTTATCAATGAAATCAACAAAAGAAGAACGTTTGCTATCATCTCTCATCCGGATGCTGGTAAAACCACTATTACCGAGAAGCTATTGTTACTTGGCAATCTGATTCAGGTAGCGGGGACGGTCAAAGGGCGTAAAAGCGATCGCCATGCGACCTCCGATTGGATGGCAATGGAAAAAGAGCGTGGTATTTCTGTGACTTCATCCGTCATGCAATTTCCGTATCAAGAGTGCATGGTTAATTTGTTGGATACCCCAGGTCACGAGGACTTTTCCGAAGATACTTATCGCACCCTCACAGCAGTGGACTCATCTCTCATGGTTATTGATGGCGCTAAAGGTGTAGAGGCCCGCACCATCAAACTAATGGATGTTTGTCGGTTACGTGATACTCCAATCTTGACCTTTGTTAATAAGATGGATCGCGATATTCGAGATCCCGTTGATTTATTAGACGAAATTGAAGCAGTACTTAAAATTAGAGCTGCGCCGATTAACTGGCCGATTGGTATGGGCCGAGAATTTCGGGGCGTATACAATTTTTACACTGACACTATTCATGTTTACGTGCAGGGTAAAGGGCATACACTGAACGACGATATCAAGGTACATGGATTAGATTCCCCTGAAGCACGTGAAGCATTGGGAGACTACGCCGATGATGTTTTGGAAGAGCTAGAACTAGTAAAGGGCGCGACTAATCTTTTCGATATGGATGAATTCTTAGCGGGGCAGCTTGCACCGGTGTTCTTTGGCACTGCCTTAGGTAATTTCGGTATTCGTGAAATGCTTGATTATTTTGTGCGGTGGGCGCCATCCCCTCAGCCGAGACAGGCAGCAGAACGTGAAGTTGTCGCAGATGAAGCTAAATTTAGTGGTTTTGTGTTTAAGATTCAGGCTAACATGGACCCGAAACACCGAGATCGAATAGCTTTTTTGCGAATCTGCTCAGGTAAATATACTAAAGGTATGAAAATGAAACATGTTCGTACCGGTAAAGATGTGCGTATCGCAGATGCCTTTAGCTTTAAAGCGGGTGAACGAATTTCTGTGGACCAAGCAGTTGCCGGTGACATTATCGGTCTGCATAATCATGGGTCGATACAGATTGGTGATACCTTTACTGAAGGCGAAACCCTTAAGTTCAGCGGTATTCCGCATTTCGCGCCCGAATTATTTAAGCGAATTCGTCTTAAAGACCCATTAAGAGCGAAGCAGTTGCAAAATGGCATTCGGCAGCTATCGGAAGAGGGCAGTACTCAGGTCTTCTTTCCCTTCCGCAATAATGATGTCATCGTTGGGGCTGTTGGCCAGCTGCAATTTGACGTGGTGGCTTACCGACTTCGCGAAGAATACGGTGTGGAAGCTATCTATGAAACTGTTAATGTCCATACAGCTCGGTGGACTGGATGCGATGATCATAAGACTCTAAAGGCCTTCCGGAACAAAGCAGAAGATAACCTAGCCCTTGATGGTGGCGGTCATCTGACGTATTTAGCGCCTACTCGGGTAAATCTAGCTCTCGCACAAGAGCGGCATCCAGATATTACCTTTCGCGCTACCCGAGAGCACTAGTATTTGAAGTTACCCCCCTGTTTTATTTAACGGAGACTGATTTATGGCCGCCAAACGACCTGCTGTTCACCAAGACCAGACCCCGGAGCATTTGCGGGCTAATCGTGGCGTATTTTCGCGTTGGCTCGGTCGCACCGTTCTTAGAGTCTTGGGTTGGCGGGTTGAAGGTCAGATTCCAGACTTGAAGCGTTTGTTAGTGATAGGGGCGCCCCATACTTCAAACTGGGATTTTGTATTGGCCATGGCAACCATCTTGGGTCTCAACTTGCGGATGCGCTGGTTAGCCAAGCATACAATTTTCAAGCGAGGCATTGTTTGGTTTATGGAATGGCTCGGTGGCATTCCAACTAATCGCACACACCCTCAACAGATGGTTGAAAGAGTTGCTCAGTTGGCCAAAAAAGGTAAGGGGGTAGTTATTGGTATAACGCCAGAGGGAACTCGCAAAAAAGCTGCAAAATGGAAAACTGGATTCCTGCGAATTGCCAAGTCATTAGATTGCCCAATTTTGATGATAGCTCTTAATTTTCCTACTAAAACTATTATTATCGGCGACCTTTACCATCCCAGTGGTGACAACGATTACGACTTGGCAGCAATTAAAAAATACTACAGTCAATTCGAGGGTATACATAAAAATCAATTTTAGCCCTTGATATAGCTTATTACTAATGTAAGTGAATATTCAGTTTTAAAGAACTATTGATCGATGTTTTGATTGCAATGGCGATAAAAAAGCCAGGTCACTAGGGGTTAGATGCCTATTAGCGCGAAATTAAGACTCCACAGGGACCGACGCCCTTAATTGTATTCATCGTTACAAAACCTGAAAAGATACACTAAGCTAATAAAAACAATAAAAATTAAAAGGTTAGTCTAATGCAACACCATCAATATCCAGCCTGCCCAGATCAGGTGCCTCCGCATCTTCGCGGTAATCGAGGGTTTTTTGCTCGCTGGTTCGGGCGAACAGTACTCAATCTTTTTGGATGGCGTGTTGAGGGAACCATCCCCGATGTTGAACGTGTATTGATAATTGCGGCCCCCCATACCTCGAACTGGGATTTCGTCTTTGCTATGGCTGCTCTTCTCGCTATAAATCTTCGTGTGCGCTGGCTTGGAAAACACACTATCTTTAAGCCTGGCGTAGTTTGGTTTATGGAGTGGTTGGGTGGAATACCGGTCAATCGCGCCGACCCTAAGGGTATTGTTGAGGCCGTTGTAGACTTATCAAAAAAAGAAGGTGGGATTGTTATCGGTTTGGCACCAGAGGGAACGAGAAAGAAGGTGGTGAAATGGAAAACAGGGTTCTTGCGTTTAGCGGATACGCTGGATTGTCAGATACTACTGTTTGTTTTTGACTTTTCCGGCAAGCGCATGGTCATCGGAGATCTGTATCAACCGACGGGAGATAAGGAAGCGGACTTAGCGTTCATCATGACCTACTATAAGCAATTTATCGGCAAGAATCCAAGTAAAACGTAAACGAATGCGAAAATGTAAGTAAGCATTCACTTACGTGGAGATTTCAGTGGATTTAAGTTTGCTAACTCAGTTAATACTCGTCACTATTGCGTTTTTTGCTGGGTTGATTTCATCTATTGCTGGGTCTGGTGGAATACTAACACTGCCGGCTTTGTTGTGGGTCGGACTGCCTCCCTTGACAGCCTTGGCGACAAACAAAGTCCAAAGTTCAGTCGGCACTCTGTCATCAACCTGGAATTTCTTTCGCAGAGGACATCTCGCGGTAAAGCCCCTAGTGGCGTCGATAGTAATGGCCATCATAGGGTCTATTGCAGGCACTTTAACGGTTCAAGCCGTCGACGGCGCGACGCTGAGCAGATTAATTCCCTTCTTGTTGCTGGGTATTGCAATTTATTTTCTGATGTCGCCGAAGGTTAAGCAGACAGACAGCGCGCCCATACTCGGACTTAATGCCTTCGCGGGCACAGCGGCCCTTGGTATGGGGTTTTATGGCGGTTTTTTTGGGCCAGGAATGGGCTCAATTATGCCATTTTTATTCCTGTGGTTGCTTGGTCATAATTTAGTCAAAGCAACGGCCGAGACTAAGTTAATGATATTAGCCGTCAATGGCACGTCTGCGGTCATCTTTGCCGTTAATGGCTTTGTATTGTGGGAGCTCGCCTTGCCTATGGCGATAGCGCAGATCGTGGGCGCAAGACTCGGGTCTAATCTAGTCATGACGCGAGGGTCTGGTCTATTGCAGCCCATCATAACGGTAGTGACTATAGGGGTGGCGCTGAAGCTTCTATTTTTCCCATGATGCTCTATTACCAGGGTATCTAAGCAGCTACATTTAGCCTGCTTGATCAGCCAATTTTCCCAAGGGCGGCTAAGGTCCGCGCGCAAGCCTGGGCTACCTCTTGGCCCTTCATAATAAAATGCTCTCTAAAAAAGGCGGTATGTTCTTCACCGCCATCGAAATTTTGAGGGGTTAACACCGCTGAAAAGACGGGCATCGCCGTATCCATCTGCACTCGCATAAGGTTATCAATGACAGCGGATGCAACAAATTCATGTCGATAAATTCCGCCGTCCACTACTAGGCCGGCGGCTACAACAGCGGCGTATTTTCCGGTTTCAGCGAGGGCTTTTGCAAAAACCGGAATTTCGTAGGCGCCAGGCACCTCGAAGAACGATATTTGCTTGTCGCTTAGGGTGGAAAACTCCAGTTCAAAGGAATCACGCAGTTGATCGACGATGTCTTTGTGCCAGGTTGCTTGAACGAAGGCAATGTGCCCGCGAGATACTATTTCTTGACTAGTTTTATTCATAAAAGGCTCAAATCAATTTTCATTTAGGCGCTATTAAAGTCACCAATAAATTGGGTTGAGGGCAAATAAGGGAAGACAGGCATTATCCAGCTAAAGCTAAGATTAGGTGCTTTATAGGTCCGAGTAGTTACTCGGCTAAAGTCTATACCTCATTCTCATAACCAGACTTTAACTGTCGGCCTCGGAATCTAACCGAGTCTGCTGTCCTCTTCATGATGAAGAGCGCCCGCGGGCTACGCTATGCGATTACCGCCGGTGGGGACTTACACCCCGCCCTGAGAATTGTCGCTTGTGGCGACCCGGTGAGTATACGAAAGCCGGATTTTTTTGTATAGCATTGCGGCGCTTTCATTAACCAAAGAATTTTTAGGGTTTGAAGGCGCGAATCAGAGCTAAACGCGAATCACGAGCTTGCCTCGCCTGCCGCTTTGCAAGCCAGGCACAAGCTGGCCTCGGGATAGGCGTGTAGCCGCGGCAGCGCAATCGGTTCTAGGCATTCTAAACAGGTGCCATAGGTGCCGTCTTCGATTCGGGCAAAGGCCTTTTGAATGGCCATCAAGCGATTTTTGGTTACGGTGCGGTTGGCTCTTAGAATGCTTTGGTTGTGCATTTCATCCATACGGCTCAAGCGCGAGGCATTTTCCTTGAGCGGCACCTGTTGGGCCGCGGATTCGGTGTTGGTTAATAGGGTTGATAATCGCTCGTCAAGCGCTTCAAGCGCCGCGCGCATGGCCAACCGGGTGGGTTCATCGAGTGCTTGCGTCATGCTGTGAGCTTAGCACTGAATCTAGACAAAGTGCCGCGGCAATGGCCAAGCCGCTTTGGCTGACAAAGGGATCAGTGCTGCCACCGGGGTTGCTAGTGGGCAGATCAAAGACACCTTAAAGCAGGCCTTTTAATCTTGGGACTGCAGCCGGTGCCTGAGACTGAGCCGGGCCCTGTGAGGGCGGTTGCCAAACCTAGAGCGCTTTGGGCACCTCGATCAATACCGCGGCTTAGCTTGCCAGGCCACGATTCACCAGTAACGCATCCACCGCAGGGTCTCGGCCTCGAAAGGCTCGGTAGAGGGACATCGGTTCTGCGGAGCCGCCGCGCTCTAAGATGTTCTGCCGAAAGGATTGGGCCGTGGCCGGGTCGAACAAGCCCTGTTCTTTGAAGGCCTCAAACCCATCCGCGTCCAGTACTTCCGCCCAAATATAGGCGTAGTAGCCCGCGGAATAGTGATCCCCAGCAAAGATGTGTTGAAAGTAGGTTGATTTATAGCGGGGCGCGATGGTCAAAGGTAATCCGATTCGGTCCATCTCGGCCGCCTCGAGGGCTTTGACATCCGCTGCAGCATCCGGCGCCTGTGCATGCCAGGCCATATCGAGATATGCCGCAGCGAGATATTCCGAGGTTTGAAAGCCTTGGTTAAACGTGCTCGACGCCCGAATTTTATCGATCAGGGCGTCTGGGATGACTTCGCCGGTTTCATAGTGACGGGCATAGCGCCTCAAAACCTCAGGTTCTGTTGCCCAGTGCTCAAAGATTTGAGAGGGGAGCTCAACGAAGTCTTGTTTTACGCTGGTGCCTGCCTGACTGGGGTAGCGGACCTGGCT
>DGAQ01000043.1:2194-3428 GCA_002382445.1 Porticoccaceae bacterium UBA4026 | reverse complement strand
AAGACACGGAGAGGCCTTTGCGAAATTACAGCAATTGACAATGATGGGGCGAATGTTGCTGCCCAGATTAGATTGCCCCCTGAATTGGCTCATCCAGGCGCCGCCGCGTTTAGACGGCCGCATAAAGTAATCGGCTAAAAAAATGCCGATCAGCGTGCCATCGGCATCAATCACTTCATAGCTTTGAACATCCGGGTGATACGTGGGGAGCGCAGGCGCCGGTTTAAACGTGATGCCAAACAGCGCGCGCGCAACTTCAAAGGCCCCATCGCGAACCTGCTCGAGTGCAAAGTAAGGCTTGGTTTCGGTCTCATTTAAATCAAAGCGTTCTGAGCGGAGCTTCTCGGTGTAGTACCACCAGTCCCAAGGCGCCAACTCAAAATTCTGGCCTTCCTGACGAATGCGGGCCTGCAGATCGGCGGCTTCCTGTTGCGCTTTCTTTTGAGCGGGCTGCCAGACTTGATCCAAGAGTTGATGCACTTGGCTGGGATGACCTGCCATGCGGTCTTCAAGCATGTAGTGGGCGTGGGACGCAAAGCCTTTGATCTGGGCGCGCTGATGTCGAAGCTCGGCAATCTCGACGGCAAGGGCCTTGTTATCCGCGGCATTGCCAAGGTCGCCGCATCGGGTGTAGGCCTCGAACAAGGTTTCCCGGAGTGCCCGGTTGTCGGCAAACTGCATGAACGGCGTGAAAGACGAGCGCGAGATACTAAAGGCGTAGTGTCCTTCTGGGTGACCACGTTGGGCGGCTTCATTGCGGGCGGCAGCGAGGACCGATTCGGGCAGCCCGCGAAGGTCGTCATCACGGGTCAAGACCAGCTCGAATTGGTTGGTCTCGGCCAATACATTGTGCCCAAAGCGGGTTTCAAGTGTGGCCAGCTGCTCGTTGATGTCGCGGATCTGTTGTCGGGCCGGGGCATTGAGTTCAGCGCCGGCTCGAACAAAATCGTTATAAACCGTCTCCAGCAATAATTGCTGATCCGGTTGGAGGCCGAGGTTTGGCAAATCCAAAAAGAGAGTCTTAATACGCTGAAATAAACCGAGGTGGTTATACAGATTGCTGTTGTGATTGGACCATTGAACGGAAACGGCTTCTTCGATGGCCTGCAGGGCCTCATTGGTGTCGGTCGAGACCAAATTAAAGAACACATCGGCAGTTTTGGTGAGCAGTTGGCCGCTGGCCTCCAGTGCAACCAACGTATTGTCAAAGCTTGCCGGGGCAGGGTTATTGGCG
>DGAQ01000043.1:0-2011 GCA_002382445.1 Porticoccaceae bacterium UBA4026 | reverse complement strand
TTGTCAAAGCTTGCCGGGGCGGGGTTGTTGGCGATGGCCTCAATTTCGGCCCAATGCTCGCTGAACCCTTGCTCGAAGGCCGCTTCAATATGATGGTCCTGAATTGTTTCAAACGGGGGCATGTTGAAGGGCGTTTGCCAGGTCTCAAAGAATGGGTTGCTCATGTGGGCTCAACATTGATGGAATCAAAAAGAGTTTAACAAGTTCTATGCACCTTTGAGCAAGTTGGCGGGCCCGGCGCCCCAATCGGTGCTAGCGGATGCGCGGGAAACGAAAGCTGGGCGCGCTGGCCGCTTGATACCGGCGCGCTGCGCGCTGCGGGCGCTGAGGTCATTTGCCGCTGAGGCTGTCTGCAAAAACCTCGCACAACCGACAGCCCCGACTGACCGAGACGGGCTCGTATCATTTGTTCCAACGCTCGGGCCGGGGGCAAGGCTTGCTGCACCGAAGTTCGCCACTCGTGCTGGGCTGGGTCCTAATCCAAAGCTTTTTGAGTTGTAATCCAATCTAGGATGGTCGCTTGCACCATGGGCAACGTCACACTGCCATTTTCTAAGACGCGCCGATGAAAGGTCTTGAGATCGAATCCGTCGCCCAGTTGATCTTCCGCTAGCGCTCTGAGGCGTTTGAGTTCGAGCATGCCGAGCATGTAGGCATTGGCTTGACCCGGCCAGGAGATGTAGCGATTGATTTCGTTTTCGATATCAAAGCGAGACCAGCCGCAATGGTTCAGCATGTAGTCAACCGCTTGGTCTCGATCCCAGCCGAGGGTGTGAATGCCCGTGTCGATCACAAGACGGGCGGCTCTTGCGCCCTGATCGGACAATAACCCGATGCGGTCGAGGGGGCGGTCATAGAGGTCCAGTTCATCGGCCAATCGTTCGGCGTACAGCGCCCAGCCTTCCCCGTAGCCCGCGTTGCCCAAGTACCGGGCAATGGGGTGGACTGCGTCGCCTAACTCCAGGGCAATAGCGCCTTGCAGATGATGCCCCGGATAGGTTTCATGATAGAGGGTTGACTGCTGGGTCGCTTGGGTGCGCAACTGGGGCTCGCTGACAGCGATGTAATAGATCCCCGGCCGCGCGCCATCTTCTGATGAGGAATGGTATTCACCGCTGCCACTGGCGGCGAAGTCTGGATAGGGTTTAATGAGAACGTCTGCTTTAGGCAGTAAATCGAATACCGACGCCATTTTAGGCTGTGCGCGGGCCAAAGCTGCAATTGAAAAGTCGAGAACGGCCTGTTCTGTCTCGAACGTAAACGCCGGATCCCGATTGATGCGCCTTAAAAACGTTGCCGTGGCTTCGCCCTCAAAATGGGTATCGATGATGTCCCGCATCTCAGCTTGGATGCTGGCCATTTCAGCTAGACCCGCGCGGTGAATCTCGCCTGGGGTGACGGATAGGGTTGAGAACGCGCGCACCAAAGCGGTATAGCACTGCGCGCCATTGGGATTGTTGCTGATGGCAAGTGCTGTCCGGGCGTTGGGCAGGTATTCGGTTTCAATAAAATCGGCAAACAGGTTGAGCGCTGGCTGAATCGATTGATCGTACGTGCGCTGCACGGCTTCTTGAAACAATGGATCGTCAGACCGTTTGCCGAGGTTCAAGAAGGGGTTGTCGGGCTGCAGAAGGGCTCTGACTTGGTCGGGAACCGCCACGACGGTGAGGCGGGGCGAGGCGTAACCTTGGGCAAGGCCGGCTCTTAAATTCTCGATTTCAGTTTCGATGTAGCCGGCGACCGCGCTGAGGCGCGTGAGCGCATCCAAGCGCTCGGTTTCAGTGGCAATTGGTTGGATGTCGAAAATAAAGGGCAGGCCAGTGTACCAAGCGGTGGTTGTGCTGGTTTCCCAGAGCGCTTTTTGGCAGATGCGAGTGCTTTGGCTGGACGACAGCGCCTCGATCAAAAAGCCATAGGTGATCCAGTCTCGAGCGCCAATGGCGCTTGGCGCTGGCAGCGCCCGCACTGCGTCGAGAAAGGCATCCTCTTGGTCGTGCCAGCGTTTCAGGCT
>DGAQ01000030.1 GCA_002382445.1 Porticoccaceae bacterium UBA4026 | reverse complement strand
CCGGCTAAACGATTACGCATACTGGTTCTTCAAGGGGTTTGCCTCCTTAGGACTAGGGCGTTGGACGCCGCTATTATCTGGTTAGTTTTTTTGAAATACCCGCACGTAGTCAACGATCATCCGCTGAGGAAAGACGGTTGATGAGTTTGGATTTCCAGGCCAATTTCCGCCGACTGCGATATTAAATATAAAGAAAAATTCTTTTCTAAATGCGGCAAGGGATGCGGAATTATCAATGGTCATAGTATGGAACTGAACATCATCCAAGTACCAGGTAATGGCGGTGCTATCCCATTCAATGCTGTAAACATGAAAGCTGGTAGACAGGGTTTCGCCACTTGAGAGCAGCCGATTGCCGCCATAACTTGCATTTGAACTATTGGACTGGTTGTACCAGTGAGCGGTTCCATAAACCCTGTTTTCTCGACCCTCACCGCCAATCATTTCCATAACATCGATTTCGCCACTATGTGGCCAGCCGACTGTGGGGAAGTTTTCCCCTAACATCCATAGTGCAGGCCAGATGCCCTGTCCTTCTGGCATAACAGCGCGAATGTCAATACGGCCATATTGGAAATTTTGCTTAGCCTGGGTTTTTAAGCGAGATGAGGTATAGGCACGGCCACCATAATTTTCTTGGTTGGCTCTAATCACTAACTGGCCATTTTTCAGGTAAGCATTTCGGTTAGTGTAGAACTCAAGTTCGTTGTTCCCCCAGCCACCGCCGCCAATATCATATCCCCAGTTATTTGAATCTACCTCGGTACCACTAAACTCATCGGACCAAACCTGACTATAACCCTCATAACTGGTCTGTGCTTGGTACCCTGTAAACGCAGGGATTTCCCATCCGTCATCACCCCCGATTGGCGGTTCACTAGAACCATCATCTATTCCTTCCCATCGAATATTGTCTAGCTGAAAGATGGTGCTGGTATAGGCTGTCGCCCAGATGACGATACCGGTATCGACTGCCACTAGCTGTAACCCTGCTGACACAAGCTCTGCGACTGAAACTGTGACCGTTTCCCAGTCTAAAGTCCCCTGACTACCGATTGCTTTGTCACCCGAAGTGCAGGGATAAACGCAGTCAATTTTCATGGAGTAATTGCTATCGCCACTGATTGTTTTGAGGTCAAAGATAATGCTACCGGTAGAATAAGCACTTAGATCCATCGGGGAATTAGTCTTAATAAAGAATATGGCCTGCTGTCCTGCAGAGCTGTGCTCTATCTGTAATACATCACCTCGGTCTGCATCTTGCACAATTGCCCAGCTCAGATTAGGGCAAGCATCGCCGCCATCGTCGCTACAGCCGCCCCAGCTGATCCCCGAATCTGCACCATTTAGGCCGGCATCGAAAGCGACATTAGCTTGGCCAGCGTCAAATACCGACAGACTAATGGCCTGCGGTTGCCCAGATTCAATGACAGTCACCGTTCTCGTTTCCGTCGCTGAGTTACCCGCGGTATCTGTAGCGGTAAATGTCAGCGTGTAATCTCCCAATTCAGTACCCACTTCACCTGAGATCGTCACCGGGACTGTATCATCCACAACATCCGTTGCTGTGGCACCCGCATCGACATAGTCTGTGCCCTGTTCATGGGAGACTTCTGATTCGCCGGTTAGGGTGATCGTCGGTGGCTGGGTATCGGCTACGATCACGGTTCTTGTTGCGGTGGAAGTATTGCCGGCGGCATCAGACGCGCTATAGGTGATAGTGTAAGTGCCGGCGTCAGTGCCTACATTACCCGAGCTTGATACTGACAGAGTACCGTCTACAGTGTCAGACGCCGTGGCGCCTTCATCGGTGTAGGTGGTGCCCTGTTCATGGTTGACTGATGCTGCACCGACCAGAGTGATTACTGGCGGTGTTGTATCGGAGATCGGGGCATTCGGGGCTGCAGATCCGCCGCCACCTCCGCCGCCACAAGCCACAAGCACGAGTGATAAAATTCCGATGGTGCTAAATTTTGAGACCTCAGATAATAATTTAACTCTATTCATAGCTTTCCCTAAGAACAATCTATATGTTTTATTTGTTATCGAAATTATTCTAATAGTTAACGTGTTTAAATACTCGACTCAGAGAGTAAAATCAGCGAAAAATAAGACGAGTAGTGATTAGGTTGCGGTAAGTGGGGGCAGGTTGTGGTTCGATTTTCTCTGGATCACAAAATAATGTTAAACAAAGGGTAAACAAATGTTAAGAGTCCGATTTTCTCATTTAGTGTTATTAGCGATGCTGGCCTTCACTTCCCATGGCAACACAGTAGATTACGATTTGGTTATCGCTAACGGAAGAGTAATAGACCCAGAGACCGGTCTTGATGGTATCCGTCACCTCGGCATTACCGCGGGTACTATTGCATCCATCTCGATGAAACCTTTGCTGGGGGCAAAAACCGTCGACGCTAAAGGATTGGTGGTCGCGCCGGGGTTTATCGATATTCACAGCCATACGCCTACCCAATTGGGCCAAAAGATGAACCTCTTAGATGGGGTCACAACCCAGCTAGATATGGAGGCTGGCGCCTTCCCAGTGGATTTTTTTGGGCAGGACTACAAAGACGGCGCGCAACTCAATTACGGCGCCTCAGTGGCACACTTCGCGGTGCGATCTAAGGTTATGGAAGGTCTTAGCACTGAATATCTTCTGGGCAGCACCGATCCATTTCAGATGAACGGAAAATCTTGGACCACAGCAGCCAGCCCAGAACAAATTGAAACCATGCGCCTAATGATAAACCAAGGCATTGATCAAGGTGGATTGGGTATTGGGGTGCTGCTTGATTACCTTACCTCGGCGGTGTCCGCGGATGAATTGCGTATGCTATTTGAGGTGGCAGGCGAGAGGCAGGTGCCGATCCATGTCCATGTTCGTCGGGGTTACACTGGCGATACCGCCGGTCTGATTGAGGTTATTAATCTGGCTAAAAAAACCAGGGCACCATTGTTTATCGTGCATATCACTCACAACGCCATGGGAAGGGTGGATGAATGGTTACAAATGATTGATGAGGCGAATAATGCCGGTGCCAATATAGCGACAGAGACGCTTTCTTACGCTGCCGGTGGCACTAGCATTTCAGCGGATGTGTTTCGATTTCGTGATTGGCAGGGTATGTTTGACATTACTTACGAAGATGTTCAGTGGGTTGCTACTGGCGAATGGTTGACCAAAGCCACCTGGGAAAAATATGCCAAACAACAACCTAGGGGGTCGGTTAATCATCACTACGTTAAAGAAGACTGGATAGAAACGGCCCTGCAATGGCCGCGGATGATGGTGGCAACTGATGCTCTGCCAGCGGTCGACTTAAGTATAAAAACCAATCCTAATGTGGCCGGTACTTTTTCTCGAGTATTAGGCCATTATGTGCGCGACCGGGGGTTATTAACCTTATCGGACGGGCTGGCGCGGTTGAGCCTGTATCAGGCCCAATGGATGTCTCAAGCATCCTCTAGTTTTGATAGAAAGGGCCGCATTCAAGAGGGTGCAGACGCTGATATTGTTATTTTTAATGCCAGCAGAGTGCAAGCTAATGCCGCTTATGGTGATCCTTATCAACCGCCGACCGGAATTCCGTTTGTCATTGTTGGCGGTCAGTTGGTGGTTGAGAATGGAGTGTCGGTTGATGGCGTATATCCAGGCAAGCGACTCTTGGGTGAAGTGGAGAGTACACCACTCTAACGGCCGATTAGGTATAATGATTGGCGTTGAAAAGTTGCCTCTATTAGCGGATCAATATATTTCAAGCGGTATCAAAAGGGTTGTTCATGTCAGATAAGTACCTCACTTGCGCACTGTACAAATTTGTCTCGTTGCCCGACTTCGAGTCGCTTCAGACACCCTTGCAAACAATAATGTCTGACAGCAATGTATTTGGCACCTTGCTGCTGGCGACAGAGGGTATTAACGGTACTATTTCGGGACTTCCCTCAGATGTCGGTCTTGTGCTGGCTTGGCTAGAACAACAGCCTCAGCTATCTAACATTGATCAGAAAAACTCTTATCACAGTGAAATTCCCTTTTACCGCACTAAGGTTAAGCTGAAGAAAGAGATTGTCACTATGGGTGTCCAGGGTATAGACCCTCAGCAGGTAGTCGGCACCTATGTTAAGCCCAGCGATTGGAATGCGCTTATTTCTGACCCCGATGTAGTGGTCGTGGATACGCGCAACGATTATGAGGTAGAGATAGGGACTTTTAAAAACGCCATCGATCCACAGACAAAAACCTTTCGTGATTTCCCCGCTTGGGCACAAAAAAATCTGGATCGAGACAAACATAAAAAGATTGCTATGTTTTGCACCGGCGGAATTCGTTGTGAGAAGTCAACGGCCTACATGAAGGAGCAGGGCTTTGAGGAGGTCTATCACCTTGAGGGTGGGATTCTTAAATATTTAGAAGAAGTGCCCAAAGACCAAACCCTATGGCAAGGCGAATGTTTCGTGTTCGACAATCGAGTTGCCGTTGATCACGATCTCAAGCGTGGTTCTTATGATCAGTGCCATGCCTGTCGAATGCCAATTACCGAACAAGAAAAAAAATCTGAGTTCTATCAGCAAGGCCTGTCTTGTCATCACTGCCATGATGTCGTAGAAGAAGATCGTAAGCAGCGCTTTGCTGAACGACAAAAACAGGTAGACTTGGCTAAACAGCGAGGCGAAGAACATATAGGCAGCGCTGCTTTTGAGGCAACTGAACGCCGTCGTGCAGCCAAAAAAGCGCAAAAAAATAGTCAGAGGTAGCCTATGAAAAAATTCGTCGCCCCGGCCAGCCTATTGAGTCAGCGCTTCAAGGCGTTAATACCGCCCACCCAAGGCAAGGTTAATATCAATGAATGAATTAGATCGCTGGCATGCTCAAGTAAGAGAAGACATTATTGATCCTGAGAGGCCAATTTTCGATCCTCATCACCATCTTTGGCGAGCGACTGCGCCCTATGAGTTAGATGAGCTGTGGGCAGATACTCAATCGGGGCACAACATTGTTGGCACGGTGTTTATTGAATGCGGGGCCGAATATAGAGCACAGGGCCCCAGTCATTTACGACCTGTCGGTGAGACAGAGTTTGCAACAGCTCAGGCAGAACAGTCACAGCAGGGCGCAACACAGGGGAAACCGCCCATTTTAGGCTTAGTCTGCCATGCCAATTTAACCCTTGGCGCACAGGTTGATGAGGTATTAGAGGCCCATGCCGCGGCGGCTGGGGGTTTATTGCGGGGTATTCGGCACTCTACCGCTTTTTACCCCGACCCCCCTGTAGTGGATAGGTATGCGGGAAGAATTGAAAGACTAATGATGCAAGATGACTTTCGTGAAGGCTTTGCCAAGCTGGCGCCTTTGGGGCTCACCTTTGATGCCTGGTTAGTGCACAGTCAGATAACAGAACTCACCGACCTAGCCCGTGCTTTCCCAGAGACCACCATTATTTTCGATCACTTTGGTGGACCCCTTGGTGTTGGCCCTTATGCAGGAAAACAGGCGCAACTTTTTCCGCAATGGAAAGCCGACGTTAGGGAACTCGCCCAATGTCCAAACGTTGTGGCCAAACTCGGAGGCCTGGCCATGGAGATTAATGGTTGGGGGTGGAATGGACGTGATTTGCCGGCTAATTCAGACGAAATCGTCGCAGCCCATCAGGGCTATTATCGGCACGCCATCGACTGTTTTGGACCTGACCGATGTATGTTCGAAAGTAACTTTCCGGTTGATAAATTATCTGTTTCTTACGCGGTAATTTGGAACGCTTTTAAAAAAATGGTGACAGGCTTCAGCGAATACGAAAAAGACGCCATGTTTCAAGGGACAGCAACCCGAATTTACCGGCCCTAGGGTCGTCTAATAGATCACTACATACGCTGATAGGTTTGTGTTACCTCAACGTCATCGATCATAAAGGTTTGGCTAAAATGGTTATCATCGATGAGTGTCAGGTTTAATCGGTGTTCAGTGCCTGCGTAATCCTCAATCGAGCTAGTCATCCCAGTCTCAGTGGCACTGCCGTCATCATTGACATCAATGGTGCCAAAGCCAAAGGACTTTTGAGTTTCGCCATCGGTTGACCATCGCTGCAACCATATAAAGTGGCCGCCACCGATCATTTTTGTTTCCACAAAATCAGCTGAAGAAATGACCGCCGAACTGCGCTTTTGTAATCGCCAAAGACCATCAAATAGCCCTGTTCTAGTCGACGCGGTGTCCCAGGTCTCGACCATGTCGAGTGACCGTCCGTCGTCGTATGTCATGCCCATAATGGTTTGCATAAAACCGTCATCGGTTTCCTTAATCGCCACATCAAAACTGTAACCTTTAACTGGACCATTATGGTTTACCGTCGGCACCTCCACCATCACGCCGTTTTTCCAAGTGGCAATACCCGCGCCCACGTCGATGCCGGTCTCTGCGTTCATAAAGGCGTACATAAAGCGATTATTAGAGTAGATTTTTATTTGATCGCGCAGTAGCAGGCTAAGCTCACCATTCTCAGTGACCTGCACATCGCTTAAAAGATAAGCGCCGTCCGGTAGGGCGGGCATTCCTATGGCAGGGGTCTCGGTGGTTTCTTTAGCGCCGCAGCCGGTGATCAGTAGTCCGGCAAAAGACAGTGATAGAAGTTTTAAGTTCATTGTTAACCCTCAGGCTGTAAAGAGTGGGTAGTGAATTCTCAAACGGTAACACAGACTTTTATCGGCGGATGAGCGTCTTTGCTGCATTGACCGCAAAAATGATGGGTTTTGTCGAATTGATGGGTGATTTCCTCTGTGCCCTGGCGAATTGCTAGCATCTGTTGTGAGTATATTGACACTCTAGATTCAGGTAAGTCTCAACCCGTTAGCCTTTAAATGCCCGCCATAGGACCCATCTAAGGCTTGTGTTTATAGTAAAATCCGGGAATCCAGAGTAGACTTAGCCACTAAAGTGTCGGCAAGTAATTGCTACTGCTATAGAAATCTATTCTCCCCACATTCCTGCAAATTCATAACAAACGGCCACATCATCGCCCACAACCCATGCATCATGACCTGGCGCTATAGAGTAGGCGTCGCCCGCACTATAGGTCACTTCATTTCCATCATCATGAACACAACAAATTTTACCCGACAAAATAAGCCCTAAATGGCTTGCCTGACAGGTTGCTGTTCCAATAATGGGTTTTACGTCAACTGACCACTTCCAATCAGGCTGAAGTGTTAATTTATTGACTCTCTGACCGCGAACATTAACGGACTCGATAAGCGCGTTTGCAAATCTCTTATTTACTTCATCTGCATTATCAAAACTTTTAGCTTGTACTGAAATCACAATGTCTCTCCTTTCGTCAAAAAGTTAATCATAGCTGAATACCCAATCCTGTCAACGCAGGGCTAGATCGAGGTACCCCTCCCGAAAGAGCCTAGTTCTGATATCTATATGGGCAACGCAAAAAAAAAGGCCAAACCTTTACGATTCGACCTTTTCAGATTGTTGTTGATTCTATGGCTGTTAAGCGGGTTACTTAACAAATACTGTCGGCGCTTCGCCCTTCTTGCCAACTCTGATTACTAAAGACTCTCTGCACTGATCATCCGAAACCTTAGGGGCATTATCTTCGCCACCATGAACCCAACCAGATGGTTCAAAGTAATACTCATCCTTAGTTACAGATTGAAATTCACCTGAGACATTAGTATCAGATTGGCCATCAAGCATATATACAAGCGTTCCATATGGATGCATATGTTTATCCCCTTTACTGGCGCCACAAGAAGCATATTTCTCTACGTATAAATCCATTTCGCCAGCTAGATCAAAAATTTCCGATGAGATTAAGCCTTGTCCTGGCACCTTTTCTTCTCCTTCTTCATGATGAGCTGCATTTATATGAGCGGTAGTTATTAAAAGAACGGTCATTATTGGTAATTTAAATTTCATCCTAATTCTCCTTGTCATAAATATTTAGTCATAAATGACTACTGTTCTAGCTAGCTTAATCATAGCTGAATAACCCATCCAGTCAAATCAGGGCTAAATCGAGGTGAGAAGTTATTGAGGTGAAACATCACTTTCCTCAGGGAAAATCGCGGCCACATAACTATGGAATGGCTCTGCGTACGCTATGTGGTAATAATTCCAAAATTTTGCATATCCAGCTTTAGTTTGAATTTCATTTCGGTAGTAGGCATCTGAACCCAGCCATAATTGAGAGGGTATAGAGTTGTCTAAGTGCTGGTAATACAGATACTCCCAGCCATTGATTTCCATTAGAGCGTATTGATTGCAACGTGCTAACACTGCAGACGAAAGGTCATCATGGCCAGCTTGACATCGGCCAATCAGAATACTTAACTCAGGATTTTGGACCATCATGACTCCTGGCCCCTGTGCCAGCATTAAAGCATTATAATGCGCCTGACTACGCAGTAATCGGTTACTGTCTGACACCTGCATTGCAAGATAAACTAAGGAGATAATAATCGCGAGGCCACCGATAAACTCCCCAATGTGGGCTAAGCCTTGAAGGGAAATTTTGTTGTTTCGCATTAGGGTTCCATTTCTTAGTTGTTTAAGTTGAAATCATATATTAATGGTCAAAGCATAACTGAATAACCCATCCAGTCAAATCAGGGCTAGATCGAGGTGCCCCATCCCGAAAGAGCGTGATTATTCCATCCGGTACATACTACCTGCCAAACCTCTATTTACTTCTGGGTACATACAGTGTTTTACTCATTCATCCATAAAATAACAGGAGAAATAATATGACTGAATTAGATATCTTTATGCTTCAAGCACAAAATAACCAGGGAACAGGGATGTATCAAGTTGCGTTGGCCTTTAGTGTTTGGGTGGCCTTTCGTGTTTCTGGTATAGCGGGCCAGCAATATAGTGATAATGTTATTGTAAAACTCGCAGCCACGGGTTTTGGTCTTGGCACCCTGTTCTTCTTCAATATGACTTATGCCTTTTGGAGCTGGAATATGGAATCGACGGCCCATCGGTTAGTGGAATTGCAAAATTCAGGTACAGAACTTTCCGGACTGGCTCAGGGTTTTGTTGAAAACATGGGTGCCACGGCTACAGTGCCTGGTTTTTCAATTATTCCTAGCGACCCAGTTGCGGTGATACTTCAGGTTTCTATTTTGGTGTTGATACTGTTTCCCATTTGGGCGCCCAAAAAATAATACCCGAGTGTTGCGTAAGGTTTGAAGGGTCCGGTAAGGCCCTTCAAAACTTTGGATGAAGTCACTAGATTGGTTAGTGTTGAACCTTATGGAAAATAATTAGCAGCCTACGCCAGGAATCAGCCGGTGTGTCGCTAGTGAACGGCCGGTAAAATCCGATCTCGGAGCAACGACAACGGGTCTGTTGTGGACCCCTCATAGATATTCCACCCAGTGAATACCACGATTAGATCTAGTCCCGGCACCACAACGGGGTACTGCCCACCGTAGCCGCTTCCGCCCCACGCGGTCTGGCCCAGGTAATCCGTGAATACCCACCACTGATAGCCGTACCCCCACTGTTCGTAAATGTCCTCACCGGGGTAGGTGCTCACCGTCGCCGGAACCAGCGAATTATGGACCCACTGCTCTGGCACGATCTGCCGACCATTCCATCGTCCACCTTGTTGGTACAGTCTAACGATCTTCGCCATATCCCGTGGTGACAAGTACAACCCACCTTCGACGTCAGCCAGACCCTTCGGCGAGTGCTTCCAGAAGCTCTCGGTAATTCCAAGCGGTTCGAACAGTTCCTTCTCGGCATAGGCTGCCAACTTCTGCCCGGTGAGCTGCTCGAGAATTTCTCCCAACACCATGGTGACACCACTGTTATAGAGATAGCTGCTGCCGGCATCCATGGCCATAGGCTTGTCCAGCACGAACTGCACCCAATCAGAGGAGGCTTCCATCACGGCGGCATCGTTGCGTAAATCAGTATAGGGATAGTTTTCTTCGTCCCAAGCCAATCCACTACGCATGGTCAGTAGGTCGCTCAAAGTGATTTTGGCCTTACGCCCGTCGGGGTCAGCGAATTTGCGCCCAGTCAGCAGCGCCAGTGCGGGAGAATCTGCGGGTGGCAGTACGCCGCGCTGCGACGCCACGCCATAGAGCACAGAAAGCACGCTCTTGGTGACCGACTGCATGGTGTGCAGTTCGGTGTTGCCGAAATACCATGGATGCCAGCGAGGGTCGTAGTAGCTATACATACCGGTTGGCGCCTCAGGCACTGGATTTTGTGTGGCATAGTCATGTGCATATAGCGACTCAAATACCACTTTGCCGTGACGAATGATCAGTAGGCTGTCCACGTTACCGTGCTTGCCTGCCAATAGTTCCGCATCGAGCGCGGAGAGAGCAGCGGCATCGACACCTTCGGCAGCGGGGGTGGAGATGGGCCAGGCGTCAGTTGCCAAACTGGCTTGCGAAAAGAGGACTGAAATAAATCCGCAGACGATGATAAAAGGAGCCCGATTTCTATTGTGTTTTACTATCACTTTGTTGTCCCCTGGATTTTTTCTGAGTTGAGAAGGTGTAAAGCACAACGCCCAAAATTGCCCAAACTAAAACAATCGCCCACTCCTGTGGCCAGAGCAATGCTGCCGGACTGCCGGGCAGGTACAGTATTCCCAATCCTATTGAGATTAAGAGCGCCGATCTTCCTACCAGTTTTCCATGCCGGACACGGTAAGGGCGCGCCAGCTCGGGTTCCTTGCGTCTAAGTACCAGGAACGACCAGGCCACCATGCCATAGGCGATAACGATGCCTAGCCCGCCCGCGTCGACCAACCACACCAGCGCCGGGCGCCCAAAGAAGGGACCGATAATCGACAGCAATCCTATCAGGATAATGGCATTAACCGGGGTGTGGTAGCGCGGGTGGAGTTTGCCTAGTGAACGCGGCAACAGGTTGGCCTTAGCTAGGGCATAGATGGCGCGACTGCCACCGAGAATAAAAGCATTCCAGCTGGTAATGATACCCGCCAAACCGGCGATCAGCAGCATCGTACCACCGAGTTCGCCATAAATTGTGGCATTGGCGTCCGCCGTCGCCACTGCGGACCCAGCCATGCTGGGCGCAGGCAATACCAGTCCAACCCCCAACACAATCAGGCTATACCACGCGATGGCCATCGCCAACGATACCATCAAGACCTTGCCAATTTCCTTGAACGGCAAGTTGATTTCCTCGGCGGCCTGCGGGATAGTGTCAAAACCGACGAACATGAAAGGCACCATTACCAGGACCAGCGTTATGCCTGACATGCCGTCGCGTATTAGAGGCCGCATGTTAGCGAAGTCGCCTGTGAATAAGGCGCCACTGACAAATAGTATACCGACCAGGAGTATTGCCAGTACGACCACTGACTGTATCAGTGCCGCCATGCGCACACCGCGAATATTTATCCAGGTCATTACCATGGAGCCGGCCACACCGACGAGGACCCAGCTAAGATAGACATCCCAGCCAGCAATCTGCCACAGGTAAATTTTGTCGAGGCCGGGAATGAGAGAGTCTAGCACCGTTGGTAGTGCTACGGCTTCGAAGGTGACGACGGAAACATAACCGAGCACGATAGCCCAGGTACAAATAAAGGAGGCGCCTGAGCCTAATGCACGATGGCTGTAAACGTGCTCGCCGCCTGCAAAGGGCAAGGCAGATGCCAGTTCGGCGTAAGTAAGACCAACGAGTAGCATCGCGGTACCGCCTAGCAGGAAAGCGAGGATAGCACCGAGTGTGCCGGCAGCACCAATCCAGGTGCCGGATAGAACGACCCAACTCCAGCCGATCATGGCGCCAAAAGCGAGGGCGAGTACGTCGCTACGTCCGAGAACCCGTAAAAACTCAACGCTTTTATCTTTTTCACTTGGTTTCATTGTCTAAGCCACCTCCTTTTCCTGGTAAGCAATCCAGTTTTGTCGACCCTTAGATACTAATAGTGACCTAAAACTTCTTCTTCTAATAATGAATAGTACCTGTAAACCCAGTCCAATGGAAAAGGACTCCCTCACAGTATTGTCTACCTATAGAAGAACTTAAGAACTTTAATGGTGACCTATAGAGAATAGGGAACTATGAGTTTCTACACTATTAGCTCCCTCTATCCCTCTACCTGGCAAGCCCCTAGTATCGTAGATACCTGATAGCGTTACAATTCACGCAAACAGAAGGTATTTAATATGAGTGGTATACGCTATCCAGAAGAGTTCAAGATCGAGGCAGTAAAGCAGGTTACGGACCGGGGTTACAAGATCGGCGAGGTCGCCAAGCGACTCGGGGTGACACCCAAGAGCATGCATGACTGGATCAAGAAATACGGTGATACCGGTTCCCAGCATCAAACAATCACCGGCCAACAAGATGAGCTGCGACAGCTCAAGGCTCAGCTTCGACGAGTCACGGAGGAGCGGGATATATTAAAGGAAGCCGCAGTGTATTTCGCAAGCGAGTC
>DGAQ01000011.1 GCA_002382445.1 Porticoccaceae bacterium UBA4026 | reverse complement strand
ACCCCATCCAGTCAAATAAGGGTTAAATAGAGGTCAGAGGTATGCAGATTGTTGTTGTACAGGCTTAAAATATCTAACTGCTTAATTTAGTCCGATGAAATAGTTTATGCTTGATCATGGGGAGAATCACATGCTTGGGAACATTACTCCAATCTAAAATTCCTCTTTTGAAGGATTCTCTAGCAAATAATTTGTCACAATATTGACCTATAATTGTCTTATTACTCCAAAGTAATGGCTCTAAACCAAGTCCCTGTAGTCGATAAAGAACTACCCCCCATACTATGTCAGCCAGACTGAACTTCTGTGATGTTAGCCAACCATTCATTCTGAAGGGGCCACTCAACAGCTGAGCCTCAAGTTCTATTAAAGTGGAGTCAGCAGAATCGTATAAGGTATTCATCCGAGAAGGCGTTTGAATTACTTTAAGTGTATTTTCGACAATATTTAACTTACTTCTATAGGCGTCATACAACTGCTTTTCATTTTCATGGCGTGTAACTAATTTTCTCAAAAGATTAGCTTTAAATTCATGGCTTTTGCCACCGTCTGCCGCCTTTTTAAATAGAAAAGACTTGTTCGTGCCTCGATTATCTCCATAAGTGAACGCTTCGATCGGGAGGCTGTCCGCTTTCTTCAGCCATGAGGCGATAGCCTCAAATTCATGATCAGATGGCTTTTGTGAGATATCAGAGTGCGATAATTTACTGATTATAAGGTTTAGGATATTCAATGAATCTGTCGTAACTTTTCCATCACAAACTAAGGTAGGAACTACGCATCGAGGATTTATACGAACATAATCAGGTTCATATTGTTGGTAAGCAGGAAGAAGCACATGGTGGGATGTCCACTGCACAGCGTTCTCTGCAAGGGCTTGACGAACTTTCATCGAGCAGAGCGATTGGGAAAAATGAAATAGGTGGATGCCTGTTTGCGGCGCCACTTTACACGTGACGTCTGTCAACGGCTTCAAAGCTAGCATATTTTCCGTTGAATAAGCAGAAAGAGTGTCCAAATCTGAAATCATTGGCCCCATCCCTTTATTGATTATCTAATCATAACTGAATAGCCCATCCAATCGAATCAGGGCTAGGTGGCAGTGTCTATCTGTCTTTTTTGATTATAGTTTCCTTAGAATCATATGTTGTCTCGAGTTTCATTACAATATGGATCATCTTCCTCTAAAGATACGCCATCTTGATAGCACCAAGTCTGGTACTCATGTGAACCACTAAACAACCCTCCATATCCGTCTTTCAGCCCGTTCTTGTAATGGTATTTGGTGACATAGGTGTCACCTTTATATTGTAATGACCCAGTGATTTCCTGCTCAGGTATTATTCACCAACATTGTGGAGATACCTATGAGCAACATGCAAGAAGAAGACATCAAGCGTTGGACCGCCAAGCGCAAATCCGCCCTGGTTCTGGACATCATCCAGGGCAAGGCGACCGTGGCCGAAGCCAGCCGACAGTTTGACCTGCCACCAGCCGAGATCGAAGACTGGGTAGCCCAGGCCAAGGCCGGCATGGAGAACGCCCTGAGGGCCAAACCGGAAGATGTGCGCGAACAGTACGAGCGCGAGATCAAGAAGCTGCAAGAGGCATATGGCGAAGCCATGCTGGAGTTACGCGCCAGAAAAAAGCTGGAATCCCTGTTGGGCAAGGACGAGACTTGATCGCCCAGGTTCAGCAGGGACTTAAGGACGACGGCGTTGAGGTTAGCGTCAGTCAGTTGTGCCGCTGGTTTGAAGTGCCTAGGCGTACGGTGTACTACCGGCCAACCAAGGCAGCGCCAAAGGTTCAGGAAGAGCTAGCCATGCCGATTAAGGTCCTGATCGAGCAGGAGCCCTCCTTCGGTTACCGTACCGTTGCTGGTTTGCTCGATATGAACAAAAACACGGTGCAGCGCATTTTCCAGATCAAGGGCTGGCAGGTACGCAAGCGGGCAATTGGCCATAGACCTCGAATCCAGGCCTTGCCATCGGTGGCGACCAAGCCCGATGAGCGCTGGGCCACGGACCTGTGCCGGGTGTGGGGCGGCCGGGATGGCTGGTTATCGTTGGCGCTGGTGATCGATTGTCACACCCGCGAGCTATTGGGCTGGCACCTGTCGCGCAGCGGCAAGGCATCAACCGCCCAGGCTGCGCTGGAACAGGCGCTGATCAGTCGCTACGGGACGCTGGGGCGGGTCAGAGAGCCCTTCCTGCTACGCTCGGATAATGGCTTGGTGTTTACCAGCCGAAATTATACGCGGCTGGTAAGGAGCTACGGCTTGAAGCAGGAGTTCATCACGCCACACTGCCCGCAGCAGAACGGCATGGTGGAGCGTGTGATCAGAACCTTGAAGGAGCAGTGCGTACATCGCCACCGCTTCGAGAGCCTGCAGAATGCCAGCCGAGTCATCAGCGACTGGATCTGCTGGTACAACACCCGACGCCCTCACCAGGCATTGGGGATGAAAACACCCGCTGAGGCATATACATTAGCGGCCTGACCTGTGCAGAAAGTGCTGGGTCATTACAGTTCAGGGTGACATTTCTGCTAA
>DGAQ01000058.1:34062-34838 GCA_002382445.1 Porticoccaceae bacterium UBA4026 | reverse complement strand
GCTCGATCCAAGGCAATATCTTTATCTGACAGCTTGCGTAAATATCGCAGCATCTCGGTTTCAGATTGATACTTATTAAATGTAGGGTGGCTCAAAAAGTCATCGGTTCTTATTAAGTTACCCGGCAGAGCTTCTGTTGTTTCTAACGCCAGCTTGTCTGCATCCAGGTTATGATCACCCAATAAAATGTCCCACAAGGCTATCACATCATCGATTTCAGTTGTTTCATCGAAGGAAATACCAACAGTGTCCTTGTCAATTATCCGCAGATTAATCTCTTGCTCTTGAGCAGATTTGATGACCGACTCAGCGCGTTCACCCAATCGCAAGGTGAGGGTATCAAACCAGCTGGTGTTTACCGGTTTTATACCCCTCTTTTCTAATCCAGTTGCCAAAATTGAGGTCAAAAAATGTGTTCTTTGAGCAATTCGTTGCAACCCTTGTGGGCCGTGATACACAGCATACATACTGGCAATCACAGCCAACAGCACCTGCGCTGTGCAAATGTTTGATGTGGCTTTCTCACGCCGAATATGTTGTTCTCTAGTCTGCAGAGCCAAACGATAGGCTGGAGCGCCGCTAGAGTCTTTTGATAGACCGACCAAACGGCCTGGTAAATTTCGCTTAAACGCTTCACGGGTAGCCATATATCCAGCATGGGGGCCGCCAAAACCTAGCGGCACACCAAATCTTTGGCTCGAACCGATCGCGACATCTGCCCCCAATGATCCTGGTGACTCCAGGAGCACCAAGCTAAGAAGGTCAGCGGCCATAAC
>DGAQ01000058.1:16097-34005 GCA_002382445.1 Porticoccaceae bacterium UBA4026 | reverse complement strand
CAGCCGCCATAACGACCAAACCGCGATGTTCTTGAACCTTGATAATAATATCCCGATGATTGCGCACTTCTCCGCTGGATCCCGGATACTGCAACAAAATACCAAAGGCATCGCCAGAAAATTCATCTGGATTACCTATTTGGACCTCGATGCCTACCGGTTCGGCGCGGGTCTTAATAATTTCAATGGTCTGTGGAAAACAGTCTTGATCAACGAAAAAACACATTGATTTAGACTTTGACATACGTTGACACAAGGCCATTGCCTCCGCTGCAGCAGTGCCCTCGTCCAACATGGATGCGTTGGACATCTCCATACCAGTGAGGTCGGTAATCATCGTTTGGAAGTTGATAAGCGCCTCTAGCCGCCCTTGCGAAATCTCAGGTTGATATGGCGTATAAGCGGTGTACCACGCTGGATTCTCGAGTATATTTCTTTGAATGACATTGGGCGTAATGGTGCCGTAATACCCTTGACCAATAAAACTTCGAAAAACCTTATTATGACGGGCAATTTCAAGCAACTCAGCGAGCGCTTTCGCCTCAGTACAACCATCAACAATATCTAAGTTCTCGGTCATCGCAATAGCGGCAGGAACCACTTCACTAGTCAACTGGGCTAAACTATTGCAACCCAAGGTTTTGAGCATCGCCTGCTGATCTTTATCTGAGGGACCCACATGCCGCGCAATAAATTCAGCAGAATTTTGCATCTCAGCAAGCGTTCTTGTTTTCTTCAGCATTATGGTGTCTCCAGTTATTCTTCAGATCTAGGTGTTTGCAGAAATATAGTCTTGGTAGTCAGATTCATTCATTAATTTGGAAATATCGTAACCCTCATCTAAGGCTAACTTAAACATCCATCCATCCTTTTGCGGTGAACTATTGAGTAGCTCAGGCTCTTCAACCAAGGCCTCATTTACACCGACTACTGTCCCACTAAGAGGTGTATTTACCTCTCCGGCGGCTTTTACCGACTCAATCACCGCGACCTCATCTCCCTCAGTCAGTAAGGCACCGACTTCAGGTAAGTCTACAAAGACCACATCACCCAGTTGCTCTTGTGCAAATTCAGTGACACCAATCGTGGCCACCCCATCGGTAATATCTAGCCACTCATGATCTCTTGTATAGATTTTTTCGCCCATAATGGACTCCTATTAGTTTTTTAATCACCACGATAATAACGCTGAGGAACCATTGGCATTTTCACCAGGGTCATTGCACGAGACTTACCTCTTACCAGCGCGTCCAACTTGGTACCCACCGCAGAAAAATCGGTTTTTACATAACCCATAGCAACCGGCATCTGCAGGGTCGGACCAAACCCACCGCTAGTAATAACGCCAACAACATTTCCTTGATCGTCAACAATTTCTGCACCCTCTCTTACCGGGGCTCGGCCGTCGATCACAAATCCAACTCTTTTTGTGCTAACGCCATCCGCTAGATGCTTAAGTATTTGGTCAGAACCTAAGAAACCTCCCGACTTAGAACCGCCCTCACGTCGAGACTGACTAATACTCCAGCTTAGGCCAGCCTCAACCGGCGATTTACCTCTGTCCATATCGTGACCATAAAGGCACAAACCAGCTTCAAGCCTCAAAGAATCACGCGCGCCAAGACCAACCCATTGAACATCGTCATACGCCAGTAATTGGTCAGCAAGCGCCGTTGCATTTTCATCTGCCACGGAGATTTCAAAGCCATCTTCCCCGGTATACCCCGATCGAGTCACATAGCAATCAATGCCGCCTATAGAAGTCCGACAGCCGTTCATAAATAAGAGCTCATTGGCCGCAGGGGCTAATTCGCCGATAATAATTTTTGCTTTTGGGCCCTGAAGGGCCACTAAACTCTGCCCGCTAAGATAGGTGATATCTAGATTGTCTAGGTGCTCTCTAAGATGCTTAATGTCTTGCTCTTTGCAACTAGCGTTAACGACTAAAAAGAAACAATTATCTGCCCATCGAGTAATAATCAGGTCATCTAATATGCCGCCGAGTTCAGACGTGAACGTAGCGTAGCTCTGCTGGCCGATGGCCAATGCTCCCAGGTCAACAGGTACAAGCCGCTCTAAAGCCGCTGCCGCACCCTTCCCTTCGATAACCAACTGGCCCATGTGAGATACATCGAATAGCCCTGCTTTCTCCCGCGTATGCAGATGCTCTTGCATGATTCCACCGGTGTATTGCAAAGGCATTAGATAGCCTGCAAAGGGTACCATTTTACCACCCGCTTCAACGTGGTAATGGTAAAATTTGGTCTGCTTAACGTCAGCGGCATTAGACATAAATTTTTTCGTCCTTAAAGCATATGACTTAAATGATTAATCTACATAATAAGGCGCTATCACCAATATGTTAAATTAATACCTATAATGTTATTATTTACATTATAAATACTTAATTAGTCACTCAGGACCAAAGATCATATATGAAGAACCTGCCCATGGACTTGCTGCGGTCGTTTGTATCCGTCGCTCAGCTAAACAGCGTAACCAAGGCTGGCGAATTGTTAGGTCGTTCACAACCCGCCATAAGTCTACAAATTCAGCGCCTTGAACAGCTTGTCGATGAAACATTACTGGTTAGAACCGGAAAAACAATGGACTTGTCAGAGGCCGGAATTAGGCTATATGACTACGCCAATCAGATACTATCGCTGAACGACCTAGCGGTTGGTGAATTTTCCAAAAGTACGGTAAGAGGAAAGATAAGACTAGGCATCCCCAGTGAATTTGCCACCGTATTATTACCCAAAATAGTGAGTCGATTTGCCAAGGCATATCCTAACGTGACCCTAGAAGTAAACTGTGAGCTGAGTAAAAATCTGCTGACCAAGGCTGGTAAAGCAAGCCACGATTTAATCCTGGCGCTGGAAGATGACGCCACCGTAGAGAACTCTGATTTAGTTAAAACAGACCCTTTGGTGTGGGTGTCCGGCTCGATCCTCAACGCCCAAAGAGTGTCGGTTGTGCCTTTGATAGTCGCATCTCAAGGCTGCATTTATCGAAATAGGGCAATCAGCGTTCTTAATCAGTCTAAACAGCCTTGGCAAATCGTCTATACCAACCCAGATCTAACCGGCATTCAGTACGCCATTCAAGAGGGTTTGGGGGTCACTGTACTGGCAAAAAGCACCGTCCCAGATAATTTGACAATACTAGGTTCATCGCCCCGCTTTCCCGATCTTGGTGAGGTGGGCATCAGTCTTATTTTTACTAGTCGAAATAAGAAAAATGAGGCATTGCATCTGCTGGCAGAATTTCTCAAGACAGGGCTAGCTTAAGGCCTCTATTATTCTCGGACTTACCTCAGCCTGAGGTTTCGAGCCCTTAGCCAGTTTCACCACTGGAGCACCAGTCAAACTCTTTAGCTGACTTTTTTTCAAAGCATAATCAAGATCATTAATTAGATCATTAACATCTTCTATACCTACCGATAGACGCAATAAATTTGCCTCTATCCCCGCCTCTTTAAGAGCTTGCTGGCTCATCGCTGCGTGAGTCATGGTCACTGGATGACAAATGAGACTCTCCACCCCTCCCAATGACTCGGCCAAAGAAAAATATTCAAGGTTATTAACAAAGGCTTTCAGACAAACTCTATCTAGATTTAAGCAAAATGAAAACATGGCGCCAAATCCATTTTGTTGCTTTGCTGCTATTTGATGGGTTGGGTGATCTTTAAGACCTGGATAAAAAACCGTTTCAATCAACGGGTGTTGATTAAGATAATCAACTACCTTTTCAGCATTCTCTACATGCTGTCGAATTCTAACACCGAGTGTTCTCAGGCCTCGCGTGGTGATGAAGCTATCAAAAGGAGAGCCCGTAATACCTGTGCAATTCGCCCACCAAGCCAGCTGTTCGTGAAGGCTTTGGGTTTTAGCGATAACCGCCCCACCGACGACATCGCTGTGGCCATTAATATATTTAGTGGTTGAATGAACAACAATATCGGCGCCCAAGTCTAGGGGTTGCTGAAGTATTGGCGAAAGGAAAGTATTATCGGCGACCCTGATGACATCACTGCCAGCCTGCTGACAGATTTTGGCGATATCTACGACTCTCAACAAAGGATTGCTGGGGGTTTCTATCCAGATTAATTTGGGCTTTAAGGCGAGGGCATCTGCAACCGCTTTGGGGTCGCCCTGATCGATAAAAATCACCTCGAAAATACCCCTATCTTTTAACGAATTAAACAATCTATAGCTACCACCATAACAATCATGAGGCGCCACTATGAGGTCGCCCTTGCTAAGCAGATGTGTCACCAAGTAAATCGCCGACATACCGCTGGACGTGATTACGCCATCATAACCGTTCTCTAATTCTGCCAACGCTTTTCCCAGCATATCTCGAGTTGGGTTCCCTGATCGAGAATAATCATATTTTCTGGGCTTAGCGAAATCTTCGAAAGTAAAATTACTTGATAGATACAGAGGCGGTGTGACAGCCCCGTATTGGCTATCGACGTCAATTCCCGCTCTAACGGAAAGGGTGGCCTTGCTGGTTGTCATAGAGATTTCCTTAAATTGATCTATTGTTGTTTACTTTATACACAAAAGACGTGTAGACGTCTAAACATCCATAGCATTTTAGCACCTGAGTTTATCAAGTCAAGATGTATAGATGGCTAAAGTAAGCTACAATAACTAAAGTGAATGAGGTAGAGGTAAGCATGGCTAAGAAGTGGAACGGAGATTTTATCAATCCATACATCGAGCATGGTGAAAAGAAAGACAAGGTCAAAAAAGTTACCGTGTCTATTCCCTTCAGTGTGCTGAAAATACTGACTGATGAGCGTACGCGTCGTCAAATCAGCAATCTCCGGCATGCAACTAACAGCGAACTGCTGTGTGAAGCGTTTTTACATGCCTATACTGGCCAACCGCTGCCGGCAGACGATGATCTACGTAAAACTAACAATGACTACGCCCAAGAAATGGAAGACAAAGGTAATACCGGCAGAAGCTAAAGGCATGCCCTTTCAAAATGATATCTTCTTTAGATAGCCCAACCAGGATCTATCTACATAAATGTAACAATTTCACCAAGCGGCAAACGCTCAATATTTGGCACCAACGCGCCCATAGCGGGGTAACCTACTACCAGCAATAGAAATGGTCGCTCATGACTGGGCCGATCAAGAATCTTAGTTAAAAATTTCATCGGGCTGGGTGTATGAGTAAGTGTACCCAAACCCGCCTGGTGTAAAGCAGTGATTAACATACCAGTGGCAATACCAACTGACTCTGAAGGGTAGTAGTTTTTGTGCTTAACACCCGCTTCATCAATGGTCACCTTTTTAAGAAATATCGCAATCAAGGCTGGTGCCCTTTCTAGAAACGGTTTGTTCGCGTCTGTTCCCAATGGAGCCAAAGCCTGCAGCCATTCGTCAGACGCCCGGTTGTCATATAGCTCTCGCTCTTCTATTTCTGCAGCCTCACGAATCTGCTTTTTTACTGTCGGATCCTGAACCACTACAAAATGCCAGGGCTGCATGTTGGCACCACTAGGTGCAGAGCCTGCGGCCAATACTGCGTGCTCAAGGACAGACCGAGGAATTGGCCGGTCAGAAAAGTCGCGTACTGACCGGCGCTTGGACATCTGCTCATAGAATAGGGCCGCCGAGGCCTCCATTAGCCGCTCTTCCTGAACAGCAAATACTAAAGGGATAAAGGAATCTGGTTTGACCATTCTGTCTACCTCAGGGATGGAGAGATATTGTTACCATACTGGCGGATCAGGTTACCCCATGAAATAGCCCTAAGCAACTCAGGTCGATGCCACTAGGCTTCTAGCGGTCAAGGGTTGCCAAAATCTCTTCATCTGAACCCTCTTCAATATCCTCAAACAAAAAAGTGCTTAAATAGCGCTCTCCAGTATCTGGCAAGATGGCTAGAATAGAAGAACCTTCTGGTGCCGTTTCAGCGACCTTCAGTGCCGCCGCGAAAGTAGCTCCGGCTGATATTCCACAGAAAATTCCTTCATTTCGTGCAAGTGCCAGCGCTGTATCCCTAGCTAAAATATCGCTAACAGGAACAATATCATCACAAATATCTTGATTCAACACTGCGGGAATAAAGTCAGGTGTCCAACCTTGAATCTTGTGAGGCTGCCAGTCGTTACCACTGAGTAAGGCTGCACCTTCTGGCTCGGTACCAATAATTTTTATATTCGGTCGAGCGATTTTCAGAACCTCACCAACACCCGTGATTGTTCCACCGGTTCCATAACCACTAACAAAGTAGTCTAGAGGCAGTCCCGCAAAGGTTCGTAATATTTCGGGTGCTGTCGTATTACGGTGATATTCAGGATTAGCTTGATTTTCAAATTGACTGGCTAAAAACCATCCGTTTTTGTCAGCGAGTTCTTTAGCAATTCTTACCATACCGGTTCCGCGCTCAGCTGCTGGGGTCAGCACAACCTTAGCACCAAGGGCACGCATGATTTTTCGCCGCTCTATAGAAAAGGTCTCTGTCATCACCGCAACAAAGGGATAGCCCTTAACGGCACAAACCATGGCAAGGGCAATACCTGTATTTCCTGAGGTCGCCTCTATCACCGTTTGCCCAGCCTCTAGTCGGCCCTTTTGTTCGGCGTCATTAATAATCGCAAATGCTAGGCGATCTTTAACTGATCCTAGAGGGTTAAAATATTCAAGCTTGACGAACAAGTTAACCTGCCTTGCGCCAAGCCGATTGATTTTTACCACAGGTGTATTACCAATGGTGTCTAATATCGAATTATGAATCTGTGTCATGACGCTAAACTGCCTCTCTTAGTTTATAAACTGGTTTCATTTTACTCATATGTTGAATCAATTGATTGTTGGGATACCAATCTAGTTGATGGGCCAGAGCAACGACCTCGCCGATAATCATTAACGCGGGCGATATCACCTGTTGCTCTTCAACCATTTCAGTGAGGCAACCTAGCGTCCCCGTAATGACCCTTTGTGCTCTAGTCGTTCCATTCTCGATAATGGCGACAGGCGTATTGGGACAACGGCCATAGGCAATCAATTGCTGGGCAAGAACATCATTTTTTAACAAGCCCATGTACACCACAACCGTCTGATTCTGCCTAGCAATACTAGTCCAGTCTATGTTTTCTTGCGAATTCTTACACTGGGCTGTGACAAACATGACCGTTTGAGAGTGCTCACGATGAGTGAGAGGAATTCCTGCATAGCTCGCACAGCCAGAGGCTGCAGTAATACCCGGTACAACTTCGAAGTCGATACCCGCGGCTATTAAAGCTTGCAACTCTTCACCTCCACGACCATAAATAAATGGATCCCCGCCCTTTAAACGAACCACTCCTCTCTTTTGCTTACCGTACTTGACCAGTAATTGGTTAATCTCATGCTGTTTTTTACTATGATTATTGGCTCTTTTACCGACGCTAACCAAGAGCGCCTTCGGATTGACTAAATTAAGTATTTCCGGACTGATTAAAGCGTCATATAAAACCACTTCTGCTTTTTGCAGTAACTTAAGCGCTTTAACGGTCAATAAATCAGGATCACCCGGTCCACCACCAACGAGATATACTTTTTCTCTGACTTGAGGAGTCCGATCAGAATCATTGACCCACTGAGCAACAAAAGACTCCATAGCTGAAAGGCATTCTCTTGCAAAAAAATTTAATGTGGAGATAGAGTATTTCATAAGGTCACTATGAACGTCTAGATGGCTAAATATAAATAAGTAAAAGCTCTACGTTATAACCTAAGGGAATCAGCTCTTTTAGATATTTTCTCTAAAAATATTGGCACTGTCGGCCGCTCTGTGATAAATTGGGCGCCTTTCCATTTAGACGTCTACATGGCTATGAAATTGCACCAATTAAAATACCTCATTGCAATCGCTGATAACAACTTAAGCATCACTGCAGCAGCGGCCAAAATTTATACTTCTCAACCGGGTATCAGCAAACAGCTGAGGCTCTTAGAGGATGAATTACAAATAAAAATATTTGAACGAAACGGAAAACAGTTAGTGGGCATAACTACGTTGGGTGAAGAAATCATCAATCGTTCACGAAAAGTCTTACAAGAAGTTAATAATATTAAGCGCCTGACGTCCGACTCTAGTGCCCATACCCATGGCAGCTTCACTATTGCTACCACCCAAACCCAGGCTCAGTATGTATTGCCGCAGGTCTTTTTGAATTTTCACAAACAATACCCAAATCTCAGAATTGATCTCCAACAGGGATCGACCGACCACGTTATAGAGCTACTGAACAAGCAAATCGTTGATTTTGCTATTGCGTCAGGTAATGAAGAGTTGGGTGCTGACATTATCAAAATACCCTGCTACCAATGGGATAGAGTTCTCTTATTCCCTCAGGAACACCCATTGGGTGACTTGGTAAAACCGACCTTAACCGATCTCACTAAATATCCTATAGTTACCTATCATGCAGGCGAGAAAGGAAACTCATCCTTCGTTAACAGCTGTCGGGCAGAGAAACTTGAGCCGAACATTGTGTTTACTGCCCGAAATGCAGATATTATCAAGACCTATGTTAAGCGCGGATTTGGCGTGGGGATTATTGCCGGCATGGCATTTGACCCTCAAGCAGACCGAGATCTCATTGGTTATTCTACGAAGAACATATTACCCCGCTGCACGACATGGCTAGCATTTAATAAGAATCTTTTCTTGCGTAAATACATGAAAGATTTCATACAATTGTTTGCCCCACATATCTCTGAAGAGGACTATAAACGCTACTTATTTCAAGATAATTTATCGCCTTTAAATTTAATCAATAAAAAGGGTCAACCCCAAGTGTCAAAACTCCCAATGCATGAAATGTGGCATATCTAAATTAAGCCACCCTTATAATCCGGCTAGGGTATCGACGTGTAATCCGCATTCACGCTGTGTTCCAGCAAATCTTGTATCTTCTTCTAATAAGCCTAGTGTCAAAGGTTTAGTACTATGCTTATCTCCAATTGAAACATAACCTTTTTCCCATAAAGGGTTATATGGCAAGCGGTGCTTTTGCAGATACTGATGAATATCTCGACTAGACCAGTCGATAATTGGGTGAACTTTGATTCTACCTTTAAACGTTTGAATGACTGGTAACTCATGCCGTGATTTTGACTGCTCCCGTCTAAGGCCCGCAAACCAAGTGCCCACATCTAGCTCGTTTAAGGCCCTGTCCATTGGCTCTACTTTGTTGCGCTGATTGTATTCATTCAAGGCAGGAGTATCCTTTTCCCACAGCTTTCCATAACGCGCCTCTTGCCAGGCGGGACTTATTTTACTTTGGTAGACATGCACGTTTAAATTCAAGGAATCTATCAATTGATCTACAAATTGATAGGTCTCTGGAAACAAATATCCTGTATCGATCAGGATGACCGGAATCTGAGGCATAACCTGTGTGATCAAATGCAAACTGACTGCTGACTGGGCGCCAAAGCTCGAAGCAACCGAGTATTGTCCAGGTAAATTCTTGGCTGCAAACTCAACACGCGCAAGTGCCGTTTTATTCTCTAGCTCGTCATTTATATGAGATAACCAAATCTGACTTTTATCCATGGAAATCTAGCCCATTAACAACCGGCCTGATATACCCTTTGCGAATAACAAAATCACCGAAAAACTCACCCTTACTACGCTGGTCTGCATAATCTTTAAACAAAGGGTTCAACTCATCGAGGATCTGCTGCTCGTTGATATTTTCTTTGTACAGCTTGTTCAATCGATCTCCTTTAAAGCTAGCACCCAGATACAGATTGTATTTGCCCGGCGCTTTACCGACAAAACCAATTTCACCTAAGAAAGGTCTAGCGCAGCCATTTGGACAACCAGTCATACGGATATTAATCGGCTGGTCCAACAGATTGTATTGATCTAGAATTACCTCAATTTTACTAATGAGGTCTGGCAAGTAGCGTTCAGCTTCGGCCATCGCCAAAGAACAGGTCGGAAAAGCGACACAAGCCACAGAGTTTAAACGCACCGGAGTTTCTACAGAGCCAAAACTGATGCCATGCTGACTAATTAAGGACTGAATGTGCTGTTTTGTCTCAGGGGTTATATTGCTGATGATTAAGTTCTGGTTTCCAGTAATTCTGAACTCACCTTGGTGAATGTCGGCAATCGCCAGCAAGCCTGAAAATAATGTCGACTGAGGACTGTCAACGATTCGGCCGCTGTGAATATAAAGGGTTAAATGCCATTTGTCGTTCTCAGTCTTTAGCCAACCATAGCGGTCACCATTACCGCTGAACTCGAAAGACTTAGCGCCAGCTAATGACCATCCCAAATAGTCGCTCAAGATAGACTTAAATTGATCAATTCCAAGACGATCAATGGTGTACTTCAAACGAGCCAATTTACGCACTTTACGATCGCCGTAATCTCGCTGAAGCCTAACAACACTTTCGGCAACCTCTAATAATTTATCTGGCGTACAAAAACCTATAACATCAGCCACCCTAGGGTATGTTTGACTGTCATTGTGAGCAGTACCCATACCACCACCAACCAACACATTAAATCCGATGAGTTTTTGTTGGTCGATAATCGCAATAAACCCCAAATCATTGGCGTAAACATCAACATCATTATTAGGTGGAATAGCTATTGCCGTTTTAAATTTTCGAGGTAGGTAAGTCTTACCGTAAATAGGCTCTTCCGTGGATTCTACCTTTTCCCCATCCAACCAAATTTCGTGAAAAGCATTACTCTTTGGCAGTAGATGCTCGCTAAGTTTTTTCGCCCATTGATACACCTCTTGATGGATTTCGGAAGTTTCGGGTAAAGACGTAGCCATCACATTTCGATTTACGTCACCACAGGCAGCAACCGTATCGAGTAATGTTGAATTTATACCGGCTATCGTCCGCTTAAGGTTTCTCTTGAACACGCCATGCCATTGGAACGCCTGGCGTGTTGTTAAACGCAAACTTCCATTGGAATACTTTTTGGCTAACTCAGCTAACACTTGGTATTGTCCGGAACTCGCTACGCCTCCAGGCACCCTTGCTCGGATCATGAAAGCGTATAAGGGTTCTAGTTTCGCTTTTCGTCGATCATTACGTAGATCTCGATCATCTTGCTGATAAATGCCATGAAATTTAATCAATACCTGATCATCGTCACAAATAGACCCCGTTATAGGATCAATTAAGCCATCCTTAATACTTCCGCGCAGATAGTCACTCTGCACCTTAATTCTTTCAACATCAGTATGTGTGACAGCATCATATTGGGTCGGTGAAATTTTCGTGTCACTCATTAGTAAACATCTCTCTGATATCTGGCTTGTTTCTTTAGCTGCTTTAAGTAATCTTTTGCTTGAGCTTGTGTGTTATTACCTTGCTGCTCAATGATTTGCAGTAACGCTAGCTCCACCTCTTTGGCCATACGAGACATATCTCCGCAGACATAAAAAAACGCTCCCTGTTCTAACCATTGCCACACCTGAGCAGCGTTCTCGCGCAGCCTGTCTTGAACATAGATCTTCTGCTCCTGGTCCCGAGAAAATGCAACATCGATTTGTGTCAGAAGGCCTGATTTCAGGTGTTTTTGCAGCTCTGTTTGATATAAAAAGTCAGTATTGAAGTTGGGATTACCAAAAAACAACCAATTACGCCCTTTAGCTTGTTCCGCCTCTCGTTGCTGCAAGAAAGAGCGAAAGGGAGCGATACCCGTTCCGGGCCCGACCATAATTATCGCTTTGTCCGAGGACGGTAATTTGAAGTTTTTATTGCGCTCAACATACACATTCACCTTATCGCCTTCCTCGAGCTGTCTCGTCAGAAAGTGTGACGCTTGACCATAACGAATTCCGTTTTCATTCTCATCCTGAAGGTGATTGAGGGTAATGTGAACTTCTTCAGGGTTCTCATCGATACTCGATGAAATGGAATAAAGACGAGGCTTAAGCGGCTTTAACATTGCAACTAATTGCTGCGCCTCTAAGGTGACATTAGCTAGTTTCAGAACATCGATAAGCTGATGATTACGGATGTAATCAGAATAATAAGTCTCTGTGATCTCGAGTAATTTTTGGGACCCACCTACGGTTGCTAGCGCTTCAATAAGCCCTTTGTTCAGAAGAGTGATTTCTAGTTTTTTACGCAGTAACTCCTCAACACTGAACTCTTCGTCTTTAAACCTGACCCGAGCCTGGGACTCAATGTTGAGCTCAGCTAAGATCTCTTTAACCAAGGCTTTGTCGTTATCTGCCCAAACACCTAAAGCATCTCCTGGGCCATAGCTGAGTCCTGAACCAGCTAAATCTATTTCAAGGTGATAGGTATCCTTAATCGATCCCCGCGCGGTTAGCTTTTGAATAATTAAAAGCGTTGCCGCAAATGGTTTCTCCTTAGAGTAAGGGAACTGAATAATATTTTCGACTGTAGCAGGACTCGTTAGTGTTGGCGGCTGTATATCAGCAATGGCACCAACAAGCTGAGTTGTCCAATTAAGAGCCTCCTGCTGATAATCGACATCGCAATCCAGTCGTTCAATTAGCGGTACAGAGCCCAACTTTAATAGAGCTGAGTCAAAGTCTTTAGCCGTCTGACAGAAAAATTCATAACTTGAGTCACCCAAACCTAATACAGCGTGTTTCACGCCATTAAGACTAGGTGCCTTTTTAGACAAAACGGCCTCATAGAAGTCAATGGCATCATCTGGAGGCTCACCCTCACCATGAGTGGAAGCGATCACCACTATCAGCGCATAATCTTTCAGTCTGGCAAGTTTAATATCAAGAGTAGATTCAAGGTTTGTTTTACAACCCTTAGATTCTAAACTCTGCTGTAAACTTTCAGCAATTTCTTGAGCATTTCCAGTTTGTGATGCGTAAAGGATCAGAGCCTTAAGCTGGCTGCCTTTGGAAAGCTCATTTGCCGCAGACGGGGTGACCACGGCATTCAATTGCGCCGGGGAATGTTCAGCAAGCCCGGCGCAATAACCTGCCAGAAAAAGTAGCTCGCTAGGGCCTAAGTTGGATACTTTCTGCAGTAACTCACCATCTATATTGGTAAAGCTTGCCGTAGCACGTTGCAGGGGATTTTGCTCTTTCACTGTCACTCTCAGCCATATAAGTCGTTAATGCGGCGAGATTATTGCCGTTTAGACGGCTAAATGAAATTGACTATTGTTCATACCGACATAACTAAAACGAATAGCTCAGTATTTTATATGACTTATTCGTCACGAACTTATGATTGTCAGAACGACATCAGGAGGTGACTTTTATTGACGAACCTGCCTCATCGATGGTGGCCGGGTAAAGGTAGTACTTCGGTAAGGGTTAATATCCAAACCGCCCCGACGCATATAACGAGCATAAACACTTAATTCGGTAGGCTGGCACAGGGCCATTAGATCAGCGAATATTTGCTCCACGCACTGCTCGTGAAAGTCTTGGTGCATGCGGTAAGAGACTATGTATTTAAGAAGCCCTGTTCGATCAATTCTCGGGCCCTGATAAGAGATGTAGATAGACGCCCAATCTGGCTGATTTGTCACCGGACAGTTCGTTTTCAACAGATGTGAGTATAGAGTTTCGGTAACTAGCTCCTGTTGATCAGCGTTTAATAAAGATGCATCAGGCTGATAGGTATCAATAACAACAGATTGCTGATCAACACAGACTCCTTCAGACTCAGAAATTGGATTAAACCCGGCATACTCAGAAAGCTCATAGAGCACTATCTCAACTTGAGACCCTGAGGCCGCGGACAGATCCTTTAGCAAAACATTTTGCAACGCTTGCTTCGTTTCATACTGGGTTTGAATCACTGAATTGAGATACAGCTTGAAAGACTTGGATTCAATAATAGAATCGCTAATGCAAGGAAAGAAAAACTCACCAATAGCAACCTGCGGAAGACCATCTGAGTTTAACCAGGAAATTTCAAAAGCAGTCCACAGGTCTGCCCCCATGAATGGCAAAGCACCCTGCTTCGACTTCTGGCGGGCTTTTGAGCGAGGGATAGAACAGAGCAAAGATGGATCGTATTGATCGGTATACCGCGTCTCTTGGCCCAGTTCAGTGTCAGAGTAATCTACCATTAGCTACGCAACCGAGAGCCTTTCTCTAGCAATCTGAGCGCTAAAAAGAACAGCAGCGTAGAAAATAGTCCGACTATCAAAAAAGCCCAAACAATGGGAATGTCAGTAATACCAATAATGCCATAGCGAAACGCATTAACCATATAGAGCACTGGGTTAATCATAGAAAGATTACTCCAAAATGGATCAAGGAGTTCAATTGAGTAAAAAACACCGCCTAAATAGGTCAGTGGCGTCAACACAAAGGTCGGAATGATTGAAATATCATCAAAGCTAACCGCAAATATCGCGTTAATAAGCCCTGCAAGAGAGAACATCAAAGAAGTCATCAATACAATCGCGATGGTCACAGGCAAACTATGAATACTGAACTCAGCAAAATACAACGACAGCACGGTAACGATAAGACCCACGCCCAAGCCGCGACTCATACCCCCGGCCACATAACCCAACAAAATAATCCAGTTGGGCGTGGGAGACACCAGTAGCTCCTCAATATTACGCTGGAACTTAGAACCAAAGAACGAAGACACCACGTTGGAATAGGAATTGGTGATCACCGACATCATGATCAGCCCTGGCGCCACAAACTGTATATAGGGCAGGCCAGACATGTCACCGATTCGAGACCCTATCAACTGGCCGAATATGACAAAATACAGCACTATGGTTATTATCGGCGGCACCAAAGTTTGCGGCCAAATACGTAAAAATCGTCGAATTTCACGGCGCAGTATAGTGTCAAAGGCGATCCATTTTTGGCTATTATTCATTATCTTGGCCTCCGTCTACATCAACCAAATTCTTTTCCACCATATCAAAAAACAATTCTTCTAAACGGTTAGCCTTACTTCTCATACTAATCACGTGGATATTGAGTCCGTTAAGTTCTATAAAAATTTCATTAATTGACTGCCCTTTCGTAACATCAACTTCAAGACAATGGCCATCGACCAAAGTCACGGGATAACCCTCTAGCTTTGGGCTCTCACTAAGCTCTTCGCGTACATCTAGAATAAATGTTTCTCGATCCAGTTGCTTGAGTAAGGCTTTCATACTCGTGTTTTTCACAATGGTGCCATGATCTATGATGGCTATATTACGGCACAGACTCTCTGCCTCTTCAAGATAATGGGTAGTGAGAATAATGGTAGTTCCCTGATCATTAATCTGTTTCAAAAACTCCCACATAGACCGGCGCAACTCTATATCAACACCGGCGGTAGGCTCATCAAGCACCAGTAATTGAGGTTCATGGATCAATGCTCGGGCAATCATCAAGCGGCGTTTCATCCCGCCAGAAAGAGTTCTGGATATTTCATTACGACGTTCCCATAGACCCAGTTGCCTCAAATATTTTTCGGCTCGCGACCGTGCAATATCCGCTTTGATTCCATAATAGCCAGCCTGGGCGACCAATATATCCAATGGCTTTTCAAACTGATTAAAGTTAAATTCTTGAGGTACCACGCCAACAAACTGCTTTGCAGCAGAAAAATCTTTATCAATATCATGGCCAAAAATCGTCACTAGTCCCTCTGTTTTTCTAACCAGAGAGCAGATAATTCCTATCGTCGTTGACTTGCCAGCACCATTGGGGCCAAGAAGAGCAAAAAAGTCTCCCTTAGCAACATCAAGATCGATGCCCTTTAGGGCCTCGAACTGATCGTCATAGGTTTTACGAAGATTTTTAATAGACAAGGCAGGCTGCATAGTATTCAACTAATAGGTTCCATTTAACTTATAAAATGACAAATTTCGAAAAACATATTGTAGCCTGCATGAGTAAATAAGTCCCCCGTTTAGATGCGGTTTTAGCTAGTTACCCATAACGGTTGGGCGCATAATAGACTTCAGGCTTTGATCTAAAGAGAACAGTATGCCACGTAAAATAATTCGTCGTTTTTTACCCGACTTAAGGGGAATGCTTGATCGCCCCTCGCTGCGTTGGATTAGCGCCTTGCCACAGGATCCAAATCTATTGCATCTCAATCGCCACTCGGTGTCATTGGCCGTATTTCTCGGTATATTCTGCGCTTTTATTCCAATCCCTATTCAGACTCTGCTGGTCATCAGCATGTGCTTTTGGTGGGGTGCTAATTTACCCATTGCTATGGTGATCATATGGCTCAGTAATCCATTAACCATTCCACCGATGTTCTACCTCACCTACAAACTGGGTAGTTATATATTGGGAACTGAGGTCCATCGCCTTTCATTTACCTTAAGCTGGGAATGGTTTTCTCAGCTTGGCGCAGATATCTTACTGCCACTGTTCGTTGGAAGCCTGCTAAGCGGAATCTTGCTCGCCTCAGTAGGTTATTTCTTTATCTTGTTTTTATGGCGATGGAAAGTTATTAGAAATTGGGAAAAGCGTAAAAATTTACGTAATTCTCATTAGACAGGCTTGTTTTCCAATGATCCTGCATAAAACACTACTCGTAGCGTAATTCATCAGCCGGAACGGTGCGACTAGCGCGCAGCGCTGGATAAATAGTGGCGAGTACATTTAGAGCCAAGGCAATAACGGCAATCAAGGTGACATCGGACCAGCGCAGATCTACGGGAACATAATCAATGGGGTATACCGAGGTGTCAAGAAAGCTGGCACCCAACAATGACTCAACCCAAGCGACCAAGTCAGCGGTCCAATAACAACCGGCCACGCCTAAAGCGACTCCGATGGAAATACCGAACAACCCTATCATCGAGCCCTGCATAAGAAATAAACTGACAATATTAGATCTCGACAAACCAAGGGTTTGTAAAATAGCAATATCCTTGCGTTTATCTATTACCGACATCATCAACATAGAAATGACATTGAAAGTGGCAATAGCAACAATCAAAAAAATCAGTAACCCGACCATATTGCGCGATAACTGAATCGCCTTATACAGATTGCCATGAGTCTGAAACCAATCTCGAAAACCGTAACCATAGGGTAACTGATTGACAATTTCGAAGCCTATATTACGCGCATTAAATTGATCATCTATCTGTAATCGAAATCCTTGTACTTTATTCGGCATACCTTCAATCGCTCCAACCTGCTCTAGTGAAGCTAGGGCCAAAGCCTGATCTAATTCCGTGTGGGTAGAAAAAATACCCGCGACGACAAGCGAGTAAGCTTTCGTCGGCAGGCCATCAGCCGCAGGGATAATAATCGAGACAGCTTGTTCGACCGACACGTTTAATGCCTCAGCAACTACCTCCGACAGCAATATTTGCCCAGCGCCCGGTATACTTAACTGGTACTCCCCAAGCATTTTTGCGATTCCTTCAGGTAGACCTCGCGGCGAGAGTCCTAGTAATTGAATCGGCCGAGCTTGCATACGGCTATTAATAAGGCCTTCAACTTGATTGTAAGGCGACACTTCCGTGACATGACTAAATTTGGTTATACGAGATTGCTCTGTTGGCCAATCTTCAATCCCTTGCGGGTGGATAAGCTGGATATGAGGTACCACTGAAAGAATATTCTCTCGCAATTCCCGATCAAACCCATTCATCACTGACAATACGATGACAAGCAACGCCACACCAAGGACTAAGCCGGTAATCGCCAATAGGGAAATAAAAGACACTAATAGATTAGACCGCCTACCGGAAAAGAAATAACGCAGACCAATAAAAATAGGAACTGGCTTAAACAACAGTTTGCTCCAGTGCCACTAGCCTGCCCTCCACCAAACTTACCGTTCGATCCATTTGAGCGGCAATCGCGCTGTCATGAGTGACCAGCACAAAGGAGATGGCTAATGACTGATTGAGCTCGATTAACAACTCGAGCATCTGGCCCGCAGTGTGGGGATCAAGATTTCCCGTGGGTTCATCCATGA
>DGAQ01000058.1:473-15893 GCA_002382445.1 Porticoccaceae bacterium UBA4026 | reverse complement strand
CAATTGAGGGTTCGGTAACTAGCGCACGAGCAACAGCGACTCTCTGTCGCTCTCCACCAGACAGTTCAGCCGGCTGATGGTTTAGCCGCTTGCCAAGACCAACACGCTCTAATAACGCACTCGCCCGCTCTCGAGCCTCTGCAACTGAACAACCACCAATTAAAAGTGGCATAGCAACATTCTCTAAGGCAGAAAACTCACCGAGTAAATGGTGGAATTGATAAACAAAACCCACATGTTGATTGCGCCACTTCGCCCGTTCAGATGCCCCTAAATCACTCCATTGTTGATTACAGACTGAAACACTGCCAGAGTTTGTATCATCAAGGCCACCCAGGAGATTCAATAAAGTAGTTTTGCCCGAACCAGACACACCGACTATCGCCAGCTTCTCACCTCTCTTAATGTCAAGATTAACCTCCTTGAGCACCGACAGACTGAGATTGCCCTGCTGATATTCACGGCTAACATCTTTAGCAACAAGTACTGATTCAATGATCATAACGCAAGGCCTCCGCTGGCAATATCTTTCCTGCACGCCATGCCGGATATAGCGTGGCTAAAAAACTAACCATCAGCGCAATACCTACCACTGCTGAAACGTCACTAAAGACTATTTTTGAGGGTAATACATTAATTAGGTAGACACTTGGGTCAAATAAATAAACCCCAAGTAAGCGTTCAATGATGCCAACAATGTCACCGATGAAGTAAGCGATAAAACAGCCTAACAGGGTGCCACTCAACACTCCAATAGCGCCCACTGTCATTCCTTGAACAATGAAAATCTTGGTGATTAAGCCGGAGTTTGCACCCATGGTTCTGATCACCGCAATATCTTTACGCTTATCTGCCACCATCAAAACCAAACTCGCAATAATATTAAAGGCAGCCACCGCAATAATGACTGACAACAAAATGCTGACCACTATTTTCTCCATTCGCATAGCCTGAAATAGAGAACTCATGGTACTGGTCCATGATCGCCACTGATGATCAGGCAGTATGGATGGTGCATTGGACCGAAGCCAACTATCAACTTTATAAGGATCTTTAAATTGCAATTGAAATCCTTGATACCTATCCCCTAGCCGCATTAATTTCTGCATATCCTGTTGATGCATAAAAGCGACGGAAGCATCGACCTGAGCTCCTACTTCGAAAATCCCTGAAACAATGACGCGCTTTGTCCTTGGGAAGACGCCTGCTGGTGTTACACTGATCAGAGGCAGGGTAATCTGTATTTTATCACCCACAAATACACTGAGTTTTCGCGCTATTTGACTACCTAAAATAATATTGAAATCACCCGGTGCTAATTGCGCCACATAACCGCTGAGCATGTTCTCTTTCAATAAATCAGCCGTCGGCCAAGCTTCATCTAAGCCCTGTAAATTAACCCCAACCTGACCGGCATCTTTAGACAACATGACAAAACCCTGCACCATAGGAACGACCGCAGTGACGTCCGAAGGTATAGCTGCGGCAACCTGACGTCTAATGTCGTTAATTTGATCTGATGTAAAACTAGGGTTTCCTGCGACCGTAGCATGGGGAATAACTCGTAACAGCCGCATTTTTATTTCTTGATCGAAGCCATTCATCACCGACAGCACTACGATAAGTGCTGTCACGCCAAGCGCCATCGCTGCAACAGAGAAGCCTGAAATAAAGGATACAAACCCTTCTCTGCGCTTACTGCGGGTGTAGCGATATCCGATAAAAAATGGGAGGTTTTTTAACATGGACAGATTAAACCTGAAAGCCCGACCACAAACAACAAAGAGTCCTGTAGCCGTCAAGAATTTTGATCAGTCTAGGGGACCAAAAGGACGGCCAGTGTTTAACTCTGTTTTTCGTCAAAGTGACGGTGTTGCCTGCTGACTCTATTTAACCCGTTCATAGAGGCTATTCGGTAGGCTTCAGCCATAGTCGGATAGTTAAACGTGGTTCGGAGAAAGTACATAATTGTATTAGCCTCACCTTCTTGATTCATTATTGCCTGGCCAATGTGGATAATCTCAGCCGCCTCAGCACCAAAACAGTGGATGCCCAGAATTTCCAAGGTATCTTGATGAAATAGAATCTTTAGCATACCGACTTCTTCACCCGATATTTGAGCGCGAGCAGTATCTTTAAAGTACGCCCGCCCAATTTCGTAGGGAACTTTTTGCTCGGTCAACTCACTCTCGTTTTTACCGACAAAACTAATCTCAGGAATAGTCCAAATACCAGTAGCAACATCATTCACCCGAAAATGATCTGCCATATTACACATGTGAGATGCCGCTGACCGACCCTGATCATAAGCCGCTCCAGCTAGGGAAGGCCATCCAATCACATCACCCACTGCATAGATATGCGGGATGGACGTTTGATAATCTTGGTTAACCTCCAACTGGCCACGTTCATCAGCTTCTAAGCCAACCGCTTTTAAATCGAGATCTTTAGTATTGCCAGAGCGTCCGTTACACCACAGCAACGCTTCTGCATGAATTCGCTTGCCTGACTTTAACTCTAAGGTAACTCCAGTATCGCTGGTAATGACTCGATCGTACTCTTCATTGTGCCGAACCGTCACATTGAGATCACGTAGGTGATAACTCAAGGCATCCGAGATCTCATCGTCGAGAAAATTCATTAACCATTCACGCGTGTTGACCAAATCAACCCGAGTATCTAGACCAGAGAAGATTGAGGCGTACTCGCAACCAATAACTCCTGCACCATAAATAATGATATTACGCGGCGAACTATCTAGCTTTAAAATAGAATCACTGTCAAAAATACTGGCATGATTGAAATCGATATCATCGGGGCGGTAAGGGCTAGAGCCCGTAGCAATGAGGAAAAATTTACTCTTAATAACCACCGACGTCCCATCATCAGCGAGCACTAAAATTTCGTGGGCATTATTAAACGAGGCTTGGCCCACATGCAGACGCACTCGATTACGAGCGTAACCTTTTGTTCGGCCCTCGACCTGTTTATTAATTACATCCCCTGCAGCTTTCATCATTTCAGGAAATGAGAACCACCGAGGCTCGCCAATAGAGCGGAATATAGGCATTTTATTGTATTGCATCATGCGTCGCACAGAGTGACGAAGAGCCTTGGAGGGGATGGTCCCCAAGTGAGTACAGTTACCGCCTGGCATTGCACGACCATCAACCACGGCGACTCGCAGCCCTTGCTTAACAGCATTTATAGCAGCGCCTTCTCCGGCTGGACCACTGCCAATAACAACTAAATCGTAAGAAAAATCAGCCATCTCTAAAAACTCTTATGTTGAACATCCATCGCGTTGTAAGACATTGATTCACCGACTTCAGTACTTTTTTCATCACACTTATTCGGGTCGTCACCGCAAATATCACAGGTATAATCCGTTTCACCCAACGCTGCACCGACACCACCGCAAGATCCTGATATAGGCCTACCACCCATCAGAACACCAATCGACATAGCTCCCACTAATAGACCAAACATCACAACTGCTAAAATAATTTCTGCCATGTTACTCAACCTCTCTCAGTTCAAGGGTAGACAATAGTGGACTAAAAGTCTCACTGAAAGAAGCGACATAAGCCTTATCTTTTCTGGCGATAATATAAACAGCAATCTCCAATTCATTGGCTAAAACAATAGCCTGCTCTTGCCCCATGACCGTTAAAGCGGTTGCCCAAGCATCAGCCTCGGCACAGGTATCTGCTACGACCGTAACTGACGCCACTGAATGTGTCGTTGGACGTCCCGTGCGAGGATCAATGGTGTGAGAGTAACGTACCCCATCTCGCTCAAAATAGTTTCTGTAGTCCCCTGAAGTGGCCACTGCACCTGCTTGCAGATTAAGCACCTGAGCCACCAACTTTCCTGGCGATGGCGACTCTATGGCTAATCGCCAGGGTTGTCCCTCAGGATTTAGCCCGCTAACTCGAGTCTCGCCACCGACCTCGACTAAATAATCAGGGAGTGCATTCATTTCCAAAAGGTCGGCGACCAAATCCACGGAGTAACCCTTAGCTACCGCAGACAGATCCAAATGTAACGGACGACTTTTACTCAAGGTTACTTGCTGATTATTCACCGTCCGAATAACTGCATCAAAACCAATACCGGCAAGGATTGTCTGTATCGCGCTATCACTGGGCAAGACATCACCGGTAAATGCGGGACCGAAGCCCCAAATATCGACCAAAGGACCAACAGTAGGGTCAAAAACGCCGCCACTTTCCTGCCAAACATCTCGTGCAATCCGCAACACCTGATCAAAGTCATCAGAAACAACCAAGAACTCTCCAACATTTAACTGGTTAAATTGACTAATCTCAGAATCAGCCTTATAGGTAGACATTGACTGGTCAATGCGATCAAGAGTCTGTTCAATTTGCTTTGCAAGATCAGTTGGCGCCGGCTGGTCTGCAACAATAGTGACATGATAACTGGTGCCCATCTTGCTACCGGATATTTTGATAATTTCTGGGCCGTGATCACAACCGCCCAATATTGATACAAAGACAAAAAACAAGACACAGTTAAACAAAAATGAGGCCTTGCGAAGCCCCATTAGCCTATTAATGCTGTGCTTATCCACCGAAGTCATCAAGAAAAATATTCTCTTGCTCCACACCCAAATCAGTCAGCATTTTTACTACCGCGGCATTCATCATGGGCGGGCCACACATGTAGAATTCACAATCCTCTGGCGCCTCATGATCTTTCAAATACTGCTCGTAAAGCACATTATGAATAAACCCTGTTAGACCTTCCCAGTTATCTTCTGGTTGAGGATCGGACAGTGCTAGGTGCCAATTGAAATTATCATTCTCAGCCGCTAAAGCGTCATACTCCTCGTCATAAAAACATTCACGCAGCGAACGAGCGCCGTACCAAAAGCTTATTTTACGGTCTGAATTAAGGCGTTTAAGCTGATCAAAGATATGTGAACGCATTGGCGCCATACCGGCACCACCGCCGATAAAGACCATCTCATTAGCAGTCTCTTTAGCAAAGAATTCTCCAAAGGGTCCATAAACAGGGATTGTATCTCCAGCCTTTAGGCTAAACGCATAGGAAGACATCACCCCAGGTTTGATACCCACCGAACCCGGAGGTGGAGTGGCAATACGAATATTAAACTTTACCAGGCCCTTCTCATCTGGATAGTTAGCCATTGAATAGGCTCGAATAACGGTTTCATCCACTATGGATTCATGATTAAAAAATCCAAATCGCTCCCAATCACCACGATATTCCTGTCCGATATCAAAATCAGAATATTTAATGTGGTGAGGCGGACATTCTAGCTGAACGTAACCACCAGCTTGGAAATTAACATTTTGGTCTTCAGGAAGTTTTAACGTCAATTCTTTAATAAAGGTTGCCATATTTGGATTTGATTCAACCGTGCACTCCCAACGCTTAACGCCGAACACCTCTTCAGGGACTTGCACTTTCATGTCCTGTTTAACCGGAGTCTGACACGATAAGCGCCATCCTTCCGCCGCCTCACGCCGAGTAAAATGTCCCTCTTCAGTAGGCAACATTGATCCGCCACCATCACTTATCACGCACTTACACTGAGCGCAGCTGCCGCCGCCACCACAAGCCGAGGGCAAAAAGAGCCCCGCGGCGGACAATGTCTGTAGTAGCTTATCGCCAGCAGGCACCGTAATGGTTCTCTCGCCATTAATCTCTATATTCACATTACCGGATGAAACAAGCTTGCTTCGAGCAGCCAAGATAAACGCCACGAGTGCGAGAATCACCGCTGTAAACATGCTTACACCAAGAATAATTTCAATATTCATACTCAGTTACTTCTCCGTTATTACAGATCAATTCCACCAAAAGACATAAATCCAAGGGAAACTAAGCCCACGGTAATAAATACGATACCCAGCCCCTGTAGGCCTTCTGGAATATCACTATATTTCAACTTTTCACGGATACCCGCCAAAACAGCAATAGCCAATGCCCATGAGGTCCCCGAACCGAGTCCATAAACAACACTTTCTGTGAAATTGAAGCCACGCTCTGCCATCAGTAATGAGCCACCCAAAATAGCGCAATTCACTGTAATTAGAGGTAAGAAAACGCCTAAAGCGTTATAAAGCGCAGGGACATACTTGTCTAAAACCATTTCGAGGATTTGCACAATGGCCGCAATAACGCCAATAAAGCACAGATAGATTAAAAAGCTTAGATCAACGTCAGGAAGGCCCGCCCAAGCAAGCGCACCATCAGATAGCAGATAGGTAAGCAGTAGGTTATTAACCGGGACGGTAATGGTTTGCACCACAATAACTGCAATGCCTAAGCCTATAGCCGCGTCGATTTTTTTCGACAAAGCAATAAATGTACACATGCCTAAAAACAGACTCAAGGCGATATTATCAATAAAAATAGAGCGAACGAATAAGCTGAGATAATGTTCCATTAGAGCACCTCACTCGGTTGACTATTACGAGTAATTTTAAAATCTGCTTTCTCGACCTGAGACTTCTTCCAACTGCGCAACACCCAAATGAGAATGCCGATCAAGAAGAAAGCACTGGGCGGCATCAGCATCATGCCATTGGGCACATACCAACCACCGTCGCTAATAGGCGTAAACACATCATAGCCCCATAATTTTCCGGCGCCGAAAAGTTCCCGAATAAAAGCCACTAGCATGAGTATTGCGCTATAACCCAAGCCATTGCCAATGCCGTCAAGAAAGCTTGGAATAGGTGGGTTCTTCATCGCGAAAGCCTCCGCGCGACCCATCACGATGCAGTTAGTAATAATCAGACCAACAAATACTGATAGTTGCTTACTAATGTCATAAGCAACCGCCTTAAGCACTTGATCAACAACAATAACCAACGAGGCAATAATAGTCATTTGCACGATAATTCTGATACTTCCGGGGATATAGTTTCGAATCAACGAGACAAAGAAATTAGAGAAAGCCGTTACTATGGTCAGCGCGAGGCACATAACGAAGGCAACCTTCATGCTAGAGGTCACTGCCAACGCGGAACAAATACCCAAAATTTGCAATGCGATCGGGTTATTAGCAACAACGGGTTCAAGTAGCGTGTTTTTGATGTTCGCCATGCTAGGCATCTCCTGATTTCAAGTGTCCAATGAGCGGTGCAAAGCCCTCTTCACCAAGCCAGTACTGAATGAGATTATTAACGCCGCGGGTGGTCAGAGTTGCACCTGCTAGTCCGTCAATTTGGTACTCGGCGCCCTCCCGGACCCTATCGACCTTGCCCTTAATGACGCTTATAGCCACTTCGCCAGACTTATAGGCCTGCTTACCGATCCAGCCCGCCTTCCAGCTAGGGCTGTCAACCTCACCGCCCAAACCCGGCGTTTCGGTATGCTCGTAAAAGCCGATACCCGCGACTGTCTGGAGATCTGACTCTAATGCCAAAAAACCATAAAGCGTTGACCAAAGACCGTAACCTTTAATCGGCAAAATGACTTTTTCTATACCCTGCTCCCCGTCAACAATATAAACAGTGGCAAATTTTGCCCGCCTCTTTATCTTTGCTGGATCATTTTTTGGATCCAAAGAAACTGACATAGAGGGATCTTTAGACGCTTTGCGTTGGTCATAGGTTGACGCATCTAAAGCATCAGTGAAATATCCCGTATCAAGATCAACAACTCGCGCGGTAATCTGCTTAAATTGTGTCTCAACATCAATGCCTGGCTTTAACAAGCCTGCTGAAGCTAAGATATTTGTCTTCAGGTCTAGCAACTTATTTTCTTGTTGCTGTGGCCGTAAGATAACAGCCGCACTTGAAACAACAACAGCGCAAACAACGCACAGAACCAGTGCAACACCGAATGTTTTTTGAACTGAATCAACCGCCACGGGCCAGTCTCCTTTTAATATTCGCATTAACCACAAAATGATCAATAAGCGGTGCAAACAAGTTTGCAAACAAGATAGCCAGCATCATGCCCTCTGGAAACGCGGGATTAACCACTCGAATCAGGATTACCATCACTCCAATCAGCATGCCGTACCAAAATTTTCCAGTGTTAGTCATTGCCGCAGAAACGGGATCCGTTGCCATAAAGATAGCACCAAAGGCAAAACCTCCGATAACCCAATGCCAATAAAACGGCAGGGCAAACATCGGATTGGTTGAGTCAATATTATTAAATAAAGTTGCCAAAAGAGCAGAGCCAATCAATACTCCACCAATAATGCGCCAAGAAGCAATTTTGGTAATTAGTAGTAAGGCTGCACCCATCAAAATGGCAAGGGTTGAGGTTTCACCAATAGACCCCTGTATGGTGCCGATAAAAGATTGTGACCAACTAGCGGTCTGCTCGAGGGCGGCAACACCCTGAGCTGAAGCAACCGACAACATAGTGGCCCCTGTGTAGCCATCGACAGCGGTCCAAACCGCATCGCCACTCATGTATGCTGGATAGGCGAAATATAAAAATGCTCGACCTGTTAAGGCTGGATTAAGAAAGTTTTTGCCGGTACCACCGAAGACTTCTTTACCAATTACAATGCCAAAACTAATCCCCATAGCAACCATCCACAGGGGTAAATCTGGTGGGCAACAGAGCGCAAACAAAATAGATGTTACAAAAAATCCTTCATTGACTTCATGGCCACGCACGCTGGCAAATAAGACTTCCCATATTCCACCAACAATAAATGTAGTCATGTAGATGGGTAAGAAGTAAGCGGCTCCGTGAATTATGTTGTCCCACATACTAGTGGCGTCATAACCCGCGAGTAGACCAATGAAAAGGCCGCGCAGACCTTCTTGAGACAACATACCCATCTCGGCCATAATGGTGTTAGCCTGAAAGCCAATGTTCCACATACCAAAAAACATCGTTGGGAATGTAGCGACCCAAACTGTGATCATTACACGCTTTAGATCGATACCATCGCGCACATGAGAGCTGTTTTTTGTGACATCTGAAGGCTTAAACAGGCCTGTGTCAATTGCCTCATATAAGGCATACCACTTTTCCCACTTACCGCCCTTGTGGAAATGTGGTTCGTATTTGTCGAGGAGATTACGCATCATAGTCTTAACCCTCCTTCTCAATTTTGGACAGATTATCTCGAAGGATGCGACCGTACTCGTACTTTCCAACACAGACGTAGGTGTAAAGACCCATATCATCTTCATCCAGTTCTAGGCAACCCAGTTTTTGGGCCATCTCAGTGTCACCGACAATAAGTGAACGCAACAGCTGTATTGGTAAAATATCCAAAGCTGTGACTCTTTCATAACCACCCACGGGCACCATAGCTCGTTCACTTCCGTTAGTGCTTGTGGTCATGCTAAATAGCTTTTTGGATAGAGATGAAATAAACACCGGTAATGCGGAATGCTTATTCACCCCCGCGCGTAGGTAATGCAAAAATTGTCGATTTCGCCCCTCTTCGATAACAGAAACTTGACTATGGTAACGACCCAAAAAGGCAAATTCTGACACCGCGTGACGTCCTGAAAGAACTGATCCAGAAATCACCCTGTTTTCATCATTTTTAAGCTCACCAATAACCAATTGATTGATGTTCGCACCTAAGCGTGTTTCTAGCAGTCTTGGTTGTATTACCTGAGGTCCTGCAAGAGCGATTACTCGGCGAACATCAATGTGACCCGTAGTAAACAATACACCAATGGCGATGACGTCCTGATAACCAATGGACCAGACTGTTTTATCGGCACTGACAGGGTCAACCAAATGAATATGGGTGCCGGCTAAACCGGCAGGATGCGGGCCACCAAACTCAATTGCCCTAACGCCCTCAATATCATCACCGGAGATCTTCGAACCAGGAGCAACACATAGGTTGACCGGTCCGTCCGTCAGTCGAGTAAGGATCCTTAGTCCACTGGTGAAATCTTCCACTCGCTGTTTGATGATCACCGAGGGATCCGCTGACAAAGGATTAGTATCCATGGCCGTAACGAAAATAGAGGAGGGATTACTGTCGGCGGCTGGCACCTTCGAAAATGGCCTGGTTCGTAAAGCAGTCCATTGCCCCGACTTGACCAAATGTTCAGTAACCTCAGCTCGACTAAGAGTGTGCAGTTGCTCCGCGGCGTATCTATTAAAAGACTCACTAGCATCGCCATCGATATCAATGACTAAGGATTGGAAAGCGCGTCTTTCACCACGGTTAATGGCAGTTACTGTTCCGGCAGCAGGTGCGGTATAGCGTGCAAATGAATTTTTCTTGTCAGTAAACAACAGTTGACCCAGTTTAACCCGGTCCCCCTCCCGCACGGCCATAGTCGGTTTCATACCTTGGTAGTCCGATCCGACCAAAGCAACTTGACTGATGACCGGGCCATCATAAACTACCTGCTCTGGAACTCCCGAAATAGGAAGATCCAAACCGCGACGAACTTTAATCATAGAGTTTACCAGTGTTCACATTTATATAATGACTGTTAAGCGTAAGCGAAATTCGTACACAGCCAATAAAGTATTGAATTTATAGCGACTACGCTTTTACTCACCAGCAATTTTCTGCCCACACCAGACGGCGATCTTAAGTGAGAAATTTGAGCGCGAAAGTATAATGGTCTACGACACCAGACGCCAGCTTATCCGAATTAAACCTCCTTTATCACCGTAAAAGACGATGTTTTTTCGCCGAGCATTAGAAACAACGAATGGGCTACAATTTTTAGCCAGAAAAAGCTAGGATCCCCAAGCTTTGTACGACACTTGATTAGCTTTAGATTAAGCCTCTTTAGGATAACTTGGCCAAACAACACCAGCAAATTTCTCCAGACATCTAACGACCTGGCAACTATAGCCAAATTCATTGTCATACCAGCAATATAGTACACAGCTACGCCCTTCGACAATCGTTGCTTGAGCGTCAAGAACACAGGCTTGTCGTGATCCGACAAAATCTGTTGAAACCGCTTCCGTTGAATTTGTGTAACCTATTTGTTGCTGAAGATCCGAATGCAATGCCTTTTGGCGCAAAAACTCATTCAACTCTTTAACGGTGGTATCTCGGCCCAACTGTAGATTTAAAATAGCCATAGATACATTCGGTGTCGGCACCCTTATCGCATTGCCGGTCAACTTTCCGTTAAGCTCTGGTATCACCTTGCCAACCGCTTTAGCGGCACCTGTTGATGTAAGTACCATGTTAAGAGCTGCACTGCGACCACGACGACCACCCTTATGGTAGTTATCGATCAAATTTTGATCATTAGTGTACGCGTGGACGGTCTCAACATGCCCGCTGTTAATGCCGAATTCATCTAACAAACACTTTAGAACGGGGACAATTGCATTAGTTGTACAAGACGCCGCAGAAATGATTTTTCTATCTGGCGTAATCTGATCATGGTTGACACCGTAAACAATGTTCGGAATATCATCGTCAGCAGGAGCGGTTAAGAGCACTTTACTAGCACCCGGGCGCAGATGTTCGCTAAGTCCCGCGGTATCCTTCCAAACACCCGTGTTGTCAACGATCAGTGCATTAGTAATGCCGTAATCGTTATAGTCTATTTCTTCAGGGGAATTGGCATAAATCACTTTGATCGGATTGCCATTAACAACCAGCGTATTTTGTTCCTCTAGAACCCTAACCGTACCTTTAAAAGGACCATGGACAGAATCCCTACGAAGCAAGGCCGCCCTCTTCTCAAGGTCATGGTCCAACTTTCCTTTGCGTATAACAATAGCGCGCAATCGCAGTACATCACCACCACCGGTTTTATCAACCAGAATTCGAGCAATTAATCGTCCAATCCGACCGAAACCGTAGAGCACAACGTCTTGAGGCTCAGGCAAAGGTTTAACGTCAGAGCCTATAATTTCATCAAGCTCAGAGTCTAGGAAGTCACTTAGACTCGCCCCATTGCCGTTACTTTTTTGATACTTAACCACTAATTTCCCCAAATCAATATGGGCGGGTCCAAGCTTTAATTTGGAGATACCTTCAAGCATTGGATAAGTATCGAATTCAGAGAGCTCATTATGCTCGACCTGTCGAACAAATCGATGCTCCTTCATCAGGTCAGTAACTGACTTGTTGACCATACTGTTGCCGTACATGTAAGTACTAATATTATGTTGGCGATATAATTTACCGATTAAAGGGATCATTCCCTCTGCCAATGCTTCTCTTTCTTTCCAGTCCTTGAAAAAATTGTCCGGGAGGGGTCTTTGCTGTTCGTCCACGAATTGAGTCCTTATGCAGATAAAGTGATTTACAGATATTATCGAACAGGAAATCAAAACAGGCAACTAATCGAGCCTTTAAATAGCAAGATACGTATTATTTCTACAACTAATAGCCCTAGGTAAGTAGAATAGCCGCCGATAAAGCAGTATAAAATGAGATTAACAGCACCCCACTATGAATATTTTTAATCAACAACCCGCTCTCAAGCCCGGCGATAAAACTCTTTGGGGCGGATTATCCTCATCTGGCAGAGCATTAGCCGTCGTCGAAGCTGCGCTTAAGTATCCAGGTTTAACCCTGATGATTACCGAAACTGCGCGACAGGCAACCGCACAAAGTCGCGCGTTAGCATTTTTCGCGGCAAAACAAAATCTGTCGATTTTCAGTTTCCCTGACTGGGAGACACTGCCCTATGATATTTTCTCACCTCACCAAGATATTGTTTCGGCACGCCTACAAACTTTAGCAAAATTGCCCAGTGCGGATCATGGCGTTCTGATCGTCCCTATGACCACATTAATGCATCGAGTTGCACCTATTGATTTTGTCGCCTCTAGAACCTTCAGCTATAACATTGGCGACCAGCTAGATCGCAGTCTGTTGCAAGACCAGTTAGCGCGAGCAGGCTATAAGCGAGTAGATACCGTCTATGAACATGGGGAGTTTGCGTTTCGAGGCTCAATCATCGACGTTTTTCCAATGGGTGTTAAAACGCCTTTCAGGATGGATCTTTTAGATGACGATATAGAATCCCTGCGGCTTTTTGATCCAGAATCACAGCGTACCTTGGAAAATGTAGAACAAATTCAGCTGTTGCCTGCCAGAGAATTCCCGATGGACAAAGAGTCCATTAACCTGTTCTTGAACAATTGGCATGAACGCTTTGATCATGATCCCACCAAATGTCCAGTCTATCGAGATATTAAAGACGGGATTGCACCTCAGGGAATAGAGTACTACCTAAGTCTATTCTTCGAGCAAACTGCAACACTGTTTGACTACTTGCCAAGCAACTTACAGCTATTCACCAATAGCGGCATAGAACAGGCAGCAGAACATTTTTGGAAAGACATCGACAGTCGATACCAAGAATATGGGGTTGATCCGGAACGCCCACTATTAAAACCGGAGGAAATATTTCTGCCGGTAGATCGTGTGTTTCATGAAATAAAAAAACGTCCAAGAACCATTCTTGATAGCCAATCAAATGACCATTCTACTCACCTCCAGCATCCAGTTATCACGCCTGTCCCTGATGTCTCGGTCAATGCGAAACAAACAAACCCTCTTCTAAAGCTACATCAGTTTTTATCCACGTCTGACGTCAACGGTGTCGCTCCTCGAATTCTTTTTTGTGCCGAATCCTCTGGGCGCCGAGAGGTTTTGACTGACTTACTAAAGACTATTCAAGTCCATCCAACAGAGACTCTCAGTTGGCAACAATTTGTCGATTCAGATCAGCCCTACGGCATAATTACCTACCCCTTAGATCAAGGAATTGTCTGCCCAAATCATGGCCTAAGCCTTATCACAGAGGGCGAACTATTTGGCCAACAGGTTATGCAGCGGCGGCGGCGGTCAAAGGCGTCCGAGTCCCCAGACTATATTTTCAAAAGTCTTGCTGAATTAAAGATTAATGCCCCTGTGGTACACATAGAGCACGGCGTCGGCCGCTACCAAGGGTTGATAACCTTAGATGTAGACAAGACCGCGCAAGAGTTCTTGATGCTCTCCTATGCCAATAATGCAAAACTCTACGTACCTGTATCATCCTTGCATCTGATCAGCCGCTTCGGCGGAGGCGATCAGGTTACCGCACCACTAAACCATCTTGGCAGTGACCGATGGGATAAGGCTGTACAAAAGGCCGCCAAACAGGTTCGAGATACAGCCGTTGAGCTACTCGATATTTACTCCAGGAGAGCCGCTCGCAAAGGTTTTGCATGCTCAGCTAACGAACAAGACTATCTGAAATTTAGTAGTGACTTCGCGTTCGAGGAAACAGCAGATCAGCAGGAGGCCATCGACGCGGTTAGGCGGGACTTGCTAAGCGCTCAACCTATGGATCGGTTGGTCTGTGGTGACGTGGGTTTTGGAAAGACCGAAGTTGCCATGCGCGCGGCCTTTACTGTGGTTAATAGCGGCAAACAGGTAGTTATTTTAGTGCCGACAACTCTGCTAGCACATCAACACCTGCAGAATTTCCGAGATCGTTTCGCCAACTGGCCCGTGAATGTTGAAGAATTATCTAGGTTTAGAACAGGTAAAGAACAGACCAAAGTGATTGGTGATACGGAGTCAGGTAAGGTCGACATATTAATCAGCACCCATAAACTGCTCCATGCTGAGATTAATTTTAAACAATTGGGTCTTATGATCATTGACGAAGAACATCGCTTTGGGGTGAGACAAAAAGAAAAGATTAAGTCTTTGCGCACTGAGGTGGATATTTTAACCATGACCGCCACGCCCATACCTCGCACGTTAAATCTGTCAATGCACAGTATCCGAGACCTATCGATTATCGCCACACCTCCAGCCAAACGATTATCGGTAAAAACCTTCGTTCGTAAGCAAGAGTCAAGAGTTACTAGAGAGGCCATTCTAAGAGAGATACTTCGCGGTGGCCAAGTCTACTTTTTACATAATGACGTCAAAAGCATTCAAAGAGTTGCCGATGAACTCGCCACATTGGTACCAGAAGCAAGGATCAATATAGCCCATGGCCAAATGCGTGAACGCAATCTAGAGCAGGTCATGTCAGATTTTTATCACCAGCGCTTTAACGTACTGGTGTGCACCACCATCATTGAAACGGGTATCGATATACCCAGCGCAAACACAATTCTTATCGACCGCGCCGATAAATTCGGTCTGGCTCAACTGCACCAACTACGCGGCCGCGTGGGAAGATCGCACCATCAAGCCTACGCCTACTTGATGCTTCCGCAAGACCACAAAATCACATCGGATGCTACTAAAAGACTCGAAGCCATATCTGCCGCAGATCAACTGGGGTCCGGCTTTGCGCTTGCCACTAACGACCTTGAAATAAGAGGTGCTGGAGAATTGTTGGGTGAGGAACAAAGCGGTCATATTCAGGCCATTGGTTTTACCCTCTATCTAGAAATGCTAGATAGGGCCGTTGCAGCTATTAGAAATGGCACAAAACCTGATTTCGATGCAGCACTCAATCAAGGTCTTGAGGTTAACATGCACCT
>DGAQ01000058.1:0-343 GCA_002382445.1 Porticoccaceae bacterium UBA4026 | reverse complement strand
GTTAACATGCACCTGCCGGCCTTAATTCCAGAAGACTATCTACCTGATGTAAATATGCGCCTAACACTCTACAAAAGGCTGGCTGACTGCCAATCAAAATCTGACTTACATGAACTCCAAGTAGAGATGATTGATCGCTTTGGCTTGCTCCCTGAGGCATCAAAAACTTTATTTAGACTAGCGGAGCTTAGGCTGGTAGGCGAAAAACTTGGGCTGAAAAAAATTGAAGCTGGTTTGACCCATGGCCGTTTGCAATTTAAGCCGACCACGATTGTGGAACCAATCACTATTATCAAAATGGTCCAAACAAAGCCATCCACTTTCCGCTTGCAAAACAATGATC
>DGAQ01000020.1 GCA_002382445.1 Porticoccaceae bacterium UBA4026 | reverse complement strand
AGTCGACTCGGTAAAGCAGAAAACATCTATCAAAAAACAAGGACAGATTGCTTGAAGTCAACGACGGCTGCGGCAGATCAAAAAGTAGTAGTTATCGGCGCAGGCTTTGCGGGTATAGCCACAGCATTAAGGCTTAGAGCCTTAGGGCATGAGGTCAGTTTGTTCGAACGTTTGGACAGCCTAGGTGGTCGTGCGCAGGTATTTGAGCGCGGAGGCTATCGCCATGATGCCGGACCTACCGTGATTACAGCGCCTTTTCTGTTTGATGAGCTATTTGAGCTATTCGATGAAAAGCTCGAGGACCATCTGGACTTTGTCCCTCTTGACCCTTTTTATCGCTTTCATTTTGCCGACGGTAGTCAATTTGACTATTGTGCTTCTGTCGAGGATACACTCACGGAAATTCGACGCTTCAGTTCGGATGATGCAGATGGCTACCTTAAATTATTGGAGCAATCTAAAAAGGTCTATGACGTTGGTTTTAAGCAGTTGGTTCACCGACCCTTTACCCGCGTTTGGGACATGCTTAAACAGGTTCCTGCGCTGTTACTGCTAAAGTGCTACCGAACGGTTGCACAGATGGTGAACAGCCACTTAAAGCACCCTTTGATCCGCCAAGCGTTTTCTATCCATCCCTTGTTAGTGGGCGGCAATCCTTTTAAAACAACCGCTATTTACACATTGATCCATTATCTTGAGCGTCGGTGGGGCGTGTTTTTCTGTATGGGTGGCACCGGTAAGTTGGTACAGGAATTAGGTTCGCTCATGGAACGCCAGGGGATTAATATTGTACTCGAGGCGGATGTCGACGAAATTATCGTAGAAAACCGTCGTGCGAAAGGTGTTCGGCTTAGCAACAACCAGGTAATTGATGCAGATATTGTTGTCTTTGGTGGCGATCCAGAAACCTGTTATGAACACTTATTACCTAAGACCAAACGACGCCTACCGAGAATTAAAAAGCAATACAGCATGGGCCTCTTTGTTCTGTATTTTGGCACAAAGAAACTCTACCCTGAGGTTGCTCATCATAGTATTTGGATGGGGCCGCGGTTCAAAGAGCTATTGGCTGAAATTTTTGATGCTAAGCAGATGAGTGAGGACTTTAGCTTATATGTGCATCGGCCCACGGCGACAGATAAGAGCTTTGCTCCAAAAGATTGCGAATCTTTTTATGTGCTTTGCCCAGTGCCCAACTTGCAAGGCGATGTGGACTGGGAAAAAGAGGCTCCAATCTTGCGGGACAGAATTGTTAGCTCTTTAGAAGAGACGATACTGCCAGACCTAACATCAGTAATTGATGAGGTTTTTTGGATGACTCCAGAGGATTTTGCCCGAGATTATCGGTCTATGCATGGCGCTGGTTTTTCTATTGAGCCACGACTGACTCAGTCTGCTTGGTTTCGCTTTCACAACCGTGATAGTGCGATATCCAACCTTTACTTTGTAGGCGCAGGTACTCATCCAGGTGCAGGTCTGCCTGGAGTTGTTAGTTCTGCTAAAGTGGTCGAGGAACTGCTAACTGGTGTTGAGGTGGGCTCGGGAGGATAGATGACAGAACCTTCGCTGCCTATATCACCGCTAGCCAAACAGGTTCTTGCACACCATGGCAAATCGTTTTATTGGGCTAGTCTATTTCTCGGCCCTAAACTGGCAGACCGTGCCGCACGACTCTACCAGTTCTGTCGCTTTGTCGATGACTTAGCGGATGGTGATCTTCCTGACCGCGAGCATACTCTCGAAGATATCCGGGCCCGTTTACAGGGCGAAAATCGACCGGCAGGCCCGGAAATAGAATCCTTTATTCAGTTTGCTAGTGAGAATAACATTCCCCTATCAGCGGCGAAGGAGCTGCTTGATGGCATGCTTAAAGACCAACAACCCACCGCTGTCAGCGATGAGATGGAATTACTGCGCTACTGTCATGCAGTGGCCGGCACGGTGGGCTTAATGATGTGCTGCGTCCTGGACTGTCAACAGCCGCGTGCGCAAAGCTTTGCTATTGATCTAGGAATTGCTATGCAACTGACCAATATAGCCCGAGACGTTCTAGAAGATGCCAAAATGGGTCGCCGCTATCTGCCCGCTAGCTGGGTTGATTTATCCGCGTCGCAAATAGCTATCGCGGACGATACCTGCCGGCCGCAAGTTAGTGCGGCCGTTGAGCGGTTGCTGGATTTGGCGGAACAATATTATCAAAGCGCTTTGCTGGGTATTCAACTTCTGCCTTTTCGCACGCGATTGGCCATTACGATTGCGCTGCGGGTTTATCGGCAGATTGGCTGGCTATTGAAACGCCGTAACTTATGCTGGTGGCAGGGTAGAGTTTTCGTCGGTAAACGAGAGAAACTTCTGCTCAGTCTGCGCAGTATCGCAGACCTAACACCAGTATCTGTGCCGGACCATAAAACCCAACTGCATGCACCACTTAGGGGGCTAGCCGGTGTCGACAGTTAATAAGCTATCGACAAAAGCTATCGAGGTAGATATCGCCATTATTGGTGGTGGCAGCGCCGGGATTACTTTGGCCGCTAAACTTAATAATTTTTCTACCGTTATTGTTGAGCCGCACACACCCTCTGAGCGCGACTGTAGCTGGGCGCTGTGGGCAAAACCTGATCAACAAACCGAGCTTATCTATGCGACCAAGGGCAGTTGGAGAGAGTGGCGTTTGATAGATCATCATACTGAAGTGCGCCATATTAGTGACCAATATCGTTATATGAGCCTGTCTTCAGCTCAGTACATTGCTGACTGTGAGAATAGGTTGGCAAGCTCTGTGGAGCTTATTCGAGCATCAGCAAACAATATTGTTTCAGAGGGTAGTGGCGGGTCATTTGTGTCTGACGATCGACACTATAGTGCCGCAAATCTCTATGATAGTCGGCCGCCCAAAGTGCCGGATGACAGCCTAAAGCAGCACTTTTTAGGCTGGGATATTCGCACGAAAACACCAATCTGTGATGCTGAAATTGCGACCTTAATGGACTTTCGTGTCGACCAATCGCGTGGGCTACACTTTATGTATGCTCTGCCATTTTCAGATCGCCGGCTATTGATTGAGTCAACCATGATCTCTAGTAGCCTAGAAGATAAAGAATGGTACCGAACGGCTATCCGGCAATGGCTGAAACAACAAAATATCGAAATAGAAGAGACCTTGGGCGAAGAAGCGGGCGTTATACCCATGGAGTCGGTCAGGCCACCAAACGACAACCTTACTCGTATTGGTGCCGCTAGTGGTGCAGTTAGACTATCCTCCGGTTATGCGTTTAGTGGCATTCAGGGTCAAATAAATAAATTGGTACAGGGCATCAACCGCGGTGACTTTAGTGTGCCAGCACCGATCTCGCCAGCGCTACTGCGGATGGATAAGATTTTTAATGGCGTGCTAATGACACAGCCAGAACTGGGCGTGTCGTTGATGATGAGGACTGCAAAGGCCTTAGATGGCAATGGGTTTGCACGGTTTATGCTCGGTGGTGCTACATGCCTTGACTGGGCTAAGGTGATATTGGCGATGCCGAAAATTCCTTTTTTAAAACAGGTTTTGCGCTTATGACTGGCTTGGATACAGCGGCCTTGATCGCGGTACTGTTATTGGGTGTGCCCCATGGTGGGCTGGACGGTGCGGTAGCACGCCGTGTTGGCTGGCCAACTGGGTGGAGGGCTTGGCTAAGTTTTCATGCCGCCTATGTAGTGCTATCTGCTCTAGTTGTGGGCTGTTGGTGGCTGTGGCCAGTACTAAGCCTTGGACTATTTTTACTTATTTCGGCCGTACATTTCGGCGCCAGTGATATTGCCGAATCAGGTACCGAATGGCTACCATGGATTGCTCATGGTGGTCTTGTTTGCATCGCAATTCCCAGTCTACAGTCCGACCTGGTGGCACCTATTTTTACCACTCTTGTGGGCCCAGAATCGATTCCTTTATTGATGGATATCGTCACCAGTCTATTTCCCCTCTGGGTTCTCAGTTGTATCGCCTACTGTGTCTATGCCTACCATAATAAGCAATATCGCCAGTCATTACTGAGTCTAATGGTCCTGATAGGTCTAGTATATGTGCTGCCACCATTAGTCAGTTTTGCGTTCTATTTCTGTTTTTGGCATAGCCCCGGCCATATTCGACGATTGTGGCGGAGCTTAGATAAGTCAGAGCGTAGCCGTAGTCTTGGAGAAGCATTTATTTATACGCTGCTTGCTTGGGTTAGCGTAGCTATTACTTTCTTGTATTTAAATAGTGGGGCGACTGAATCTTCGATACAAATAACCTTTATCGGCCTAGCTGCAGTTACACTCCCACACATGCTTTTGGTCGATTATGCTGATAGAGCTAACGAATCTGGAGCACTAGGGTAATGGCTGATATAAGCGATCGAAAAGCAGATCATATTGCATTAGCGCTTCAATCTGGTCACCAGGCTCAAAAGGACTCTGGTTTTGATAGGGTAAATTTTGAACCAAATTCACTACCACAATTAGCCTTAGATGAAATAGTACTCGCCAGTAATTTTTTAGGGATGGAGACTGCGGCACCATTTTTAATTGGTGCCATGACTGGCGGCTGTGATAACGCTGAGCGCATCAATCAGCATCTTGCGGAGGCCGCTCAGGCCGCTAACATTCCTATGGCTTTGGGCTCTCAGAGGGCTGCCCTAGAGCTGGGTATGCTCCAAAACATTCGACGCTGGGCACCATCGGCTATTTTGTTGGGTAATTTGGGTGCTACCCAATTACAGCAGCATGGACTCGATTTGGCTCAAAGAGCAGTTGATTCTATTCAAGCCAATGGGCTAGTGATACATCTCAACCCACTGCAGGAACTTATACAGCCTAATGGCGATCGCGACTGGAACTTAGTACTAGAGGCGATCCAACACTGTGCACTCAAACTCTCGGTACCCATTATTGTTAAAGAAGTGGGTGCTGGTATAGGTCCAGGTAGTGCGAAAAGATTACTGGATGCCGGTGTGCAGTGGATTGAAGTCGCTGGTCGCGGAGGTACTAGCTGGGCCAGTATTGAATTGGCACGCAACAGCTCTGCTCGTGAGCGAGAAATTGCCACGCCATTTATCGACTGGGGCATGGATACAGTCAAACTTATACCGGCAGTTCAGGCCGCTTGTCCTACTTTGCGGGTGATAGGTTCCGGTGGTGTACGCCATGGTCTAGATATAGCTCGCTGTATTAGGCTAGGTGCGCACATGACCGCCTTGGCTCAACCATTTTTAGCCCCAGCCCTAGACTCCACTGACGCTGTTATGGGAAAAATCTCAATATTGCAGGAACAATTACGCTGGGCAATGTTCCTGACGGGTAGCCAAAATATCGCCGAATTACGGCTTGCTCCGCTACAGTAATTAGGTGGTGGCCTTCAATGGTATTGATCAGATCTCTTTGGGCACAATTATGATAAAAAAGTAGTTCTTTGGTTTTTTATTTTAATGTTAAGTGCTTGAGGGGGAGGTTCCTCTGCTCTAATTATTGAGCCTGTAGCGTCCAATCAAGTGCCAGCTCCAGTTTCTGAGGAAAACCCAACATCCGAAGTAAAGGTTATCACCCAGACAATTGACGGCCTGTTGCTAGATCGTCCTTATTTGATACGTTACCCAGAAAACCCCTCAGAGGAAAATTATCCCGTCGTCTTCTTTTTTCATGATACAGGTGAAAATGGTGAAAGGACACATACCAGAGCGGTGCGGCCAGTTGGAGACAAGCTAAGAAGAAACGCTTTGCCAATGATAGGTCTGACCATGTGCCGTCATGTGGCCGCGTGAATAGTTCTAAAGGGTCGGCAGCTCCTAAAGACTTTTTGATGCGGTCAAATGACGGTAAAGGGTTAGATTATAAGATCGTGCGGTGGTGTGAATATGTAATCAAGTACCATTCGGTAAAATTGGCCTATCAATTAACGACCTCAAACAATGACCAAAAGATACTGGCTAGATGTTCTAAAGGTTAAAGTAATACTAGCTGAGGTGTAACTCTTCTAATAACCGCAGCATCAGATACAAAAAACCCCTGTAAAAACAGAG
>DGAQ01000010.1:531-2657 GCA_002382445.1 Porticoccaceae bacterium UBA4026 | reverse complement strand
CATTTAATCTTTAGGTGTTTGGGCAACTGAGTTTGTCTGCTCTTCCCGCCACTTCTCCAAAGAAGCAGCAACAATTGTATCGCTTAAAGCAACTATTGAAGCCGCGAGCAATCCCGCATTCTTGGCCCCGGCCTCGCCAATTGCCAAAGTACCAACCGGTATGCCGCCTGGCATCTGCACTATTGAAAGCAGGCTGTCCATACCTTTTAAAGCTTTGCTTTCGATAGGGACTCCGAGCACCGGTAAAATTGTCATTGAAGCGGCCATTCCTGGCAAATGTGCAGCACCACCCGCACCGGCAATAATAACTTTTAACCCTCTTCGCTTGGCTGATTTGGCATATTCAAACAATCTATCCGGCGTACGATGAGCAGAAACGATTTGTGTTTCAAAATGTACGCCTAATTCCTCAAGAACGGAGGCCGCTTTTTTCATAACAGGCCAATCCGATTGGCTCCCCATTATTATTCCTACGATTGCTGTATTTTTACTCATTTTATAACCTTCAGAATTCCTGCGGATAACATTTAACTATATGTTTACAAGAAATTAAATTTAAAAAACAAGAATTATAACCAACTCTATTAGATAGGCAAGCTTACACCGCATAAATGAATAAATTCTATTATACTTCATTTTGCATAAACCTTATGAGGTGGTCCTAAAAAACTGGACAGTCTGTTAAGGTGTATCCAAACGTAAATTTGGAGACATTATAATGACTAAAAGACGCACCCTTACGACAGCCTTTAAGAAGAAGGTAGCACTTTCCGCTTTGCGCGGAGATCAAACCATTCAGGAACTTGCCGCGCATTATCAGGTTCACCCCAACCAGATCAGTACATGGAAGAAGCAGGCGATTGATGGTCTTGACGAGACCTTTGATAACAAGAAGGCCAACCGAGCCCGTGATGTTGATGCAGAGGTTAAGGACCTATATGCCAAGATTGGGGAGTTGACTATGGTCAATAGTTTTTTGGAAAGCGGGCTCAAGAAATGAGCCACAGCGAACGCAAAGCTATGGTGAACTGTGACCACGGAGTTCTCAGCATCGCCAAGCAGTGTAAGGCTCTGAGGATCAGCCGCAGTAGCTTTTATTATCAGCCCAAGGCAGCATCCGAAGAAACACTGGCAATCATGAATCGTATGGATGAACTTTTTATGCTTTATCCTTTCTTTGGTAGCCGCCAGATGACAACTGTCTTGCAGCGAGAAGACATATCTATCGGCAGGCATCGTGTTCGGCGGTTAATGCGGCTCATGGGTTTACAGGCGATTTACCGCAAGCCGCGAACCAGCGATCCTCACCCCCAACATAAGATATATCCTTACCTCCTGCGTAAATTACCAATCACTGAGGCCAACCATGTGTGGTGTGCAGATATTACATATGTCCCGATGCAAAAGGGTTTTCTGTATCTGGTGGCAGTGATGGATTGGGCTACTCGCCATGTGCTGAGCTGGCGCCTATCAAACACGATGGATGCCGACTTCTGTGTCGAAGCTCTAAAAGAGGCTATTGATCGGTACGGCCCACCAAAGATATTCAACACGGATCAAGGCAGTCAGTTCATCAGTCAGGCTTTTACAGGCGTCTTGCAAGATGCAGATATTAGAATATCTATGGATGGGCGTGGACGGTATTTGGATAACATCTTCATTGAGCGGCTATGGCGCAGTCTTAAATATGAAGCTATTTATCTCACTGAAATGAGTGATGGATTTAAAGCAAGACGGGTTATCATGGACTGGATAGATTTTTATAATACGATCCGCCCCCATTCTTCCCTTGACGGGGCTACTCCGCATGAGGCTTACTGGCAATCAAGAAAACAATTTTATGACATGGGATTAATCCCATGTCATAAAACACAAGAAATGGCAGCATAATATGAAACAGGATACACCTTAATATCGCTGCCAAACTGTCCAAACAATCAGGACCACCTTAGAGAAAGTGTCGTTTAAGCAACTATAAACAAGATCGTTTAATTGAGTATTTTGTGTCAGGATCAACGGCACGAACGGCAGCTACTTTGGTTGGTGTGAATAAATCTACAGCAGCCTATTATTTTCACAGATTACGTGAAATTATTGCCTATGAACTTGAGCAAGAGAGCAATGAA
>DGAQ01000010.1:0-223 GCA_002382445.1 Porticoccaceae bacterium UBA4026 | reverse complement strand
GTGGTCGAGGAGCCGCAGGTAAAATACCAGTATTTGGCCTGTTGAAACGAGGTGAAAGGGTCTACACGAAGATCATCCCTGATGCTAGCTCCGCGACTTTATACCCCATTATTGAGCGTAAAGTCACGCCTGATAGCATCGTCTATTCTGATTGTTGGCGAGGGTATAATGTGCTGGATGTGAGTGACTTTAAGCACTTTCGCATCAACCATTCCAAGCTCTT
>DGAQ01000074.1:76114-80350 GCA_002382445.1 Porticoccaceae bacterium UBA4026 | reverse complement strand
TTAGTTGTGGCGCCAATCAACCAAGGATTAGCCGCATCGGTCAAAGTGTATGGCTGATCTAAACTAACGTTGTAGTAGAACAGTCCCGCTACCCAACTAACATCGCCATCACCATTAGAAATAAACTGAATTTCATGCTGCTTGTTGGTTTCAGCCTGGCCGATTTTCTCGACATAAGACACTGGACTAGCGGTGCCATCAAAATCTTTCTCACCGTACCAGCTGTAATCCTGATAACCATTGAGAATTTTAATCTGCATGGCATCAGTATCAATGGTCAGCGTTGACTGATAGGTTCTTTGATCATCAATACCAACAAAACCAACCATATCTGAACTTATTTCAAAAGGATCGGTAGGTGCTGTAGCCAGCGGTGAAAATAGCTCAGGATTAATGACCAATGCACCCAACTTGGATGGAGCGCCCACCTCATTGCGATAGCCATCAAGCTTATTACGCTCTAGCGTTTCGTTGTCAAAACTGGCACTGAAGTAACGCATGTTCCAATTAATACTATCGGTGAAATCAACATCTAGCTGAGCTTCCATGTAATCTGAATCAGTGCCTTTAGGATCTGGACCAGAAACATTGGTGAAAAAGCTGTCTTGCTCCAACGTTGAGTAATGAACCAAGTATCCCACCTTGTCAATGATAGGACCGCTAGAAGTAACATCAGCATTCACCATATTGTAATTGCCGCGTCTCAACCGGACGATATGCTCTAAGTCTTTACCCGGCTTCTTAGCAACCACGTTGATTGCACCACCAGTGGTGTTACGGCCGTACATTGTGCCCTGAGGGCCACGCAACACTTCTATGCGCTCAATCCGATCGAAAGAGCCACTTAATACGCCAGCTTCGGTAGTGTAGAAGCCGTTATTGTATACACCAACACCAGGATCAGTGCCGGTACTACTGGTTTCACGACCAACGCCACGGATATAGATACGATTGCCTTCACCACCGCCAGCCGATTCTTGATACGACATGTTAGGTGTAAAGTTAGCAATATCTTGTTGAGTGACAATATTTAGATCTTTAAGTTGATCTGAACCCATTGCGGTTATTGCTAAGGATGTGTCTTGCACAGAGGCTTCACGCTTCTCTGCAGTAATAATAATTTCTTCTAACATTGGCCGATCATTTGCAGCGCTAACGCTGGTGGCCGCTACACTGGCCGCGATTGCCGTTACGCAAAACAGCGTAGACTTATGATATTGATTTTGCATTTCTGAACTCCCCTTGAAATTTATATTTTCGTTAATGGCACTATTAGACCCGCAACTGCGAGGCCTTAATTGGCTCCACTAAACCCATCTATAGACACTATTAAAGCTACTAAAAAGGTCTATTAGCAAAGATATCAATTATAAACCTGATCGTCAACAGGTTTAATGTATGTTGCATGGTGGCATTCCAGAAGCAATAATGCATCTAGACATTAGCGATTGAAGTCCTATAATCATGTCATCTAACTGGGCGTGAGCTATGAGTCAATTTCAATCTGAAGAGTTACCCGCTGGCCGAATTCGTCGCATCCAAGAGCGTACGGAAGTGGCTCGTGCTAACTTAATCACCGCAGGAGTTCCTCTCTTCTCCGAACGAGGTTTTGATGCAGTGTCCGTCCGCGATATAGAAGTTGCTGCTGACGCTAACCGCGGCATGCTGGCTTATCATTTTGGTGATAAAGAACATCTCTGGAAAGCAGTAGCGGACTTCACCTTTCAGCAAATTGACGCTCAGCGAGATATGCGTTTGGACATGATGAAAGATATTTCCGATCGTGAGGGCCTAGCCTTGATGATTCGATTTTACGTGCGCTTTTATGCAGAACATCCAGAACTGAGTCGTTTAATGGCTCAAGAAGCTAGGCAGGAAAGCTGGCGTATTGATTATTTAGTTGAAAACCATATCCGCCCAGGCAGTTTGCAACTTGAGCAACATGTCAGAAAAATTCTCAATCTCAGCGCTCGCGAATTCGCTCACTGGTACTATATTATGGTCAGTGCCAGCGCTACCATTTTTTCTTTCGAGCCTGAATGTAAGCGCCTATTCGGATTCAATCCACGCAATGAAGATGTCATTGAAACCCATGCAGACATGCTGGTGAATATGCTTTTAGGGAATGCAACCTAATAGGGAATATCGAGCACGGTCAGACTCAACGTTTCAACTAATGAATCGAAAATTTCGACGCCAAAAACTGTTCAAGTTAGGCTCAAAAATAGTCTAATTTTTCTAAGGAAAGTAAAAATATTGCGTTGAAATGGTCAATATTAAGGGTACATTGGCGCCAAATTAATGGCGCTATTTGTATCATGCCCGGAATCCCATTACTTGACTTTGTATACTTGGTTTCAAAGTTGGTAAGCAGTAATGAGCTAACCAGCTGAAAGGAAAGAAGGACTTTGGTTAGTTAAAAACGGTGCAGAATAGTTGGTATTAAAAGGGAGTTACAAATACGCCGAATGACGTTTTTACTTTTTGATTTTACAGTATAGATAGGGCAAACACAGGAGCTTAAAAAATGAAAATTAGTGAATTATTTAGCGTAAAAGGAAAGGTAGCAATCGTGACTGGAGGTTCTAGAGGAATAGGCGAGATGATCACTGCAGGATTTTTGGCTAACGGGGCAAAGGTTTATATATCAGCAAGAAAAGAACTTCCCTTAATACAAAAAGCTCAAGAATTAAGTGAAAGGTATGATGGAGAATGCATTGCAATTCCTTGTGACTTAAGTTCAATGGAAGGAATAGAATTGTTTGCGCAACAAATAGCGGAAAGAGAAGACGGCATAGATTTTCTAATTAATAATGCTGGTGCTGCATGGGGAGAAACATTTGAAGATTTCTCGGAAGCAGGTTGGGATAAAGTGATGGACCTTAACGTTAAAAGTATCTTCTTCTTAACTCAAAAATTAAAATCACTTCTTACGAGAAATGCCTCAACCGAAGATCCTTCAAGAGTGATAAATATTGGGTCAATCGATGGGCTTAATGTACCCGCTTTTGAAACCTATTCTTATAGTACTTCTAAGGCAGCTGTTCATCATTTAACAAGAGTTTTGGCTACAAAACTGGTTAAAGAAAATATTTTGGTTAATGCAATTGCTCCGGGTCCATATCCTAGCGCTATGCTTGGTTTAGCTGTTAATTCTGACTACTCAGTAATTGCAGACGCAAATCCCCGAGGAAGAGTTGGAACGCCAGAAGATATTGCTGGTCTTGCAATATTTCTTTGCTCAAGAGCCGGTGCATACACAGTAGGTGAAACTATCACATCTGATGGCGGTTTAATTAAAACAGCAGGCCATAGACTCGGTTGAGTAAAAAATAATGTCCATGCTTTAGACCCGTGTGTGCAGTCTAAAAAAAAGAAACCCTCTATGTCTAGTGACGTAGAGGGCTGCTTGTATGATTGGTGCCCAGACCTGGAATCGAACCAGGGACACAAGGATTTTCAATCCTTTGCTCTACCGACTGAGCTATCTGGGCCTTACAACACTTCTGACGCTTGCGCAGGAGGCGCGTATTAAAGCGTTTGATCTACTATCCGTCAAGGAATTATTCGGTCGGTGGGACGTATCCCTCGGCTTGATCCACTTCTTCGCCACTAAAGAACTTTTCTCGTTGTTCTGAGAGGTAGGTTCTTGCCGATACGTCCATCATATTAAGACGTAATTCATTGATCAGGGTTGTTTGATGAGTCATCCACTCAGCCCAAGCATCTTTGGAAATAGAGCTAAATATCTCTTCACCTTTAGGACCAGGGAAGGGGGGCATGTCTAATCCGGGGAGTTCTTTTTTTAGTTTGCGACATAAAACTGTACGCGCCATAGCAACCTCGTGTGATATTTTTGTATGCCTACGGATTAAGTTCGTTGAACAGAGCTTTAATCGGTGCCGGCATGCCTAATGATATAGGCTTTTGCGGGTTATACCAGACCTGATTGTCTTTCTCGCAGACTCTATCTTGGAAAACCTCTGCTGCGCCCACATTTACCTCAATAGGATGATAATCAAGATGAAAGTGGCTAAAAGTATGACGTTTTGCATCTAGCACACTGTAGCCGTGTGCATTAACGCCAAGCTCCTCTAATGCCTGATCAATACAGCCTGCCGTATCACACTGGGGAAATACCCAGAGTCCACCCCAAAGACCCGTTGGCGGGTTTTGTTGCAGTAACAGCTCGCCTTTGTCATTCCTAATCATGAGAAAGCATGTATTTCTAATCGG
>DGAQ01000074.1:35972-75907 GCA_002382445.1 Porticoccaceae bacterium UBA4026 | reverse complement strand
TTAGGCGATGACCTTGTGCAGAGCGTGGCACCAAGGTCCATCATTGCCTGCGTGTAATCGGCAATCCGATGGTGTGGAGTGTTGCTTTCTGCAAGGGCCCAGAGGGCGTCCACAACGATGGCTTTACCAGGCCAGCCACTAATGGCGCCAAAGCGCGCCAACACTCTCTTTACATTGCCATCTAGTATGGCGGCTTGTTGATGAAACGCGATGGCGCTAATGGCCCCTGCGGTAGAGCGGCCTATGCCGGGTAGCTGAGATAGCTGTTCAACGGTGCTTGGAAAGTTACCGTTCAGTTCTTTACTAATCTGTTGAGCAGTTCTGTGTAGATTACGGGCGCGGGCATAATAGCCTAGTCCAGTCCAATGATGCAGTATCTCGTCTAGCGGCGCGGCGGCTAGCTCTTTAACGCTAGGGAAGCTTTCCATAAACCGCAAATAATAAGGAATGACGGTACTTACTTGAGTTTGCTGCAGCATAATTTCAGACACCCATACTCTGTACGCGGAGGTGTTTTGTTGCCAGGGTAGGTGGGTGCGACCATGTTGGTCGAACCAATTGAGAACTGCCTTCTGAAACTCAGCAGCCTTCATGAATCGCCCAATTTTTTCTTAAAAAAGCCTTTTAAAGCATCTTGAATAGAGTCGCCATTGATAGGCGCCCTAGTGTCGGGAGCTGTTAGATATTTTTCACCCAGTTGCTCTAACAGGCTGTTTTTCAATAAGCCACCAATTACGTTCTGATCTGGGGTACAGCCGGATTGCCCAGAGTTATTGTTAGCTCCGAAGCTGCCTTTGCAGACAAAAGGAATGACTTGATTTTGTAGGCGCTTATTAACCCTACATCCGTTGTTACTGCTAGTGGCACCTGCCAGTACAGCCGTGGCGTTCAAAATATAGTTTTGCTCCACCAGTTGCACCTCACTTTGGCCGCTAAGTTTTAAATTGCCAGTGCCAGTGGTCATATCAGTTAGCAGCATTTTTCCATTGATAAACCCTAGGTTGCCGGTAATATCATTTAGCTGCGTTCCTTCAGACCACGTTTGAGGTGAACTGCCTCGGTTGCCAAACAGAGCAGTGGCCTGGCAGATAGTTTCTTCGATGTTTACCCCTCGATAGGATGGCGTGACCACTGTAAATTGACCATTACCTAGCAGAGATTTTTGGATCTCATAAATATTAGCGCCCGACCCTTCAATGGTGGCGTCCATATTGAAATAGCCGGTGAAGTCATGAGAGTTTGACATTGCCAGCAACGCCTGAGATAAATCAATATCATAAGCCGAGGGCACTAGCCTGAAGCTAGGCGTGGAACCACTTAGATCAATACTGGCAACGGCGTTAATATGGCCACCAAATATATCGGCAGTTAAAGAAGAGAGTCTTAGCTGGTTACGATAACCGGATGCCTTGCCATAGAAGTTAGTCACTGAGAATGATTCTAGCTGGATATTATTTATCGCCAGTTCTACATTGCTCTCACCGCCCCACAACATAAATGGCACTGCCAGAGGAGCAAAAATTGCAGCAGGCGCTTGGGTGCCGTCGTTAGTGCTCTGAGCCGATGATGGCAAGTAGTCAACTAATTTAAGGCTTTTCCCTTTCAGGTAGATGGACATCTGGTTAGTACTTTGATCGGCGCTCAGGTCGATATCAAACGTTTGTCCATCCAGCACTAGCTTATGTGAATACTGGGAATAGCCCCAAGGATTAATATTGAATTCGCTCTTAAAGCTAACATTGCTCAAGGCCTTGTTGCTGGACATCGAGGGTGGTGTAAAAATCGGCAGATGTTTTTGAATAGTAGAGATCTGTTTTTGCAGGTTAATTGAAGAGCTGGCGACGGATCCTCTAATTTCTTGCCTAGTAAGATCAGCATCAACGCTGCCTTTCAAGGTAATTTCATCGGCTACAAAAGTGAAGTTACGGACCGCGACTCGGCTAACCTTTTGATCCTGAATATTGACTTGAGCGGTTGAACTAAATGACAGAGGTAAACCTTTCAGTACTTGAGCCGATAGATTAATATTAAAATCATTGCCATTAAAGGAAAGATCATTAAGGGTGAGTTCGATCTGGTCGAATTGCAGTGGCAGGGGAGTAGCGGTGGAATATTGCAAAGTTGCCTTTGCAAGGCTGATTGAATCAATGGGTAGATTGGTAAGGCTGAGATTGCCGCTCACCAATGCCAACCACCCCAGGTTGATATTCAGCTCGGGTATATGGCCTGCGATATTTTGACCGTCTGAGAAGTTAATGTTTGTCACTGCAACACCTAACTTTGGGAAAACCTTAAGTGCCAGATCACCCTCTATGGATAATTTAATACCCTTTTGTTGGGCCGCATTTTCGATATCGGATTTATAGTCATTGGGGTCAATTAGACTGCTTAGGATCATAGCTAACAGAGCCGCTATAACAGCCAGTGTCAGGCCCGCGGTCATCAACCATTTCATCAGTCTAGACAAACTAATATTCTCCATGCAGTGGCTTTCCCATCCATAGTAAATTCAGGCGATAGTTTACCTTAATGAGATGTTTGTGTCCCGATTGCCGATCAGTGTGCTTGCCCTAAAAGCTAGTAATGGATCGAAAAAATAGGTTATTTTCAGGTATACTGCGGCCCTGAAAATATCAAACTGGAGCATAAGATGACTCAACGTACGGCGACTGTGACCCGCAACACACTTGAATCGCAGATTACCATTAGTGTTAATTTGGATGGCACAGGTAAGGCAAACCTTGAAACGCCAGTGCCATTTTTAAATCACATGCTCGATCAAATTGCGCGGCATGGTTTGGTCGATCTAGATATTCAAGCGACTGGCGATACTCATATTGATGATCATCACACAGTAGAAGACATTGGTATTACCCTGGGTATGGCCGTCGCGGAGGCGATTGGTGATAAAAAGGGGTTAACCCGTTATGGGCACTCTTATGTACCTTTGGATGAAGCCTTGTCGAGAGTTGTTATGGATTTTTCAGGTCGTCCTGGACTGATTATGAAAGCTGATTTTGTGCGGAGCCAAGTTGGTGGTTTTGATGTTGATTTAACCCGCGAATTTTTCCAAGGGTTTGTTAATCATGCCCTGGTCACTTTGCACATCGACAACCTCAGAGGTGCTAATGCTCACCACCAGGTTGAAACTATTTTTAAAGCCTTTGGTCGCGCCTTGCGAATGGCTGCATCTGCAGACGAACGCATGGCAGGGGTATTGCCCACTACTAAGGGTCACCTTTAGCTAGCGGCTTAAGGCTGGTTGCTTTACCCAGGGTGTCAAAACATTTATGAGCACGTATTCTAACCATATTGCTGTCATTGACTACGGAATGGGTAATCTTCATTCCGTGGCTAAGGCGCTGGAGTATGTTTGCCCTGAGGCCCAGGTGTCCGTGACATCTGACGCTAATATAGTGGCTAGCGCCGATAGAGTGGTGTTTCCTGGGGTGGGTGCAATTCGTGACTGTATGTCTGAAATACAGCGGCTTAAAGTTGGTGATGTGGTTAGGCAAGCAGCCAAAGAAAAACCGGTCCTAGGTATCTGTATTGGGATGCAGGCATTGCTAGAGCACAGTGAAGAAAACCAAGGCGTCGACTGTCTTGGACTACTGCCAGGCAAGGTTAAGTTCTTTGGTCAAGATCATCAAAATGATCAGGGCGATAGGCTTAAGGTGCCGCACATGGGTTGGAATAATGTGCAACAAACTATTGATCACCCACTCTGGCAGGGTATAAAGCAGAGCAGTCAATTTTATTTTGTGCACAGCTACTACGCCGCATTGGCGGACAATCCTCATGTGGCGGGGACCTGCAATTACGGCGTGGACTTTGCGGCTGCATTGAGCCTCAATAATTTATTTGCGGTGCAATTTCATCCAGAAAAGAGTGCTGACGCGGGCTTGCAGCTGTTACGGAATTTTGTTAACTGGACGGTATAGCCTCTCAATAATAACCATGCCGAAAAAATCATTGGAAGAAAAAAACGCCTTAGTACAGCGATTAAACAAAGAAACCGCTAAGATAAATTGGCTCGAGCTGCAAAAGCACTATGCTGCGGGCAACCTATTGGCGGTTGCGGAGGGAGCAGATCTAATTAACATTGCTGTGGCTTTTCATCAAGACGACACAGTTAAGGTTCAGGCTTGGTTGGCCGACAAAACACTATTCGAAATTAATGACCAGCAGGCGTTAGACTGGTATGAGAGTAATGTTGAGCATTGGGCGGTGGTTATCCCACCCTTTGTTTTAGTGCAAAAGGTAAAATAATAGGGAGCTTAGACGCAATCATGAATTTACAAAATAAAGTGGCGGTAGTTACCGGAGGAGCCTCTGGTCTTGGTCGTGCCGCGACGCAGTTGCTAGTCGATGGCGGCGCGCAGGTGGTGATATTTGATATGAATGAGAGTGCCGGACAGCAGGCGGTTAATGAACTTGGTGCTAAGTCTGTTCGATACATCCAGCTTGATGTGTCCAATGGTCCAGCTGTTGAAAATGCCTTTGAGAAAATTTTGGCAGACCTTGGGCGAGTGGATGTCTGCATTAATTGCGCAGGTATTGGCATTGCGGCTAAGACCGTCAATCGTGAAGGTCAGCCTCATGATCTTGATTTGTATCGCAAAGTTATCGAAGTCAATCTTATAGGTACTTTTAATGTATCTCGTTGTGCTGCCGCAGCTATGTTGAAAAACGAGCCAGATGAAAAAACTGAACGTGGCGTTATCGTAAACACCGCATCTATTGCCGCATTCGATGGGCAGATGGGTCAGGTTGCATACTCAGCAACTAAAGGCGGCATTGTTGGCATGACTTTGCCTATGGCTAGAGACTTAGCTAAATCGGGTATTCGTGTCAACACAATCGCTCCTGGGGTAATGGCGACACCACTGATGCTAGCAGCGCCACAAAATGTTCAGGATAGTATTGTTGCTAATATCCCTTTTCCACAACGTCTTGGTGAGCCTTCTGAATTCGGTCAGTTGGTCGTGCATATTATTGAAAACAGCTATCTAAATGGTGAGACTATTCGCCTAGATGGTGGAGTGAGGATGCAACCGCGCTAGAAACTATTGTTTGTCGTGCAACCACTGGATAACTTCATGGTGGTTGCCTCGAAACGCGATGCGATGCTTGCGCTTATCTAATTGATACAGATACATTGGATCATAATAGTCGGTAGTGATAGCCTCTAACCAGGCATGATGACTGGCAAACTGGTCCCGATGTTGGGTTTTAATGGCCCCCTCCATAAGAGTGAGTATCTCTTTGGTGCGCTGGCCACCAAGACGTTTCTTAACACGTAAAAGGCTATCAATTAGATAATCAGCAAAGACTTGCTCGCCATTTTCTTGGTGGTAGGCCATGGTTTGTTGGTAGCGTTCGACGACATATTCCTGCCAGAGTTTATCGATCCGCTCTTCAAAAGGTAAATCAATAACGACCATTGGACTTTCCGCCATAGCCACGTTTAGAGGTTGCGGAAGATGGCGCCCTCCAATATTGCGGCTCTCATCTTCAATAATAATACTGCGCTCTGGGTATTTATGTTGAACCTGCATTAAGGCCAAAATTATTTGGTTTTCAAAATCAATTTGAGCGGGTTGTTCACCCAGGGGTCGGCCGAAGCTAGAACCTTTGTGATTGGCTGCACCTTCCAAATCGACACTGGTGCTCAAGGTTTTTATAATGTCAGTTTTTCCAGTACCGGTCATGCCTGACAGCAATATAAAGTTTTGTGTTTCGCAGCAGTTGACTAAAGACTGCAGCATAAAGTTTCTCAGTGACTTATAGCCACCGTCGATACGCGGACAAGTAATGCCGATATCAGCAAGCCACTGTTGGCTTAATTGGGAACGTAGGCCACCTCGTGCGCAATAGAGAACAGCATTGGGGTGCTGGTTCAAAAATAACTGCCAAGCAGCTACTCTCTGATCTTTTAGTGCGCCATTGACTCGCTCATAGCCGAGCGCTAGGGCAGCTTCTTGCCCTTTTTCCTTATAGCATATGCCAATTTCTTGACGTTCATCGTCAACAATAAAGGGTAAATTTGTAGCAAACGGCAGGCCACCGGTCATAAATTCAATGGGCGCACGAACATCAATCATCGGGGTTCTACCCAACAGCAAAGATTGATACTCAGCCGTTAGGGGCAGCTGAAACTGACTCAAGCTGTGACCTCTATCCAAGGCTGATCTGTTATAAAATCGTCAAGCTGTCCTATGGGATGATGATAACAGTCTGCTGCTTTAAGTAAGACCTTAACCTCATCAACGGCGGCGGCCTCAACGCAAACTAATAGGCCGCCACTGGTCTGCGGGTCGCATAGTAATGCTTGAGTCTTTGGGTCCGTTCCAGACACAAGGTTCTGGATACTCTGCCAATTACGGTTACTGCCACCAGATACGCAGCCTAAGTCTATGTAGTCATAAACAGACGTATCTAAAACAGGCACTGCGCTTAAATTTAGGCTTGCTTTAAGTTGACTACCTTGGCAAATTTCAAGTAAATGCCCCAATAGACCAAAACCCGTGACATCAGTCATAGCGGTCACGCCCCTTATAGCACTTAATTCAGCGCCTACTGTATTGAGGCGCATCATGCTCTCGACCGCTAAACGGCTGTGATCAGGGTGTAATTTTCCTTGTTTCTCAGCCGTTGTCAGAATGCCCACACCGAGAGGTTTAGTAAGAAATAAAAGATCACCACTTTTTGCAGTGGAATTCTGTTTCAACCCTTCAATCTGTACCCGCCCAGTGACAGCCAAGCCAAAAATAGGTTCTGGGGCATCAATCGAATGGCCTCCTGCCAGATGAATCCCGGCGTCTCTGCAGGCGTGACGGCCACCATCTATAACCTGTTGTGCTACATCGGCGCCAAGAGTGTTAATGGGCCAGCCCAAGATCGCGATAGCCATCAAGGGTTTACCTCCCATGGCATAAACATCACTAATGGCGTTGGCTGCGGCGACTCGACCAAATTCAAAGGGATCGTCAACAATCGGCATAAAAAAGTCTGTGGTACTGATAATGCCACTACCATCACCAAGATCATAAACGGCTGCATCATCCTTGGTGTTATTGCCTACTAGCAGGTTTGCATCGGGTATGGCAATAAAGTCGGTCTTTAAAAAAGTCTCGAGTAGATCAGGCGCGATTTTACAGCCGCACCCCGCACCATGACTAAATTGGGTTAATCTGATTTTAGTGCTCATTGTATATCTTTAGTAGTTGACGATTTCATAGGGTACTTGCTTTGTTCAGTAAGGTCATGAGTTTTGCTTCCAATATTCTCGTGGTGTCAGTCCTGTCCAATGCTTAAAGGCTCGAGTAAAAGAGCGCGGCTCACTAAATCCAACGGCTTCGGATACTCTTTCAACGGACAATTTTTCGTGAATTAATTTACTTATCGCCACCTCTCTGCGTAAGTTATCTTTTATTTTTTGATAACTAGTCGCGCTCTCTTTTAGTCGACGATGCAGGGTTTGAGAGCTCATTCCCAATTCCTTGGCTAATTGATGAATACTGGCAAAGACCAAGCGATCAGGATGTCTCTGGCTAATAATACGTTCTATTTTAGCCTCCAAAATAGTATCTGAGCCTGGAATGGTCATTACGTCTGCCGGTGCATTTTCAACATAGTTAGCTAACTCTTGATCTGACCTGACCAACGGTTTATCCAGGTAGTGACGATCAAAAATGAGGCGATTAGATGAACTATTAAAATGTAGTTTAGAGGGAAACATAATCTGCAGCTCACTCCTATGCTGTGGCGGGCTAAAGGTAAAATGTGTTTCTCGCAGTCTGATCGGTTCGCCGATATACCAGCTGGGAAACCGATGCCAGATAACCAACCAAAACTCGGTCATAAAGTTCTCGGGATCTAGCTGAGGCTGGTCCATGTTAAAGCTGAGTATTGCGTTTTCCCCTGACTCAGTTAACTGCATAGGTATATCGCGGCTAATTAGGTTATAGAAATCAACAGCTTTGACCAATAACTCACCGAGAGTCGCGCATCGGTTAACCAGTTCTCCCATGGTCGCGAATAACCCGACCTTACAGCCATGCTGAGTAAACCCCATGAACTCATCATCTAAACGTTCTTGGACGCCCTTAAACAGGCGAGCCACCTGTTCTGTGTGAACACGCTGCCCCTCTCTGATTAAGACATTGGGATTAATCCCTGCACGCGCTAAAATGGGGCGCTGAGCGAGGTGTTGCTCACGGATCCCGTGCATACAGGCAATAACATGATGTTGGCAAATAGTGGCCATATAAATAGTTTAGCTGACTAGAACCCTCTAAAAATAAAGAAATTGTGAGTTTAAGTAAACATTATTACAAAATACTGTGAAATTACCTAACTATTTGGCAATAAATGTGAGTTATTGTGATGGAAATAGACCTACTATTTATCTCTAGGCTACGGCATAGTGCAGTTTAGAAAGTTCGCTGCAACCTAGCGGCAACCAACAGATTCAAAGGGTGGAAAGAGTGATGACCGACAAAAAAGGTCCTACAGTCAAAGATTGGGAAAAATTAGTCGAAAAAGAGACCAAAGGTCGTACGGTTGATGAAATGACTTGGCAGACACCTGAAGGTATTGCTGTAAAGCCTCTTTATACGGCCGAAGATACCATCGGTATTGACCATATGGATAATTTGCCGGGTTTTGCCCCTTTTAAGCGTGGCCCCAAAGCGACGATGTATGCGGGACGGCCCTGGACTGTTCGCCAATATGCTGGGTTTTCCACGGCGGAAGAATCTAATGCGTTTTATCGAAAAAATTTGGCGGCTGGGCAGCAAGGGTTGTCGGTTGCTTTTGACCTGGCCACTCACAGAGGATATGACTCTGATCACCCTCGAGTAGAGGGTGACGTAGGTAAAGCGGGTGTCGCCATCGATTCTGTTGAAGACATGAAAATACTTTTTGATAGTATTCCCCTTGATAAAGTCTCTGTCTCTATGACTATGAATGGCGCAGTGCTGCCAGTCATGGCCAGTTTTATTGTTGCTGCCCAAGAGCAGGGCGTGGAACCAGAGCAACTTGCCGGTACCTTGCAAAATGACATTCTCAAAGAGTTTATGGTGCGCAATACTTACATTTACCCACCTGAACCCTCCATGCGAATCGTATCCGATATTATAAGTTATAGCGCTGAACTCATGCCTAAGTTCAACTCTATTTCGATATCCGGCTACCACATGCAAGAGGCGGGTGCGACCAACGTTCAAGAGCTGGCTTATACCATTGCTGACGGTATTGAATATGTACGCACCGCTATCAATAGCGGTATGGACGTGGATAAATTTGCTCCGCGTCTGTCATTTTTCTTTGCCATTGGTATGAACTTCTTTATGGAAATTGCCAAGCTTAGAGCTGCGCGCATTCTTTGGGCAACCTTAATGGAGGAGAAATTCTCGCCTAAAGATCAGCGTTCATTAATACTGCGCACCCACTGTCAAACATCGGGTGTCAGTTTGACCAGTAAAGACCCTTATAACAATATTATGCGAACGACTATAGAGGGAATGGCAGCGGTCTTGGGTGGCACTCAGTCACTGCATACCAACTCCTTCGATGAGGCACTGGGTTTACCGACTGAGTTTGCTGCGCGTATCGCTAGAAATACTCAATTAGTTCTTCAAGAAGAAACGGGCATCACCAAGGTTGTCGATCCACTGGCAGGTTCTTACTATATTGAAAGCCTCACTAAGGAGTTAGTTGAAGCGGCACTTGTGCTTATCAATGAAGTCGAAGATATGGGCGGCATGACTAAAGCCGTAGAGTCGGGGATGCCTAAATTGCGAATCGAAGAGGCTGCTGCATTACGTCAAGTGGCCATTGATCGTGGTAAGGAAGTCATTGTTGGCGTTAATAAATACCAGTTGATCAAAGAGCCTGAGATTGACGTTCGAGATATTGATAATTCGTCAGTGCGCGATGCCCAGATTCGACGACTTAATCGTTTGCGCGCTGAACGAGATTCGACATCCTGTCAGAAGACACTTACTGCACTGACTGAAGCTGCAAAAACCGGGGAAGGTAATTTATTGGCCCTAGCGGTTGAGGCGGCTCGAGAAAGGGCAACCGTTGGTGAAATAAGTGACGCGTTAGAGGCAGTCTGGGGCCGGCACAGGGCTCAGACTCGATCTATTAGTGGTGTTTATAGTGCTGCCTATGAGGGTGATGAGGGATTTATGAAAATCAAACAAAAAGTAGAAGACTTTGCTGAGCGACAGGGCCGACGACCGAGAATGTTGGTGGTGAAGATGGGTCAGGATGGTCATGACCGAGGTGCAAAGGTGATAGCAACAGCCTTTGCAGATCTAGGTTTTGACGTCGATATTGGTCCCATGTTTCAGACTCCAGAGGAAGCTGCTCGCCAAGCTATTGAAAATGATGTTCATGTCGTGGGAGTCTCGTCCCAGGCGGCTGGGCATAAAACTCTAGTGCCACAGATGATTGAGTCGCTTAAACGCCAGGGTGCAGGGGAAATTATAGTGATTTGTGGTGGTGTGATACCTCCTAAGGACTATGACGAACTAACCGCGATTGGTGTAGCCGCGATCTTTGGTCCTGGAACCAATATTCCTGACGCAGCAGAGAAAGTGTTAGATCTTATCCAATAATTGACGTCTGCGAGGCAGAAAATAATGCAGGAAATTCTTGAAGAATTAGAAGAAAAAAGACGCCTCGCTCGTTTGGGTGGTGGTCAAGAGCGTATCGATGCCCAGCATGCTAAGGGAAAGCTGACCGCTCGAGAGCGACTAGACCTGCTACTTGATGATAATAGTTTTGAAGAGTGGGACATGTTTGTTGAACATCGATGCACCGACTTCGATATGGACAAACAGCATGTGCCTGGAGATGGAGTGATCATTGGTTATGGCACCATCAATGGCCGGTTAGTCTTCGTCTTCAGTCAAGATTTTACGGTCTTTGGCGGTTCGCTTTCTGAAGCCCATGCAGAAAAAATCTGCAAGTTAATGGATCAAGCGATGAAAGTTGGTGCTCCCATTATTGGGCTTAACGATTCAGGCGGTGCTCGTATCCAAGAGGGCGTTGCTTCTCTTGGCGGTTATGCTGAGGTGTTTCAACGCAATGTGATGGCATCTGGGGTGATACCCCAAATTTCAATGATCATGGGACCCTGCGCCGGTGGAGCCGTTTATTCTCCAGCGATCACTGACTTTATCTTCATGGTACAGGATAGCTCCTATATGTTTGTCACCGGCCCAGATGTGGTTAAAACAGTGACTCATGAAACGGTTACCGCTGAAGAGTTGGGCGGGGCACTTATCCATTCTAGTAAGTCAGGTGTGGCCGACCTCGCCTTTGAAAATGATGTGGAGGCTCTTGCCAAATTGCGACATTTTTTCAATTACTTGCCAGCCAATAATAAAGAGAAACCACCGGTGTGGCCCACAGTTGACCCTGCCGACAGAATCGAAATGTCTCTGGATACTATTATCCCTAGCGACCCCAATAAACCTTATGACATGAAAGAGGTGATCTTAAAGATTGCTGACGAAGGTGTATTTTTTGAAACTCAGGTTAGCTATGCGAAAAACATTATCACTGGGTTTATTCGTATTGAAGGCTCAAGTGTTGGCGTGGTGGCCAATCAGCCGATGGTGTTGGCGGGTTGTTTGGACATAGATGCGTCTAAAAAAGCGGCCCGATTCATCCGCTTCTGTGATGCTTTTAATATCCCGGTACTAACCTTTGTTGATGTACCCGGATTTATGCCCGGCACTAGCCAGGAACACGGTGGAATTATTAAACAGGGTGCCAAGTTATTGTACGCCTACGCCGAATGCACCGTACCCAAGGTTACCGTCATTACCCGTAAAGCCTATGGTGGCGCTTACGATGTAATGTCGTCTAAACATCTGCGTGGCGACGTTAATTTAGCCTGGCCTACCGCAGAAATCGCAGTGATGGGCGCCAAGGGCGCGGTAGAAATTATCTTTCGTAAAGATATAGGCGATGCGGAAAAAATTGCTGTGCGGACCGAAGAATATCGTAACAAATTTGCTAACCCTTTTATTGCAGGGAAGCGTGGTTATATCGACGACGTGATAATGCCTCACAATACTCGTAAGAGAGTGGCGCGTTCTCTGGCAATGCTTAAAAACAAAAGCATTGAAAATCCTTGGCGTAAGCACGGCAATATTCCGCTCTAAAGCCTTTTTAAAGAGAACAGACCTATGTTGAAGAAAATTTTAGTGGCGAATAGAGGTGAAATTGCCTGTCGCATTTTTGCTACCGCTAAAAAAATGGGCATTGCTACCGTCGCGGTTTACTCTGATGCTGATCGTGATGCTCTGCACGTGCAAATGGCCGATGAGGCGGTCCAAATAGGACCCTCTGTTTCAGCCGAAAGCTATTTAGTCATCGAAAAAATTATCCAGGCTTGTTTAGATACGGGGGCGGATGCAGTACACCCAGGCTATGGCTTTTTATCTGAGAACGGCAAATTTCGCGATGCCTTAGATGCGGCGGGAATTATCTTTATTGGCCCAGGCAAGGAAGCGATTGAATCGATGGGTGACAAGATTACCTCTAAGCGTATTGCTCAAAAGGCGGGTGTTAACTGTATTCCCGGTTACACCGATGTTGTTCGCGATGCCGACCACGCGGTTGAAGTCTGTGCTGAAATTGGCTACCCAGTGATGCTTAAGGCCTCTGCCGGTGGCGGTGGCAAAGGTATGCGTGTGGCGATGAATGAAGAAGAATGTCGCGATGGCTTTGAGCGCGCTACCAACGAAGCTCGCTCGAGTTTTGGTGATACCCGAATTTTCATCGAAAAATACATCCAGCAACCTCGACATATAGAAATTCAAGTGATGGCTGATGGCCATGGCAATGTGATTTATCTTGGCGAAAGAGAATGTTCCATTCAGCGGCGTCATCAAAAAGTGATAGAAGAGGCGCCCTCGCCCTTCCTTGACGAGGCAACAAGACAAAAAATGGGTCAACAGAGTTGTGCTCTAGCGCGCGCGGTAGACTACCAGTCTGCTGGAACCGTTGAGTTTATTGCTGACACCGATATGAATTTCTATTTCTTAGAGATGAATACTAGGCTTCAGGTCGAGCATCCGGTGACCGAGTTAGTTACGGGGTTAGACTTGGTAGAGCTGATGATTAGAGTGGCTGCCGGGGAGAAACTTCCCCTAGGGCAGCAAGATATCAGCTTAACCGGTTGGGCGATGGAATCGCGCATATATGCCGAAGACCCCTTTCGCGACTTCCTCCCCTCAGTGGGTCGCCTAGTTCGTTATTCTGAGCCTAGGGGCGAAGGTGTTCGAGTCGACAGCGGCGTCTATGAAGGCGGTGAGGTGTCGATTTTCTATGACCCTATGATAGCTAAGTTAATTACCTATGGCGAAAACCGTGATCAGTCAATTGACCGCATGGTAGATGCCCTCGACAACTATTATATTCGTGGCGTAAATCACAATATAAGCTTCTTGAATGCCTTGATGGTACATCCGCGTTTTATTGCTGGTGACCTAAGCACGAATTTTATAGCTGATGAATTTCCTGATGGTTTTAATGCCGATCTAGTCGTGCAGGCCGATCCAGCAATCGCTCTAGTGGTGGTAGCGGCTGTTCATCAACTGGAAGAAGAGCGCGCTAGCCTGGTGTCCAACCAGCTAAGGGGTCATGAGTATGTAGCAAATCGAGAATGGGTGGTGGTGGTTGGCAATCAACAATCAGAGGTGACTGTTGAGCTTACTGAGAGTGGTTATTTGGTGAGTCTAGGCGCTTCAGACTATCAGGTGGAAACAAACTGGAGTTTGGGCGAGCCACTTTTTAAGGCTGTTGTTAATGATAAAGAGATTTCGGTGCAGGTAGAAACTACTGCTAAGGGTTACAGGCTGTTTTATCGGGGTGCTGAAATCAATGCACAGGTATTATCGCCTAAAGCAGCAGTACTTGCCGCGCACATGATCTACAATGCCCCTGCCGATATGGCTAAATTCCTGCTTTCACCAATGCCTGGATTACTTATCAAACTGGTCGTAAAAGAAGGGCAAAATGTTAAAGAGGGAGAAGAACTGGCTGTTGTTGAGGCCATGAAAATGGAAAATAGCCTTCGCGCTGTGCGAGATGGTATCGTGGCTAAAATATCAGCGGTTGAGGGTGATAGCCTAATGGTTGATGAAATTATTTTAGAGTTTGAGTAGCACTTGAATGACAGATAAAACCCAGTCTTTAGCAGAGCAGGTTCGAGCAGGTGATCGTCGTGCCTTGGCTAAGGCAATCACCTTGGTTGAGTCGACAAGAGAAGATCATCGCCGGCAGGCGTCGATATTACTTGAAAGCCTAATCCCTTATTCAGGGAAAGCTATCCGCTTAGGTATCTCTGGAGCGCCGGGCACGGGCAAATCAACCTTTATCGAAGTGTTTGGAAATCTTCTCATAGCACAGGGGCACAGTGTCGCGGTATTGGCGGTAGATCCTTCCTCTGCAGTTACAGGCGGGTCCATTCTGGGTGATAAAACTCGGATGGAAACCCTCGCGTTTGCAGAAAAAGCGTTTGTTAGACCCTCTCCAGCGGGAAGAACTCTGGGTGGAGTAACACGCCGAACACGAGAGTCTATGTTGGTTTGCGAGGCCGCTGGGTTTGATGTTATTTTAGTTGAAACCGTTGGCGTAGGCCAATCAGAGACCGCCGTGGCAGATATGACTGACATGTTTTTGTTGCTGTTATCTCCCTCTGGAGGCGACGAATTACAGGGGATCAAGCGCGGCATTGTGGAATTGGCCGATTTAATATTGGTTAACAAAGCAGATGGAGATCAAGCCGCGGCAGCAGCTCAAACACAGTCTGACTATAGATCTGCCCTCCATTTTATGAAATCTCGATTTGACCACTGGCAGCCACCAGTCATGGCATGTTCGGCGTTGAACAATCAGGGCATTGAAGATGTTTGGAGTAAGGTCAAGGAGTTCAGTTTGGCGTTGTCTGAAAAAGGACAGTTGACCCATCTTCGTGCACAACAGGCCAAGGCTTGGATGTGGTCTGAAACGGCTGAATCACTCATCGCGGACTTAAAGGCTAACCCTGAGATTAATAAGTTAGTCCCTGAGCTGGAATCCGCGGTACTAAAGGGAACCCTGCCGGCAACCAATGCGGCTCAAAGATTGGTTGAGTCCTATAAAAAAATGGATTAAATTTATACTTTCCCCCGAATCTTACTAAAGGCAGATGCTTATGGCTGAGAACACCACAAAGACCAAGAATTTTGCTTCAATTACCGAAGCCAACACACACTACACCAAGTCATTTAGTCAATCCGAGTTGCAACCGCAACCCACTCGGCATATAGCTATTTTAACCTGCATGGATGCCCGGATGGATCCCTATAAGTTTGCAGGCTTGTTTGATGGCGAGGCCCATATTATTCGCAATGCCGGTGGCCGGGCCACAGAGGATGCAATTCGCTCACTGATTATTTCCCATAAATTTTTAGGCACCCTCGATTGGTTTGTGATTCACCACACAAATTGCGGTATGACATTAGTGACTGAAGAGCAAATTGGTCAATTATTGGAGAATGATTTAGAAACAGCGGTGTTGAAAGATGGTGTCTGGGTTAACCCTGAGAGGAATTCAACCGACAACACAAAACCGGGTTCTAGCTTGGGTAAAAGTATCAACTGGCACACTTTTACTGATTTAAAAGAGAGTGTCTTAAAGGATATGAACAGCATCCAAAATCATGAACTTGTTCCTAGCCATATCAACATCTTTGGCTTTATTTTTGATGTCAAAACTGGCAAATTGTCGCCTGTCAATTGAATCATTGGTTGGTCCTCGGAGGGCAGCATGAAAGGATTTGGACCTGGGTTTTTGGTTACCGCAGCCTTCATTGGGCCCGGTAGCATCGCCACTGCCAGTGTGGCCGGAGCGAATTTTGGTTTTGTGCTACTTTGGGCTTTGCTGTTTTCTCTTGTCGCGACCATCGTATTGCAAGAAATGGCCGCTAGACTAGGATTAGTCTCTGGCTCAGGTCTTTCTCAGGCCCTACGCAGCACCTTTAGTAATCCCATTATTAGCCGCTGTGCCGTTGTCTTAGTGGTGGCGGCGATCGGTGTTGGTAACGCCGCATACGAAGCAGGTAATATTTCAGGCGCAGCTCTGGGGCTGGCAACGATTACGCCCCTGTCGGGTTCCTTGTGCGCCCTTATTATCGGTATCCTGAGTGCGCTATTACTCAGTACTGGGGGTTACAAAGTGCTAGAGCCGGTACTTATTATTTTAGTACTGGCAATGAGTAGTGTCTTTGTAGTGACCATGTTGCTGGTGGATGTGGACTACGGGGCATTGTTCAGTGGACTTTTTACTCCGCAGATACCCGAGGGGTCAGCGCGCACCATTATTGCTCTGATAGGGACGACGGTAGTGCCCTACAATCTGTTTCTTCACGCCAACGCGGTGCAAGAAAAATGGCGCAATGTACCTCTAGAAACTGCCCTTACAGAATCGCGTAAAGACACTCTGGTGTCAATTGGCCTAGGTGGCTTGATTACCCTTGCTGTAATGAGTACCGCAGCGGTTGCTTTTTTTCAAACCGGCAACCCATTTTCAGCCCAGTCTCTGGCGACTCAGCTTGAGCCTGTGCTAGGTAGCGGGGCTAATTATTTCTTTGCCTTTGGCCTTGTGGCGGCGGGTTTGACTAGCGCCATTACTGCACCCTTAGCTGCGGCCTATGCGGTCAGCGGTGCTCTGGGGTGGCCTTCTGACTTTGCAGATCGTCGCTTTCGTGCTATTGGGTTGACGGTACTTACCATTGGCACAGTGTTCGCTGCAGTGGGCACAAAGCCAATAGCGGCGATACTCTTTGCTCAAGCCGCCAACGGCTTGTTGCTGCCTATTATTGCCGTATTTTTACTTATCATTATGAACCGCAGTGACCTGCTGGGTGATCACCGCAATAAATGGGCCGCCAATGTTATCGGCGGGATGGTCGTTGTCACTGTCGCCTCATTGGGTGCCTTCAATATCGTTAAGCTTTTCCTGGCCTAAGATTGTGATCTAGGTAAGACAAACGTCAGAACACTTCTGTCGCAAGTTAATTACTTGCATGCAACAAGCAAGTTTATTAAAATCACCGGCTAAGTCCGATTAGTGCCATTTACGATGTACCTCATAACCTAGGAATGTGCCATGCCAGCAACCTCTGTGTCTGATACAGCTAAAAACTCAGCTAACAGTTCAAAGTCACAAAAATTAGTACCTCTAAGGTTTGTGACTGCGGCTAGTCTATTTGATGGCCACGATGCTTCTATTAATATTATGCGTCGTATTCTCCAGGGAGCGGGGGTGGAGGTCATTCACCTAGCCCATAATCGGTCGGTGGCAGAGGTGGTCCAAACGGCTTTGCAGGAAGATGTGCAGGGTATTGCGATTAGCTCTTACCAGGGCGGTCATGTGGAGTACTTTAAATACGTGGTGGATCTGCTGAAAGAGGCCGGTGCTGAGCATATTCGAATTTTTGGTGGTGGCGGCGGCGTAATTGTTCCCGCTGAGATTACTGAACTGCAAGACTACGGTGTAGAGCGCATATACTCACCCCACGACGGTCAGAATTTAGGCTTGGTGGGTATGATCGACGACATGATTCAGCGGTGCTCGCTTAACTCAGGATCATCGATAACAGTGCAAGCCAAAGAACTGAATAGCACAGATGAAGGACAGCGTAATTTAGCGACTTTAATCACCGCTATTGAGCGTGGTGAGTTAAGTGAGCAGCAGTTAAAATCATTGCGGGAGCAAGCCCAATTATTGAGTAACAGTGTACCAGTGCTGGGTATTACCGGGACTGGTGGTGCGGGTAAGTCTTCGCTAACGGATGAATTGATACGTCGCTTTCGGCAAGATAGTGCAGATGGGTTGAAGATAGCAGTACTGGCCATTGACCCCACTCGCCGTAAAACCGGCGGTGCGCTCTTAGGTGACCGAATCCGTATGAACACTATTTACCACCCCAATATTTTTATGCGCTCTATAGGCACTCGCAGTGCAGTGGGAGAGGTGCCAGAGTCACTTACCGATATTATTAGTGCGATGCGCCTTGGCGGTTTTGATTTAGTGGTAGTTGAAACACCCGGCATCGGGCAGGGTGATGCGGGTATTGTGCCCTATGTAGATGTGCCCATTTATGTAATGACCCCAGAGTTTGGTGCCCAGAGTCAGTTAGAAAAAATTGACATGCTGGATTACGCTGCGCTTGTCGTTATTAATAAATTTGACCGCAAGGGCAGTGAAGATGCCTATAGAGATGTGTGCAAGCAGATGCAACGCAATCGCGAAGCCTGGAGCGAGCAGCCTGATTCTATGCCAGTGTTTGGCACTATTGCCTCGCACTTTAATGATGATGGTGTGACCGCGGCATACCAAGAATTGTTAAAACTGTTACAGGATAAGGGTCTCTGTCAATTTGATCAGTACCTTGAGCCTGTTAATTGCCGAATGTCGTCTGAAAAATCAGCTGTAGTACCGGCTGACCGACAGCGGTATCTAGCTGAAATTGCTGACACAGTGCGCGGCTATCATAGGCACGTTGGGGTGCAGGCGACCTTAGCCCGCCAAAAACAGCAGTTGGCGGCGACCAAAGTTATGCTGGGCGATGCTGGAGCGAAGATTCCTTTGGAAATTGACCAGCTTATTGAGGATCGTGAAAAAACCATGGACGATCGGGCCGCCGCTTTATTAGATAATTGGCCTAGGGTGGTAAAAGCCTATTCGGGTGATGAAAAAATCGATACCTTGGCAAACGGCAAGCAAGTCACTACCAAGCTAAACAGTATTTCTCTTTCTGGGAACAAAATTCCCCGCGTTTCTTTGCCGCGGTTGCAGGACCAGGGTGACTTATTAACCTGGTTAATGCTGGATAATCTTCCCGGTGAGTTTCCTTATACCGCGGGGGTGTTTCCCTTTAAACGTGAAGGTGAAGACCCAGCGCGTATGTTTGCCGGTGAGGGAGATGCGTTTAAAACTAACCGTCGTTTTAAGGCTTTGTCAGAACACAGTGATGCAAAAAGGCTGTCCACCGCCTTTGATTCAGTGACACTTTATGGGTGGGACCCTGATGAGAGGCCAGATATCTATGGCAAGGTGGGTAATGCGGGAGTGTCGATCTGTACCCTAGATGACATGAAGGTTCTCTATGATGGCTTTGATCTCTGTGATCCCAAGACCTCGGTGTCTATGACCATCAATGGACCGGCGCCAACGGTGTTGGCCATGTTTCTTAATACCGCTATTGACCAGCAGGTGGATAAGTTTAGCGCTAAGCATCAACGCCAACCGGATAATGCCGAGTATGAAAGTCTCCGTGCCAAGGCCTTGAGCGCCGTGCGCGGCACAGTGCAGGCAGACATTCTCAAGGAAGATCAGGGGCAAAATACCTGTATTTTCTCGACCGAATTTAGTTTGCGCATGATGGGTGATATGCAGCAGTATTTTATTGATAAAGCCATTCGCAATTTTTATTCGGTATCTATCTCTGGGTACCATATTGCAGAAGCCGGAGCCAACCCCATTTCTCAGCTGGCCTTTACTTTATCCAATGGATTTACCTTTGTTGAGGCTTATTTGGCAAGGGGTATGAATATTGATGATTTTGCCCCTAACCTGTCATTTTTCTTTTCCAACGGCATGGATCCAGAGTACACGGTGATGGGTCGGGTGGCGCGGCGTATTTGGGCCACGACAATGCGTGATCGTTACGGGGCTAATTCACGCAGCCAAAAACTTAAATATCATATTCAAACCTCTGGCCGTTCTCTCCACGCTCAAGAGATGAATTTCAATGATATTCGTACCACCTTACAAGCCTTGATCGCCATTTATGATAACTGTAATAGCCTTCACACCAATGCCTATGATGAAGCTATCACCACGCCCACTGAGGAGTCAGTGCGCAGAGCTCTGGCAATTCAGCTAATTATTAATCAAGAGTGGGGTCTAGCCAAAAACGAAAATCCGAGTCAGGGCGCCTTTATTATTGATGAGCTCACCGCTTTGGTAGAAGAGTCTGTGTTGCAAGAGTTTGAAAAAATTTCTGATCGGGGGGGTGTATTAGGCGCTATGGAGACGGGCTACCAAAGAGGAAAAATTCAGGAAGAGTCGATGTTTTATGAGCACAAAAAACACGATGGATCTCTACCTATTGTTGGAGTTAATACCTTTATTAGCGAAGCTGAAGAACAGAAAGTCGAAATCAAACTAGCGCGATCTACAGATGATGAGAAGAAAAGCCAGATTAGGCGCTTGCGAGCGTTTCAAAGTGAGCATGAGGGATCATCTGAACTTGTTCTTAAGGAACTTCAGAATGCAGTCCGTCGTGGCGACAATGGTTTTGATCTGTTGATGGATGCGGTACGCTGCTGTTCCCTGGGTCAGATTACCAATGCACTATTTGATGTCGGCGGCCAATATCGCCGCAGTATGTAAGCATATTTACCAAGCTCTAAATGAAGGAATAGACGATGGCTAAACCTCTGCGCCTAACTCAGGTTGAACGTAAAGAAATATCTGACACTAAGATGCTAGAAGTGGCGATCGACTTGATTATTGAACAGGGCACTTCTCAGTTAACCCTAAAAGACGTTGGCGAGCGCGCGGGTTACTCACGAGGCTTAGCCGGTTATCGCTTTGGTAATAAGGCGGGCTTGTTTGATTTTGTTTTGCGCTCTGTGGGTGATGAATGGTTAGCCGAGTTAACCACTGTGACCAACAACAAAAGTGGCTATCAAGCGATTGCAGAAGCCCTAGATGCACACAGTAAGTTTTGCGAGGATGCACCTAAGCACGTTGAGGCTTTTTATCGTTTGTGGTTTGAGTCTTTGGCGCCAAAGTCTGCACTAAGGCCGGTGATTATGAGTATTCATCGTCGTCGACACAGAGATGTCATGGGCTGGATAGAGCAGGGCATTGATGAAGGTTTAATCACATCAGCGGTGTCCCCAAAATTAATAGCAGATCAATTTAGTGCGGCGGTTATTGGTATTGTCTATCAGTGGATGAGTGATCCGGATAATATCGAAGAGATACGCACCCTGCATAATGGCTTAAAGCAGATGATGCAGTTAATGTTAGCGCAGACAGGTACGGCGCCTAAAAACTAAAGTAAGCATCTAAGACACAAAAAAGCGGCCTAGGGCCGCTTTTTTGTGTGTCATTTAATCGAGGAGTTTAACCACACTTTGATTCGCCACAGTTTAGGCAGGTCATACAACCATCCATTAGGATAGTGGCTTTGACACTACACTTTCTGCATACCTCAGCCGTGGGTGGAAAGTCATTAGCTTCTTGTGGTGCAGCACTGGCCTGTTCAAAGTCAGCACGCTTTTCATTCATGATCTTCTGCTGATGTTCAGGGATCTCAGGTTTCTTCATCATGCCAATTTTCTGCAGATGGTCTTCGATTGCCCAGCCTATTTCTGCCACCAACGACGGCATAAAACGACCACCGGACTTAAAGTACCCACCTTGAGGGTCAAAGATTGCTTTCAATTCTTCGACCAGGAAGGTGCAGTCACCGCCTTTACGGAAGACAGCAGAAATAACCCTAGTTAAGGCCGCAATCCATTGAAATTGGTCCATGTTTTTAGAGTTAAGAAATATTTCAAAGGGCCTGCGCAACTCGTGGTCAGTCCCTTCATTTAACACAATATCATTAATGGTTAGATACATAGCGTGATCTGACATCGGTGTTTTTATTTTATAGGTACTACCGGCCAAGGCTTCAGGGCGTGAAACCTTTTCGTGCATCTGAATAATATTACTTTCAGCTTGTACAGTTTTCTCTGTCGCTATATCTTTCTCTTTAACGACTTTGTAGCCGACAATTTTTTGCTCAATTTTATTGTTCATTGTTGTCCTCGCAGTAATCTGCGGATGTAATTTTAGTTAATCAGAATTTACCGTAGTAACCTTCTTTCAGTGCATCGAATAGATTGGCGGCGGTATGTGTTTCACCATCGTACTCAATCTCTTCGTTACCTTTAAATTCTACGCTAGAGCCATCTTCAAGGGTAAAGCTGTAAGTGGTATTTTCTAAATCACTTTCCTTTACCAATACACCCTGGAATGCCTCTGGATTGAAACGGAAGGTGGTGCAGCCTTTCAGTCCTTTTTCTGCGGCATACAAATAGACGTCCTTAAACGCTTCGTACTCGCAATCGGTTGGCACATTGATGGTTTTAGAGATTGAAGAATCAACCCACTTTTGTGCCGCAGCTTGAACGTCAACATGTGCCTTGGGTTCAATATTCTCTGAACTAAGGAAGTAATCAGGCAACGCTTCTTCAGCATCCGTACCAAATGGCATAGCCTTAGGGTTAACTAGCGTGCGATAGGACAATAGCTCGTAGGAAAACACATCGACTTTCTCTTTAGACTTCTTGCCTTCACGGATAACATTACGAGAATAGTGGTGAGCAAAACTTGGCTCAATACCGTTACTAACGTTGTTCGCCAATGACAGCGATATAGTGCCGGTTGGGGCAATGGATGAATGGTGACTAAAGCGACAGCCCTCTTCAATAATAGAATCAATAAGCTTGGGATCAGCCTTGGCTATCTGTTGCATATAGCGACTGTACTTACCGATTAATACCTTACCCTTGATTTTATCACCCACCTTAATGCCATCTTTGGCTAAGTCTGGCTGTTTAAATAAGAGTGCAGCGGTAACATCAAATTCGTCTTCCATAATTGGCGCGGGGCCTTTTTCACGCGCCAGTTCCAAGCCAGCAGAAAGCCCTGCCACGGCCATGTCCTTAGCCACTCGCTCAGTGAACTCTAATGAGGCCGGGTCGCCATACTTCATACGCAACATAGTCATTGATGAGCCTAATCCTAAGAAGCCCATCCCGTGACGTCGTTTGTATTCAATTTCTTTGCGCTGCTCTGCGAGGGGTAGCCCGTTAATTTCGACAACGTTATCCAGCATGCGAGTGAACACACCGATCACCTCTGCGTACTCATCCCAGTCAAAAAATGCATCTTCGGTAAATGCGTTGCGTACAAACTTGGTCAAATTAATAGACCCTAGCAAACAGCTACCGTACGGAGGAAGAGGCTGTTCACCGCAAGGGTTAGTCGCCCGGATATCTTCGCAGAACCAGTTGTTGTTATTCTTATTGACCTGATCAATAAGAATAAATCCTGGTTCAGCATAGTCATAGGTGGATGACATAATCGCATTCCACAGCTTTTGAGCGCGGATTGTTTCGTAAATACGACAGGCCACCAAACCTTGTTCATTAGCCACATAACCTTCTGTCGTCGGGAAATGCTTCCAAACGACATTATCACCTTTCATATCAATACCGCCATCGACTTCCTTGGCACTGATCGGGAAAGTTAAATCCCAATCGCCATCTGCGCGCACAGCGGCAATGAACTCCTCAGTGATTAATAGAGATAGATTGAACTGACGCAAACGTCCATCTTCACGTTTGGCGCGAACAAAATCAAACACATCGGGATGGCTAACATCAAAGGTTGCCATCTGAGCGCCCCTTCTGCCACCGGCTGAAGAAACGGTGAAACACATTTTGTCGTAGATATCCATGAACGATAGTGGCCCAGAGGTATAGGCACCAGCGCCAGATACGTAGGCCCCTTTAGGGCGCAATGTGGAAAATTCGTAACCAATTCCGCAGCCCGCTTTTAAGGTTAAGCCAGCTTCTAGGTTACGCTCTAAAATGCCGAGCATTGAATCAGGCACAGTGCCTGATACTGTGCAGTTAATGGTCGAGGTCGCTGGTTTGTACGCTCGAGCACCTGCGTTAGAAATAATCCGGCCGGCTGGAATCGCACCGTGGTGGAGAGCCCAGACAAAACGTTTTTGCCACTTGTCACGCTGCGCTTCGTCTTCGACATCAGATAATGCTTTGGCAACTCTGGTGTAGGTTGCGTTTATATCAGCATCAATGGGGTTGGACTGTTTATCTTTAAGACGATATTTTTTATCCCAGATGTCCAGAGATGCGTCCTGCATAGCGATTTCTTGGGATTTTTGCTGTGGTTCAATTGTTTTTAGTTTTGGCGCGCTCATTATTTGTCCTTTAGTGCTTGACTAGCTAAAACTGCCTAAAAATTATTATTAGGCCAATTGTCTAACCAGATCATCTGAATTTGTGTTTGAAATATTCCAGATTCATCCTTGAACCCGATAGGTGAGTTTATCCTACATGGTGTGTCTTGCAAGCACTAATCTACTACATCTTGTGTTTATTTGCATTTCTAATCGTATTTTGACTTCATAAGTAGCTGCAAAAGTTGTGGATAAATCAGCCGAGTAACCACGAATACTAGGGTTTACTGAGTTTCTGACTAGAGACATATAATGAGTCACAATTAGGGATTTTTTTGAATAACGTCCAAGTTGCTAGGTAAAACGTACAATCGTTGTGCCTGGCTCACGACTTGGCTAAGATAGCCTGCTGGTCAGTTTTCTTTCACACAGCGGAGATTGCAATAGTCTTCGCGTTCTATTGAGGTTTTTAATGGATATTTTCGATTTCTCTGATGGCCGTGAAGGCTACTATGGAGAGTATGGTGGCGTTTTCCTTCCGGAAATTCTGCATGCAACGATCGAGGAGTTATTGGTTTGTTTTCGGGAATGCAAAGCTGATCCGAAATTTTGGCAAGATTACGTTTCCTTACTGCAAAATTATTCAGGCCGCCCCACGCCGATTACTCATTTGGAAAACCTTTCTCGTCAGCTTGGTGGCGCGCAGATCTATGTCAAACGAGATGATCTCAATCACACCGGTTCGCACAAGATTAACAATGTTATGGGTCAGGGTTTACTTTGCCAGAGATTAGGCAAGCGGCGAGTGATTGCTGAGACTGGAGCGGGGCAGCATGGTTTTGCTACTGCGACCATGGCGGCCAAATTTGGCTATGATTGTAAAATCTACATGGGAGCGGTTGATATTGCTCGGCAGCGTCCAAATGTTTTTTGGATGGAAAATCTTGGAGCCGAAGTCGCTTCAGTTGAAGATGGTCAAAAGACTCTAAAAGATGCGGTAAATGCATGCATGCGGGATTGGGTTACCAATATGGCAGATACTCACTATATTTTGGGCACCGCTTGTGGGCCGCACCCTTTCCCTGAAATGGTGAGCTGGTTTCAATCCATTATCGGCATGGAAGCGCGGGAACAGATATTAAAACAGGCGGGAAAATTGCCTGATCGGGTCTATGCCTGTGTCGGTGGTGGTTCCAATGCTATGGGTATTTTCCAAGGGTTTTTTGACGATGATAGCGTTGAGTTAATTGGTTGTGAAGCGGGTGGACTGGGTGTTGGTTCTTATATGCATTCGGCAAGATTAGCCTATGACGATGCCACGGTCGGAGTTGCTCAGGGTTACAAGACCTATTTCTTACAAAATGACGAAGGAAATATGAATGAAACTCATTCAGTCGCCGCTGGTTTAGATTACATTGGTATCAACCCTATTTTCTCGTATCTTTGGGAGCAGGGTAAGGTGCGATTTGAGGCCGCGACGGACAGTGAAGTAAAGGAAGCCTTGAAGTTAACCATGCGCACTGAGGGACTTATACCCGCTCTTGAAAGTACTCACGCCTTTGTTATGGCTATCAAAGAAGCCCCCACTATGGCTAAAAATGAGGTTATTTTGATTAATCAATCAGGTCGTGGTGATAAAGATATCTTTACGATTGCGGATGCCCTTGATGATTCTAAATGGAAATCTTTCATTGCGGGTAAAGCCGATCAGTATCGAGCGGAGAAGAAATAATGGGACTCCAAGCCTATATTGAGGAACGCAAAAAAGACAGAGACTTGCTAGTGATGGCCCATGTGGTCTGCGGTTATCCGTCATTTGAGGATAACATGCAAGAGCTAGAAATCATGGCTGAGGCTGGGGTGGATTTGGTTGAGTTGCAATTTCCTTTCTCTGAACCCAGTGCAGATGGGCCACTCTTTGTAAAGGCCAATGAACAGTCTCTAAAATCTGGGACCACCGTTGACCAATGCTTTGATTTTATGAAGCGGGCAAGCGAACGCTTTCCCTTTAAGATATTGATGATGGGTTACTACAACACCGCCTTTAAGATGGGGGAAGAAGTGTTTGTAAACCGCATTAAGGCCTCGGGGGGCGTGGGTTATATCCTGCCGGATCTTCCTGTGGAGGAGTCGTCCAATTTGCATAAGCTCTCTGAGCAGGCAGGCATAGAGCCCATTATATTAATGACGCCAACGAGCAGTGATAAAAGACTTGCGATACTAGGAAAGGCTAGCCGCGGTATGGTTTATGTGGTGGCTCGTAAAGGCGTTACCGGTTCCAAAACAAATATGGGTGATGATGTGATTTCCTTGGTCGAACGCTGCCGACAGCACACCGATGTGCCTATGGGCGTGGGTTTTGGTATTAGCTGTAAAGCGGATATGGACTTTTTACGGGGCACTGCAGACCTGGCAATAGTAGGAACTGCAGCTCTAAAGACCTGGGAGTCCTCAGGTGCTGAAGGGTTAAGGGTATTTTTTGCAGAGCTAATGGCCTAAATGCATTACTTTATCAGGGACGATAATCGCCAGTCATTAACAACTTCATTTTGAATTTCCGACAGTGCTGGAATACGGCCAGGTTGATAGTGCTGTGCGCATATTAGATGAGCGCCAACTTTAGAACTAATGGGTCCGGTCCAACAGGGTAGTGCTTGGTCGCTATTCAAAGCGTCCAGCTTGTCGGCAAAACCAATTCCGAATATCTCATCAATTTCAACAGAGTCAGCGCGAACGTAAATGTCTTGGGGTAGCCTAGTGTTTTGCAAAAGAGGCACACCCTCTACTATTCCCTCTTCGAGGGCCTTTGTCGCCATGGCAGTTGTCTGTCCCCCATATTTAGCAGTGTAAAAAACACGGTAAACAAAGGTGAATTGCGCCACTTCAGCGTAATCAGATTTGTGGGCTTCATAGAAGACATCGAGCTGCTTAGCTGTTGGATTATCGCGAGTCGTAATAGCTTTTATGGCGCCTGATAGCTTGGCATCCATAGAGGAACTCTCTCCTTGAGAGTCAATGCCAAGTCCAATGTCATCAGCATCGGATGTTAATGCGTTGAGAAATTTATCCGCAACCTGCTGATTTATTGATTTGATATTCGGCGCGTACAGTTCGCTATTATCGCTATGACTCTCATTAACGTGCTGTGAGGGTATTAGCAGCCAATAGAATCCAATACCAATGGCAGTAAGAATGAGTAGTAATGATGTTTTTTGTATCATGGTATTCAGTTTACTCGGCCCATAGAATTACTGATGATTTTATTGTTCGAAAATTTTAAGCCAGTCTCCAGCTTTGGGTTCCCCAACGGGATAATGCCCATTGATAATGCGCAGCGTATCTATATCAGCAACACTAATACCCAGTGACTTAGCCAAGATTTCATAGGTGGTTGCCTGTGTGGCTCTGATATATTTCACTACCTTTGGTTTTTGTCCGGCTATCTCTGCTCTAGAAATTGGTCGAAAGGTGTCAATGGCGGTCAAGAAAAGCGGATCGAACTTCTCGAAATCATCAGAATCTAAAGCCTCTCCTTTTAAAACATAGGCATCTAACTTGTAATAAATAACCGCTATTCGAGTTGAGGTTTTGGGGTTGTCGGTATTGAGTATTCCGGTAAACCCTTTTAACTGTGCTGGTGATATTAATTTACCATCGGCGAGCATAGGAACCCCGAGATAGTTGTACAGATATTCCTCAGGGCTCTGTGACGTTCGAGGCATTGGTTGCATGCTTAATGTTGCTGCGCCGCCTTCAGGTGAGGCCGAAACAGATTGATTGCTCTTATCGGCTGTCAACACCCAGTCTTTGGGGAAATTGACGCGAATTTTTAGATTCATATCTGAATATCGTTCTGGTGCAGTAGTTTTTGCCGCGAAATTAGTTCCCCAGATCAGTCCATCAGTAAGGTCTCGATAAACCTCAGCACCATTGCTTCGCTGATTATCAGATTTAAGAGATTTCGCTTTTGTCACCACTGTGCGGAGGCGTGCATCGTTACGTGGGTGTGAAGAAAAAACACCATGGTAGGTTGTATTTGATACGCCATTACCGTTCGCACGCTTTTTTTGTAATGACTCATTATCCTTCATGATCGATAGCATGCTTAACATTTCAGTGGGGTCATAACCCAGCTTAGCCATGTATTCAGCGCCAGTCTCATCCGCCTCCAACTCATTACGACGACCATGGCTTTGAATCATTGAATTTGCATAAGCCATACTTGCCTCATACACCTCATTGCTATTGGACAGCACCGCAGCCAAGGTGGACAGAATTTTTGCGCCAGTCATTCGCTCTTCTTGGCCTGTCACATGGCCGCGGGTCACATGGCCCACTTCGTGAGCCAGAACTGAGACTAACTGAGCTTCATTACTGACATAGTTGAGCAGGCCGCGGTTGACATAAATATAGTTGTCACGCGTAGCAAAGGCGTTAAGGTCTTCGGAATCGAGTAAGGTAAAGGTAAATTTCTCACCGGCCATTTCAGACACCGCAACTATCTCTTCGCCCAACTTCTTGATATAAGCATCCAGCGCTGGATCCTGATACAGGGGGGTGCTTTTTAGGGTTGTTTCGTAGATATCTGCCCCAGTCACTTTGGCCTGGCTAATGGGGGAATAAGATAAACCTAAGGTTGTCAGCGCAGCGGCTAGCATTGGCAGGGGTGAATGTAACCTTCGGTTTTTTTTCATGATCTTATCTATTCAACGGAGAAAAACGACTTAAGCTGTTTGCCCAAACTGTTACAAGCATCATTTTTTACTGGTGTTAGCAGTGGTATGGGGGCGACAGCACCAATTAAATAGGAAGTGCCTTCAGAATCCACGCGTAATCTCCCTTTCTCAACCAGTTCATCAAGGTCCCACACGGTGGCCTCATAAACAGAGAGTTTATCCCATTGCGCAAATCCTAGACAGCCGCCGCCGCCAGGGCCAATGGCACAACTCATAGAACCGCCTTGACCGGTTGTTTCGGTGGATCCATCTAGCCACACTAGATAGCGTATAGACAAGGCATCGACTTTAGCCTTGATACTGCTTTGTTGCATTAATCGCTTTAATCGCGGCAGACCTTTAGGGGCTGTTCGTGGTTCGAACCATGGGTAGATAGCATCGATAAACCGCTGCTCGGGAAGTATTTTAACAGCCCCACTGGTTACCTTTTTACTAACACATTCAATGAATTCTCGGTCTGTTTCATAATGGCCTGCGTCTCTTCGCCCGAGGATAACCACTTTTTCATCGCTATTTAAAACAATAGGTTGATCTGTAGGTCGGTACTCGTCAATTGTTGTGGTCGCTGAGCAGCCGCTAAGAGTAATCAGAAGAAGTCCTAGCTGAAAGTTAAGCGGACGGATTTTCATCGTTAGCGCGACTCCTGTTCGATATCTTGTCTTGATAACCAATCATTTATAGCGGGGATACGATAAAAATCGAGCATTAGTTTGGCTCCGGCATCACGTAAGGCTATCACTGTGGCCTGTTCTATTGCGTTCTCTTTCGAGGCCATAAAGGAATCGGGAGTTTTACCATAGGCGGGCATAAACCAATTGATTATTGGTGTTCGATCTACTGTTTCAATCTCTAGATTATATTTAATCCACACTTCAAACACGTTGAGATAGTTCTCTGAGGGAGTGGATACCTGAACCTCAAGAACAGAAGGCGTGATTATCAGGTCGGTTTCTGGATTGATTTGATCTATGGAGGTAATAAAATCAACAGTCTCGAACAGTCCAGAAAAGGCGCTCTTAAGCAAGTTGACTTGGCTTGCGCCTATATCGATCGTAGTATTTTTGTTAGGCCTGCCGACATAGGTCGCGAAGCTGTCTTCGATAAGAATGGAGGCAATGATGGGCTTGGGTTCGGACACCACCGATGGAAATGCGGTGGATATTTTCACCGATGCCGACGAACTGCAACCCGCTAAAAAAACTATTAGGACTAACCCAGCTATTTTCTTCATAGTTAATTATCTCACAGTAAAACGACGTTTATGTCATCTCTATTTTATTCGAGGCTATTTAAACCAATAAAGGTGCCGCCATTGTTGTAACTTAACTCTCTCATTAAGGCTGCAAAACGCGTTGCGGAGTTACTTGGCGCAACGCCTGGGCGCAGATGAACTGGAAATCCAATCGCGTGTATACGCACCAGTCTATCACTACCGCGATTAGCCTTATTCAGTCGATCAATTTCTTTGACCACTCTGTGGATCGAGCTTCCTTGGAAATCATCACCTAGAGTATAAATACTAATACGGCGGTCCGGTTTATAAAAGACTCTGATCGCACTTTCGATTCCCTCTACCGGGCTTGAATTGCTAAAAGGTGCCCAGACCGCCAGTTTGGTGGTAATATTATTTCTCATTTTGGGGCTATCTGGAATCCATTGGTCTTTATACGCGGCAAACATATATTGACCCATATCATTTAACACCTGAATGCCCTTAACCTCAGGGTACACATCAAGGATATTAAGCATCTCGATTTGAACTTTCTGCCAGGCGGCATTTCGCATACTACCGGAGGTATCAATCACAAATATTATATAGTCACTGTCTGCGGGGATGCCGCCCACCAGCAGGTTTTTCTTTTGGAATTCAGGCCCAAGAAGTCTTTCCATTTCTTCAGTTAAAACTTGCAATACCAGCTGTAGCTGCTGTTTTTCACGGACTTGAGACTGAGATAGTTGATTGGATTGCTTAGCCACACTGGCCAGCTTTCCTTTCAATCGCGCAACGCGTTCGGCAAGGTCGGAAAGTTGCTTTTTACGGGATTGTAAACGCTGATCTAAAATCACCGATTCTCCCCTGATCTCAAATAATCGCTCTTGATGACTTTTGACTGACCCTAGTAGTTTGTTTTCAGCGTCTTCTAGAGCCGAGGGATCACCCACCTTAGCGATGACTAGCAACAGCACAATAGCGCCAAAACCACAGCTAATAACGTCGAGGAAGGAGATACTGGCTTCTTGAAGGGCTCTGCGCTGTTTTTTCATTGAGGAATATCTTTTAAATTTCCCATTATGGCCAATCCCTTGATGGTGCAATAAAGGCGCCTTGGGTATCTAAAGCTAACTGCCAATAGAGCGCCGCGGCCTCGGGGTCTCCTTCCATGGGGAACAAAATAGTATTCACTGAAATTCCCAAGGGGATTTTGGTCAGCGCAACATTGAAATGTTTGCGCCTTTGACTGCCAGTAACCATATAATCTTTTGGCGCGGTTTCACTCATTGTTGGTAGGCCATCAGTGAGTATAAAAATATTATCAGGCTGATTATCAAAATCGGCTATCACATTAAATGCATTAACCAAGCTAGTGCCAGAATTGGGTGTGTAGCTCCAAATATCTTGCATCGATGTTTCCAAGGCTAGAGAATCTGCAGCATCTAGCCAAACACCTTCAGACCCCGGCGTCGCGACTGTTGCTTGGGCATTAAAGATATACAGCTGATAGCGACTACTTGGCGGCAACTGGGCCAGTAACCATTCCACTGTCCGCAGCGTCCACTGCCATTTGGGTGATTGCTTTTTTTGACTGTCGTCCATATTACGTCTTCGCAACGCATTGACGACGGTATCTGCAAGCATGCTGGCGGAACCATCCACCAGGATAAGGACACGCTCGCCGCCTAATTTAAGGCCGGTAAGATACTGTCTGACCCCATCACCACTAAATTGGCGCACGCTATCACCAAATTCGATCTCCTCCATTTGAGCGGTTTCTTGTTCTAATTGTTCAACTTGCTGGCGAAGTTTGTCCAGGTCATTAGGATCTTCCTGGATGCTATTTTCTTGTTCCTCCAGTGCGGTAATGACTCTTGCTGAGAGGCCCTGCGCTTCCACAAGATCTGATTTAATTTTCTCTAAGCTATTGAGTAATTCAACTCTCTCCTCTGTCGCTTGGCGAATATCCATTTGTAACAAATCAACCTCAGCTGCCAGACTTTCGTCGGGTGTTATTACTTCAGTGGCATTGTGACGAAGGATTAAAAATAAGAGTGTCACAGCACCAAAACCACAGGCCATTATGTCCAGGAACGACAAGCTAAAGGCAATATTGCGCCGTTTTTTAGGCATGGTTAACCTCGATTAGGTTAACGGGGTGGCCTGCAATGACAATGGCGCTTCCGGGCTGGCAGTCTCTCGGCAATGTAACCTCGATGCCTGGTTGCTGATGGAGCATGCATAAATCTGAATCCTTGATCACTACGACCAGTGCAGCGTTCTCATCTGATCCGGCTTTGATAGAGAGCTGATCATTTTTTAGATAAATACTGAGGGCTGTTGCCAGCGACCAAGCATGATTTTCATACAGCAAGTGAGAGGCACAGGGCTCTTTTTGGGTATGATTTACTTTTATATTATCTGATAATAAACCCGTTTTCAGTGATCTAATGCGGTGCAGTTGCTCACTTTCTAAAGAGATTTGCTCTCTAGCTAAAAAACAATTTTGAGATCCTTGAGTCGCGCTGAGAAGCTGTGCAGTTGCAAAGCGAGATACTAGTTGACTAATAAGGGCGCCACTTTGGGTAAAATGCACTTCAGTTCTTCCAGACGTTTTAAGAATGTCAGTCAGTTTAGAAAGTCGACCCTCAATTAACTCTGCTATCTCATTTTTACCTAATACCAAGGGAAGCTCACCTTTGGGCGAACTTATGTTAATAGTGATCTCCGGCTTAATCGCTAAGGTCGATAGCCAGGTGGGTATTTGGTCATAAATAGTTTGTTCGCCTTCGGAGCTGTGTAAGGGTTCATAACGGTGATCGGTAATTAATCTGTTACTGATATGTCGGGCAACTGAGTTGTAAATTGTCATGATACCAAGATCAGGAATAAGCTCTTGTTGCACGATTTCTATCGAAGTCTGACCACTCTGGCTCTGCGGTTGAATTAGGCTCACTACTGATTGATGAAGCTGCAATTCCACGATCCAAGTTTGATCCTGGCAATCCAAGCCAGCGGCTAGAGCGCTATCGATTACCGCGTGCAACTGACTTGAGGATGCTTTCACCAATCCCGTTAGTAATGACAGCTGCTCGTCGGAGAAGCTACCTGGGACGCTAAGAATTAATTGTTGCGGCCTATTAACTGCATGTAATAGCTGTTGGATTTGAGCAAATGCAATATCAGCGTTATGCCTTGCCCAACGCTGGCTGCTAGGCAGTGGCAGTTGATTCAGTTGACGCCAGTATTGATTAAAGCTCGCTTGAGGTGAACGCCAAGCTACGCTTCGAGCGACTTCACCGGTTTCAATACCTTTGGTTGTTAATTGGGCAAAACCGGGCTCACTGGTGCATTGGCCCTGTTCAGTATGAATGAGCAACGCCTGATCGTTGAGTTCTAAGACAGCCAGTGACATCTGTGGTCCGATACCTATTTAGCTTTTAAAAAACGAAGTAAATTATTTTCGCAATAGGATTGGGAATCTAGCACCAGACGCTCTTGCATCAACTGCAACTGGTGCATAAAAAACATCACAACCATACTAATGAGAAGGGCAATAAAGGTTGAATTAAAAGCCACGCCAAGACTACCGGTAACCCCGGCGATATTGCCTTGCATTGCCTCATGGGCTTGCCCAAGTGCCGCACCAATTCCACGCACAGTACCGATAAAACCAATAGAAGGAATCGCCCAGGTGATATAGCGAATCATCGATAGTTCTGAGTCAAGTCGATCATTTTCCGTGTCACACACAGTACTGACCGCCTCAGCCGCAAATTGCACGCTTTCGGTGACTTCAAATCGAGACAGTGCGGTTTGAAGTGCGCGGGGTAAAAGATAACCACCCTGTGCTGAGGGCAGAGACTGCAGTGGGCGCGCCAATTGACCCGCATCATCTGGCAATACTCTAGTACCCTCTGCAATACTTATCAGTGGCAAATCAAGCATGGCTTTTTCGCGAATAGCAGTACGAGTTTTGTAACCCATAATCGACAACGACCAAAACATTAAAATAAAACAGGATTCTTGCTCTAAATCTTTGATCACAATAAAGAAAGAGCGGGGTACTTCGTATTCCGCTCCTGCTGCCGCCATCGCCGCATGACGTTGTATGGTGCTATCCGCATTGGGTCTGACCACGGTAACAAAAATAGTATGAATAATAATAATCGACAACAGCAACGCAATTAGCTGGAAAAACATCTCGTTGGTCGCTCTATCTGTTGGGCTTTTCATTGGCTATTCCCTTGTTTCTCTAGGCTGTGAAATTTATATTATGGAGATCAAATATCATAAGGAAGTGAGATTGGAAAATCTTCTGAGATTTCCTCACTTGGCTTAAAGTCGGTATCTTCTCGGTCTTCTTCTGTGGTCTGTTCTTTGTTTGTCTGTTCCACATCAATAGCGGATGAATCACCCTCCGCCATTGGTTCGGCAGGTTCAGGCATCTGTTGACCAAAACTCAACAGGGGCAACATTAAAAGTACTAATGCTAGTCTCATGGGGTGACTCCTGGCTTATCAACATAGCGCGCTAATCTAAAGCCTACATCGGCTCGTCCACCACTACCAGCCTCGCGAAAACTTAGGCGAAGCTCTGTGCGAGAACCTAAGGCCCAACTTGCGCCACGAATCACGTGTCTGTTCCCTGATTCTGCTCCGGTAGGGTCTACCATAGGATCTCCTCGGTGGAGGCGTACCTCATAATAGTCATTGACCCATTCTGCGACATTATCGCTCATATTGTAGAGACTTTTAATATTGGGGCTGAAGCTACCGATATTGGCGGAGACAGCGTAATTGTCATTATAGTTTGCAATAGTAAAAGGCAGAAAACTCAACGCACTGTTGTCTGCGTAATTAGCGACGGCCTCAGTGGGCGGATAGAGATCATTTTCCCAAGGAAACACGACAGCTTTTCCCTCACTATCAATCTTGGCGGCCCAGGCCCACTCCGCTTCGGTCGGTAGTCGATAGCCATGGGACTGCCAGTCAAAACGGGTAACTTTGCCATCTTGGATTTGGTAAAAGCTTGGCAAACCTTCCTTTTCACTAAGCCAATTACAGAATAGTGCGGCCTCTTCCCACGCTAGATTGACCGCGGGCTGATCTTGCATGTCTAGGGTCATACCTCTGACGGCGCCTGAACTATGTTCATCCTTCCAACGTCGAAATTGTGTGTTACTGATTTCTGTCGATCCTAAATAGAAAGGGCGCTCTAAGCGCACTAATCGTTCAACTTCATTAGCGCGACGTCCTGGTTGTCTGCGCGGTGCGCCAAGCGTAAAGGATTGGTTGGGTTGAAATAATCTTAATTCAGCGCCCACCGAACTTTTGATAACCGAAGGTCTTGATGACCAGTAGGCCTGTTGTAGCGTCAGTAGCTTAATACTAATATCTTGTTGCTGCTCTGGACGTGGAGTGATCTGTATAGTCTGGGTTTCGTAACCGGCTATGCTAATCTCCAATTTATGGGGTTTTGCGGGTAAAGAGAGTATCTGACTGCCTGTTCCCAGTGCGCGTCCATTGACCGCTATCTGGGCATTTTCAGGGTAAACCTTTACAGAAATACTGCCAATATTAGGTTTTAATTGAAGGTCAATTACTGAGATTTGTTCTGGCTCAACCCTGACTGATCTGTTGGCTTTCAAATACCCTTCGAGAAAAAATTCGAGGGTTTGTTGATTAAATGGCGGTATATTCACGGTTAAGGGAGAAATCCCTAAATAAACCTTATCTAAGGTAACCGTTGCCCCTGCAGGTAACGTAGTAATATTAAGCCTGCCATCTGAGACATCTAATGGAATTAGGGGGTGCTGACTGGTAGTGCCAGCTTTTAGGGTGATGGTTTTAGTGAAGGTTTTGTAGCCAGGATAGTCTACAGAGAGGTTACTGCCAGTTTCCAGAACCTCTGTGGTAATCGGTGTTTTCCCAATCGCCTCGCCATCTATGCTAACAGTCGCGCCGGTGGGTTCTGAGGTGAATAGCATTTGCCCCCATGCTGGCTGCAATACAATACTGATCTGTTGAGTAATATCTAATCCTTGAATATCAACTTCTTTATCTAAAGGAAAGTATCGTCGCTTACTGAAAGTAAAGCGGTGAAGCCCGCGGTCTATGCCTGTTAATAATCCCGGCACCCTGGTTAGATTTCCCTCATCCATAGAGACGTCAACATTTGATAGTTCAGAGCTCACTTCGAGATTGCCTGGCAGTGGGCTCAACGCCAAAGTGACCTCTTGAGTATCCTCATCAGTCACAGTCAGTGGGTAACTCAAAGGGTAGTAACCCGGATGAGTAGCTGTAGTGGCATAATCACCTTTTAGCAGGAGGTAGTTGTCGCCAATATGAAATGACAACCCTTTAATCTCAATGTCTGCATTGATTGGATTGACATTAAAAATCACCGCTTTGGCGGAATAAAGATAACCCATAATAACAATGGCAGCCGCCACAAGCCCAGTTAGTATTATCATTCCTAAGGACAGAGGGCCAGATTTTTGAATCAAACCCGCTTCTATCGGGCTGAAATCGACACTCCTGATAGGCTTATTTTTGTTGTCTTGAGCTGCCATATTTTATTGCTCTTTTTTTAGACCAAAGTCACTAGGGAGCGAAGGTCAATTTTTGTTATTTAAAGTATACGCAACAAACAGGTTTTGCATATTAGCTTTCGCTTGAAACAGTCATTGGACCGGCGGTTCCGCGGCTGACGGCATTCAGTTATTATATTTTTTCTGAGCAAATGACCACGATAGATTCCATGGGAGACTGCGCAGAAACTTCAAACTCTACCCTTATATCTCGATAGCCAGCACGTTGTCCTGCAGCGACATAGAGACCCGGCTTCAATGAAATAGAGGTTTGTTGAAAGATGCCTAAGTCAGCAACTTTATAAAGGGTAATCTGGGTTAGATTGTCGGATTGAATAATGACCGCTACAGGTATCTGAGAAGATTGTAAGGCTTTGTCCAGTTGATCAATCTGGCGTCGTAGACGAGGCCCCGGATTTATAATACCTTTGGCATCAGCAAGTAAGCTTTTACCCTTATAGAAAACGCGAGATGCGGCCAGTGAAAGAGGGTCGTCGAGGAGCGTGGCGATTTGCCGGTCAAGGGTCGCGCGAATTGAGACAGAAATTTTACCCACCTTTGCATCTGTCAGACTATTGTCGGTTAGCAGCAGTTGTTGGTATATGGCTAAGGCCTCGTGCCATTGTTCTTGCTGAGCAAACTTAGCTGCTTCGATCATTTGTTGATCTACTAGCTGCTGTGATTGCTCGGTGGTTACTTGATTTAGAGCTTGCTGAACGCTTGGGTGATCAGGGTGAATGACACCGGCCAGTCTAAAGGCTGTGAATGCCTGCTCGAAGTCGAGTTTATTTAGGGCGACAAAGCCATCACTCATATGATTCCTAAAGTTTTGTTCAGTGATAGATTGTTTAGTTGCGAGAAGGGCAGCCGCTGCCGCTAAGTGTCTTGTATCTAACGCGACAGCTTCTTCATAGGCAGCCTTGGCAGATGCTAAGTTGTTTTGTTCGCGGCTATCTCGCCCCTTAGCGAGTAATGCCATTAACTGGTCGAGATTGCTGGCTCTATCAGCCAGTATCTGAGCGTCTTGATCATTGGGGGCTATGGCTATTGCAAGGTCTGCCATGTTAATGGCAAGTTTAGAGTCAGACTCACCAGCAGCAGATTCGATGGCGGTTAGACTAATATTTTTAGCCTGCAAAAGTTTTTGTTGAACGACAGACTGAAGATCTTTCATTTGAGCTAGAGATAGCTGATAAGTCTCTATTGCCTTTTGGTAGTCTCCATACCGATATTGCTCGTCGCCCTGGTCAATTCCTTGCAAGGCAAGGCGAAATTCTAAGTTTCCCCAGCGCTCAACGGCCTGGTTCTTTAATCGATCACGAATATTTATAATCTCGGCTAAAACTGATTGAGCGTCCTGACGATACTTGGTTTTTTCTGCGGTAGTGGAGGGACTAACCGTTGCTATGGGAGGGCTAACGTTGGTTTGATTGTCATCAGCAACCCATGGTTCAGAAACGTAGTTAGGCAACAGGACTACTATTGCAACAACCAATAGCAACAGTACTGTTATGACTAGCTTTTGAGTCTTATTTTGATTATTTGATTTAGGTTCGTTGGTCATTTATTGTAGTTAGGCCTTAGAGGGCACCTCGTTCCTTTGTGTAGATCTTCTGCATAAGCTCCTGCCATTGGGCGTACTGCGCTTGAACTGTACCAGTAAGGGTCACCGTTCGATCTTCTAAGGCGATCACCTGGGGAGCAATTTCAGTTTCTAAAGATGAACCCATTTCAGCGACACTTTCATCATAGGCAGCAGACTGCTGTTTTTTCTCCAGTCCTGATTTTAAGATAAAACCACCCGCCGCCGCCGTGGCAGAGCTCGCGTAGGCTTCACTGGATGTTTGGGATTGGCTGCGACCGTATATTCCGGCCAAAATAGAGCCTATACCTGCAATGATACGTTGATTTCCTTGTCGATTAAGTTGTCGTGCTTTGACTACCGAATCATAGGAGGAAGACCTGAACTCTTGATAGGCAAAGTGCATCTGTTGTGAGAACCCATCGTAGTAATCTTGCATCGTATCAATGTACAGATAATCGCGTTCCCTTATCTTTTTTACGCGCGTTAACAAGCTATCGTTTTCGGCAGGTAACCGTTGTATTGTTAAGATGCCATCTCGGCCTCGGGTGATGTACTCATTAAAAGCCTCGGGGGAAAATAGTTGAGCGAAGCGCAGTTCGGAAATAGCCCTGAGGTCGGACGCCTGTTTTTCGTTAAATCTCTTTCGATAGGTTAAGGCATCATTTGCAATCTCAATAAAAACATTTTGAAAGGGATCACCAATATTTGATGTCGCTTTTCTGTCATAGGCTAGTTTGCCGACTACCTTTTTATACTTCTTCGCAAACCACTTTTTACCACTAGTATCTTTCACCTCAATATCTAGCTCCAAAACCTCACCATCTGACTGAAGAACGGTACCGGTAATGTAGACGTCGGTGATGACTTGAGCGTTGGGTGTGACTCTAATAGCGCCCCAGGCGCCACTTTTTTCCATAACCTTTGCCAGTTGGTTAGAGAAATAAATGGCCTCGGCAAAACGAACCTCAGGGAATACCGTGTCGTCTTCATCGGTTAGGCTAAGACCATCATTGAACGCAGGTATTCCAACATCAAGCAGCGCGCTTTCAGCCATCGGGCGCGATGGGGTCTGAAGCGCCAGAGGGGTTGAAGAGGTCACTTTATCTATTGCAGCGAAAACGGTTGGTGAATTCACCATTAATAGCAGCGCGGCGACTATAGAGACCAGCAAAAAACGTGGTGACATGCCGCCGTAGGAATAATTCCCTGTCACTAAGTCAGTCATCAATTTCATCAAGTGCTCCTTAGTTTCCATTTTTGATGCGCCGATACTCATCCCAAAGTCTTTCTCGAAGTATGGGGTCAGATTCTTGGCTGGCGGCATCTCTTATTTGGCGCAAAACGATATTGTCCCCTTGACCATCGCCGAGATCGTCTGGAATGGGTTGAGCTTCGATTGCTTCACTAGGTGCAGAGCTATTATTGCCTGAAGGTTGTCCCTTGGCGCCATCACCATCGTCTTTTGACTCGGGCCCAGCCGCTGCTCGGTCTTCGATTCCAGCATCACTCTCTGCAATACTCTCCGCCGTTTCATAGGGAGGCTGGTCGCTATCAGATTCAATGCCACCACCACCACTGGGGCTTAGTATGTCAATTTGAGCGGGCTGGTCGGATGATCCTTGATCGGAGACTGTGCTATCAAAGTCGTCGAGTGAATCATCCAGAGATTGATCAAGATCCCCAATGGAATCTTCACTGCCAGAAGATTCAGGTGTTCCAGGTAATCCAGGTGTTCCAGGTGTTCCAG
>DGAQ01000074.1:34957-35738 GCA_002382445.1 Porticoccaceae bacterium UBA4026 | reverse complement strand
CAGGTGTTCCAGGTGTTCCAGGTAATCCCGGTGTTCCAGGTGTTCCAGATGTTCCAGATGATGGAGGTGATCCAGATGATCCGCCTGATTGAGGGGGCGAGGGCAGCTGACAGGCGATAAGCGCAGTAAGCATAGCTGCGAGGAAAAATTTCTGTAACAAAGATCGCCCTTTAGTGTATTTGCAAATGCTGCTATCAACGCTCTTTTTCAATCCTCAACTCCTACCGTTAGTTTCTCATAGTTCGCAGTGTGGGTTGATTCTTGCACCTGGCCTTCAACAATGCGTGGTCTAAAGCGTTTACTTTGGAAGTATTTTTTTAACTGATTTATTTCATCATCAGATAAAGATTCTGATTCATTTGTGAGGGAGAAACCTGAAGCCACTCCGTCCTCGGAAATAAGCATAGAGACTTGGACAGTCACCGGTTGATTCTCACTACCCATGCTTTCCTGAGTCTTCCTCTTTATACCGAAGTCTATGATTTTTGGGAAGTCAAATAAAGATTGGCTAGCACCCTCAGGATTTTCGTCAGAATGTAACAACTCTTCAGCTAGCTGATAGGTCTTAATAGCCGTTAATTTTTGACCAAATAGTAAATACCAGTCGCCAAGATCGGCAATAGCGTTTGCTTGATCTAAGGCAATCGCACTCTCTTGCTCTATGGTCGTTTGGACCACTTTTTCTAAAGCTGCCTTGCCGAGATGAAAGTGTCGATAGGAGGTCCTCGCTTCTGACCTCCTCATTGAGTCTGAAGCCGTAGATACAGAAAATCCTATCTCC
>DGAQ01000074.1:21402-34782 GCA_002382445.1 Porticoccaceae bacterium UBA4026 | reverse complement strand
CATCTCGTTGGCGAGCTTTTCAGACATAACTAGGTTGCTATAGCCTACCTTTGGTCGCTGCTGATAATAGATATTCATATGCCAGTCGATCAAAGAATTGATAACAGGTACCATGCGCTTGTCGGTAGCACCATAATTTTCCGCACTTATTTGGTATATCTGATTAAGGGCTTTGAGTGATTTTTCTTGGTTGCCAAGATTACTCTCGGTATCGGCTATAGATGTTAGGTAGGGTGTCTGAGAAAGGCTGTGTAGGCCAAAATTAACTCGCTCTATTTGCATGCCGCGTTGAAACGCGGCTAAGGCATCTGAATACTCTTTGTTTGATGCATAGGAGTTTCCAAGACCCATATATAAGTCGGATAATTGGCTTGAATAGGCGCTATGTTCGGCTTCCAAGTTGTCGATTGCAGTTAAATAGTTGCCGATAGAATCAGTCTGATCTTGCTCGTCCTGACCTCTGGCGATTAAAGTAAACAACATTAAAGCTAAGAATAGAAATCCCCTAGAGATCGTAAATCTAAGCCTGTAGACCAATAGGTTGCTTCTGCCAATGTTGTACATTTTTTCTCCAACCAAAACGCTTGAATATCTATTATTTCAGTTATAACTGAGTTCCACAGAGCCTCTACTATAATACTAACAACTGACGGCTCGCTCTATAAACATACTACGAAATAAGGTTGAGGTGGCTTATTTTTTTGTGGTGTAAAGATCCTAAACCACATAGAAAGTAAGCTTGCTCAGAAAAACCTTCATTTACGTTCTTATAAGAACGATTGCATAGGGTATTGGTTGACCCTCTAGGTTAAGACAATTAACTGGAGTCAATGTTCCCATTTATTGATCTGCGTAGGAATGTCGATACTCATGGTTTTTTAAAATTGCCCGAATATCTTGTTCTAGTGATTTTTGAGGATACTCAACAAACCGGCCAATCTCTTTTTGATTCCGACTAAAAATAATGGTCGGGGTTCGTTTAATGTCAAAATTTGTTTCAATTTTTCCCGGAGTGTCTTTAGCCAAAGATAAAGCAATAATGCGAAGCCTATTTTCATCAAAAGATATTGCATCGAGTATTTTTAATAATGCTGGCACTTCCCGCTGACTGTCATGACACCAGGTACCCATAAAGACTGTGATCGAAACATCGGTTAATAAGGATTGAAGGTCTTCCAATATTTCAACATCAACAGTATGGGCGCTATGGTTTTCATCAAACCACTCTTTATAGGGTTGCTGCTGAAACGCTGCGATACTCACTTCACCGACAAGATGTTCAATAGAGTCCAATTCAGCACTTTCAGGGTCGCCTGCCAGTAACAGAGCTAGAGATGAAAAAAGAATAATGCGGAGTACTTTTGATAACATATTAAAGTCCATTTTTACTGGTGATGTTACAATCATAATCGACTTGAGTATCATATCAACGCTTAAGTCTCTCACTGAGAGCTTTAACGGCGAATTCCACTAGAATTTGTGACACATTGCCTACTCCAGTGGTAGCGCGCTCATTTCCAAAGGCTAGAGATTTATGGGTAAACCATTAGAAGGGTTGAGAGTTATTGAATTAGGGCAGCTGTTAGCGGGTCCATTTGCTGGGTGCATGCTGGGTTATTTTGGCGCCGAGGTGATTAAGATTGAGCCCCCAGGTGGAGACCCCATTCGCAATTGGCGTGAGGTTAAAGACGGCACTTCGTTATGGTGGCGCAGTCTGGGCCGCAACAAAAAATGCATTTCCTTGAATTTGAAGACAGATGCCGGACGCGATATCGTCAAGCAATTATTGAAAACCGCTGATGTGGTCGTGGAGAATTTCCGCCCTGGTGTTCTTGAGTCCTGGGGTCTTGATCCGGTGAGTTTACAAGCGGATAACCCCGACCTCATTTACGCGCGGATCTCTGGCTATGGACAGACCGGTCCCTACTCTGAAAAAGCCGGGTTCGCCTCGGCATGTGAAGCGATTAGCGGGTTTCGTTTTGTTAATGGTTATCCGGGAGAGGCGCCGGTGCGTCCGAATTTAAGTATTGGTGATACTGTTTCAGGGTTACATGCTGTTATCGGAATACTCATGGCACTACGGGCTAAGGATCGGGCGAACGAAGCAGGTGAAAGTGGCGGGCAAGTAGTTGATGTGGCTTTATATGAGTCTATGTTTAATCTTCTTGAGGCAGTGATTCCCGAATATGATGGCGCCGGAGTCGTAAGACAACCCTCAGGTACGACCGTGACTGGAATAGTGCCAACCAACACCTATAAATGCGCTGACGACAAGTTCATCGTTATTGGGGGCAATGGTGATTCTATATTTATGCGACTAATGAAGGCGGTAGGAAGAGCGGACATAGCCGAGGATGCTAAATACGCTACCAATGCTGGCCGAGTTGTGCATGAAGATGAACTGGATCAGATTCTTAGTGGTTGGTGCAAAGCGCAGTCTTTACAAGAAGCTATGACTATTCTAGAAGCTAATCGTGTGCCCTGCGGCCCAGTTTATAGTGCCGTCGAGATGATGACCGACGCACATTTTAATTATCGCGGCTTATTCGAGCAGGTGGAAATTAATGGTGAATCCCTTAAAATACCTGCGATTATGCCTAAACTTGCCGGCACGCCAGGGGGTACAGAGTGGCCTGGGCCAGCAGTGGCATCTCACACCGATGAAATTCTTGAAGGTTTAGGGTTGGACCCAAGTACTATTGCCGCCTTGAAATCTAGCGGTGTGGTGGCGGATTCGGCATGAACATTCATTGACTAAACTAACGATTAATCTCTCAAATATTTGGACGACTCTATGACGATTACCTCATTCCATCCACCGCGTCGCACCTTGATGGGCCCTGGGCCCTCTGATGTGAGCGATCGTGTTCTTCAGGCTATGGCTCGTCCTACCGTAGGGCATTTAGATCCAAGCTTTATTGGCATGATGGATGAGATTAAGCAGTTATTACAATATGTTTTCCAAACTCAAAATGAACTCACGTTCGCAGTATCTGCACCGGGCTCCGCCGGAATGGAATGTTGTTTCGCTAATCTGGTAGAGCCAGGGGACAAAGTTATTGTTTGTCAGAATGGTGTTTTTGGTGGAAGGATGAAAGAAAACGTCGAGCGCTGTGGAGGCACTGCGGTAATGGTACAGGATGATTGGGGAATGGCGGTAGACCCCAACAAAGTGGAGGCGGTTTTGCTAGAGCACCCCGACGCCTGTTTGCTTGCCTTTGTTCATGCAGAGACGTCAACTGGAGCCCAGTCTGACGCCAAGACCCTGGTTAGCTTGGCTCATCAGCACGACTGTTTAACGATCGTTGATGCAGTGACCAGTCTGGCGGGGACGCCCCTAAAAGTAGATGAATGGGGTATTGATGCCATTTATTCCGGATCGCAAAAATGTTTGTCAGCGTCTCCCGGTTTGTCGCCCGTTAGTTTTAATCAGCGGGCAGCCGATAAGATTCAAAACCGCAGTAGCAAAGTACAAAGTTGGTTTTTAGATCTTAATCTGGTGATGGGATACTGGGGCGGTGAGGGCAAACGAGCCTATCACCATACTGCGCCTGTTAACTGCCTTTATGGTCTTCACGAATCGCTGGTGATTGTCCAAGAGGAGGGTTTGGAAAATTCTTGGGCGAGGCATTACAAAAATCATTTAGCGCTGCGCGGCGGTCTTGAACAGTTGGGCATTAGTTTTATAGTCCCCGAGCAGGATCGGTTACCGCAATTAAATGCGGTCACTATTCCTGAGGGTGTCGATGACGCCTTGGTCCGGTCTCGGTTACTAAACGAGCACGGCTTAGAGATTGGTGCGGGGCTTGGATCACTGGCAGGCAAAGTGTGGCGTATTGGATTGATGGGACACGCCAGCAACCAAAAGAATATCGACTTTTGTATTAATGCACTCAAGTCGGTCCTCTAGTTTGCATACAGTCTTGACTGTTTTTTTTCTGCACCAGGTATAGGGCTCGCTCACTTGTCATCTACTTTTTTATAATCCTGAGCAATGGAATACCCAATTTTTTTAGCATTTTTGTACAGTATTTAATAATCAGGCGTAGTGCCATTGTGGTGTTTTTTCACAGGGCTTGTCTCGACGCTATTTTTGACTCGCCAGCAACCCTCAATCAATATAGATTACTAGGAATTTAGGTTACCAATGAAATTATTAATAAGTCTACTTTTTGCTCTGATAAGTATGAATGCAAGCGCGTTTAAAAATAATGGAGACTCTGTGTTGAGTGATTTAAAGAATTATCAGATCAATACGCCAACAATGGTCAGCGCAGGATTACCTAGTAGAGCGCATTTTGAGGCGCTTAAAGTGAACGGTGTTCAAAATGTAGTAGATCTCATTCCGGGTGATAGATCTGACGAGGCTAAACTGATGAAAACTTTGGATTTGCGATATTACAATATTGCGGTGGAATGGCAAAATCCAACGGTGGAAAACTATGCTGATTACGTTATTGCTATGCGAGAAAGTGAACGCAACGGCGGAGTAACTCTGACCCATTGTAAGTTAAACTGGCGAGGTGCTGTTTTCACCTATTTGTATCGCGTGATCCAGTTAAAAGAGTCAGAAAAAATCGCGAAAAAGGATCTTCTTGAGACCTGGCCACCGAATGAAAGGTGGCAGGCCTTTATTGTCGAGGTGAAAGCTAAATACGGGGAAAAAGATATAAATAGCTAGGATCACAGCAAAGCATTTAGTACTCCAACAGCTATTTAACTGGCGCCATTAAATCCAATAGTGCCAACACCGTGGCTTCTATGCCTGCAGTGACTGCCGGTTGTGGTTCGATCTTAAATAGGGGGCTATGGTGCGATGGCACTGCCGGACCGCTCCCATCTATCGCTGCCGCAATATAGTCTTTGTCGGTGCCACCGACACTAAAGTAGACGCTTTTTATCTCAGGGTCTGTGGTAAAGAAAGGGAAGTCTTCAGCGCCCATTCCCTCTGGTTTGTGAGCGGTCACTCGGTCTTCCCCCATCGCTGTTTGCCAAACGTTTTTAAGGCGACGAACCATTGCCTCGTTATTGATGGTGGGCGGCACAGACTCTTCTGAATAGACAACTTCTGGCAACCTGTCCTCTGGTAGTCCTGCGGCACGACCTAAATTCTCTGCAATGCGTTTAATGCCCCGTAATAGTGTATCTCGGGTTTCCATGTTGGTATTTCGCACCGTCAGCTGCAGGTGAGCTAGATCGGAGATAATATTATGCTTGGTGCCGCTATGAAAGGCGCCGACAGTGACTACTCCAGACTGTCTGGGCGATAGCTCCCTAGAGACAAGTGTCTGCAGAGCCATAACGATTTGACTACCTAGAACGATTGGATCCTTTCCTGCATGAGGGGAGGCGCCATGAGCCCCAACACCATGTACATAAATGTCGACGGTGTCCGCTCCGGCAAAGGGAGAGCTTTCTAGGACGTTAATGACGCCAGCCTGAAGATTAGAGGACACATGAAAGGCCAAGGCATAATCAGGCGTACCAAAGCGTTGCCAAAGATTGTCTGCCATCATTGCTTTAGCACCCAAAACACGCTCTTCCGCAGGCTGGCCGATCAGCATAAGGGTGCCAGACCACTGGTCTTTCCTATCGACCATCTGTTTAGCGGTGCCGATCAGGCTAGTGATATGGACATCATGACCACAGGCATGCATGACTGGAAAAGTTTTCTGCGTTACGGGGTCCAGTTGAGTCGCTTTAGAGGTGTAGGAAAGACCCGATTTTTCTTCAACGGGAAGACCGTCCATATCGGCACGCATCATTACCAATGGTCCTTCACCGTTCTTTAAGAGGGCAACAACACCCGTGCCGCCTACATTTTCGGTGACATTAAATCCGTTGGCTCGCAATTCTTTGGCGATCTTCTTAGCGGTTTTAAATTCGGCTAGGCTGAGCTCTGGGTTAGCATGAAATTCTTCAAACATATCGCCTAAGCGATTTTTATAGTCAGCTTGGATAGAGTCCGCCAAATTATCCTTGGCATACGATAGGCTGGTTATAGCCACTGCAAAAAAACTGACAAGAATGGTCGTTATCGGGCCTGCGGCTTGAATACTCATGCTATTGAAACTCCTGTTGTTAATGGTTATTTTTCCTTGATTACGGCACACCATACACCAGTGACGATATCACATTTCCAACTTGTTGCAGGCTTTGGCTGCTGCATTTATCGAGGGTGTCTTCTGAGGTGTGCCAGTAACTAGGGAATGGGTAGTGAATTAAATCAACCGTTGGGATGCCTGCCTCTAGAAAGGGTATATGATCATCTTGAATGTAGCTGCCATCTTTATCCCTAAAAGCGGTGGCATTTTGTGCTTTAGCTATTGCCCAAATTCGGTTCAACAGTTTTGGCGCCTGCGTCTTAGAGTACAGCTCCTTTGGAATGGATAAATTCTTGTCGCATACCATATCAAGAATGACGCCTGCACTAGGACGATAAAAGGGATTGCGTGAGATAAATTCTCTGGAGCCAATTGAGAATGGAAGATTGTTGATATTTCCCATATCTTCGAGATCAAAAAACACCAAGTCTAGGGTCACAGGGGGTGGGTTGGCAGCAAATATACGTGCTAGCTCCAACAACACCGCGACACCTGATGCACCATCATTGGCACCCGGTGTGGGCATTTTTTGTTTGGTGGGACTAGTTTCTTGGTCTGACCTAGGACGGGTATCCCAGTGAGCACCTAGCATAATACGTCCGGTGTTTCCTGTGGTTTTGTGATTGACAAAACTGGCCCAAATATTAGTGCCTTTCAAACCGTGGGCTTCGAACGTCTGGCTAGTGACCTGGTTTGAATGGGTCTCTAGAGTTTGTTGGATATACCGAAGAGTGTTTTGTTTGGCTGCCACATTCCCCGGCTCGCGAGCACCATAGGCCAGCTGAGTAGCAATATTTTGCAGAGCTCGCTCTCCGCTAAACTGCTCTTCAGCGCCAAGAGACCCAACCGATACAATCAATAAAAAGGCTGATATGGATAGAATTTTTATTGGTCGCATAGATTAAGTTCTGAGTATCAGTCCGCGCGGCTATTTACTGGTTCATCAATACTAGGTACTGCAATCAGCAAGTAACCATAAATGATGGCAATAATAGGACAAAGAATATTAAAGAAGGCGAAGGGGGCATAGTAAAAAGTGCTAACACCTAAGGTGGCTGACATGTATGCGCCGCAGGTATTCCACGGCACTAAGGCTGAGGTCAAGGTGCCAGAATCCTCCAGTGTCCGAGATAGATTAATAGACTTTAAATTACGGTCTTTATAGGGCTCGACAAACATTTGCCCCGGAATCACAATCGAAAGATATTGGTCTGCAGCCAATATATTTGTGCCGATGCATGTTCCCACTGTTGCCGCGATTAAACCCCCAGCGGATCTAACTCTACTTAAGGCTGCCTCGACGAGTCTTGCCAATAGTCCAGTGCGCGCCATTGCGCCGCCAAAGGCCATTGCATTAATCACTAAGCCAATAGTGGTAAGCATACTGCTCATGCCTCCTTTGGAAAGAAGCGCATCTAGAGATTCATTGCCGGTGACTGAGCTATAACCTAGGAACATAGCGCTAAATACGCCTTTAAAACCAGCGGCGGCAGCGGACAGATTGGCATCATCGGCAAGTGCAATCACTGCGTCCCACTGAAAGATAGCAGCAAAAGCACAGCCAGCAACTGTTCCGCAGATTAAAGTGGACAGGGCCGGTAGTTTTTTAACCGCCATCACCAAAAGTAAAACCAGCGGTGCTAGCATAATAGGGTGAATGGTGAATGCTTGGTCCATGGCGTTTTGTAGGGCAATGATGTCATCGATAACGACATTAGAGCTGCTTCCTATGCCCATAAAAAAGAACACAGACAAAGTAATTAAAATCGACGGAATGGTTGTCCACAACATGTGTTGTATGTGATCAAATAGGTCATTACTTGTGACTGCAGCAGCGAGGTTTGTGGTCTCAGAGAGGGGTGATAACTTGTCGCCGAAGTAGGCGCCAGAGATGATGGCACCGGCGCTAATCGCTGGAGATAGATCCAAGGCAGCAGCAATACCCATCAAGCCCACCCCTAGGGTCCCAGCGACTGTCCATGAACTGCCGATACTAAAGCCCAGAAGCGAACATACTAGGCAGGCTGTTAGGTAGAAATAGTCTGGTGACATTAGCGCGACGCCGTAATAAATCATGGTGGGAACGGTGCCCGATAAAATCCAGCTACCTATCAGAGATCCAACCATTAATAAAATTAACAAGGCTTGCAGAGACATACTGATTGTCTCAACCATTCCTTTTTCGATTTCGCTCCAGGTCAACCCGTTTTTGATGCCGATCATGGCTGCCACTGCTGCTGCCAAAATCAAAGCGACCTGATTGGGGCCGAATGAATCTAAGCCGAATACATAAACCGTGGCTGCGAGCATAGTAATAAGCACAATAACGGGAATAAGCGCGTCAACAAGACTCGGCTTCTTGATTATTCGGTTCGATTTAGTCATTGGTGGTTCTTCATTGATGGTGATTTATTTAGAGTCGCAGCTAGTATCAGCTCGCCCGATCCTTTTTTCTCGATAATACAATATGGCTTAGGGTTTTCTCAACACCGTCTAGTGCAGCTATTGAATCAATTGCCCGGTCTAATGCTTCGGTCGTAGACTCCGTCACCATGGCCATAAGATCATACTGACCGCTTATAGTACACAACATATCCACCTGGGGATGTTTTTGAACTTGCCGAATAATATCGGGTGTCTTTTGTGACACTGCCGAAATCATTACATAAGCGCTAACTCTTTGCTGATCGTAATGAGGGTTGATTTTTACCGTGTAGCCTTGAATTACGCCTGACCGCTCAAGACGTTCCATGGCTTGCTGCACAGTTGCACGACTCAAGTTTAATTGCTTGGCTAAATCAGAAATTGAACGGCGACCATTTTGCTGTAATAGATTAATCAGAACTTGTTGGTTTTTCATGGCAATATGATCCTATATATTACAAAATGATAAGTAATAATAAGCAAATTTACAGCTTTAGCAATACAAATCGACAGTTTATACCCGTAAAATACTGATAATTAAAGGCTTCTGCAAAAGGAAATATAAGATGGATTCGGCGATGAAAGAAATGGACACTGTATTGGAAACTAATCAAAGGACGATGTTTGAGAAGGATACTCGAGAGCAGATAGCCTTTAGCATGCCCTGCACTGAAAACTACGACGGCCCGGTCTTAGCTGTGTCTGAGCAACGTCTGCGATCCAACGCCCGAAGCTTTATTGCGGCCATGCCTCGCGTGCGCCCGCATTTTGCAGTTAAAGCTAATCCGGATGCCGAAATTCTACGCATATTTAAAGAAGAGGGCTGTTGCTTTGAAATTGCCTCATCAGCCGAATTGCAATCTATGGTTGATCTGGGTGTAAATCTAGAAACTGTTTTTTACTCTAATCCAATAAAATCGCCTGCCTCTATCAGACAGGCGGCAGCGGCAGGAATTCAGTGGTTTGTTGTGGATACTCCAGAAGAAGTTTTAAAGATAGCGACTATTAAACCTGATGCTAAGTTATATTTGCGCACCGAGGTGAGCAATGAGGGGTCAGTCTGGCCACTTGCTGGTAAGTTTGGCGCGAGTTCATCCGGCATCCTTGCAACGATTGAAGCCGCAAGAAATACTGGCATGCAGATTACCGGAGTGACGTTCCACGTTGGCTCACAGTGCACCAATATCAATAATTGGGTCGAAGGGATTCGCAGTGCAAAAAACATCTTCGCTCAACTTGAAGATAACGGCTGGACGCCAGAGCTTTTGAATCTTGGGGGAGGCTATCCTGTCCAGTTTACTGGCATCGAACCCGGTATTACAGAGATTGGCACGACCATCAATAAAGAGCTTGAGGCTATTCCGAGTTCGATTCAGGTAATGGCAGAGCCAGGCCGGTTTTTAGTCGGCTCGGCAGGTTGCTTAGTGACTCAGGTTGTTGGTATGGCGACACGAGATGATAAGCGTTGGTTATATCTCGATACTGGTACCTACGGTGGATTAATGGAATTAGCGGGAGGCTTTCCCTCCAATATAGTCAGCCAGCGTGCCGGCGAACCTAGTTTATGGACCATGGCAGGTCCTACTTGTGACTCCATTGATGTCTTTGGCGAACATAGTCTTCCCTCAAACATGGAGGTAGAGGACTTGGTGTTTATTACCAACCTGGGCGCCTACTGCACTTCATGTGCCTGTGATTTCAATGGTTTCCCTATACCTAATATAGTTCTAGTTGACTAGAAAAATCGTTTAGACGTAGAGACTAGCTAAACGCCGGGACGAGGTTAAGCGTGGGTGATAAATTGGTCATTATAATACAATGCTAATGGCCCCGTTATTGGCGAGCTTCAGTATGTTTTTGGTCAATTAACGGATCAAACTCATTGCGCGCTCTGTGATATCACTCATGGCGTGCTCAAGGAGAAAACAACTTTCTATAATTCTAAGCAGGCTTTGGGCATTCCCTTTGAAAACCTGCATCTTAACTATCCCGCCACAGCCCCTTGAAATTTTGAGAGTCCCAGAATAAGCGCAGGATTCGGCTCCTCGCGGTTACTATCGACCACCTGCTTTTGATGGGTCTGCACCGGGACGTTTTTACATCAATCAAAAAGATACTAAAGACAGTCCTCGCTGGACACGTCCAACCTTGATGTACCACGAAGGGTCTCCTGGTCACCACTTTCAGCTGTCGGCGTCGCAGCTTATTGAGAATGTTCCATTCTTGCGAAAAGTTCGCCCCTTTAGCGCCTACTCAGAGGGATGGGCCTTGTATTCTGAACGTATTGCCGCAGAGGATATGAGTATGTACGACGACTATCCATTGGGAAATTTGGGCCGACTTCAAGCTGAGATGTTCCGCGCTATGGCCGAAGAGCAACTGGGTGAGAAATTTGATATCAGAGAATTCCATGAGATGATTCTGCTTAACGGGCTATGCCTCTGGAGATTCTGGAGGAGCCGGTTGGGTCTTGGATTAAAAAGCAACAATGACAGCAGTTATCGTTAAGTGATGGAAACTGATTTCCCAAGAGTGTATGACTTAGATTATGATTGACTAAAATAACTTTTAGGTTGCTTTTGATGGAAAATTTAAAAAAATTTATTATTGGATGCTTGATTTTATTAGGAAGTCAGATTGCTTATTCGGATGGACATGTCGAAGACCTCAGGTCGGAGATGTCAGCGGCCGACTTCAATCAAATGGGTTTATCAAAGCTGTCTGATAGTGAATTAGCTAGGTTGTATCAATGGGTAAAAATACGAGAATCGCGGGAACCAATCCAGGATAGATTAACCCTCGTTAAAGCTGAGCAGCCATCGAGCCAACAAAGAATGGATCAGCCTAGCAGTGAGGAGACTATTACGACATCAATAGAAGGTGCCTTTGAAGGTTGGACTGGTGCCACTCTGTTTAGGTTGAGTAATGGACAGGTATGGCGCCAGAGGCTCAAGGGTCGATGGCGATATAAAGCAGACTCGCCGTCAGTAGAGATCAAAAAGAATTTTATGGGTTATTACGTGATGCGTATCGACGATAAGAAATCGATTGGAGTGACACGTATCAAATGACTTAATCATGCTCTTGGTATGATAGTCTACGGTAGTCGAATAGGAGCACTGATTAACACTAAATGGAGTGTTAATTCAGGTCGCTAAGATAAACAGGTTAAGGAAGTAGCCAATGACTGATTCAGTAAAATCAAAAGAAGGCGCCAGCGCAGGAACACCGGCAGAAGGTAGTATGTTTTTGTATCAAAAACCGGAGTATTTAGATCGAGCAGCTCACGAGAAACTGGGTTGGTCGATGCCTAAAGCACCCTATGCCTTTGCGGCAAAGATTATTTCCATTCCTCTGGTTATCTCCGAAATTCCGTCAGCTCAGAAATTTTATCCGATTGTTTTTTCAGGTTTTGACAATGGTCAGCCGCTGGCTGTGTTCTCTACAGAGCAGGGAAAAAATCCATTCGTTTCGGATGATGGTATTTGGGAAAGTGGGTATTACATACCCGCTTATTTAAGACGTTATCCGTTTGCTACCGTCCAGGGTGAGAGTGATAAGGTCGCAGTGGTGATTGATCGTGCCTCTGACGGGATATTAGAAAATAGCGACCTTCCTTTTTTCGAAGATGGCAGTATTTCCAAAGCCGCTCAATCAATGGTTGATTTCTCTGTTCAATACGAGCGTGACCGAAAAACCACTCAAGATTTCATGCAAACTGTATTAGAGTTAGGCCTCTTAAGTGAGCAGCGTGTAGGTCAATCTATTAATGGAGAAAACAAAAATTTTGCTAACTACATCTCCATTAATGGCGATAAGTTAGACGCGTTGTCGTCAGACCAACTGACAAGTCTCCATGAAAAGAGGTATCTCGGCTATATTTATGGTCAGCTTTTTTCGCAAGAGAATTGGACTAAACTCATTGCTAGAATCCCGGCGCTCTGAGACGATTAGCATTGGTAGTAATTAATTTAAACAAGTCTAATAGTTAATATGGCCAGCTTACAGGAAATGTTCAATCAGGCGTTAAGCTCATTTCAAGCGGGGCAGTTAGAGGTTGCAACAGGCGAAATAGAGAGAGCCCTTTCCTCAGACCCTCAAAATCCTGACGTATTGCATTTGGCCGCGCTTATTGCCAAGTCTAAGTATCACTATGCTAAGTCAGAGGAGTACTTTAGAGGCAGTTTAAACTGTTCTGCGAAGCAACCGGTTGTACTTTCAAATTTAGCTAATTTGTTAAAGGCAATGGGTCGCTTTACTGAAGCCAATAAAACTTATTTAGCGGCAATTGAAATTTCACCTTCTTTTAGTGATGCCTGGCTTAATCGTGGCTTGCTGGCCAAAGAGATGTTGGACTGGGATGAAGCTAAAACCTGCATAACTCAAGCCCTAAAAATAAAACAGGAACCCAGCGCCTTTTCTAGCCTTCTGCAGTTGTATCTTGAAACAAAGGATGTAGAGAGCCTGGTTAGCCAAAGTCTGGCTTTCCAAAGAGAATATCCGACCCTGACAGAGGGCTATATTTATCAGGCCAAAGGCTTAGTTCTGAAAGCTGATGCGGCTGGCGCTCGAACTGTGTTAGATGAAGCCTTAGCTCTAGTGGATGATAAAGCGGGTATCGAGTATGCTTTAGGTCTGCACCACTATGATCGCGATAATTTTGACGTCGCAGAAAATTATTTAAAACAAGCAATCGATAGATCACCTGAATTCATGGACGCCCACCGTTCATTAAACCAACTTTACTTTCAGACCGGAAACGACAATTTCTTGGATTCTTATTCTAAGGCTCTGGTTAAATTACCTTCTTCTGAACTGTTATTACACAATTTGGCTGCTAACCAAGCAAGTG
>DGAQ01000074.1:17258-21280 GCA_002382445.1 Porticoccaceae bacterium UBA4026 | reverse complement strand
GGCTGCTAACCAAGCAAGTAGCGGAGAAACCGATCAGGCAATCGATACGTTAAAGCGGGCTATTAGTCTCATTGGCAAGACGGCTTTTCTCAATCATGGATTGGGCGCTTTATTGGTCCGCAAGGGAGAGTTGGACAAAGCTCTGCCGCTCTTTAATTTTGCAATTGAGCGTGACCCTGCGAACGTGAGGTTTATATTAGACCGTATCAGTTTAGATATAAAAATGGGTAGTCAAGGCAGGTCTCAAGAGCTCATAAATCGAGCTCTCGCGCTGCAACCTTATAACCAAGAAACCTGGGCCTATCAAGGTCTTGTTTGGCGGTTGAACGGCGATGCTAAATACGACTGGTTGTATGACTATGATGTATTTTTGCGGTCCTATACTTTGCCAGTACCCCAGGGTTTTAGTTCTCTTAGCAGTTTTATGCAGGAACTTAGTCAGTACCTCTCTAGTTTACATATTTTAACTAAGCAACCGCTGGATCAGAGTGTAGTGCAGGGCACTCAAACTATGGGAGTACTATTAGAGGATCCCAATCCGCTCGTTCAGGCGTTTAAAGGTTCACTGATGGAATGTGTTGATGGTTATTTGGAGGAGTTACCTAACAATGAAGAGCATCCGTTTTTGTCTAGATTGGCCGACGGCTATGCTTTTTCTGGAAGTTGGTCGGTTAAGTTAAAGAAATCTGGCCACCACAGTAACCATGTGCATCCGTTTGGCTGGTTATCTTGCTGTTCCTATATATCGATCCCCGACATGTCGCAAAGCCAAGCAGGTTGGATTAAGTTTGGTGAGACATCCTTGAGCCTTGGGTCCAGGGAATCGGTTGCAAAGACAATTCAGCCCAAAGCGGGGGAATGTGTTTTCTTCCCCAGCTATTTTTGGCACGGAACCTATCCTCTTGAGTCTGAAGATTACAGAATGACAATTCCCTGCGACATAGATCCCATTCGATCCATGGGGTCTCGATAAACCGGCATTGTATATTGCTCTGATTATACGGTTTTTATAAGTGCCCGCTAAGAGTCTTCGCCTAGGAGGCCAATCAGTCGGTATTTGACAAGCGCCCTGACTTCATGATTTTATTGCCTTCCTGTGCTTCTTCGCGCAACTGATCTCTCTTCTTTCGCGTGTAACAATATTTTTCCCTAATTAGCTTGCCGACAATTTTCTCGTAGGTGCAGATCATATCATCTGGGCTTTCCTCTATTGCAGCGGTCATTTCAGATGAGACCGATGTTGTTGACTGAGCGGCACTTGAGGTCTCAGAATTATTAGCACATCCGGCGATCAGTAGAGTTAATAACAGAGTTATTGTGGCGAAGTTAGAGGAGGTCATTGCATTACCTGTGGGTAAGAGAAGTTAAAACGTTTTACTTAAAGTGACTAAGTTTGGCTGTTTCACTTTAACATAAATAGGTACGCTATTTAGAGTTGATTAGATTTAAATATATCGCCTAAAAGTGCTCGATAGTTTTTCCAGCGGCCCGAAGAGCGGCTATAAAGTGGCTGACGAACCTGCCAAACACTGGCAGTACTGACGACATTTCGCAGGTGGTGAAAATCAAGGCATGCTGCGTCCCAGTCCAGATGAATAAAACGGAGTACCCCAGAGATAACCTGTTTTGGGTCTTTCACTAAGTCATCATAGTCGACCAGGTGGATTGTCTCGGCAAACAAAGTTCTCCAATGCTCGGTTAATCGGTTTAATTCATTGGAATAGAAGTTAATATCCTCTAGATCACAGGCATAATTCATGTCTCGAGCAAATCGATGCGAGTATATTGATAGGCAGGTATCTTTGTGTTGACGGCGGGTTAATATGATTCGAGCTTGGGGAAACACTGTTTTAATAAGCCCTATGTGAAGTGCATTATCAGGTCGCTTATCGGTAACTCTTGTCTCTGGCGAGGCCATGAGTTGCAATTGCTCATTGTATCCATCTGCTACTGAGTTGAGCAGCGCAGTTGAGTAACCGGAGTCAGGCGGATTTGCAGAACCCATCTTTTTTGCCGTTCTATGGAAATAATCCAATTCGCCTCCGGCTACTAATCGTGGGTGTGAGGCCAACATTTGCTCTAAAAGGGTAGAGCCTGATCTGAACATGCCGCAGATAAAGACAGGCTCGTCCGTATTCTCAAGTTCTATTCGTTTAAACCATGATTCTGAATAAACTTCTATTAGTCGATTTACACTCTTGGTGAACGAGCTTCGGTCGAACTTTCCAACAATTTTTTGATCAATAGTATTAGCGGAAGTCCAGTTTCTAAATGCTTGCTTATAGTTGCCTTGCTGGTCATACAATTTGCCAAGGGCGTATAAGCAGTCTATACGAGCGTCGTCTTCAATGGAGGGATTCTCTATGAGTCTCTCCAACTTAGATATTAAAGTAGGTGAGCCGTCGTCATCTGCCTGAGCCAATCTTGCAGTGGCTTTTGCATGACTAGGATCGATAGAAAGTATTCGCTGAAATTGCAACTTAGCGGCCGTTCTGTCTCCCGAATCTTCTTCTAGATTCCCTAAGTTATAGAGAGCGTCCACATAATTTGGCCTTATTTTTAGGGCCACCATTAGATGGTTTTTAGCCAGACTCTGCTGAAATAACCGGCTTGAATAGATATTAGCCATGTTTAGGTGGGCTTCTTCAGAGCCCTGTAGACCAAGATCAATCGCTTTTTGATAATTTTTGAGCGCATTATTGTAGTCCGCTGCTCGAGTCAAGAACCAGGCGTAATTAAAGTGTAAATCTGGGTGTTTAAACTGTTGTATGAGAGGTTCAAATACTTTGGGGGCTCGCTCCAGCTCGCCATTATCAAAATATAGTTGTGCGAGTGTAATTGAGTATTGTAGATTGTGCGGTGCGATGAGAATAAGAGACTTTAATGCAGCTTCGGTAATCTGCTTATCACAAGTCTGCATGCCGATCTCAGCTTTATGCATTAAGGCCGTTTCATTTTTTGGAAAAACCTTAAGCACCTGCTCTAGCAGCGAAAGGGCATCGCCGAAGTTATTTTGCTGTATTGCAGATGTCACCTGGAGCAAAGTGCTGGAGACAGAATCTTTCAAAGGTCACCGTTTAACTGTTAGTGGTATTGCCCCTAATTATAGCGATATTCTTTTGCCTTTAGGTAAAGGCAGCGCATAAAAAAACAGCGAGCCGAGGCTCGCTGTTTTTATCTTACTCTGTAGCTTAAGCTTAGAAGCTAAAAGTTACATCAGCATACACATAACGTCCTAGGACATCGTAGTTACCGTAGGTGTTAGCATTTGTTGCATTCAAACCACCGCCTACCATTGGTGGCTCTTTATCCAACAAGTTGCGAGCTCCACCGCTGAATGTGACATTTTCAGTCAGAGTGTAGCTGCCGCTAACATCTAGATAGCTGACCGCATCAAGTGATCCGGCAGATGCCAATACATCGCTAGTACCTTCATAGTCAACTTTACCAAAGTAACGCCATGCAGCACCCACTGTCCAATCGTCCTTAGCATAGGTTGCAGACAGAGTATGTCTCCAATCCATATTAGGATAGGTACAGGTACTATCATTGGCTATGCCATTACAATCGTTACGAGTTGACTCATCACCTGGGATAGCGAGAGTCTCGCGCTCCAGAGACTTAGAACCGGACATCTTAACGGTCATCGCCCCACCAGCAATATCTAAATCATAAGCAGCAGAAAGGTCAACGCCACTGAAGTTAATCTCACCGAGGTTTGCTGTAGTACTTTTAATATAGCCTGAAGTTCCCAGCCATAAAGTACCTGAATTACCACGGTTGATTAAATCACAGAGTGCCTGAGTACCGTTTTCAGCGCACTGCTCAAGGATAGTCGCTGCACCAATCGAGCCAATAGCGTCTTCTAGCTCAACACTCCACCAGTCAACAGCGATCGTTAGATCCGCCATTGGTCGAGCAACAATACCAAAGGATAAAGTATCAGCGACCTCTGGATTCACATCTTGGTTACCGCCATAAAGCGCGTTGTACTGGCTTGCTGGACTAGCAACTATGCTGCC
>DGAQ01000074.1:0-17163 GCA_002382445.1 Porticoccaceae bacterium UBA4026 | reverse complement strand
ATATTGACCTGCTGTAACACCGGTTAAAGCGCACTGAGCAGCAGTATACGTTGGAGTGGCTCCAGCGCATGGATCAGAACCCGCCCACAATCCTTGGTTTTGTGGAGCAAACATTGTTCCAATTTGAGGTGAACGAACAGCACGGTTATAGCCAGTGCGGATTGTTACCATCTCAGTTGGAGCATAGGAAACACCAAATTTGTAGGTATTGTGATTGCCTGAAGTGCTATAGTCAGACGAACGGAAAGCAATCTCAGCATCTAGATTATCAAGCACTGGGACGGCTGCTTCGAAGAACACGTCAGTTACTGAGTAACTACCTTCGATGCTCGGCGTTGCACCACCCTGACCTAACAATTGACCTTCAGCAAATACGGTGTCTGAATCACGGTCATAGCTCATATCTCGGCGCTCAACACCCATAGCAACACTAATGTTATTGCCGGTTGTTGGCAAGCTAAAACCAGTATCGCGACTCATCTGAGCAGAGAAGATCTCTGTTGAAACGTCCGCACGCAGCATAGCAGTACCGGTTAGCAAAGCTGCCGACGCAGGAGTAACACCCTGATATTGGAACACATCATAAGTTGCGTTCTCTAGGGCTGCAACGATATTTGGCGCAAAGAAGTCATTGATATAAGTGATACTTGAATCGACGTAGTTCCTTTGGTAGTTAACATCATAATCCCACCCTTGAACGGCGCCTTCAACTCCCAGTACGACACGGAACGAAGAGTTACTCATAACAGATGCCCGTGGGCCACCTTCAACGTTACGCTTACCGATATAAACTCCGAATTCATCACCAGAAGCAAGACCCCAAGTATCAGTCAAAGCCTGCCGTTGAGAATCGTTCAGCAAAGCTGAGTCATAAGGAAGATGATACTCTTCAGCGAAGAACGTACCCGACTCAGCAATTTGAGCTTTAGTCTGATAGTTAGTCGCCATTACTTCGGTGTAGACATTAACTGAATCGCTAATTTCAAGATTCATCAATGTGCCAACGCTCCACTTCTCGTCTGGACGCATAAAGTGGTTAATAGGAGCGTAGTTATAGATATTGCCGCTAGATGGGATGAAGTTTGAGCCAGAATCAAGGGTCCAGTACTCATAAGTTCCCCAGTCAAGCATTCCGTTCGCATCAAGTTGTGAGATATAGAAGTTAGGAACCACTGCGTTTCCTGAACCACCACAAGAGGTGCCCGTGCTATTTAAGGCACATGATGCATAATCGCGAGATCCCTGACGCAACTCTGAGCCTTTACGCCAGGTGGCGTAGACTGTTGCATGGCCTTTGTCATCAGCAAACTTACTGCCCATAACAAAATCTATAGTATCTGCTTGACCATCAACGCCGTCACTGCCTTTTGGATAATCAAAACCTCTAGCATCCATTAAGCCTGCAACATAGCTGTTATTGTTGTCATGCATGAAACCACTAGTACCAACAGTTAGCTCGACGCCTTCAAAATCATTACGTAATACGAAGTTAACAACACCCGCAACCGCGTCCGCACCGTATGTGGTAGATGCACCACCGGTCAGTACTTCTACGCGCTCGATCATAGCCGTTGGAATTTGGTTTACGTCGGCTGATTCACTATAAGCACCACCACCGCCCATGCGACGACCGTTAACCAGCACCAAAGTACGGCTTGAACCCATGCCACGAAGGTCAAGGCTAGCATTACCCGATGCGCCATTGGAAATGTATGAGTTTTGAGCTGCATCAAGCTGTGGAAGACTGTTTAGGTAATCTTCAATTTTGCTAATACCTGAAGATTTAATCTCTTCGAAGGTAGCAACAATAACGGGACTAGAACTTTCGAAACCATCAGCCCTTTTGATTCGTGACCCGGTTACATAAACCTCTTCGATTCCAGCTTCTTCGTTTGTATCTTGTGCCATTAGCGGCATCGATGCTGTTAGCAACAACGAGGCTCCTATTGAAGCACGGATTGCTTTAGTTAATGGTGTAAGTTTCATTATATATCTCCCTTTTATTTGTTTTACCTCTGCAGGTATAAAGGACATTACTGATTCCAATTATCTTATTCGATCAAACAATTCCTTAAAATACATTTGCCTGCAGCGGCTATTTGCTGACTTGATATTTTGTAAAATTCCATCAAAACTGCAATAAGTTTCCATATAACAGGGAACTTATTCGCCAAGTCTGTGTAAATCCTATACCAAAAACCTTTGGTGCGCATGTTTTTTACATTAAAATGGAGCATAAATTAGCCTCTAGATTCATAAATAGACGCTTATTATAAAGAGACCTAACAATATTGGGCTGCAGCTTGTTATGTAAATGCAAATATCAACCGCCTTTATAGACGGTTACAGCCTCTATATATACGCGTTTAACCCTAGATTAAAAAACCATAAATATCGATAAAATGATTCAATTTAAGTTTTTAAAATATTTATTTAGGCAAATAGCATCAGTGAACCCCGGAGCAGTTAAAGCCGTCTATTTCGGGTTTAGACGGCACATTTCATCTAATAGTCATCTGTAACAGCCGCCGAATGTCAAAATACACGCTATGGCTACTAAATCTTGCGGCTAAAGATCCCTCATGAGACTCCTCTTTGACCACTAGCGGGGGTCCACGACGGGTTTTATACTGCTTATTGCGGACATCTGTAGCGTCAGTAATGTTGAGGGCTTTTAAGCGATCTAGATTATCTCTTTTAATGTGAGTGATGTGAGGGTAATTTCAGAGTATTCCAAGTACTCTTGAAGAATTTCAATGGTCTGATTGCCCAGTTGTGGAGGTGCCAAGTCGTACTCTATTTGCGAGCGACTGTAGTTAATTGGATTTGCTACCAGCTGTATATCACCTGCCCGATGGTCTTGCATCGTCAAAACCATGTTACGCGACCTTAGCTGTGGGTCGTCAAATACCTGATCGATTGTGTTGATTGGGCCACAGGGAACTGCATTGGCTTCTAGATTAGACAGCCAATACTGGCTGGTTTGTTGTTTAAAGTGTTGTGTAATATGACCACAGAGCGCTTCTCGGTTATTGACGCGCGCAGTGTTACTGGTATAACGCGGATCGTCACCCCACTCGGGTTGGCCTATCACATGACAGAAGCGCTGGAATTGCTGGTCATTACCTACAGCGACAATAATATGACTGTCTAGAGTGGCAAAGGCTTGATAGGGGACTATATTAGGGTGTGCATTGCCTAAGCGACCAGGGATTTGTCCGCCAATCAAATAATTGCTGGCTTGGTTTGCCATGACGGCGGCCTGGACATCGAGCAAGGCAAGATCAATAGATTGTCCCTGCCCAGAAGTATGGCGCTCCAGCAGTGCGCCTTGAATAGCGTTGGCAGCATAGAGTCCGGTAAATATGTCTGTTACCGCGACGCCAACTTTAGTAGGGCCACCCCCATGTTCGCCATCAGGCTCTCCGGTGACGCTCATTAAACCGCCCATTCCTTGGATGAGAAAATCATAGCCAGGACGATGAGCGTAGGGCCCAGTTTGTCCAAAGCCGGTGATCGAGCAATAGACAAGTTTAGGATTAATCTCTTTTAAAGAAGAGTAATCAAGCCCATATTTAGCCAGACCTCCGACTTTATAATTTTCAATCAGCACATCAACCTTAGCCGCTAGTTCACGAATAATAGCCTGGCCCTCTGGCTGAGTGATATCGACGGTAAGGGATCGTTTGCCGCGGTTAGCTGAGAAAAAGTAGGCGGCATCTTCAGTGTCGTTGCCAGCGGTATCCTTTAGGTATGGAGGACCCCAATGGCGGGTGTCATCGCCCACCTTAGGCCGCTCTATTTTGATCACTTCCGCGCCCAAGTCAGCCAATAATTGTCCGGCCCAGGGGCCGGCTAATACCCGGCTCATATCCAGTACGCGATAACCTGAGAGTGGACCCGCCATAGTTTCCCCTATTGATGAGTCAATCTAGCTAAAGGCTTGAATGCCTGTTTGTGCCCTACCTAAAATCAAGGCGTGCACATCTGCGGTACCCTCGTAGGTATTAACCACTTCAAGGTTCAGCATATGGCGCATCACAGGATATTCATCAGAAATACCATTTCCGCCGTGCATGTCCCTTGCCATTCGGGCTATTTCCAGCGCTTTGCTACAGTTGTTACGCTTCAGCAGGGATATTAGCTCTGGGGCCAGATTGCCTTGCTCCTTTAAACGTCCAGCGCGAAGAGAACCCTGCAACCCGAGGCTAATGTCAGTCTGCATGTTGGCCAGCTTCAATTGAATAAGTTGGTTGGCGGCTAGGGGGCGGTTGAACTGCACTCGATCAAGGGTGTATTGTCGTGCTGCGTGCCAGCAACTTTCGGCAGCGCCTAAAGCACCCCAGCTAATACCATAGCGGGCAGAGTTTAGACAACCAAAGGGACCCTTAAGACCTTGCACGTTAGGCATTAGCTGCTCTTCGGCGACAAACACTTCATCCATCACGATTTCGCCGGTAATAGAGGCGCGCAGTGCCAACTTACCTTCAATTTTGGGTGCAGAAAGCCCTTTCATCCCTTTTTCGAGAATAAAGCCACGAATAATACCATCGTCAGTTTTAGCCCAAACAATAAATACATCGGCAATCGGTGAGTTACTGATCCACATTTTACTACCAGAAAGTAGGTACCCACCATCCACTGTCTTTGCTCTTGTTTTCATGCCGCCCGGATCAGAACCCGCGTCAGGCTCAGTCAGGCCAAAACAACCTACCCACTCACCGGTGGCTAGCTTGGGTAGATACTTCTCTTTTTGTTGCTCAGTGCCATAGGTGTGGATTGGGTACATAACTAAACTGGACTGCACACTCATCATAGAACGGTAACCAGAATCTACCCGCTCTACCTCTCTAGCAACCAAACCATAGCTAACGTAGCTAACACCCGGACAACCGTAACCATCAATCGTCGACCCTAATAAACCTAGCTCACCCATCTCGTTAAATATGTTTCGATCGGTGCTCTCCTGACGATAGGCTTCCAGAATCCGAGGCGCTAATTTATCTTGCGAGTAGGCTGCGGCCGTGTCGCGCACTAAGCGCTCTTCGTCGGTGAGTTGATCATCGAGATTAAACGGATCTTGCCAGTTAAACTTTCCCCAATCGCTTGCCATTCTAAATTTCCTATATAAAACATATCGATTAATCGTCGCACACTGCGCCTTATTATAGCGCAGTGTGCATTAGAGCTTTCTATACGGAATAATGTTCCGCCGTCTGATCCAGTGATTTGGTCGCGCGCGCGATCAGTAAATCAATTTCTTCATGAGTACTCACAAAGGGAGGTGAGATAATCATCGAGTCTCCCACGGCACGCATAATAAGACCATTAGCCACGCAAAGCTCGCGACAGATACCGCCTGATTTCTGCCCGGGCTCAAGGCGTTCACGACTCTCTTTGTTACGCACTAATTCAATAGAGCCAAGCATTCCAGCGCCACGAACATGACCAACAATGGGGTGATTTCCTAGGGCCGTCCACTGCTTTTGCAGGTAGGGTCCAATATCGTCTGAGACGCGTTTTATGAAGTTTCCATTTTCCATTATATCCATCGTTGCCATTGCGGCAGCGCAAGCAATAGGATGGCCGGAGTAGGTAAACCCATGACCGAATTCGCCACCGTCACCGGTAATAACATTGGCGACTTTTTCACTGACCATAACGCCGCCAAGAGGCTGAAAGCCATTAGTGACCGCTTTGGCAAAAGTTAATAGGTCGGGTTCCATGCCATAGGTTTCACAACCAAATAGATTGCCGGTGCGACCAAAACCACAGATAACCTCATCACTGATAAAAAGAATATCACGTTCTTTTAAAATGCGTCGAATCTCTGGCCAATAGCTATCGGGAGGGACAATAACCCCACCGGCACCCTGAATAGGTTCAGCGATGAACGCGGCGACATTTTCTTCACCAAGCTGATCTATTCTTTTCTCTAGTTCTTGCGCAGCTTGAATACCAAACTCTTCTTCGCTAAGGTCTCCACCACTGACATACCAGTTAGGATCCGGAATATGTTGAGCGTAGGGTAGAGTTTCAAATTGATTGTGGACAAATGCAAAGCCGCCAAGACTAGCTGATGCAATAGTGCTACCGTGATAGGCGTTAGTGCGCGCTAAAATAATCCGTTTTTTAGGCTGCTTTTTAAGATCCCAATAACGACGAATGAGTCGAATGTTGGTGTCATTTGCCTCGGACCCTGAGTTGGTGAAAAAAACATGACTAAACTGTTTTGGTGCTAGGTTCACCAAACGGTCAGCCAGTTCCACCGCGGGAGTATTACTGCACTGGAAAAAATTATTGTAGTACGGCAGTTGCTTGAATTGCTCACTGACCGCCTCAGCGATCGCTGGCTGGCTATAACCAAAGCTACAGCACCAGAGACCCGACATAGCATCCAGCATTTGGTTGCCATCAGTATCATAGATATAGATATGTTCGGCGCGATCAATCATCCTTCCGGGATTCTTTTGGTAGTCACCCAAATCGGTAAAAGGATGCAGATGTCGCGCTGCGTCTAATTTTTGCCACTGTTCTGTCGTCCTGATTTTACGCATAATTTACCTCGTGATAGCTGACCCATTATTCGTTTTAGTCTCTCTATATTTAAGAGCCAACTAACCCTAAAAGAGTATGTTTAAATAGTCACTACTGATTGATTATTTGACCACAAACTCAATCTCTGGTCTGTCACCCAAAAGGGGTGGTGAAAGGCTGTTTAGCTGAGATAACAAATGCACTAAAAATGGGATTTGTGATGTCCCATTAAATTTAAGGAAACGCTATGCCTAAGTCTCTGCCCTTAGTAGGAATTGCTTGCGATGTGATCGCTAACGGTCTCCATCAGTTTCATGGCGCGGGTGAGAAATATATCAATGCTGTGGCACATGGCGCGAATTCAATGCCAGTGCTTTTACCGGCTTTCGGTGAGGGCACCGATATTACCGACCTCAACAGTCTATTCACTGTAGGGGATATCGTTGGCCATATTGATGGTTTATTTCTAACCGGCAGTCCGTCTAATATTCAACCTCACCATTTTAATGGTCCTGCCCATGAGAGGGGTACGCTGGAGGATCCTCAACGCGATAGCCTGACCTTACAGTTAATCAATGAATGTGTGAGGCAGGGCGTCCCTATTCTGGCGGTATGTCGTGGATTTCAGGAGCTTAATGTCGCCTTAGGCGGAACACTGCACGCTAAAATTCATGAGGTCGAGGGTTATCACGACCACCGAGAAGACAAGACCAAAGACCGAGAGGGTCAATATGGGCCGGTGCACTCAGTGAGTTTTGTCGAGGGTGGCCGATTACAAACACTGACGGGTGAGAACAGCTGGCAGGTAAACTCTTTGCATAGTCAGGGTATTAATCAATTGGCTGAGAGTTTAGTTATTGAGGCGGTTGCCGATGACGGTCTTGTCGAAGCGGTTTCTCTCGCATCAGGTCATAACGGCCAAGATACTTGGGTAATGGGGATCCAATGGCATCCCGAATGGCAGTTTGAATCTAACAAGACGTCGACAGCGGTGTTCCAAGAGTTTGGGCGACAGATACGCAGTGCCATGGGCGTGCGAAACAGATAGTTTGCTCAGCCTGGGTCAAGAGCGCTCAGAAGAGGGTGAAAACTTAGATTGCACCCTCTTTATTTGCGTCATCCGCAGAATATATTTGCTGACCGTCAAACCAGGTAGAAAGAACCTGGGTATCTGAAATTCGATCGCTTTCCCCTTCTGCCTCTAATTTTAGTAAATCCTGACTTAATACGACGAAATCGGCTTTCTTGCCTATCTCTAATGAGCCAGTGAGGTGTTTTTGGCCCAACATCTCAGCGCCATTAATTGTGTAGGCATCCAAAATATCGCGAACAGACACCGCCTCACTTTGGTTATACACACCGCCGGTTATTTCATTTTTACGCGTTACCGCTTTTTCAATATTCAACATCGGTCGAGGGTCTCGAGATTCGACTGGCGCGTCGCTGCCCGCCACTAATACTCCTCCGGCCTTCAGTACGGACCCGGCAGGATAGCTATTTTGGTAGACATAGCCTGAGGGATCGAATAGATCACTTTCAGACAAAATGGGGTCAGTAAATGGCGATACCATCATCTGGTATTCCACAAAAGGCTCGATCCATGAGTAAGTAAATGCCATGTAAACATTTAGGTTAGCAATTCGTGAAATGTCGTCTGGGTGAATCAACTGAGCGTGAGCCATCGAAACCTTTGCCTTAGATTCAGGGCTTTCCTTTTTGGCCTGGGCAAAGCTATCCAACGCCAGACGAACAGCGCGATCACCGATGGCGTGACTATGTACATTAATACCCTCATCATAAAGCGCCAAAGTGTAGTCTCGAACAAAGCTTTCTTCTCTCTCATAAACTCCATTGAATTTCTTGCATTGGGCAGGGGCAAATCCATAGGCCTTATAAAAATCTGTTGCTGATAAGACCGCTGTGGTATGGGTTGACTGATCACCTAACTCGGCACAGGCAGCGGAATCGGTATCAACATAACGGGTAACCCTTAGCTGCTCAGTGTCAGGGTCAACCTCGAATAATGGTTGTAAATAATCGGTTAAAGATGCTGAATTAGGGAGTGATGGCGGAGACGCATACGGATTTCCTTCTGCCACCCCATCGACGAAAATTTTCGCGGTATCAATCTTGAGGTTTTTAACGTCTTTGTGTCGTTCTTGAATCGCTTTCAATTCGCTGACCAGACGATCGACATCGATGGGCTGATCAAGGGAGGGTCGATAATCTTCAAAATCCGCAAAAAAGGCGGCCGTCATGCGGTAGGTCAAGGGTGATTGCTTTGCCCATTTGGCAAAAAGGTCGATGTCTTTTTCGTTTAGCGAAGCTTCCATGGTAGATGTTATGCCCGACGAAGCAAGGCGCTGAGCGATTTTTTGATAAATCACTAAATCAATATCGGGATAGCCCCAAAGATTGGGCACGTTAACTAATTTACGTGCATCTTCGTTAATCATGCCATCAGGCTCGCCGGAAGTATCGACTCCGACTAGCTCTCTAAAAGCAGAAAAATCCTGCTTGAGTGTCTCTTTGTTTATGCCGACCATATTGCCAGCACGGTTGGTCGCAAGTTTTAAGGCATGGCTGTTAACCGCGCCATGATGACCATCATTTCCCAATAAAACGATCGGGTGTTCAGTCGACACTGCATCCAAAGCTTTGCGTATGGTTGTCAGTTTTTCAGAAGGTTTGTTACCTCCTGAAAATGCCCATTGTTCTACGGTTAGCCATTCGCCTGGGGGAAGTTGCAAGCGACTAATGCATTTCTTTAATCGCGGCACAAGAGCTTCAAGAGAGAAGGATTGACTGGCTAGGTCACAGGCCTCAGTTTCAACGATTCCGGCTAGGTGGATATGGGCATCATGTAGGCCAGGAATAATCATCTTGCCTTTTAAATCGATAATATGAGTTTCGTCACCAATAAATTGCTCAGCGGTTTCGATGTCACCAACATAGAGAAGAATATCGTCTTTTACGGCCAGAGAAGAGACCACTGACTGCTCGCTATCAGCCGTGTAAATCACACCGTTGATAAACAAGGTATCCGCTGAGACTAATTTTTGTTCTGAACAGCCGGCTGCGATCAGCATTGATGTCGCAGCAATTATCGTCAAAATACCCTTTAACATCGTCATGTCCTTTGGTTAATTACCCCCCCCATACTAGCCAGATTTAGGAACCGCTGAATACCCACAAAGGGTAGTGAAGTAGATGAACAGCTTCCTCTTATCGGATACTATAGGGTAATCTGCGTACCAATTCATACACAGCATGGAAATTATGGTGAGTGACACAAAACTTGATCAGTTTTTACAAGACAACCCAGACATTGAAATTTTTGAAATTATTTTGCACGATCTTAACGGTAATCAGCGCGGCAAGTGGCTTCCTAGGTCTCAAATTGCCAAGGTATTTGATGGTGGTTTTAAAATGCCGCTCAGTGTGTGTTCATTAGATTGCTGGGGTCGTGACCAAGACGAATTAGGTCAAGAAACTGGCGATACTGATGGAATTTGTAAGGCTCATCCTGAAACCTTGGCCAGAGTGCCTTGGGCAGATAAACCTACTGCACAGATAATTGTCTCAATGGGCAATGAAGCGGGTGACGGGCCCTTTGGTGGCGATTGCCGGTCAGTGTTACAGAGCGTACTTGATCGATACGCAGCGCTCGGGTTAACGCCTGTTGTTGCTAGTGAGATAGAATTTCATTTATTAACATTGGATCGAGATCAGTTTGGCCAACCTCAGCATACGCAGCGCGCTTTAGACGGCAGTCCAGCATTGGGCGGCCAAACCTATGGCCTTGATACCATGCGAGATACTGCGCCCTTGATGGATGCCATTACAGATGCCGCGAAATTACAAAATCTGCCGATAGACACGCTAATCACAGAATTTGGTCCATCTCAATTTGAGATTAATCTTTGTCACCAAGACAGTGCGATGAGGGCCTGCGATCAGGGTAGTATGCTTAAGCGCGCGATCCGAAGCGTAGCTCGACAGCATGACAAGATTGCCTCATTTATGGCCAAACCCTTTGCTCGAGAAGTCGGTAATGGTATGCATATCCACTTTAGTTTACTGGATGAGCAGGGCAATAATGTATTTGATAATGGCACCGAAGAGGGCTCTGATTTATTGCTCCAAGCGGTAGCGGGCTGCGTCGATACTATGGCCGATAGCATGGCTATCTTGGCGCCTAATATTAATTCTTTCAGGCGTATGACGCCGGGCTGTTTTGCGCCCTTGTCTGCAAACTGGGGTTATGAAAATCGCACCACAGCCATACGAATACCCGGAGGTGATTATCGTGCTATGCGGATTGAACACCGAGTGGCAGGCGCAGATGCCAACCCTTACTTGGTAGTGGCGGCTATTTTGGCTGGCGCCCTGTCTGGTATTGAAAGAAAACTGTCTGCCCCAGAACCCGTTGTTGGTGACGCATGTGATGTAAAGCCCACGTTGCCTCATTTTTGGAATGACGCGATCGATGTATTTGAGGAATCAAGCTTTATTGGTGAATACTTAGGTGCTGAGTTACAGAGAAACTTTACCCTGTGCAAACGTAACGAAAAATATGAGTTTGATACTCGTGTAACGGCGCTAGAGTACGATGCTTTTTTGTAGGTAAAAAACCAGATTACTGCCTATTTAGCTGAATAGCGACAAAGCTATAAGTAAGACTACTGCTTACGTTTTAGTTTTAAACTTTCAATATTTTTTTCAGCGAGCTTGGCTCTGGCCGATGCCATTTTTGATGTGTCGCTGAACGGGCCTACTAATACTCGATGCCAGATGTCGCCATTTTTGGCTTTGACGCTTTCGCTTTCGGCTGAGAGATTCATTAGCAGTAACTGAACTTTGAGATTTTCAGCATCTCGGGCATTTTTAAATGATCCAGCCTGCAGTACATAGACAGCGTTTTGTGCCGGTTCTTGGGTATCACCCGAGTCTTGGTCGTCAGGCACTAATATTTCTGTCTCTTTTAGCAAGGTATAAAAGTCAAATTTAAGCTCTTTGAGGTCGGCTTTACCGACAATATCTGTAACCGCTGCTGCGGTGTCGCTGCGAGTTAATTCATTAATAAGAGGGAAAAAATACATAATCAAAGCGCCAATCACCAGTCCTGACAAAAATGCAGGGCGAGAGGACTTTTCTGAGGGTGCCTGTTGCCTCGTATAACGATTCGAGCCATTTTTTGAAGAATTTTGCGCCATAAAGTAGATACTTTTTTGAGAATCACAATTGTAGGTGAATTGTTAGGTTATTGGCAAAGATAAATACCGGTTGGTTTAATCATTGCAATAAGCTTTATAGTTCTTGAGGGTCCACATCGATAGACCAACGCACTCGCCGCGCTACTTTATGACCTTCCAACTGCAATGCAAGAGATGACAGTAAAGCCTGCAGTATCGATCTTTTTTCAGCCTCAATTTGTAAGACAAAACGAAATCTTCCGGCGCGTTTCTCAAGCATCGCTGGCAGGGGGCCTAGGTAGCCTAGTAGCGGCGTTGGCGGGCTAATACTTTCGGCAATCTGCCTAGCGGTTCGCAAAAATATTTCTGCCTCATTGGGGAGATTAGATTCTGCCCTGATGAGTGACATATAACGAAATGGCGGTAATTGGCTCAGTTCGCGCTCAGACAAAAGCTGTGCGGCAAAATAGCTATAGCCTTTTTCGATGAGCATTTCCAAAAGGGGATGTTCTGGCTGATGAGTTTGAATGAGCACTCGACCCGGTATCTTTCCTCTGCCACTGCGTCCAGCCACCTGGGTTAGTAGCTGTCCCATTTTTTCGTGGCCACGAAAGTCTGGGCTAAATAGACCACTGTCGGCGTCTAACACTGCGACCAAAGTAACATTAGCAAAATGATGGCCCTTGGATAGCATTTGAGTGCCAATGAGTATGCAGGGGTCGCCACTATCAACAATGTCAAAAACCTCTTTCATAGCGCCCTTTTTTCGGGTGCTATCACGGTCGACTCGCAACACCTTAGTGGTGGGGAAACACTGTTGTAAATAGGCTTCACTGCGCTCAGTACCTTCCCCTGCAGCAATGAGTTGCTGGCCCTTACAGGTTGGACATAGGTGAGGAATACGCTGTTGGTAATCGCAGTGATGGCAGATAAGACGGCCGCGTGCGCGATGTACTGTGAGTCGCGAATCACACTGGTGACAATCGGCAGACCAACCACATTGATGACATAGCAGTGCGGGAGCAAAGCCGCGCCGGTTAAGAAATACTAAAACTTGATGGCCATTGGCGATAGTTTGTTTGATCGCCAATAGGGTCGAGGAGGAAACCCCGGCCTCAGTTTGTTCGGCTTTTAGATCGATTAGGGTCCATTCTGGCTGTATCGCATTAGCTGCCCGATGCTTTAGAAAGAGATGCTTATAGCGACCCTTTTCACAGTTATTAAGAGATTCAATTGAGGGCGTTGCCGAACCCAGAATAATCGGTATATTCTCTTGCCGAGCCCTTATTACACCAAGATCCCGAGCTGAGTAGCGAAAGCCTTCTTGTTGTTTATAGGATTGGTCATGCTCTTCATCAAGAATAAGCACGCCGGGGTTGGGCAGGGGTGTGAATATCGCAGAGCGAGTGCCCAGAATAATTTTCGCCTCTCCCGATCTGGCACTCATCCAAGCTGTGAGGCGTTGTTTGTCGGTTAATCCAGAATGGAGGGTAACCAGAGGCACATGAAATCGATCACGAAATCTTTTTTCTGTTTGCGGCGTTAAACTAATCTCAGGAATCAAAACCAGTGCCTGACGGCCATAGCGCAAGGTTTTTTCAATAACCTGTAGATAGATTTCTGTTTTACCACTGCCGGTGACGCCATCCAGTAAATAGGCATTAAAACCATGGTCATCAATACTGTCGATGGCTTTTTTTTGGCAGCTATCCAGCGTGAGAGCCTCTTCCTTGAGAATATTATCCTGGCAATCAGGCGATATTTTTACCATGAGCGCTTCTATGAGTTCTTTGCTTTCAAGTGAGGATAATATTGCCCTTGAATAGGTGGCGACAAGAGTGGCATCCTTGACTTTCCCACGAGTCTGTAATTGCTCGATCAATGCTTGCTGGCTGGGTGCTGTTTTTAAAGAGCTAGGCCCTAATCCTTTGCCTTTAGTGGTGAGCTGCCAATAGCGCTGGGAGGAGTCGGGAAGGGGGTCGCCTTTGCGCAGTAAAATAGGTAGCGTACTGAACAATGCATCGCCAATCGGGTGTTGATAATAGTTAGCCGCCCAGATAAATAAGGTAAACAATGATTCTGGTAGTAGCGGTGCGGGATCAAGCAATTGCTCGACAGCTTTGAGCTTATTAATATCGAAGTCGCTCGTTGTCCCGGTGCCGACGATCAGACCCGTGACCTTGCGTCGACCAAAGGTGACAAGCGCTCTACAGCCAATATCAGCCTTTTTTTCTGGGTTATCATTGAGCACATTTTCAGGTACCAGATAGTCAAATATACGGCGTAGTGGAGAGGGCACCGCAATGCGGACAACTAAGGGCGCTAAATCAGACATAAAAAATTGAGAATTCCTTTTGTAACTACCGTGGTTTCTGCTAGAATCCGCGCTCTTTAGAAATGGCCTACCGTGCCTTACAAGAACTGGTTTGTGGCAAAGCAGTATTTTACCAGTTTAAAGATGGGGTGGCGGTTCGTAACTTGGAGTATAAGATGAAAACTGAGATTCACCCAACCTATAACGAATTGGTTGCAACTTGCAGTTGTGGAAACATTATAAAAGTTGGTTCAACACGTGCCAATTCGATCCATTTAGACGTTTGCGGTTCTTGCCATCCGTTTTACACGGGCAAGCAAAAAGTTGCTGATGCTGGTGGTCGAATCGATCGCTTCAACAAGCGTTTTGGTGCGGCCAAAAAAGGCGCTTAATCGCTCATTAGAAAGCATGACCCGTTCAAAATATGCGGCGTAGACAAGGTCTATCGCCGTATTTTTTTGTCTCGATTATTACTCGATTATTACTCGATTATTAATTCAAAAATAACACTAATTCGATCTGTAAAGGTAATATTGTCATGCAGATAGAGTCCAGGTTCTGTGTCTCCCCGCATTGATGGGTCTGAATGTTGTCTTAGTTGGGTCATTGGCCTTGGGTACTGAATATCTGAACCCTGGTAGGTGATTTGAACGATAGGGCCCAAGGTTGCATCGTAGGATTCAGCAAGCTGTTTGGCGAGACGTTTTGATTGATCAATTGCTTGCTGCTGGGCCTGCTTTTTGTACTGCGATTCATCGGCAATCTTGAAGTTTACCCGCCCCAGTTGATCAACCCCAGCGGCTAAAGCGGTCTCCATAACTAGGTTCAATTGGTCCAGTCTACTCAGATTCACTGCCACGTTTCGCGAAGCGCGATAACCTACAAACTGACGCCTTTGATTTTGATACTCATACTGAGGATTTAATTGCAGTGTGGAGGCGATTAGTTCGGTTGAGGTGATTCCTATCGGCACTAGAGCCGCCAATAAGCGATTAAACTGTGCATCGAGATCTGTTTTGGCTTTATTGCCATCTTTATTGATTGTTTGTAATTGCATATTAAGCTCGGCCATATCGGGTGCTACCGATACTTTCCCTTCCCCGAACGTGATGATCGTGCGCTCGGTTATCTGCGCGTTGCTGGACAACGACAAAACACTCAATAGGGCAATAAACATGACCAATACTAATTTTTTCATAAGGTCTAAATCCATCTAATATTGAAGTTGTAGTGACCTAAATCTTAGCATTCTTTGTTAGTCCAAATTTTTTTACTGAATTTTTGTGGACTAGATAGCCAAAGGTTACAATAATGCTCATTATAATGTTGACTGAGGTTTTAAGGTGCGCGCTATTTGGTTGTTTATCAAATTTCTTTTGATTCTTACTGTTGTAGTGATTGGTGCGTTCTTTGCCTTGGAAAACAGTCAATCATTGGGTGTAAGCTTTATTTTCATTGATGGCCCCACTGTAAGCGCTGGTGTTTGGTTGCTTGTTTTCTTTGCCGTGGGTGCATTGTTGGGAATGGTAGCAAGCTCGGTGATGGTGCTTTCCTATCGCCGTAAATTAGCCAGTGCCACTAAAGAAGGGTTTACCAAGAAATGACCTCTGATTCGTCAAAAGTAATAGTGGCGTTAGATTACGATAATCAGCATGACGCCTTGGTCCTTGTTGAAAAATTGGATCCAACTCAATGTCGTTTAAAAGTGGGTAAAGAGCTGTTCACTATTGCAGGGCCAGCGGTCGTTCAACGCTTAGTTAGCCGCGGTTTTGATGTATTTTTGGATCTAAAATTTCATGATATTCCCAATACGGTGGCTAAAGCCGTCGGTGCTGCTGCCGATTTGGGCGTATGGATGGCAAACGTTCACACCTCAGGCGGCAGTCGTATGATGCGTGCCGCCAAGCAGGTGTTGGAGGAAAAAGGCAGTAACATGCTACTGATAGGGGTTACTGTGTTGACCAGCATGGACGATACAGATCTTGCAGAGATTGGCATCCAGCGCAGCGCCAGCGATCAGGTTCTGCATCTGGCCCAGCTGGCTAAAGACTCTGGCCTGGATGGTGTGGTCTGTTCCGCCCAAGAAGCGCCACGTTTAAAAGCGGCGCTAGGACAAGATTTTCGATTAGTGACACCCGGTATTCGTTTAGATGGCAACGCCGCAGATGACCAGCGGCGAATTGTGACCCCAGCAGATGCGGTGGCTATGGGTAGTGATTATCTGGTTATTGGGCGACCGATTACCCAGTCGATTGAACCCTTAAAGACATTGTTAGACATTAATCAGTCGATTTAATCGAATTCATCAAAGAAGATTAATGTGCCCGCCTGATCGTAGATACGAACATGATCGATAGTAAGGGTGTCTTCTATAAAGTCAGGGTCAATATCATTTTCAATGGCAAAGTTCAGTAGCAGATATTGTGGGCTGTCAAAGGGCCAGGTGTCATTATTTTTTGTTTCTGGCTTGTAGGTGTAATGGCGTTCGCCATCAACTTCAAAGACTAATTCATCAGCAGTCCAATCTAAGCTGTAAACATGAAATTGAGTCGATACAGTCGACACGTACTGCCCACCTCGATTAACGGTCTCTCCATGGCTTGATCTGGTGTGAATGGCACTTTGAGCGTAGTTTTGGTTGTTGCCCCAATGCTCCATAATGTCAATTTCACCACTGTCAGGCCAGGACAATTCGCCAAATCCTAAAGATTGGAAATAGGCTCCACGGCCGCTAATATTTTTTGACAACATCCAAATCGCTGGCCATGTTCCCTTTCCTGTCGGCATCTTCGCTCGCACTTCTACACGACCATAGGTGAATGCAAACTTAGAATTTAGTCGCGCCGACGTATATTGCTTAACCACAGCTTGATCTTTAAAATTTTCTTTTAGGGCTCTAATTTTTAAACTGCCATTACTGACATAAGCATTTTCTATGCGATTGGTGTAGTGCTGTTGTTCATTGTTATGCCAGCTACTGCCGTCAGGCAGCAGGGTTTCATGGAACCACTTTGTTTGATCTACCGCTCTCACAGACTGCACTGTCTCAGTCCAACCAGAGGTAGAAAACAACAGTAGATAAGCGCCGAATAGACCGGCTAAACGATTACGCATACT
>DGAQ01000070.1:2036-24994 GCA_002382445.1 Porticoccaceae bacterium UBA4026 | reverse complement strand
CTGTGATTCTTTCATGATTGTACGGTAAAAGTTACCCACAATACCTGTGGATAACTTTGTGGATTAACAGTGGCGTAACCCCATTAGCCCCTAATCAATCTGACCTTATGTTAGATTGATCACTTTTTGATCAGAGTAATAAATCCTTATATATCAGATACTTAGATTTAAATTAACTAAGAATCAATGACTTACAAGCAATATCTCATCTACATTTTTAAGCATTCGACTCATTTGTGGATAAAATGTCACTGGTAGAGAAATTAATCGCTCAAAATCAAAAATAAAACTTGCTCTTAAGTACACAATAATCTAGCGCGATAGGGAGACCCTACACCCTAGAGAGAATCTAGCCATTAAGCTCAATCCAGGGACTTCCCGTTTCTTGGCTAGCATACTCGAGAGGGTCCCTAGCCAATAATGAGTCAGCAATGGCTAGCTTAACCTTATCGATATGATTATTTTTTTCGCTGACATGGCCGATTAAAATAACCTTAAGATTACGTTGGTCTATCTTCAATAAAAAAGCACTTAGCTGGTCATTACTTAAATGACCAAAGTTTCCCCCCACCCTCTCTTTCAAAAAGCTTGGGTAAGGACCGCTGTCCAGCATCTCTTGATCATAATTCGCCTCAAGAAGCAGTCCATGACAATTTGAATATTGACCTTCGACAAAAGGAGTCGAATGCCCGATATCGGTCAGTATTCCGAACTTAATACCATGAGCATCAAAGACATATTGAACAGGTTCCCTTGCATCGTGAGGGACTGGAACTGGGGTCACTTGAATATCACCAATGGTAAAGGGAATATGACTGTCGATAATATTGAAGTTCACACCCTCATAAACCCTATCTCTGGACTTTAGACACCCAGCTGTGAGGAAGATGGGGATGGAAAATTTACGCGCCAAGGGCACTACACCTTTCCAGTGATCACTATGCTCGTGGGTGACCAAAATAGCACTGAGGTCTTCAGGGGTTTTATCTAAGGCCAATAGACGCCTACAGACGTCTCTAACGCCGAATCCACAGTCAACCATCACACAGGTATCCTGCGTCTCAATGAGCGTAGAATTCCCCTTACTACCGCTGCCTAAGGAGGCAAACCGCACTAGAGACAATTCCTCAAGAAAGATTACTACGTATCACAGTAAGCAATCTCAATGCTTCAGCTCTGGTTAAACCGTTACCGTTGTGACTTACTATTCTGATCTCTGTATCAGAGCCCAGGGTCTGCATAAGAACTTGATAATTCGCCTTTATGATGTCCTGATCCTTGCCCCCACCAAATAACTTCCCAAAGAAACCAATTTCTTCAGAATCAGATTCTGTGAAATTAACAAAAATTATCCCCTGGCTTCGGTCTTTGTCAATCGCGGTAAAACCGCCTCGCTCAGTGGAGTACACCAGTGATGCCCATGAGCGATCAAAACCTAACTTGATACGAATAAAGGGGTCGGCAACTTGAGGGGACACAATGTCTACCTTTGCTGAACCACCGATATCTTGGGCAAGAAGTGAAACGCTCGCGAAATTAGACTCTTCCGCTAGCTCATTGGCGACCAAGGTTAGTATATCCAGCTCTCGCTGATCATTGTCGGAGGCTTCTGGCCATACCCCTTCTTCTTCAGCGCCTCGAATAACCTGATTATGTATCGCAGATATCTCCGTACTGTCTAATTGAACACCCGGCGTGATATTAAAGCGAAACCGATGGGAGTATTCTTCATCAGAGTTAAAGGTGACCCAAACTGTCTCTATGAGGCCAGAAGATCCCTCTGCACGGGCCGAAGGGACCCCGCTGCGATTCAATACACTTCGTAAGCGGGGCCATAACTCTCCTGGCGCGATATTGATTAACACCCAACGTCGCTCATCAAAGCTCTGGATCTTAACCAGCTTCTCGAATGTGTTGACCGATGCTGGTTGCGGCCGCGGCACGTCATAAGAACTTAGCTGTTCTGAATTAGTCTCTATTTGGGGTATTGGGTAGGCCTGACCTAGGGCCACACTATCCATTTCTACGGGGATCACTGTCGGCGCTGTTTCTTCGGATAGCAGATAGTCCTCACCGCGATCCCTAAGCCCCAACCAACCACAGCTGGTGAGACTAAAAATAAAAACAAATATAATAGTGTTAGAGATTATTTTACTCATCAAACAAAGCCTTCTTCATTGTGCAATTAGTTGCACTTATATTATTTAGTTATACCCGCGGCGTTGAGGGCTGCGACAACAGTATCTTGATATTCCCTGCTAAGGGATGTCATTGGGAGTCGTAGAACATTTTCCATTAGACCCATCTCAGATAATGCCCATTTTACAGGAATGGGATTAGACTCTAGAAAAAGCGCTGTATGTAATAATGCCAAACTCATATCAATTTTAGCTGCGCGCTCGCTGTCACCCGCAAGCGCTGCCGAACACATGTCTGACATCAACTTTGGCGCAACGTTCGCGGTCACAGAAATACAACCATGCCCGCCCATTTGCATCATCTCTCTTGCAGTTGCGTCATCTCCGGAATAAAGGGCAAACTCATCACCACAGCCAGCCTTTAAAGCCCCAACTCGAGATAAGTCGCCAGTGGCTTCCTTAATCCCTACGATATTAGTTAGTTTACTTAGACGCGCGACCGTATCGGGCTGCATATCACAGGCAGTTCTTCCTGGGACGTTATAAAGTATTTGATTTATATCCACAGCCTCAGCGATTTCTTTATAGTGCAGATAAAGCCCCTCTTGAGTCGGTTTATTATAGTACGGAGTGACTAGCAGGCAGGCATCTGCTCCAGCCGCATGGGCAGCCTTAGTGAGTAAAATAGCTTCGGTTGTAGAGTTAGCCCCGGTTCCTGCGATAACCGGTATACGACCAGCCGCCTGCTCTACAATGACCCTAATTACTTCCTTATGCTCTGTTACATTGAGCGTAGAGGACTCGCCAGTAGTACCTACCGCGACGATCCCATTGGTGCCTTGCTGAATATGCCACTCTACTAACCCCTTAAGTGACGGCCAATCTATGTTGAGAGAGCCCGCTTGCATAGACGTAGCCAATGCAACAATACTGCCAGTGATCATTTAATTCTCCAGTTAGTGGACTTAATAAAGGCAGTTATGGTACTGAGGCTATCCCTTAGGTACAAGTAAAACCCTACAGATGAAAACACTTTTAGGGTCATTTGACTGTGGCCGGTAACTTATAGACATCGGGCTCACCTTCAGGGCGGTTTTTAAATCGTCGATGCGCCCACAGATATTGATCTGGCTGGAGTAAAATGAATTGTTCGACCAGCTGATTAATCCGCGTTGCATCCACTAGATCATCGCCCTCCGGAAACTTCTCTAAGGGTGGATATATGGTTATTTGGTAGCCCTTGGTACCTTCAAGTCTAATATGACTAAAAGGAATGACTGCAGCCCCAGATATTTTCGCAAACCTTGCAGTACCATAAACAGTAGCCGCCTGAATACCAAAGAAAGGAGCAAACAATCCCTGAACTAACCCATAGTCCTGGTCTGGACCATACCAAAGCGTGCGCCCCTTTTTGAGGGCTTTCATTGTGCCTCTAACATCTCTCCGCTCATACACGACCGTATTGCCTTGCCCTTTTGAGACACGGCCTCGCGCTTGAATAAAGTCATAAACCGGATTGCCATGTGCGCGGTACATTCCATCCATTTGAGTGGCCATTGCTATGGCACCACCACCGATTTCCAGAGTAGTAAAGTGAATCCCGAGCAACATTATGCCCTGGCCTGGATCTATTGAGTCAAAATACTCAAGGCCATCGTACTTGATCAACTTAGCAAACCGACGTTTTGGCCACCACCATGCAATCCCCGTTTCCATTACGGCGATCCCCATATTAATAAAGTTATCCCTAAGCATCTTTTGCTGCTCAGCAATCGTCCTCTCAGGGAAACAAATTTCTATATTACGCTTGGCAATATGCTTACGTCTATTAGGGATACTGTGTAACAAAAGACCTAATACTTTGCCAAAAATCAGTAAGACTGAGAAGGGGAAAATAGTAATAAAACGCCATAATCCAAAGATCAGCCAGATAGGCCAATGCTTTGGATGCAATAATCCAATCTGGAATTTCGTGCCCTTAGACTCACTAAAATTCAAAATATTGTAACCTTAAACAAGTTGTGCAATGTCCACTTCCGGATTTACATCGGCTTCATAATCGATACCGGCAATATCGAAGCCAAAGAGAGCCAGAAATTCATGCTTGTATCCAGCAAAGTCGGTTAACTGTCTCAGGTTTTCAGTCGATATATTAGCCCAAGATTTAGCCACAGCATCCTGTATCTCTGGGCGTAGCTCGAGATCATCCATTCTGAGGCGACCCTCTTGATCATATCGAGGTGTATCAGTATAAAGTCCCTCTGTAAACAGGCGATAAAGCTGCTCGATACAGCCCTCGTGACTACCGTCAGCTTTCATCTCACGGAATAACATCGCTAAATAAAGAGGCATTATTGGGATAGCTGAACTGGACTGTGTAACAACAGCCTTTAACACCGCCACACGAGCATCTCCACCGCTCCGAGCTAAAGAGTCTCTAATGGATATTACTTTGGTATCAAGATCCTTCTTCGCCTGACCGATGGTCCCATCCCAATACAGGTCCCAGGTCATCTTCTCTCCAATATAAGTAAATGCGGTAGTTTTGGCGCCCTCAGCGAGCACGCCTGCAACACTTAAGGCCTCAAGCCACATCTGCCAGTCTTCGCCCCCCATCACGGCAACCGTATCCTGAATTTCCTGCTCACTGGCAGCCTCAAGGCTAAATTCTTGGATAGTTTCTTTATCGGTATTAATGCCGCGCATACTGATATTTTTGCCAACGGGCTTTAAAGTCGAGTTAAATACTTCGCCAGTTTTAGGGTGCTGTCGTCGTGGTGCAGCCAAGCTATATATGACCAAATCAATCTGACCGAGATCTTCTTTTATTGTTGTGATGGCCCGTTGCTTTACTTCGTCGGAAAATGCATCACCATTGATACTCTTAGCATAAATACCATTGGCGTCGGCATGCTTATGGAACGCCGCACTGTTATACCAGCCTGCGCTTCCGGGCTTGCGGTCGGTACCAGGCTTCTCAAAAAATATGCCTAGTGTTGAAGCTCCGCAACCAAAAGCAGCGGTAATACGCGCAGACAACCCGTATCCCGTTGAACTACCAATCACCAGCACGCGCTTTGGACCCACAACCGCTACTTGAGACTTAATATAGTTAATTTGCTCCACCACGTTGCGTTCACAGCCAGTCGGGTGACTCGTAATACACATAAATCCTCTCACGCGAGGCTTAATAATCATCCAAAATTTCTCCATCTGAAGGGGTTGCGCTCAATCTGTGCAATGATACCCTAATGCCTCCCTATCTCGTAAGACTAGAATCAAAATATAGATAAATGATCAGTTTTTAATGACAGCCCGTAACTTAGTCCAGGGGCATTCTGTTTGAAGTCGATTATGTCAGTGTAGAACGATTGAAGGCCCACTATAATACCCTGCTGATTCCACTGGTCCCGATCCGGATAAGGTCCAGCAGATTAAATGAGAACTGCAAAGCTATGACCCAACCTGATCAATTTCCCTATCCTTTTCTAAGGCCCGCTTTTTTAAAGGCACTTGAGGATAGCGGCAGTGTTTCACCCGAAACCGGATGGACTCCGATACATCTGCAACTTGAAGAGCAAAATAGCCAGTGTTTTATGCCTCTATATCTCAAAGATCACTCTATGGGCGAATACGTTTTTGATCACGCCTGGGCCAACGCATATCATCAGAATGGACTTGAGTACTACCCTAAACTAATCACCGCAGTACCTTTCACTCCGTCTACCGGCATTAGGGTCAGAACTAATGACCCATTAGACAGGCAGCACTGCATTCAGTTTTTAGATGAGGTAATAAGACTTGCCGATGAAGTTGATGCCTCAAGCTGGCACTTGCTATTTCCCAGTTCGGAGCAGCTGGCTTTATTTGAAGACCCCCGGCTACTCAAGCGTAGCGGCGTACAATATCATTGGCTCAATAAGGAATATGATGATTTTGACGATTTTTTAGGGTCGATGACCTCACGAAAACGAAAGATGATACGTAAGGAGCGATCCGAAATAATCAAGCAAGACATCAGAGTGGAGCTCCTTGTCGGCCCAGAGATAACCGGCGAGATCTGGGACCTTTTTTATAGCCTCTATGAACGCACCTACGCTAAGCGAAACGGAACAAAAGGCTATTTGACCCGGGCGTTTTTTGCACAGATCGCAGCCACTATGCCTGAGCAGATAGCCATGTCCGTTGGTATCAAAGACGACGAGCCAATTGCCTGTGCCCTATACCTCTTTGACAGTGAGACGCTCTACGGTCGTTACTGGGGGAGCCTGGGCGAGTTCCCCTACCTTCATTTTGAACTTTGCTACTACCGCGGTATCGAGCTTGCAATAGAGAAGGGTCTTCGTCGTTATGACGCAGGTGCCCAAGGTGAGCACAAATTAGTGAGAGGCTTTGAACCGGTTAACACCCATTCGCTTCACTGGATTAAGCATCCACAGTTTAAAGATGCCATTGCGCGGTATCTAAAGTCTGAAGATATAGGCATCGCCCAGCATATTGAGCAAGCCATGGGAATGTTACCATTCAAAAAGGTTTGACTAGAGGTGCAAGACTACCATTCGCCCAGGTTTCCCATCGATGCCCAGGGCTCCTTTGAGGCGAGTTGAGATCCAGCCTGTAATAATTCGATGGAAATATTGTCAGGTGAGCGAACAAATGCCATGTGCCCGTCCCGCGGTGGACGATTAATAACCACACCGCGATCAGCCAGTGTTTGGCAAGTCTGGTAGATATCGGCCACACGAAACGCCAGATGACCGAAATTTCTTCCACCAACATACTCTTCAGCATCCCAATTCCACGTCAGCTCGATCAATGGTGCTTGAGTAGATTTCGCGTTGGCCGCATCGTCCTTGGCGGCAAGGAAGACAAGCGTAAATCGCCCTTTTTCATTGTCGACTCTAGATATTTCCGCTAAGCCTAATCCACCGCAATAGAAGTCAAGTGAGGCTTCAAGATTACTAACGCGAACCATAGTGTGTAAAAACTGCATGCGTGCCCCAATTAAAATTAACTCAAAAATTACAAGACTACAAAAATTACAAGACTAGGTGGCGAATATCACTTAAGAATTTGACAATATCGGTCATAAATCGCCCTGCATCACCACCATTTACAAGTCGGTGGTCATAGGACAGAGCCATCGGTAACATGAGTCGCGGTTCGAAAGTATCACCATTCCATACCGGTTTCATTTGCGATTTAGAAACCCCTAAAATACCGGCCTCTGGTGCGTTCACAATGGGTGTAAATCCATTACCTCCAATAGCGCCTAGACTTGATAGACTAAAGCACCCACCTTGCATATCTAACGGCTGGAGTTTGCCGTCACGGGCTTTGGTGGCAAGATCAGCCACATCCGCAGCGATCTCCCATATGCCTTTTTCATCGGCATTACTAATAACGGGGACCATCAACCCTCTTGGCGTATCTACTGCCATACCGATATTGCAGTAGGCTTTTTGAATGTAATGATCACCGTCGGGCGACAGAGAACGATTGAAAACTGGGTTGGCGCTGAGCGCCATGGCGATGGCCTTAATAATAAATGACACCGGCGTTATACGAGTCCCTCGTGACTCTCCTTCAGCCTTAAGTGACTTACGAAAATTTTCCAAATCAGTAATGTCTGCATCATCAAAGTGAGTGACGTGGGGGACATTTAACCAATTACGGTGCATATTGGCAGCGGTGAGTTTCTGTATCTTAGATAATTTAACTGTGTCGACTGCGCCAAACCGGCTGAAATCAACGGCTGGGATTGCTGGAATTCCGCTACCAGTTGCTGAATTATTGCCCGCATTACTTTTTAGCGCGCTTTTAACATAGGCGTCGATGTCGTCTTTAATAATACGACCTCGGGGGCCACTTCCAACAACCGAACCCAAGCCTACACCCAACTCTCTAGCCATCAATCGCACCGAGGGCCCTGCATAGATATCGGCCCCTGCTGCTCCATCCTGTGATGGTTCAACTTCAGTGGCAATATTGGCTGGTTCAGCGACCCTAGGCTCTGGGACGGGCACTGATTCTTCTTCAACCACAGGTGCTTCAACCTGAGATTCGGCTGCCTCAATCTGAACTGGCTCCTCAGCCTCAGGCTCAGTAAATGACGCTGAGGAAGAAACCTCAAGCTCCGCAATAGGGTCGCCAACCTTAACCGTATCACCCTCAGCAACAAGATACTTGACCAGCTGCCCTTCGCAGGGCGAGGGAACATCCATAGTGGCCTTGTCTGATTCAAGAACTATCAGAGAGTCTTCTATTGCAATATTGTCGCCCGGGGCCAAGCTCAGTTCGATAACATCAACCGTTTCAGCACCACCCAAGTCGGGAACTCTAACAATTTCTATAGCCACTCATTTTTCCTTTATTTCATTTGAATACTAACCCAGTGCGATGAATATCAACAACCATTACATATGCAGAGGATTTCTCTTTTCAGAATCGATACCGAACTTATCTATCGCATCTGATACAACTGAGGAGTCAATTGTCCCATTATCCGCTAACCCTTTGAGTGCTGATACCGCAATGAAATAACGGTCGACTTCAAAAAAGCTTCTCAGCGCAACTCTGCTGTCACTGCGTCCGAAGCCATCAGTTCCCAAGACATGAAGAGGGCTATCAATATATCGGCGAAGTTGTTCGCCATAAGTCTTCATGTAATCTGTTGCTATCACTACTGGCTCAGAAATACCCTCTAACTGCGTCTGAACATAACACTGTTTTGGCGTCTCCGTGGGATGTAACAAGTTCCACCTATCGACGTCTTGTCCATTCCTAACCAATTCGTTGATACTGGTAAGACTCCAAATGTCTGCATTAACATCATAACTGTCTTTTAGAATGGCTGCGGCAGCAATGACCTCGTTGAGAATAGTGCCCGCTCCCATCAACGTTACCTTTTTTGCCGTAGCGACTTTGTCCGAGCCAACCTCAGAACGGACTAAGGGGTACATCCCTTTTATAATCCCCTCCTCCACACCCTCTGGCATTGCTGGCTGGACATAATTTTCATTCATAGTGGTTAGATAATAAAAATAATTTTGTTTCTCTTCAAACATGCATTTCAAACCGCTCTGAACAATAACTGCAAGTTCATAGCTGTAGGTCGCATCATAGCTCTTACAATTTGGAATGGTGTTGGCCAGGATAAGACTATGTCCATCTTGATGCTGAAGTCCCTCACCATTGAGAGTGGTACGACCCGCTGTTGCACCAATCAAAAAGCCTCGCGCCTGACTATCTCCAGCGGCCCAGGCTAAATCTCCGATACGCTGAAAACCAAACATCGAGTAAAAAATATAGAACGGGATCATCGGAAAGCTGTTGGTGCTGTAGGAAGTCGCCAACGCCAACCAGGCAGACATAGCGCCAGCCTCGTTGATCCCCTCCTCTAAAATTACACCCTTCTTGTCTTCCTTGTAGTACATGATTTGCTCATGGTCATGGGGCACGTATTGCTGGCCTACCGAAGTATAAATACCAAGTTGCCTAAACATACCTTCCATACCAAATGTTCGCGCTTCATCAGGCACAATCGGAACCACATTTTGACCAATGTTCTTGTCCTTTATTAATGTGGACAATACTCTCACAAAGGCCATAGTCGTCGAAATCTCACGCTTGCCGCTGCTGGCTAGCTGTTTATCAAAGACGCTTAGATCCGGAATATCCATGGCTTCAAATTCTGACTTCCTCGCTGGAAGTGGTCCGCCAAGGCTCTCGCGGCGACGATTCATATACGTCAATTCGGGACTGTCCTCTGCAGGACGATAGTATGGAACTGTCTCTAGTTGCTCATCCGTTATAGGAATACCGAATCGATCTCTAAATCTGCGGAGGTTTTCCACATCCAGCTTTTTGACAGAATGAGTGTCGTTAGCCGCTTGACCACCCGTTCCTAGCCCGTAGCCCTTAACAGTCTGCGCAAGGATCACCGTTGGCTTGCCCTTATTGGCAACAGCCTCTGAGTAGGCTGCATAAACCTTATAAGGATCATGGCCGCCTCTATTTAAACCCATAATCTGATCATCGGTTAGATCTTTAACAAGTTCGAGAAGTTCAGGATACTTACCGAAAAAATGCTCCCGAGTGTAGGCGCCACCATTGTATTTATAATTTTGCAGTTCACCGTCACAAACTTCATTCATACGTTGCAGTAATAATCCGCTTTTGTCTCGCTCTATTAGGGCATCCCAGTGACGACCCCAAATTACCTTAATAACATTCCAACCCGCGCCTCTAAACTGACCCTCTAGCTCTTGAATAATTTTTCCGTTTCCCCTCACCGGACCATCCAAGCGCTGCAAGTTACAATTAATCACAAATATAAGGTTCTCTAGCCCTTCCCTACCGGCTAGAGAGATAGCTCCAAGAGTTTCAGGCTCGTCACATTCTCCATCCCCGATAAATGCCCAAACCTTCCTGTCACCACGCGCAACTAGGCCGCGTGCAGACAAATAGCGCATGACGTGTGCTTGATAAATCGCTTGAATAGGGCCTAAACCCATTGAAACCGTAGGAAACTGCCAGTAGTCCGGCATTAACCATGGATGAGGGTATGACGAGAGTCCGTTGCCATCAACTTCTCGCCTGAAGTTGTCTAGTTGACTCACACTTAAACGACCTTCCAAGAATGAGCGCGCATACATACCTGGGGAACTATGACCCTGAAAGAAAATCAGATCGCCCAAATTATCGTCTTTAGATCCTCTGAAGAAATAATTAAAGCCAATATCATACAGAGTAGCTGCCGAGGAAAAGCTAGCGATGTGACCACCAATACCCTCACTTTGGGTATTCGCACGCATCACCATGGCGAGCGCATTCCATCTGACAAGTGATCTTATCCTCCGCTCCATAAATAGATCGCCAGGCATCACTTTTTCTTGCTCAACAGGAATTGTATTTCTGTATGGAGTCGTAACCGACTGAGGTAGCTGGATTCTATTTTCAGTAGCGTGAGAATGCAAAGCATCAAGGATAAAGCTAGCGCGCTCATCACCCTGCGCCCGTCGTATGGAATCCAGAGCGTCGAGCCACTCTTTAGTTTCAGATGGATCTAAATCTTGCATAGTTTGCTCCCAAACACTGGCCTATGTGGCTGACTTTTCCTGTAGCTCTGACCGCTATCCCTTACTAGCCGGATGAGAGCAAACAGCCGCCGCCTAAGTGTGTAGTATAACTACAAAAATAGTTAATTAAAGCTAATTTCTGAATTATTTTTCCCTCACTTTCGGTGGTATAATTTTATCTCACTGAAATATAAGAACTTAATTAAACTCCGTAAGTTAGTAAAACTACAGAAATTAGAGTTTCGATACGACAGAGCCGATTCAATTATACCGACGCAAGCCCTTCAAACACCCTGTCAGGCGCATCATCTAGTCCTCTAAAACCTCTTCAGCGGACGGATCTTCAGGCCAAGCGTTAAATACGGCCTTTACCAAAGTTGCTAAGGGAATAGCAAAAAACAACCCCCAAAAACCCCATATACCGCCAAAGAGTAACACCGCAACGATGATGGCTATTGGGTGTAAATTGACCACCTCAGAAAACAAAAGAGGCACTAACACATTCCCATCAAAAAATTGAATGACTCCGTAAGTGAAAAACAACCACCAGAATTCAACTGAGTACCCCCACTGCATATATCCCACCAGCAACACGGGCAGGGTCACAACACTTGCGCCTATATAGGGTATCAGTACTGACAGGCCCACTAGCAGCGCCAATAAGGCTGCGTAATTGAGGCCAAGCAACAAGAATGCACCAAATGATAGGGAGCCCACGATCAGGATTTCAATCGCCTTACCACGGACATAGTTAGCAATCTGAATATTCATCTCAGACCAAATAATTGTCATCACCGGGCGCCTGCGGGGCAACAAATTAGCCATAAACGCAAATAGTTCCTGTCTATCCTTAAGCATGAAAAAGACCAAGACTGGCACCAAAAGCACATAGATAGCGACCGCTAGTAGACTTGGAAAGCTGCTGATCGAAAATGTCAGAATTTGCTCCGCAATATTAGCTATTTCCTCGGAAATACGCAGCGAGAGCAGCTCAAATTGATTCGCTGTCAAGTATGCGGAATATCGGTCTGGTAGCGTCACTAAAAAACCTTGGATACGACTGATCAGGTTTGGCGCTTCGGCGAGCAGCAGAGACATTTGCCTGCCGACAATGGGTACTAAGCCTACCAAGATCGCCACCAAACCCAGTAAAAATAGTACGTAAGAAGTGACCATTGATATGCGAGGCGAAACGCCCGCGCGCTGCAGCGCATTCACTACCCCTTGCAGCAAAAATGATAGGATCAAGGCAGTAAATACCGGGCCTAAGAATCCACCGATCGTTGCCATAACGGCAAGAGAAACCAATAGCATCACAGCCAAAAGCACAGCTTCTTCATTGCCGAAATAACGACCTAACCACCTATTCAACACTTGCGTCATGGAAGTTCCTTTAGAATAACTGCGCAATAAATACTCGCTTAAATCGGACAATTCATTATAAGGCCTTATAAGACATGAAACGAGTCGAAGTTTCAACTGTCAAAGCTTTAGATAATATTTTCTTAAAATGGTAGAAATTTTAAATCCCCTGTGTATGCTTGAACCCTATAGACAACCACAGCACAAAGGACTGACCTCCACTTATGTTAAGACTTTTTAGTACACTACTGTTGGCATACTGGTCCTTTTTGATCCCAATGAACAGCCTACAGGCAGAAGAGATTGAGTTGCCACTGCTCGGTGACAGCAGTTCTGGGATAGTATCGAAGCAACAAGAGTACCAACTGGGTCGGACCTGGTTAAAAGTCTTCCGCAGCCGAGTTAGAGAACACGATGACCCTTTGATGCAGCTCTATTTCGAAGAGCTAATTTATAATTTGGCTGTATTCAGCGATCTAGAAGATCCTGATCTAGAACTGGTGATCATCAAAAATCCAACGATGAATGCATTTGCCGTCCCAGGGGGTGTCGTTGGGATACACACCGGATTATTTGCCTTTGCCGAGAACGAAGACCAAATGGTCTCAGTATTGGCGCACGAACTTGCACATTTAAGCCAACGACACTTTGCTCGGGGGCTCGAAGCACAAAGAACCTCATCAATGGTGACTCTCGCAGGTCTTTTAGCTGGGCTTGTTGTCGCAGCCACCGTTGGAGGCGATGCAGGGATTGCAGCAATGAGCGCAAGTCAAGCTTACGCCTCCGACAGCCGACTGAGATACAGTAGATCAAACGAGCAAGAAGCCGACCGAATCGGATTACAGACGATGGAACGATCGGGTCGTGACCCTTCGGCTGCTGGCGATATGTTTGAGACTTTGCTGATGAAAACACGGTATTCTGGCAGTCAGATCCCCGAATTTTTGCTAACCCATCCAGTCACCGAGAAACGTATTGCGGATGCTCGAGGTCGCAGTATGGGGCGCGGGCTGCGACACTACCAGGACCAACCCGACTATTACCTAATGCAAGCTCGAGCCATAGTTTCCATGGACAGCAGTAGTCAAGATACCATCACGAAATTTCAAACTGAACTTAACAGCAACACATTACGTCCTGACGCTGCCAACTACGGATTAGCGTTGGCCTATATGAAAGCCGGAAAACTAAAGAGTGCTGAAATACTCATGTCATCCCTTCTAGAAAAAAATCCTCGCCAAATCGCCTACCAGTACTCTGACATTGAAATAAATCTAGCCCAGAAAAACTATTCAATAGCGCTTCACAAGCTCAATAGATTACTGGCTATAACTCCTGACAACTACCCTCTTATGGCGTTAGAGAGTGAAATTCTCTGGCAGGATCATCAATACGAGCAGTCAGGCGCGGTATTAACTACGCTTACTCGCAGTCGACCCGAAGACCCTATGCTTTGGTATCGCCTAGCCGAGGTCCGCGGCCTAGCCGGCAATATTTCAGGGGTTCATGAAGCTCGAGCAGAGTACTTTATATTGGTGGGTGCCTTCGACTTAGCAAGAGAGCAACTGGGACTGGCGGCAAAACTGGTAGTTGCTGATTTCAAGCGCTCTGCCATTGTCAGTCAACGACTGCGCGATGTGGTTTCAATGGAAGAAAAAGCGAAACGTCTCTAGGCTAGGTGGCGCGCTTTAAACTGCATCATTCTGTCAAGAGACTGAATGGCAAGCCCAGCAATCTCAGGATCAACAAACACCTCATTAATACCGTTTTCTAGGCAGGCGAGTAAGTTTTGCAAGCTATTCATACCCATCCAAGGACAGCTTGCGCAGCTTCGACAGGTTGCGCCACTGCCGCCTGTAGGCGCTATAAGCAGGAGCTTGTCAGGGACAGCACGCTGCATTTTATAAAAGATACCCTGATCTGTGGCCACTATCAGCTGCTTGTTAGGCAATTCCACCGCTGCTTTGATAAGCTGTGACGTAGATCCAGTGACATCAGCAATATTCACGACAGAGTCCGGTGATTCTGGATGGACCAGGACTGCAGCATCAGGATAGATCTTTTTAAGATCTAAAATACCCTTGGCCTTGAACTCTTCGTGCACGATACAGCTGCCATTCCAAAGAAGCATATCTGCGCCAGTTTTTTTCTGGATATAACTGCCAAGATATTTATCTGGGGCCCAAAGAATTTTCTCACCCTGGCTATCAAGATGATCGATAATGTCAAGCGCGATGCTCGAAGTAACCACCCAATCAGCACGAGCTTTGACTGCCGCTGATGTATTGGCATAGACCACCACGGTTCGATCTGGATGTTCATCGCAAAAAGCGGAAAATTCATCAACTGCACAGCCAACGTCTAGAGAACAAGTTGCTTCGAGGGTTGGCATTAACACGCGTTTGTGTGGCGTCAAAATCTTGGCAGTTTCACCCATAAACTTAACGCCCGCGACGACCAGTGTCTGCGCATTATGGGTATTGCCAAAGCGAGCCATTTCCAGGGAATCGGACACTATACCGCCAGTCTCTTCGGCAAGCTCCTGAATCAGCGAGTCGGTATAGTAATGAGCGATCAGGACGGCATTTTCAGCAGTCAATTGGAACTTTATTTTCTCTTTAAGAATTTTGATCTCAGACTTATCTGTACGGTCAACCAATGGCGCCCGATTAAGGTACTCTTCGACGATGCGACGCTCATTCTCGACTACTATTTCTGCCTTATAGTGCTGCATAGACATTTTTTGAGAGACCTCAGTCCTTAAATCTAAAATCCAGAAAGCCAATAAACAACGGCCGCCACCAAAATAATCAGTATCGCTACTGCTGCAATAGCATCAGCCGTTGAATCATTACTTTCCCGCAGAGTATCGTTGTCCTTCATGACTAAATGCCTAATTATTATTTGGGACGGCATTTTAACATTAATCAGCAACCTGTCTCGCTTTGTATAACCTACATTCAGAAAATAATTGCTATCCTGATAAATATGGTAACAATAATAATCATAATATCGACTGCGACCTTGTGATTACACAAGCTGATCTTTAGACTACCACTGATCAGAAACAGCCTTAGTATAGGGCAATCCAAAGCTAACTCTAGCCTAACTGGGCGCTAGCTGTATCGATAATACAGCCTCCCAATAAACGATGGACAGTATGCATAACGATTTTATACAGCTCTTCTTTCTTATCTTTACTGGCGGTGCGGTAATGGCCTCGCTTGCGCTATACGGGCGGCAACCTCTGTTAGTTGCCTATATCCTGTTGGGCGCAGTAATAGGACCTTACGGTTTGGGTTGGGTATCCGACGTTGAATTGATTGGACAAATCGGTAGCGTTGGAATCATATTTTTATTGTTCTTGTTGGGTTTGGATATGCAACCGCAAGTTCTATGGCGGGTTCTGCGTCAAGTCACGCATTTAACCCTTATTAGTTCGAGTCTCTTTGCGCTTGTTGGCTTTGCTGTTGGCTATCTTTTTGGCTACTCCATGATTGAGAACATTATTATTGGTATTGCCATGATGTTCTCGAGCACCATCATTGGAATTAAACTGTTACCAACTACGGCACTGCACCACAAACACTCCGGTGAGTTGATGGTTGGCATGCTATTGATGCAGGACTTTTTGGCTATTTTTGTCCTACTATTGCTTATCTCTGGGGACATAACTAGCGGTAATCTGCTGCCACTAGGGAAAAGTCTTGTGGCCCTGCCCGTTCTAGTAGGCGGCTCCTTTCTCGCCGTAAAAATAGTTTTACAGCCACTGTTCTCAAAGTTTGACCGAATTGGTGAGTACGTCTTCTTACTAGCATTAGGGTGGTGTTTGGGCATTGCAGAGCTGGCCGAGTATTCAGGCCTGTCTCGAGAAATCGGTGCATTTATCGCGGGTATTTCTATCGCGACAAGCCCCATCTCACAATACATCGCGCTTAATTTGAAACCGCTCAGAGACTTCTTTTTGATTTTATTTTTCTTTTCTCTAGGCAGCGGCTTCAATCTTTCACTGATCCCTAACATAGCGATAGCAGCCAGTGTATTAGCGGCATTGATGCTAGTAATTAAACCGTTCATCTATCATTGGCTACTGAAATCTCAGAGCGAAACCGAGAGCCTAGCTTGGGATATAGGATTCAGATTGGGCCAAAATAGCGAATTTTCACTAATGATAGCCTACCTCGCTTTTAACACAGGCTTGATAGGTTCCCATTCATCTCACTTAATACAGGCCACTGCAATTCTTACGTTCTTAGTCTCAAGCTATATCGTGGTGCTTAACTTCCCGAGTCCAATTGCAATAAGTGACAAACTACGCAGAGACTAGCAGAAGCTAAAGACGTCGATTAGAATCTTGGGTCAGCCTTGACCACCATCGGACTAACAATCTGTCAGCGCTTTCTTCTGCGGCTAGACCTAACCGTTGATGAAGTGTTTTCTTAACCACATAAGCGATCTCAAACACATCAGCTTGCTCAATTCGAGAAACTAAGTATTCATCGCTAGTTTGTATACCATCGACAAGCGACATCGCTAGAGCTCTGGAACCGAACCAAATTTCGCCGGTAGCTATCTTATCAATATCCACTTGGGGCCGACGCTCAGACACATAGTCTTTAAATAACTGATGAGTCTCTTCTAGCTCTTCTGCGAACTTTTCACGGCCCTTATCGGTATTTTCACCAAACATGGTCAAGGTTCTTTTGTGCTCACCAGCCGTCATCATTTCGAACTCCACATCATGCTTTTTCAATAGCTTATTGAAATTAGGAATCTGAGCCACCACACCAATCGAGCCTATAATCGCAAAGGGTGCCGCGAGAATCTTATCGGCTACACATGCCATCATATAACCTCCGCTCGCGGCAACTTTGTCCACACAGACTGTTAGAGGGACATTTTTCTTGCGCAACCTGTCTAATTGACTACTGGCCAATCCATAGCTGTGCACCATGCCCCCGGGACTTTCAAGTTTCAATAGAACTTCATCATTACTGCTCGCCAGAGTAAGGATCGCCGTAATTTCTTCGCGCAAGTGCTCGACAGCTTCCGCACTTATATTGCCATTAAAATTAAGCACGAAGACCTTACTTTTTGCCTGGACCTCAGTATTTTCCAGGGATGTACTCACTTGCTTGGCGGTTTTTTTATCAGCAGCAATCTGTTTCTTTTTAGCTTTGTGCAGTTTTTTCTGTTCGGCCTTTTGATGGGCCTCATCGGTTGTTGCTAACAACATGGTTTCTTTGAGGTCCTCAAACTGTGGATTCAGAGGGGTAATCTCCAGGTGGCCTTTTTCTGCGCCAATCTTATTTCTTTGGCTCGCACTGACAATGACACCAACGACCACCACAAAGGCAGCCAAGATCGTTGCAACTTTGGCAAAAAATAATCCGTATTCGAATAAAAATTCCAAATCAATCTCCAAATAATCAATATTGTTTCAAATTTGATCGGCCTCTAACAGGGCAATCAATATGGCCATTATCAGCCATACTTAGCTTTTGATTCCAAGATAAACTGCTGAATCAAACGTCCAGCCATTATCGTAGGAGGCGCGATAACTTCAGGCAGTTGGTCATACCTATGCCAGTTTGCCTCAGCTATCTCCACACCGTCAATTGTAATCTTATCCGTTTTAGCATCAGCGATATAGCCCAGCATTAACTGGCCAGGATATGGCCAAGCTTGGCTGCCGACATATCGAATATTCTCAATTTCAATACCGACCTCTTCGAAAACTTCACGATGCAGAGCCTGTTCTGCACTCTCGCCAGCCTCGATAAACCCAGCAAGAGTACTAAACCTATTTGCAGGCCAATTAGGATGGCGAGCAAATAAACATTTATCATCCTTGACAACCGCTACAATGACGCAGGGTGATATCCTAGGATACTGACTAATCTGACAGGGTTGGCACTGAAATGCATGCTCTGTCACAGAGGCTAGATTAGGCCCCCCACAAGCACCACAAAACTTATTCTTAGCCTGCCAGTCCAACAGCTGTAAAGCCCGGGAAATAAGAGAAAACTCCGCATCTCCAGACTGCGCAAGTAATGAACGTAATTCAACTCTTACAAATCCGTCGCTCAGTGCCGCCTCTGGGATTAATTCCCATACTTCACAGTCAATTCCCTGCCACTGCCCAACACAAAGACTGCGCTCGCGGAAAAACCTAAGTGGACCAGCCTGGTCGCTCGTAATAGTTGCAGAGGCGGTCCCAGAAGAGTTATATGAGGGGACTAGCAAGTCACCCTCAATCACGGCGACAATCCATTGACTAGGGCTACCAGTGGGTATTGAGCTAGGGTAGAAGCCGTTTAGGTATGAAGGAGCGAGCACAGTAATTATGCCTCTAGATTAGGGTCGGATTTAATCTACACCCTTGCAAAAACTAAGGAGTAAAGATAAAGTTTGCGAATACTAAAAAGCGATCTAAGTCTAGCACGATTGACTGCGATGTTTTACTGTACTAAGGGGTAAATTGGCTTCATAACTGTACCCAATAGATTTGTTCTACCTACAAAAGGAATTCATAGATGACACCGACGCTCCCTCTGGCTTTTAGAAAGAACTTTCTAGGTAATTCACCTAGTTGGTATAAAGCCGCGATCATTGCCTTCCTAGTCTTAAATCCCATAATGCTTTATCTGTTCGGTCCATTTATCATAGGTTGGGTACTGATAGCTGAGTTTATATTTACCCTAGCCATGGCTTTAAAGTGCTACCCACTGCAACCCGGCGGCTTGCTAGCCATTGAGGCTATCATTCTTGGAATGGCTAGCCCAGAGACTGTCTACCTAGAGGTTGCAGGCAATCTTCAGGTTATTTTGTTACTGATGTTTATGGTCGCGGGCATTTATTTCATGCGCGATATGCTTCAATTTGTATTCACCAAACTTTTACTCGGCGTGAAATCAAAAACGACTCTTTCGTTCTTGTTTTGCTTTTCAGGCGCTTTTCTATCTGCGTTTTTAGATGCATTGACTGTCACTGCCGTACTGATAACAATAGGAGTTGGCTTTTATTCCGTATATCACAAGGTCGCCTCAGGTAAGCAGATCATTGATGAGGATCATGATCATAGTGATGACGACACACTTGAGGCTGCTCACACAGGCAATCTAGAGGATTTTAGAGCTTTTTTACGCAGCCTAATCATGCACGGCGCCGTGGGTACTGCACTGGGGGGAGTCTGCACCACTGTAGGCGAGCCGCAGAATCTTTTGATCGCAGAAAGGGCTGGCTGGGGATTTGTTGAATTTTTCATGAATATGGCACCGGTGACAATACCCGTATTAATAGCTGGCCTATGCTGCTGCGTTCTGTTGGAGAAGCTGAAAATATTTGGCTATGGTGCCGAACTTCCCGATGAGGTGCGTGACGTTCTTCAGCAGTCAAGCGATCATGAGGCCGCCAAACAAACTCAATATGACAAGGCTGCTCTAATCGTTCAGGTAATTGTCGCCTTTATTCTCGTTATGGGCTTAGCCTTCCACTGGGCGGCTGTAGGACTAATTGGCCTGATGGTTATCATTCTTCTCACTGCATTTAACGGCGTTACTGAAGAACATCGTATAGGTCCTGCCTTTGAGGAAGCATTGCCTTTTACTGCGCTATTGGTCGTATTTTTCGCAATTGTTGCTGTGATTCACGAGCAGCATCTATTTTCGCCAGTTATCGCATTAGTTTTGGCTCAAGACCTATCCGTTCAGCCTGGCATGTTTTTTCTAGCCAACGGATTACTATCAGCTATCAGCGATAATGTATTTGTTGCTACCGTGTACATTAATGAAGTTAAGGCTGTGTTTGATGCTGGTGAGATCTCGCGCGATCACTTTGATAAGCTTGTCATCGCCATTAACACTGGGACCAATCTTCCTAGTGTAGCAACACCTAACGGTCAAGCGGCTTTCTTGTTTTTATTGACCTGCGCCTTGGCGCCATTAATAAGACTGTCATACATGCGGATGGTCATTATGGCTCTTCCCTATACCGTTGTACTGACGGTTGTGGGCTTGCTTGGAGTGATTTACGCGCTCTAGTAGTTAAGATTGCATCTAGACAGATATAAAAACCGGGTTTTTACGCCCGGTTTTTATATCTCCGTTAGCGGCCTAGTGCCCCTTAAGGTCTTTGCGCAAAACTTTACCCACATTAGTCATAGGTAATTCATCCCTAAATTCTACAAATTTAGGGACCTTGTAAGCTGCCATATGCTTTTTGCAAAACTCAATCACTTCAGACTCAGTAAGTGATGACTTAGATTTTACGACAAACATCTTCACCAGTTCACCCGCTTTGTCATCGGCGACACCCACTGCTGCGCACTGGGAAACATCTGGGTGTACGGTCAATACCTGTTCGAGTTCGTTTGGGTAAACATTAAACCCCGATACTATAATCATATCTTTGAGGCGGTCAACGATAGTAATGTAACCCTGATCATCAACTGTAACTACATCGCCAGTATGCAACCAGCCATCAACGATTGTCTCAGCTGTTTGCTCAGGGTGGTTCCAATACCCTGCCATAATCTGCTTGCCTTTAATGCATAGCTCGCCAACACCGCCAACCTGTTGCTCGCCTCCATCCCCGTCAATGACCTTGACTTCTGTCCCTGGGATGGGTATCCCAGCAGTACCAATTCGTTCAAAACCGGGCGGGTTCATCGAGATAACAGGAGAGGCCTCAGTCATTCCATAGCCCTCGCTAATGATGCAGCCGGTCACTTTTTGCCATTGATCCGCTACCGACTTCATCAGTGGCATGCCGCCAGAGAGCGTTATTTTGAGGTCTCCAAAACCCAGCCTGCAGAAGTCTTTATTTTCTAATAGAGCTACAAATAAGGAATTTAGACCACAAAATATTTGAATTTTCAATTTCTTGATCGCGCTAACAAAAAGCGGAATATTACGAGGATCAGGGATCAATACCGAGTGACCACGAAGTGCGGGCAGCACCCCAACACACAATGAGAATGCGTATATATGGTAGAGGGGAAGAGGTAAAGCGGTGGCACTATATCTCAACGACTCGGTTGTAACCGAGATAACGCCCAGCGCCTGAGCCACGTTAGCGGTCAGGCTTAACTGAGTCAGCATAACCCCCTTAGATGACCCAGTTGTGCCCCCGGTGTACTGCAAAGCGCAAATATCGTTCACTGAGGCCCTGTGATTAATGTAACTCGTACCTCCGGCTAACAAATCTTTAAAATCAATAACGTCTGGGTTTTTGATTCGGGGACTCTTCCCCATTAACTTCATTAATCCTTCCAGTAATACTCGTTTTGTGGAAGGCATGAGATCTGGGGATCGAGTAACGATGACATGCTCAACACTAGTTTGAGGCACAGCCTCTGAGAGTACGTCATAAAACTGATCTAGAACAATCACAGCCTTAACGCCCGCGTCATTAAACTGGTGAACTAGTTCTCTCACCGAATACATCGGGTTAGTATTAACAATCACCAAACCAAGCTTCATTGCAGCAATTGCTACCACTGGATATTGGATGAGATTTGGAAGCTGAATTGCAATTCGATCGCCCGCCCGCAATTTAAGGCGTTTCTGCAAATAACTGGCGACTCTCCGCGCCAGCTGATCTATTTCGCCATAACTGAGAGTTTGACCCAAGCAAGTGAACGCCGGCTTAGAGCTCGAATCAGATACTGCCTCAGTCCAAATCTGCAGTATTGACTGCGCGGATATAGATGGCTGCTCAGTGGACATTCCAATTCGTTTTTGGGCTTGGGTTACAGCTGATTTAATTAACATTTTTGATCACAGTAATTTGATTATATCCCAAAAACACGGGGGACATTCTCGCTGTTAACGAGATAAAAGGGACATGCCCTTTTCTAAACCGCCGAGTGTCAACGGGAACATTTTTTGTTCCGTTAATTCTTTTAACATTGTTATCGATGGAGTGTAATCCCAGTATTTCTCTTGCACTGGATTTAGCCAGACCAACTTATCATAAGCCTTGGTCATTCGTTGCATCCATATTGCACCCGCCTCATCATTATTATACTCCACACTACCACCGGGGCTTGTCACCTCATAGGGTGCCATGGAGGCATCTCCTACAAATATAACCTTATAGTCAGAAGAGTACTTATGAATCAGATCAAATGTCGAAATTTGCTCTTCTCGGCGGCGGTGATTATCTTTCCAGACATAGTCATACAAGCAATTGTGAAAGTAAAAGTATTCCAGATGTTTAAATTCGGTCTTAGCCGCAGAAAAAAGTTCTTCGCAGAGCTTTACATAGGGATCCATAGAACCACCGACGTCAAAGAAGATAAGAACCTTCACCGCGTTATGCCTCTCGGGTACCATCTTAATATCTAGATAACCGGCATTTTTTGCTGTGCAGCGGA
>DGAQ01000070.1:1607-1943 GCA_002382445.1 Porticoccaceae bacterium UBA4026 | reverse complement strand
TGCTGTGCAGCGGATGGTCTCGTCTAAGTCCAACTGATCCGCTGAACCCTCACGTGCAAATTTCCGCAATCGGCGTAACGCGACCTTGATGTTTCGGGTACCAATTTGAACAGAGTCATCCAGATCTTGATATTGACGCTCATCCCATACCTTTACCGCAGTGCCCTTCCCCCCCGGACCGCCAATACGAATACCTTCAGGGTTATACCCACCGTGACCAAAGGGTGATGTTCCGTTAGTACCTATCCATTTGTTGCCACCCTCATGCCTTTCCTTTTGCTCTTCCAGACGCTTCTTGAACTCTTCAATGAGCTTTTCGAGGCCGCCAAGGCTTTC
>DGAQ01000070.1:949-1394 GCA_002382445.1 Porticoccaceae bacterium UBA4026 | reverse complement strand
TTTTCGAGGCCGCCAAGGCTTTCCACTTTGGCTTTTTCTTCATCAGTAAAGTATTTCTCAAATTCCTTACGTAACCAGTCTTCAGGCAGCAATGCTTCAACAATACCCTCAATATTTTCCAAATTCTTAAAATAGGCCCCAAACGCGCGATCAAAACGGTCGTAGTATTTCTCATCTTTGACCATGCATGTGCGAGCGAGTAGATAGAAATCATCTACAGAACCGAACGCAAGGTTTTGCTCCATGGCCGCTAAAAGATCAAGAAACTCCTTGATAGATACGGGAACATTAGCTTTTTTAAGCGTATTAAAAAAATTAATTAGCATAGGTTAAGCTCTTATCTATTGATAATTTATCGAGCTTCACGACGGGTCATAAACGCAAGCCGCTCCAGCAAATGTACGTCTTGCTCATTTTTCAGTAAGGCCCCATACAGCGGCGGAAT
>DGAQ01000070.1:0-814 GCA_002382445.1 Porticoccaceae bacterium UBA4026 | reverse complement strand
GTCAAAATATCTTCTGGAATATCGTCTGACATGATCAATTTTAGCCAATCCACTAACTCTGACGTAGAGGGTTTCTTCTTTAAGCCTGGAATCTTTCTGACGTCAAAAAATATATCCATTGCATCATCAACCAATTGTTTTTTAATCTTTGGAAAATGCACATCAACAATTCGCTGCATGGTCATGCGGTCAGGAAACTTAATAAAGTGGAAAAAACAACGGCGTAAAAATGCATCAGGTAATTCTTTCTCATTGTTGCTGGTGATAATCACAATCGGTCGCTTCACCGCTTTGATGGTTTCGCCAGTCTCATAGACATGGAATTCCATTCGATCGAGCTCAAGCAATAAGTCGTTTGGAAACTCTATATCCGCCTTATCAATCTCGTCAATCAGCAGAACAACCTGCTCATCAGCGGTAAAGGCTTCCCAAAGTTTACCCTGTTTAATGTAATTGCCGATATCTTGGACTTTATCGCTACCTAGCTGAGAATCACGCAACCGAGAAACCGCATCGTACTCATAAAGGCCTTGCTGCGCTTTAGTGGTGGATTTGATATGCCAAGACAATAAAGGCTTACCCAGCGCCTTGGCTACTTCTTCGGCCAACAGTGTCTTTCCTGTGCCGGGTTCCCCTTTGATAAGGAGCGGCCGCTGTAAGGTCACCGCTGCATTAACTGCCATCTGAAGCTCTTCGGTGGCTACATAGTTTTCAGTACCAGTAAATTTCATAGTATTTAATCCACTTTCAGGGTTATCTAGTCGTTAGCCTGGTATTTTAATCTATTCTCTAAACTGTTTTGAATCTATATTTA
>DGAQ01000031.1:36723-39613 GCA_002382445.1 Porticoccaceae bacterium UBA4026 | reverse complement strand
AGATTGATTAGGGGCTAATGGGGTTACGCCACTGTTAATCTACAAAGTTATCCACAGGTATTGTGGGTAACTTTTACCGTACAATCATGAAAGAATCACAGGTAATACACCCAGGCCTAAATCTCACACTCCCTCGAATGGGTCAGCCCTGATCCTATAAAGCGCTCTAGGACTCGGAGTTGCTGGCATGGGATATTACTGTTCTCTGATAATTCAGCTATAGTCAGTCCACCCAAGGATAGCAATGGTCGAATATCATAGAGTTCATTGCCGCTCAACTTGAGCCGGACTAGCCCTCGAAATTGCTCCAAGCCCTCCAGGCTTTTAATACCAGCAAAGCTGCAATCAAGAATCCTTAGATCGTCGATTCTAGTCGCATTTTGAGTATTCAGCGTTTCGGTTAAACAGCGTGATAGCGACGGGTCTGGAACTGTAAATACGACAGATACGGGTGTTCTTAGCTGAAGGGGTTGATCATTGAGTGTAAACTCATAATCGGAGCAGGATAACAGCAGGCTCATAATCAAGGCGGCAAAAATAAGCTTCATATCGATGGTTCTCAACCCTAGAAAGTCCTATTGTATGTTTAAATAAGCAGATGTCGACTATTGTTATTAATTGTAAAAATTCTCTGCGCTCCGAGCATGCGAACCGGTTAGCTAAAATCCTGTGTTGTCCAATACTTGATCCGGATTTAAGCATTAAAGCCAAGCAACAAATGTTTGAATATGAGCTTGTTTTGGACCATCATGGGCTAGCTCTTTGGCCCACCAACACAAAGCTTCACGGGGCAATCCGTTGTGATTTTAGCAGCGCAGCCAACACTCATCGTCGCAAACATGGTGGCGGTAACGGCCAGGCGATCGCAAAGGCCATAGGGGTTTCTACTCGTTTCACGCCGAGGGTCCTCGATCTTACGGCGGGGCTAGGGGTTGATGGTTTTGTGTTGGCCTCGCTAGGTTGCTCTGTGACATTAATTGAAAGAAATAAAGTGGTTCATAGTTTATTGAGTGACGGCTTAGAGAGGGCACGACAGACGGCGTCTATGGATACAGCACTAGGAACGATTGTCGGACGAATAAGTCTTGTGAGACAGGATTCGAGCGAATTTTTAGCATTACTTTCCCCGGAAGAGCGGCCTGATATCGTCTACATAGATCCGATGTTCCCGGAAAGAAAAAAATCAGCGAAAGTTAAGAAAGAAATGCAGGCCTTCCATTCCATCGTTGGCTCCGACGATGATAGTTCGGACCTGCTCGCCCTTGCGCTTGGCCAAGCTAGATATAGAGTTGTCGTCAAACGATCAGTATCGGCTGAATGGTTGGGTGACCTAAAACCTAGTTACTCGCTAACAGGAAAGAGTACGCGCTTCGACGTTTTCGCTCTCAATAAACTGCCTTATTAACTCTTCCTCGACATGACCAGATAGTTTCCTAGGCCCGCCAGTATAAAGCCAGTGATGGCCATAGACGTCCACTGATAGCTTTCAAAGATGGTCGATAAAATTATCGCCACGAAGGGTATTAGAAGGGCGCCATACCCGGCTTTCTCGGGACCTATCAAAACCATGAGCTTCAAATAGGCACCAAACGCCAAAATAGTGCCGAAGATGGAGAGATAAACCAATGATGCTGTATAGGACAGGCTATAGTCATAGGTAAATTCTGTTTCAGTGAAAAGGGCGATGATGGTAAGTGCTATAGCGCCATAGAGAGTCCCCCAAGCATTGATAGACCAGACTGAGAGGCCTGTTAGGCCATTGCGTGTGGCCGCCATATTTCCTAAAGATGCAATAAAGACGGCAGTTAAAGCTAGTCCAAAGCCAGTCATAGCTGCATTTCCCTTACCAACGGTTGCTAATTCTGGATAAAAGAGCAGGCAGATGCCACTTAATCCGACAAGTCCACCCATCGCGATATTCGGGGTGATTGGGCGCTTTAAAAATATTCTGCTGTTAATAATATTGAAGAACACTATGAGTGAGAATATAACTGCGATAATACCGCTGGCTAAATAAGATTCAGCCATATAGATGATCCAATAATTAAGCCCAAATAAGCTCACCCCCTGGGCCATTAGGAAGTAGTGATTTCTGGAGTTGACGCGGAGCGGAATACTTCGGATTCGACAAAATATAAACAATAGAACCGAGGATAAGAGCATACGATAGATTACGGACACAATTGGATCGACATTACCAAGTTGGTAGGTAATCGCTAGCCAAGTTGATCCCCATATGAGTACTGTCGAGATATATAGGAATGCTACATAAGGATTCATGGATGGTTGATCCCTTTGGATTGATGTGCTGCTACGGCAGACACCTAATTAAGTAGTTCTTGAAGAATATTTTGGTAGATTGCGGTCAAAACATCTAAGTCGGCAATAGATACGTTCTCATCAACACGATGGATACTTTCATTGATGGGGCCTAATTCTACAACCTGAGTTCCCATAGGGGCTATAAACCGACCATCCGAGGTTCCTCCAGCGGTAGATAATTCTGAGTCTAGGCCTGTAATTTTCGATATGCTCTTTAAAGCAGCTTCCACTAGATCGCCTTTTGCCGTCAGAAAAGGCTGGCCACTCAGGTTCCATTCTGCCTCGTATTCTATAGGATACTTATCCAGTATAGCTTCAGTTCGTTCCCGTAACTGTCGTTCGGTTAGTTCGGTTGAAAACCGAAAGTTAAATAATACGTCGAGGGTCCCAGGTATCACGTTGGTAGCCCCGGTTCCTCCATTAATGTTGGATATCTGGAATGATGTTGCTGGGAAAAAATCATTGCCTTGGTCCCATATCTCGCGAGCCAATTCATCAAGAGCTGGGATAGCTAAATGAATCGGATTTGCGGCCAAGTGAGGGTAGGCGACATGCCCTTGTTTGCCGC
>DGAQ01000031.1:22743-36573 GCA_002382445.1 Porticoccaceae bacterium UBA4026 | reverse complement strand
CCCTTGTTTGCCTTTAATGGTTAGACGGCAACCAAGCGAGCCCCGCCGGCCGTTTTTGATAGTATCTCCAGTTTGGCTCGTGCTAGATGGCTCTCCGACTAGGCACCATCGAGGGGTAATCTCTTGCTGTTGAAGCCAGTCAACAACCTTTACCGTCCCATTGATTGCGATACCTTCCTCATCACTGGTGATTAGAAAGGCTAAACGCCCCTTATGGTTTGGAAAATCTGTGACGAATTGCTCCGCGGCAACCACCATGGCGGCGAGTGAACCTTTCATGTCTGCCGCGCCTCTACCGTATAGCTGCCCGTCGACAATAGTGGGCGTAAACGGTGGATGGGACCAGGTCTCTAATGGACCTGTTGGCACTACGTCGGTATGACCTGCAAAACAAAAAATAGGACCTGAGTCGCCATGGACTGCCCAGAAATTATCAACATCACCGAAGCGAAGATTCTTAACGCTAAAGCCATGAGTCTGTAGGCGCTCTATCATTATTGCCTGGCAACCGGCATCGGTGGGTGTGACAGAGGGCTGTGTGATGAGCTGCATCGCTAGCTCAACAGTAGGGGACTGATTTGCCATTAGCGGGCGCCTTAAAGTTTGATGTTCTATTGTAGTGTGCAAAAGCCGAGCAGGCTATACAGCCCTAATTGTAGCTTAAGGGTTTCGGGATCGAATCGCACAAAGGTCTGGAAAGATTAACGATTAGCTCAGCTTGTCTTTAGCCGCATTGATCTTTGCTGCCAGATAATCGCTACCACCACGATCCGGATGTAGCCGCTGAATCAAACGCTTGTGAGCCTTCAATACCTCCTCTTTTGATGCATTTACGTCTAGCCCAAGAATTTTGTAACACTCTTCGTTCGATAAATCTGATGCCCCTCTGGGCTGATAATCATCTGAGGATTCCTGTGTTCTATCACCACCTCGCATCCGATAAGCATTAAGTAAAACAAAGGACTCTCGATCATTGGCCCTTAGATCGGCAGCTAAAGTATTCAGCTCGTCCAGTGTTAGCTCTGACAAAGTTTTACCAGTATATTCTCCGGCCAATACCTCACCGCTCATCTGCTTGGTCGCAAAGTTAACCGTCACCAGTAGCGATTTCGTTCTAAATTGAGACGGGCTACTTTTAAAGCGACTGAGTATAGACAAAAATGGAAGTGCCCTCAGTCCTAGGCTGAATACCGTTTTGGTTAAGGGTATAAGCGCTGCGATACCAGCACCTAGCCAGTGCATTCGACCCGAGGCAACCAGCATAATTGACAAGCCTAACACCGCCCAAAACGCAGAGCGCCATAGAAAAGACCGCCGCTCTTCGGGGGATAATCCTTTGATGGCAGACCACCAATACCAAAGACCACCAATAAGAGCAAGAAGTAAGATTAATTGAGGCATAGTTAGTCACACATCCTTTATCAAATCCATACGCCGATAACTATATGCCAGATCAGATGATCTGCCCCAGCAATGAAAAAAGTAAGTTACTCGAGCTACCGTCTTTTGAGTACTTCTCTTAATTTGTCGGCCATACCGAGCAGACTCGCTTCAGTTGTTTCCCAGCCGATACAGGCATCCGTTACGGAAACGCCGTATTCCATGTCGTTGGGATTACTCGATAGCTTCTGACTTCCAGCGTTTAAGTGGCTCTCTATCATGGCCCCAACAATTGAGGTGTTTCCCTCTACAATTTGATTGGCGACATTTTCTAATACTAGGGGCTGCAAATTGTGATCTTTGTTGGAATTAGCATGGCTGCAATCCACCATAATATTGGGAGTTATACCGGCTGCTTTTAACTCTTGCTGGCAGATTGACACGCTTACTGAATCATAGTTTGGTTTACCATTTCCGCCGCGTAATACAATGTGCGCATGGGGATTACCCTTAGTGGTAATCACCGAGACCTTGCCGTCTGAGTTAATTCCCAGAAAACGATGAGGGCTGGCAACCGATTGCAGAGCGTTGATCGCCACGGTAAGACTGCCGTCAGTGCCATTTTTAAAACCAACGGATGACGAAAGTCCTGAAGCCATCTCCCGGTGAGTCTGTGATTCCGTGGTTCGCGCACCAATTGCAGACCATGCAATAAGGTCTTGCATGTACTGAGGCGAAATTGGATCTAGTGCCTCAGTCGCTGTGGGTAATCCGATTTCTAACACATCGTGAAGTAACTGCCGACCAATATGCAGGCCATCAGTGATCTTGAATGAGTCATTCATAAAGGGATCGTTAATCAAACCCTTCCATCCCGTAGTCGTTCGTGGTTTCTCAAAATAAACTCGCATAACGATCAGCAGTGTGTCGCTAACTTTATCGGCAAGCTGCTTAAGTTTATGAGCATACTCATGCGCAGCTTTAATATCGTGAATTGAGCAAGGGCCGACAACGACAATCACGCGATGATCTTTTCGAGTCAGTATATTCTCGATCGCTTTACGGCCTCTTGAAATTGTTTCACGCGCTTTATCCGATATAGGGATTTTACTCTTCAATTCAGAGGGAGTGATTAGTATCTCGGGTAACTCAATGTTAATGTTTTCTACAGCTGTCGGATCCATTTTGGATTTCCTGATTACGATGATTCGATAAAAGGGCGTTATTGTACTGAAAAAAAGCTAGTTTTGAAGGTTAATCCACAGATACTTCGCTAAACAAGCCTATCTTTGGAAAATAAAGGGCACTACTTACCGGTTCTGAGCCTAAATCTTCATACAGCCTTACATAATGAGAGAGCTGTTTTCGATAAATATTAACTTGGCGTGCCTCAAACTCTTTGATTTTTTCGCCCTCATTGGGAGACGTAAATTTATAATCGACGATCCAGCGTGTGCCTCCGCTTATAAAGGTGCGATCAATCACTGAGGTTCCAGCCTCATGGCTATCCGCTCGATAATAGCTCAGAGCCACTTCACACTGAGCCTGTTTATGATCGGCTAGAATCCATTGACCCTTCGGTTCTTTGAGCATATTGTTCAATGCCTCAGTAAGCTGTTCTAATTCACCACTGTCAACGATGAGCCCAAGTTCCTTAAGCTGCGCAGACCAGCTAACCGGCAGTCTAGCGAGCCTACTTGCTGGCCATGCCCGGACACCTTCATTAGCAACTTGTTTTAAGGTGCGATGCATCACCGTACCAAGATGGCGAGCTCGCCGACTGAGATTGGCGTCGTCGACCTCTGTTGTCGCTGCTGTGGTTTCTTTCACCCCTATCTCAATAGTTCCAGCGGGAGTTGTGGGTATCTCGTAATCTTCTGGCAGTCGTCGAATATGCCTGAGTGTGGCGTTTTGCTGATTCTGCTGTGACAGGGCATCGCCAACATTAGTATCCATTACTCGGTAGATCTCGGAGTCGATAGCCTGATTGATCGATGACCAAATCGGAGCCAGCAGCGTATTCTTCGATGGTGCTTCCCACTTGCCTTTTTTAGTCGCCTTGAGCTCAGCAAATAAGTAGAGTCGCCTAATCGCTCGCGTGGCAGCGACGTACAACACCCGTGTATTTTCCAGCCGCGATTTTACTCCCTCTTCATGTTTCAAATAGCTATAAACCGGATCGTCTTCCTCATCGTAAGCCCCAAGGGGCGCCATCACTAGAGTTGATCGACTATCAGAGTCGATATGTTCTTGCCATCGCAAAAGAGGCTTTTTATCAGATGCTGATCGTCTTGTGAGGCCGGGTAAAAGGACATGGTCGAACTCTAACCCCTTTGACTTATGTATAGTCATCACCTGGATCACATTATTTTGTTCGCCTAGCGTCGTGCTCGAGGGAGACGGTTCGGCATAGAGTTTATCGACTGCCAACTCGAAACTAGACCAGTCATTGATGACGCCAGCCACCTGCCATTTTTCTACCAAATCTAGATAACGACGAACATCACTTAATTCACCCGTTCCGGAGAGGCAGGCTGGGCCACCAAGCTGTTGCCACGTGCGCTCTAGCAGGTTGCGAAGGTTACCTCGCCCGCGACTATCCCAGGCTAACAACAAGACCGGGACAAGTCTTTTAAGGCTAGTCTGACCGTAGTCCGAAAGCTGGTGAAAGGCATCGATAGACAGTATTGTACGCAGCTGCTCCAAAATGGGGTCACCATTGTAACCGTTGCGCTGTGTACTATTGGTTAGGACCAGCAAATCCCCAAGCCCCAGACCACAGAATGGCGCTCTTAGTAGCGATAACCAGCCTATACGGTCTGCTGGGGACAGAAGGGCACGCGTCATGGACATCAAGTCGACGACGGGCATTCTGCTCGCCAAAGGCATAATGTCGTGAGCTTGCCAGTTAAGACCCAACTCTCGTAAAGCAGGAATAATTGCTCTGAGGTGGCTTCTACCGCGGACCAAAATTGCTATGGACTCACCCGGGCACTGGTGGGTAATTTCTCGGCATGTCAGGGCGATCTGCTCAGCTTCAGCGATCTCGTAAGCAGACCCAGAAAATCCGTGAAAGCTAACGGCCGGTTCTATCTCAGCGTCCTTATAAGCCATAGATGATGAATAAGGTATAGCTCCTCGGCTAATATCTGGCCGCGCGGGAAATGCGTCTTGAAACACTCTATTTACCCAGTCGACAATACCCCCCTTGGAGCGAAAGTTAGTGGTTAGTGATAACGGAGTGCAAGTCACACCAGCGATGGGGTGGCGTTGACTATTGATAAATAAGCCAACATTGGCGTTCCTAAAACTGTACAGAGACTGCATGGCATCGCCAACTAAGAACAAACTGCGCCCATCGTGGGGTTCCCAGCCACTAATCAGTGCTGTCAGCAGCCTTATCTGGGTCTGTGAGGTATCTTGGAACTCATCAACCAAAATATGCCGAAGCTGGTAGTCCATCCTCAGCGTTATGTCTGATATTCCAGAATCCTCAGTAGCCGGCTCCAATGCCTGAAGAGCTGACAGCGTTATCGTGGAATAATCACATAAATCATGTAGCCTAAACTGCGTATTTAACTCAGCTGCAAGTTTGGGTAACAAATACCCCAGCGCATCAAGCAAGACTTGCTGCGACGGACTAATCTCTGAATCAGGCAAATTTAAGACATTAGTGATTAAATCAACGACATCTCGTTGCCTAGAGCACCATTCAAGTATTTCCTTCATGCGAACTTTGGCATCTGTTTGATCCGCGGGAAAGCCATCATTTTTTGTCACGGACTTTCTCAATTCACCTTTCTGTGTGACCAGCATGCGAAGAATGACTTTCCATTCACCGATAGACGCCAGATTCTCATTGGGGAAATCTGTTATGCCGACCAGTTGCTGTAAGGCGTAATTTTTCTCAGAGGGTAAATGATTGGCGGCAAAATCAACGATCTGAATCAACTCACCAGCAATTGGCATAAGGGCATCACTCAGCTCATAGACAGTTTGGCTAACTATCCCTTCGATCACCTGTTTAAAATAAGTCTGATTGCCCGACGCATCATAGATCAGAGGCAGCCATTGTTCTCTTTTATAAAGAATTTCGGCGAGTAACTTTTCACACCTTGATAGATCATTGCCTGTATGGCCAAGAAGTATCGATAGGCATTCCGCGGTGGTGTCTTCGCCCTCTAGCTTGTCCAATAATGAACGTGCCGCGGCATAATAGTGAATCTGTGGCTGCTCACTGGGTTCAGATAGATCGCCTAAATCAGTTTCCAACGAGAACTGGCTGGCGATGTAGCGACAAAATCCGTCAATTGTCTGAATACGCAGGCGCCCGGGTAGTTGCAGTAAATTCCAGCCACGCTGCCTATCTCTAGCAACGGCCAAGCTGGCGAGATCCCATGTCTCGGCTTGGTACTCGTCATCCGGTCGAGGATGATAGGCAGCGAGTTGAAGTGCACTGTGAACCCGAGCAGCCATCTCTGCAGCGGCTTTACGGGTAAAGGTAATGCTTAGTATCTCTTCCGGGTTATCAACAATACAAAGCAATCGCAGAATTCTCTGAGTGATGAGTCCCGTCTTTCCAGACCCAGCGGGTGCTGAGACAATAAAGCTTCTCTCCGTATCAAGAGCTTGCGCCCGCTGTGCTTGGTCAGTCACCTTGCTCATTGCTTACTCTTCTTTAACAGTTCAGAGTTGATGTCAGACTCTTCATGCCAGCGGTTTAAGGGTAACAGGTGGCTCTGATATTGAAAGTTGCTAGAATCGAATACTTCAACCTGAGCGACTCCAGCGTTGAATTCGTCAGCCAAGCCTGTAATCGCTGATTGCCATTGGGCCACTTGGATATCCCAAGTGTCTATGGCTTCCACATCGGGAATTAACTCGTTAAGGCTAACGCCTGTAAATCTAATCTTGCCGGCCTTCACCTGAGCAAAAGCACAGCCTTTAGCCTGGGGTGCACTAGCCAGAACATAGATCGGCAATTGAGGATCCTTGGGTCTGTCTCCTTCCCAATGCGATGCTGTTATCTCTCCTGACTTATAATCAATAACCACCAAATGGCCGTTAACTGAGTCAATACGGTCTAATTTCAGTGATATTTCTAGGTCGCCAAAGCTAAGGCGTCGGCTACATTCAAGATCGACAATCGAGAATGTTGGGCGTTGTTTCTCGAGGGCTAGCCATTCAGATAATAGCTTTTTAAGCCTAGTTTGTTCGAGCCCACGATAGCGATTACCGCCAAGAATAGGATAACGAGGTATCGACAACTCAAGGGTTTCAGCAATAGTTTTGATCAAGACATCTGACAGCTCAATGTCTGTCAATCCAGTCAGTACGGAAGAGTTGTTCCACTTTTTCCAAAGTTTAAATAAAATCTCATGAAGCAAAGACCCTCGATCTTTAGCAGACAGGCCCTGACTTGGCTTTTCCAAAGGCTCGGCCTTTAGTCGATGTATGGCAAACGCATTAAAAGGGCAGAGTGATTGATTCTTCAAGAGAGTACTTCCAGTCCTAATGGTCTCTTTCTTTGGATCATAAGAGGGTGCAAGGTCTTCAAACACTTCAAACTGATGTGGCTGAGCTAGCCACCGCGGATAGAGTCCGACATGTTCAGTCATCGCCCGACTATCTCTTTTAACCTCTAGCCTCAGTAGTGGACTCACTTCCAGCTGTTCTTCACCCTTCATTTCTGGGTAACTTAACACCAACTCACCTGTATTGTTTTTAAACCCCTGCAGGAGCCTTTGCGCTATTTCTAGCTCTCGCCCAGGCAAACTATGAGGCATTTCATGAAGACGCTGAAAACTGGCTGGAAGAAGCGGATTGATGGACACTGATGCGGGGAAGTTTTGGCTATGCATGCCAGTAATCCATAACTTGTCGAACCTCAGACCATCGCCTTCCAATAACCCCAGTATTTGTAATGGGGCGTCTGAAGTCTGTGGATGGAATACCGCATCCTGGGCAAGCTGCCGCAATTGTTTCAGTGCGTTGTTGAAGCCGACCTCAATGGATAAATTATCAAGCTCACTGAATGTCTCCAACAACCGCTCCCAATGCTCTCTTTGTTGGTATTCCACACTATCGAGTGATCTAGTACCTGGCCAGCCAAGGTCGCTTAAAATAGATTTAAAAACCAGAGCCCAGCTTGAAAAGTCCTGTTGTGTGCCCTCGGCAGTGAATCGCGAGTCCCGCGCTAGAATCAGTGGTCGTAATATCTGATTGGTATGCTCACTATTACCTTCAGATGAATTAGGTGTCACTTCATTGAGAAATTCACGTAAATCAAACGTAAATCGACTTTTTTTGCGCAGCCTGATTTCAGCGTCCACTCGAAATGAGATGGGAAGTCTATCAAATAGCGAATGAGGGCTATAGAGCAGAGCTACCCAAGCTTCAAGTGGATAATACTGTCTTAACATCCCAATTAACTCTAGACCTTGGCTGACTATCGCAGTATCGCAAAGCGCGGTACCGGCAGATATATTAACGGCGGGACTAATCGTCTCAGTGTAACAAGCTTCACTCACCACTCTAGTAACGGCCGCTACGTTATCTTGAAGATCAGGGATGATAATTCCAATCCGTTGATGTTTGTTAATCTTAAGCTGTTTTGCTGCCCATTGAGCCGCACTGCATAGCTCTTCTTCGGTGCTGGACAGTTTCACTACCGAGGCATTAGACGGAGTGGTAGGGGCGCGAACAGTCGTCGACTTAACGGATGCCTTATGAATAATGTCGGACTGTATAGGAGGAATCGATTGGAAGCCGTATAAGATGATTTCAGCTTCCCTCGACAAATCGTCACACTCAAAACCACTGGCAACACTGCACCAGCTCTCTGTTGTGGTTACTAGATTATTCCGCTTAAGTAACCCATCAAAGCTTTGAGCCCATTGCTTGAAGTAACCTGTAGCAGGAGAATCGCTAGGCACCTCAGTAATCTTGAGGTTCCATTGCTGAAGTCTACAGTAGGTGTCCCGCGCAATTTCCGCGTATTTTGAGCTAAGTTCCGGATGATGGAGCTTAATGGCTCGTTCCCAGTAATAGCGACTTTGCTGCTGCCCAACAATTGACTGCCCGAACACCAGGCTATGATTTTGATCTTGAAGCTCACTCCAACAAAAAGTTAGCCAGTGATCAATAGAGAAAACTCGTGGTGCTTGCCACACTCTGCATTCATCGCGGTTAGCGACTGCCCAGGCATCCAAGATCTTCGCGGCCAGGCGATGATTAGGCGTGAGAATAAGTCGATCATCCTCGATAAATTGACGAAATAGTCGTATATCAATTAGAGGCGCTAACATAGTTGCTTAGTCAATCGCTTTATAAAAAAATAGGCCCCTATAATCGCAAAACAATGATCTAATTGACAGTAGACTGTTACAATAAAGACATGGAATTTGCGTTTAGTTTGAGTTTAGTTTTTGCCACTTTGGTTGGCCTCACCGTCGGATTGGTCATGGGCGTGTTTTTTGCGCGATCAAAAGAAAGCGGAACGGCCCCTATTGACTATGCAGAACTGCTCTCAACGAACAGGGTTCTTGAAGAGAAACTGTCAAATCAGCAATCTCAGTATGAAGCCCAGTTGAAGCTATTACAGGATGCTAAGCAAAACCTCAGTCAAGAGTTTGAAAACCTAGCAAATCGTATATTCGATGACAAGCAAGCCAAGTTTTCAGCTCAGAGTAAAGAGGCACTTGAGGTGTCTCTCAGTCCTTTGCGCAGAGATATAGGGGACTTTCGTAAACAGGTTGAAACTGTTTACGACAAAGAAAATGCAGATCGCAACAAACTTGTTGGCCACATTACTGAGCTGCAAAAACAAACCATGCAAATTTCCGCCGACGCTGTCAACTTGGCGAATGCTCTGCGTGGTGATAATAAGGCTCAAGGCAATTGGGGCGAGTTTGTTCTTGAGAAGCTACTTGAGGATTCTGGTCTATCAAAGGGCCGCGAGTATGACACTCAGGTCGCCTTAAAAGACGAAGATGGGAAACGGCGTAATCCCGACGTGATTATTCATCTGCCGGAAGGCAGAGATATCATCATTGATGCCAAGGTCAGCCTAGTTGATTACGAGCGTTATTTTCATGCAGAGGAGGAGGACGTTAAACAACAGTGCTTAAAACAACATTTAGCCTCCCTCGGCGCTCATATTAGAGGTCTAAGTATTAAAGATTACGAGAGCTTAGAGGGGGTCAATAGCCTTGATTTTGTATTGATCTTCATTCCGGTTGAGGCGGCCTTTATGGTGGCCTTAGATCGGGCCCCTGAAATTATGCGCGACGCCTATGATCGGGGCATTATTCTAGTCAGTCCAAGCACCCTGATGGTGACATTAAGAACAATTAAGAACCTATGGCGCTATGCCGACCAAAATAGAAACGCACAGGTTATTGCTGACAAGGCAGGGGCTCTGTACGATCAGTTTGTTCTTTATGTCGAGGCGCTTGAAGACGTAGGCCGGCATCTAGATAAGAGCAAAGAGGTTTGGGACACGGCGCACAAACGCTTGGTCAGTGGACGCGGAAATCTGGTTAGACGGACAGAAGAACTTAAGAAGTTAGGCGCAAAGGCCAAAAAAAGCCTTCCTGACGATGTAGTTTCAATTGCCAGTCGGAGCGAGGGACTCCTCGACTCAAGCGACGCTGGTGATGAGGATGAAACATCGTGAGTTATCCCCTCGCACTCACCATTGGCGGTATTATTGTGCTCCTGTTAACGGGTTATGCCCTGTACTTGGGTTTACAATTAAAGCGACAAAAATCTCGCCGGAATAAGGCTGAGGAAGAGCTTAGGATTGAGTTTGAATACAATGACAAGGAGGCTAGACAATCCGTGCAAATCATTGCCAAGGCGCTGATTCAGAAAGATATATCTGAGACCGAGGCAGCAATGCGAATTGGGTTTTTGAGCCAAAAAATCACTGCAAATCACGATGAAAAAAACCTTTTTTCCGTGTTCCAACAACTCGCTGAAGCCACCTCCCATATTCCCATACTTGATGATTGGAAGGCGCTAGAGAAGTGTGAAAAGAATCGGTTGACCCAAGAAAGAACCGCCATTGAAAGCAAGTACAGTGACTTTATTAAGGCCAGTGCCGAACAGCTGACAAGACTCCGGTTAGTTTAACTACGCCGCTTTAAGAGAACACCGCTCTCCAAATGGTGAGTCCAAGGAAACTGGTCAAATACCGCTACTCTCTGTATTTCGTGTGTGTTCATCAGTTCAGACAAGTTCCCCATTTGAGTTTCCGGGTTACAAGATATATAAAGTACTTGATCGAACTGAGCGACTAATTTCAACGTACCGCTGTCTAATCCAGCCCGCGGCGGATCGACGAAGATAGTTGAAAAGTTATAACTATCCAAATCAATAGCTTTAAGCCGCCTAAACGACCGAACCCCATTTAGAGCTTGGGTCATCTCTTCGCTAGAGAGCCTCACCACGGTGACATTATCGACGTCGTTTTGTTCAAAATTACGTTGAGCGGAGGTAACAGAGACCTTGGATACTTCGGTGGCCAGAACATTTCTATAATGTTGAGCAAGAACGGTAGTAAAGTTGCCATTACCACAATACAGCTCAAGTAGATCAGTATCCTTGGCAATATCACTACAACATTCGCTGGCCCAACTAAGCATTTTTAGATTGATACCCGCGTTGGGTTGCGTGAAGCCCGACTCCACTTGCTGATAGAGGTACTCGCGACCCCGAACAGTCAGTTTTTCAGTCACATAGTCACGATCTAAAACCACCTTTTGTTTTCGGCTACGTCCAATAATGGCAATATTTAGATCATTCTGAACTTTTCGAGCCTCGACCTCCCAAATGGAATCTAATGGCCTATGGTAGATCAAGGTAATCAGAGCTTCACCGCTTGTGGTGGTCAAAAACTCTGCGCTAAATAGCCGTTTACTCAGGACAGGGTTACTGTTCACAGCATCTAGCAGCAGGGGCATTAGCTGATTGATCAGTGAGCCACCGATGAGGAAATTATCGATAATATAGGGACGTTTGTCCCCTGCTCGATTCATCGCATAGTGAGCAGAGCCATCTTCGTGCCAAATTCGAAACTCGGCACGCATACGGAAATTCAATGGAGCTGAAGGATGCACCTCAACAGCATAGTCACCCAAAGCCGCAAGTGCACTTTTATAGACGTCAATCTTGTCTTCGAGTTGCTGTTGATAGTTGTCGGGGCTGTAGTCAATCAATGGTGTTGATAGTTCAGTCATAATGCCTTGAATATCTCATCGGTTTTCGCGGCCATTACAAAGTCATTTAGATGCAGTCCACCAATACTGTGGCTCCACCATGACACTTTAATACGACCCCATTCAACCAAAAGGGCAGGGTGGTGGTCGCCCTCTTCGGCAATCAAACTAATCTCATTAGCAAAGGCCATCGCCTGAATAAAGTTACCTACCCGATAAACACGGCAAAGCTGTGCTACGCCGTCATTAAGATCGATGTTCCACTCCGCTATCTGCTTTGCTAACTCGCGTTGCTCGCTGTTCGACAGCTTGGCAGCATCCCGCGGTGTGGCGGCACAGGGATATTCACTTAAAGGTTTCATCAGTCGGGCCCCTACAGACAGTTCTTCGGTTTAGGCAGGCCAGCCAAACGGGCTACGATCTTGGCCGGACTGCCAGGAAATAATTGATTCAGATAGATACTGCGGCCTTTGTCTAAGCCCAAGCTTGCAGCAACGGTCTTACACAGCGGCCTCATTGAGGGAGAGAACCCATAATTGCCATAGAAGGCTCTTGCCAATAACAACACTTCAAGGTGTTCATCCGCCACCTGTATGTCTTGCTCTAGGCCTAGGGCGGTAGCATTCTCGGTAGACCACTGTGGAATTTTAGAAAGATATTTCTTGTCGTCAGGCATTTATTATACCGCTGATGAAAAAAGCCCTGCTATTAAACAGGGCTTTGAGCCAAACGTATACCGTTTCATTAATCGTCGCTCATGATACCAAAGATCTGGAGCAGGCTTAGGAACAGGTTATAAATCATCACAAAGAGGGTCACGGTTGCAGATATATAGTTGCGCTCGCCGCCATGAATAATAGCGCTGGTTTGCCACATGATAATACCAGCAGATAAAAAGACGAATACCGCACTAATCGTAAGAGACAGTAACGGAATTTGTAAAAATATATTAGCAATCGCGGCAATAAAGGCGACCAGCATACCAACCATCAAAAACCCGGTCATAAAGCTAAGATTCTTTCGCGTGGTTAACACGTAAGCTGAAGAAGCAAAAAATACCAAGGCTGTTGAACCGAGGGCCAACATAATAGGTTCTGCGCCTTTAACCGCTAGGTACATACTCAAAATAGGTCCCAGAGTAAAGCCCAGCCAACCTGTTAGTGCGAACACCCAGAACAAGCCTTTAGAGGTGTTTTTGTTCTTCTCCGTCATCCATAAGCAGAAGAAGTAGGGTATTAGGGTCACCAATCCAAAATAGGGAGCGTTGATGGCCATCGATAGGCCCGCCATAAGAGCGCTGAAGGCGATGGTCGTCCCAAGCAGCATATACGTACTGCGAAGCACTTTGGTAACCTCAGGGCTAAGAGCAGTGCTTTGAATACCACCCGACATCGTGCTAGTTCGATACTTTTCAGTTTCCATAATTACCCTTCCATTAAAGGCGATATCAATAAAGCTGCAATATTATAGATACGACAGCGGATAGCTAGTTAGATTCATTGTAATGGGGACATTTTTTGAAATTTAAAGGATGGGAAAGGATTCTAGCTCAAAACCTCTCTCGTCTATGATGAGGTTCCATCCATTTGCTTCCCAGTCGCCGAGGACTATACGTTCACCATTGCTTAACGCGTGTCTGCCCGGCCGGTGCGTATGGCCATGAATGAGGGTGTCAACGCAATGCTTCGCCATGACCTCAGCTACCGCCTCTGCATTGACGTCCATTATTGCGCTAGCCTTGTTGCTATTGGCGGTGGCGCTTTTGCGTCGCCAATCACTGGCGATCTTCTGCCGCACCCACAATGGCAGGTGAACCAAACACCAAAGATAGATAGGGTTTCGGGACTTTCGACGAAAACGCTGGTATTCGACATCATCAATGCAAAGAGAGTCACCATGCATTACTAGAGCACGATGTCCGTAGTATTCAATAAGCTCCTGATCAGCCAGCAAAGTGGCACCGCTCTCACGCATAAAGCGGGCGCCGAGAGTAAAATCGCGGTTGCCGCGCTGGATATAGACAGGCACTCCATCATTACTCAATTGCAATAGAGCGGCCTTCGTCTGAACAGCGAGATCACTGGGGTCGTCATCGCCAACCCAGGCTTCAAAGAGATCCCCTAGAATATAAAGCGCGTCAGCCAAGGCAGCACGATCTTTTATGAAATCCAAAAACGCCCGGAAAATAACCGGGCGTTCAGGAGAAAGATGTAGGTCTGAAATAATCAGG
>DGAQ01000031.1:0-22583 GCA_002382445.1 Porticoccaceae bacterium UBA4026 | reverse complement strand
AGAACTGACATAAGATAATCGCTCTATCTGTCGGCATACTCTTCGCCAACAACAGTGCCAGTGATCTCAATAATATCGGACGGCACGTCTTGGTGTCCTCCAGTATTACCTGTTTTCACAGCCTTAATATTGTCTACCACATCCATGCCCTCAACCACCTTGCCAAAAACAGCATATCCCCAGCCTTGGCTGTTCTTACCTGAATGGTTCAAAAACCCATTGTTAGCAACATTAACAAAGAATTGTGATGATGCAGAGTGCGGGTCACCCGTGCGCGCCATGGCAAGGGTGCCAATCTCGTTAGTAAGTCCGTTGTCAGCTTCGTTTTCAATCGACGCTCGACCACTTTTCTCATTCATATCGGAGTCCATGCCGCCGCCCTGAACCATAAACCCGTTAATGACCCGGTGAAAAATGGTGCCAGTGTAAAAATCATCACGAGCGTACTGTAAAAAATTAGCCGCGGTTACGGGCGCTTTGTCAAAATCAAGTTCAATAGAAAAGTCACCCATGGTGGTCCGAAATGTAATCATTAGTCTTCCTTAGCATTAATAAGTTTGTCTGGCTCACTATTTTAGGTTGTAACGGACTCGATTTAAACTAATCTTTACTTATATTGTAAAAAGGAGACCTTTAGGCTAATAAAAAAAGCCCTATTTGAGGCTTTTTGTTTATCCAAAAGCATGCTGCCGCTATACTTGCATGCTTCCTAGCCCTATCTTTGCAAAAACTATGACTGACGTTGAAAAACCAATTAATTTTATCCAGCAGGTGATTAATGCTGACCTTTCCGCTGGTCGGGTTAAAAAGATCGTTACTCGCTTTCCTCCAGAGCCGAACGGCTATCTTCATATCGGCCATGCTAAGTCTATTTGTGTCAACTTTGGTTTGGCTGAGCAATATGGTGGCATCTGTAATCTTAGATTTGATGACACCAATCCTGAAAAAGAAGATGAAGAATTCGTTCAAGCAATTATCGAGGATGTCCAGTGGCTTGGCTATGATCTTGGCGAGGGTCCTTTCTATGCCTCGAATTACTTCGAGCAACTGTACGTCTGGGCAAAGTATTTGATTGCCGAGGGCAATGCCTATGTCTGTGAACTCAATGCTGAACAGATGCGCGAGTACCGGGGCACCTTGACTGAAGCTGGTAAAAATAGCCCATTTCGGGATAGAGCTGCAGCAGAGAGCTTAAATTTACTGGAAGATATGCGTTTAGGGTTAATCAGCGAGGGTGCAATGACACTTCGCGCTAAGATAGATATGGCATCACCTAATATCAATCTTAGAGACCCAGTGTTGTATCGAATTAAGAAGATGGCCCATCAACGCACAGGGGATAAATGGAACATTTATCCCTCCTATGATTTTGCTCATGGGCAGGAAGATGCGATAGAGGGCGTTACTCATTCGGTTTGTACCTTAGAATTTGCCGCAAACCGTCCGCTTTATGAATGGTTTACGGTGAATTTACCCTTACCATCGATCCCGAGACAATATGAGTTTGGTCGGTTAAACCTCAATTACACTGTCACCAGTAAGCGCAAGCTCAAGCAACTGGTGGAGCAGGGCCATGTCGATAGTTGGAGCGATCCCCGTATGCCGACTATTTCAGGCTTGCGTCGACGGGGTGTCACTGCCGCTGCGATTCGTAATTTTTGTAATAGTTTAGCCGTTGCCAAAACTGACGGGACCGTTGATATGGCTCAACTTGAACACTTTATTAGAGACGACCTCAACCTCAATGCTGGTCGAGCCATGTGTGTGTTTAAGCCGTTGCTCATTACACTCAGTAATTATAATGAGCAAGAGCAGTTTAAGGTTCCTTGTCACCCGAACAGACAAGAGCTTGGACTGAGAACTATTGATTTTGGAAGGCAGATTTATATTGATCGGTCTGACTTTAGCGAAGACACGACTTTATCCAGAAAGAAGTTCAAGCGCCTTGTTATCGGAGACTATGTCCGGTTGCGCAGTGCCTACATTATTCGCGCCGACGAGGTCATCAAGGATGCGGCTGGCGAGATCATCGAAGTGATAGGCAGCCTAGTACCTGATACCGTTGGGCAAGATGCTCCCGAGGGTATCCGTCCTCGCGGAGTTATTCACTGGGTATCCAAGCAAACTGCCGCAGACTGTACCGTCAATGTGTACGATCGATTGTTTACAGTGGCATCACCTGATGAGGGCGGTAGAGATATGCTTGATTACTTAAACCCTGATTCCTTGGTTGAAATGACCGGCTGTAAGGTAGAGGCTGGCCTTGCTGATGCAATTGCCGGCGACCATTATCAGTTTGAGAGAGAAGGGTACTTCACTCGTGATAGCGGTAGTTTGGACAATTTAGTGTTTAACTGCACTATTGGATTGCGAGATAACTGGAAAGCATAGAATGACCGATACAAAAAATAGTACTTTGGTGCTGTACAACACCTTAAGCCGAGGGAAGGCGGTCTTTGAGCCGATAGACCCTGATCGAATCACTATGTATGTCTGTGGGCCAACAGTCTATAACCGGGTGCATATTGGCAATGCTCGACCAGCGGTTGTGTTTGATACCCTGTATCGTGTTTTACAGCATGAGTACCCCAACGTCGTGTATGCGCGAAACATCACTGACATTGATGATAAAATAATGGCGACTGCATTAGATCTCAATGAAGATATTTCCATCGTCTCTGCTCGATATTCGAAAGCCTATTTCGAAGACATGGCGGCGCTGAACAATCTCGAGCCAACCATCACCCCGTATGCGACACAACATATTCCGGAAATGATTAGCATGACCCGCGTTTTAATTGAGAAAGGGCATGCCTATGAAGCTGATGGACACGTCCTTTTTGCGGTCCAGTCTATGGAGACCTATGGTCGACTATCCGGTCGCTCGTTGGACGATATGCTCGCTGGCGCACGGGTCGAGGTAGCGGACTACAAACGTTATGCTGGAGACTTCGTACTTTGGAAGCCATCTACGGACAATGAGCCCGGCTGGGACAGTCCCTGGGGCAAAGGCCGTCCAGGCTGGCATCTTGAGTGCTCTGCGATGACTGAAAAACACCTCGGCGATACCATTGACATCCACGCCGGCGGCCAAGATCTAATTTTCCCTCACCATGAGAACGAAATAGCCCAAAGCTGCTGCGCGCATGAGGGTAAGCCGATGGCCAATGTTTGGATGCACAACGGCTTCATTAATATCGAAGGCGAAAAAATGTCCAAGTCACTGGGTAATTTTCGTATGGTCAATGATCTCCTAGATCAATACCCCGGAGAAGTTTTACGTTATGTCATTTTATCTGCACACTATCGATCAGAGCAGAGCTTCAGTAAGGATCTCCTCGATAGCGCTTGGCGTTCTTTAGATACCCTATATGGATATCTGCGTGGTACTAAGGTTTCAGGCCCGACTATTGCTACAGAGAGCAAGGGCTATAAAGCACTCTTAGATGACTTGAATACTCCTCTCGCCATCAGCGAACTGCATCGCCTAGCAAAGCAGATGCACGCCGCTACAGGCTTGCAGCAGAAAGATTTGCGTGCTGAACTAGCGGGACTCAGCTCATTAATGGGTCTACTTCAGAGTGACGCTGAGCAATGGTTTACTCAAGTGAGGCGTTCTGATGATATTTCAAGCGGCGAGATTGAGGGCTTGATCGAGAAGCGCCAATCAGCAAAAGCCGATAAAGACTTTGCTGGGGCAGACCAGATTCGCAAAGAGTTGTTAGTTCGTGGCGTAGTGCTTGAGGACAGTCGAGAAGGCACAAAATGGCGTCGTGGGTAGGCAGTCTGCAAGTCAATCTGCCGCCAGCAGTGCTTCAATTTCAAAGGTTTCAAGCATATCTACTCCACGGTCTAATAAGGAATGCCCTAGCGCTTGGCTCCCTACTTCATAGGCAACTAAGGTTGCATCCCGCAGCGCCTCTATCGTGGTCAAATCACACTCCCTGGGAATAATGAGGTGATCGGTGTAGATGAAATCAGGCTCAGCGGCCCTAACCTCTTCTAAATAAAGGTCATCCCACTGTTTTAATACTAAGCCTACCAGCGGCCAGCCACTTTTTCTGGCACCTAAAGCTAGAGAATAATCAAAGCTCATAATCACTGCTCGATCAGCCACTGGGTGCAGAATATTCTGTACTGAATCAAGGATAAATTCTCGGCCACAGTGCTCAATAGACTCATCCTTGAGTTCAACAAAGGCTTTCACATCTGGGTTGGCCTCTAAGATTGACACTAAGGCCTCCAATGGTGATATTTTTTCATCTATGAAGGTGTCACCCAATCGATCGGGTTCGTAAGCCGGGTAGCCCAATAACTCATCTCTATTACACTCAAATACAGACTTTTCAAATCCGCTGACTCTAGAGAGAGTGGTATCGTGGTAAATGATCGGTAGTTTATCTTGACTAAACTGCACGTCTATTTCGACAAATAGGGCGCCTGCGTCTATCGCCTTGATAATCGATAATGCCGTGTTTTCAGGATATTTCGCTCGATAGCCCCGATGGGCTACTAGTTCTTCAGCATTAAGAGGAGTGACAGGGAGTATTTTTACTGACATTGGCGACAATCTCATAGTTCTAATTAGGGCGTGGTAAATGGTATCCTTACTCCAGCCTAACAACAAGGAACTACTCATGTCTCTGGTGCTTTTCGAAATTCGCGACAATATCGCCTTATTAACACTTAACAATCCCTCAAAACGCAATATGCTGACTACTGAGGTCTGTGAATTAATAGTCGATTATGTCGCCCAGGCTGAGCAGCACCCCGATGTAAAGGCGCTCATAGTGACAGGTAATGGTCCAACCTTCTGTGCGGGTGGTCAGCTTACTGATATAACCGCTGATCAGTTGATACTCGAAAATATCTATAGTGGTTTCCTGTGTATTGCGCAGTGTGAACTGCCAACCATTGCCGCAGTTAATGGGCCTGCAGTAGGGGCAGGTTTCAATATGGCAGTGAGCTGCGACGTACGTATAGTCACAGAAAAAGCTCGATTTGAGCCTCGATTCTTTGGTCTGGGGTTACATCCTGGCGGAGGTAATAGCTGGATGTTACGGCAACTGGTGAACTGGAACACAGCTGCCGGCATGTTGTTATTTTCTCAATCGATTACCGGACAAGAAGCTGTCGATAAAGGTCTAGCATGGAAGTGTGTCAAACAGGACGAATTAGTCGAAGCAGCCTTCTACTTCACTGCTAATATTCGAGACCTGCCCAAAGAGCTGTTATTGCGAACTAAGCAAACGCTACGACAGGCTGGGGGTACCAATGAGCATAATGAAATTGTAAGCCTAGAGACCGCGCAGCAGGTCTGGTCGATCAATCAGCCTTACGCCAAAAATGCAATTTCAGCGATGATCGACAAAATCACCAGCAAGCGCTAGCCCTTTGCTAGGGCTTTCTCTGCAGCTATAACAGACTGCTGTATTAGCGTATTGATTGTCATCGGACCAACACCACCAGGAACGGGAGTATATGCGGCCGCACGATCTATCAATGGAGCCAATTCAATATCACCCACACCGCCTGGGTGATAACCGGCGTCAACCACAACAGCGCCGTCTTTAATCCAGTCCGCTTGAATGAACTCTGGCCGACCGACAGCACCAACAACAATATCAGCCTGCTTGATTAAATCAGCAAGGTTCTGGGTTTTAGAGTGGCAAATAGTAACCGTTGCATTCGCATTTAGCAGCATCAAAGCCATTGGCTTTCCAAGAATAGCGCTTCTACCCACAACGACCGCGTGTTTTCCCGCTAATTCAATACCATAGGCCTCTAGTATCCGCATAATTCCTTGAGGTGTTGCCGACCCATAAGCATCTTCGTCCATCGCCATGCGACCAAAACCATGACAGGTAACCCCATCGACATCTTTGGCGATATCGATCTGATCAAAACAGGCACGCTCATCAATCTGAGAAGGTACCGGATGCTGCAACAGAATACCGTGACAATTAGGATTACTATTGAGCTCGTCGATCTGAGCCAGTAATTCACGTGTTGACGTATGTGCAGGCATCTCAACGGCAATAGATTCCATACCGACGCGCTTACAAGCGTTTTGCTTCATCTTGACGTAGGTCGCTGATGCAGGATCGGCTCCCACTAAAATAGTGGCTAAAATAGGCGCTTGACCGCCATTCTTTTGTTTAAGCTCGGCAACTCTACCGGCTAGATCAGCCTCAGACTGAGTCGACAAAGATTTTCCATCAAGAACTAGAGCAGGCATTTTTTTTCCTTTAATAGAAGCTGATTATATACGGCGGACAAGGTAGCGGAGGATAGCGAATAACGCAACCCTTTAGCGATCCTAAAAACGACACTCAATTAACTTCGCTTAGGCGGGTCACAACAGGAGGGGGCATAAGAGCTTATCGCGCCCGTGTCACTTATGTCTTGGAGCTTAAAATGTAGCTATTTTTTCTTCAGATTTTATAAAGGTTATTATCTGGGCCGTTGTTTCTTCATCAAGCCCTATCCACCTTACTTGATGATCGCGCTCCAGTGAGGGGTTTTCGACTATAGCCTTTGCCCAGAATGAGTCAATAGCGTCTACGTTCGGCGTTACTTTTAGATTAGGACCTACTATTGCGTATGTTCTTTGAATCGAATCCATGCTTTATTTCTCCATTCCTTTTAAGATAACTTTGTAAATATCTTGAGTATTCTTTATGTCATTGAGGGGATTATGGTTCAGGATCAAGATGTCAGCGACTTTTCCCTCATCAAGGCTGCCCATTTTATTCTGTAAGTTAAAAAACTCGGCAGGAGCGATAGTAGCGGATCGCAAAGCCTCCCTGGGCGAAAGACCTGCTTCGACAAGAAGTTCTAGTTCCTTGTGGAGACTATATCCCGGCGTTAGGTAGCCTATCGGAGTATCTGTGCCTGCCAGAATTTTGACGTTGTTTTCACTAAATAGGCCGACTATTTTCATGCTCCAATTCCCGAAGATAACATCATTCGGATCTACTGGTTGTGCCGATAAACGTAAAGACTCTGTTTGCCAGGTTTTTTGCAGAGTCTTGGGGAGGAATTTGTACGTTTCCCTCCATTTCGCATCCGCAAAGAACCGTTTTGATCCAAAAGTGTTGATTGTAAGGGTGGGTGTTTGATAAACGTCATTTTCAGCCAACGCTTCAATTATTGAAGTGCACCGGGTCTCATCAAAATTCGCGATTGCGGTATAGCGTTGTTCACTATGAATCTTACTCCGTAACGCTGAGCCAGGTATTTCACCACGGTTGCTTAACAGCACACCTCTCTGAGCCCTTATTTCATCCGCTTCAATAGAGCATGCAAGATCTAGGTTCCTAATGTGTTGCATACCGCCAAGGCCAGCATCAATGGCTTCCATCAGATCAATGCTTAGTGGTATATGGCCTGTTACTCTAAGCCCTTTTTGTTCCGCGACCTGCAGCAATTTGAGATAGGTAGGGCGCGAGAGCATCTCATAGGACTTCAAAAAGGTGGCGCCTTTGGCAGTTAACTCATCAACAATCCCTTCAATGTCAGAGGACTCATCGATCCCGATAGATAAGTCTGGAAAACCCGGCTCTAAGCCTTTGTAGACTCGATCTTTCCCATCAATTAGCGGTCCTGCGAAAAATAACCTAGGCGTTGTATCAGGGTTTTTATTTGCATATGTAATTGCAGGCTGCATTTTTCTAATAAGACCGCCGGTATCTCTGATACTTGTGACCCCATTCTTAAGAAAAAGATCGTACGACGTTTTGTAATCAAGTTCTGGAATAAAGGTCAAATGCACGTGCGCATCCCACAGGCCGGGAATTACAAACTTATCTTTGGCATCTATGACTACGTCATCTATTAATAATGCAATTGCCTCCCCAGCTGACTGTATTGATAGGATTTTGTCTCCTTCAATAATCATTGTCATAGCCTGCCGATCTGGATTGACAGCATCTATGAGTGTACCATTTTGAATAATTAATCTAGGTCCAGCAATAACGATCGAGTGCATTAAAAATGCAATCAGCATGAGCAAGTATTTGTTTCTCATAATCCTTCCCTAAGTTAGCTTAGATAATAATCTTCAAAGCCTCGATTAACCGGCGAACTTCGTTAGCACTCGTGTAATGCACAAAGGAAAGGCGCACAACGCCCTGTTCTGGGGGTATGCCCAAAGCCTCCATTAACCGATAGGCATAGCAGTTGCCATTAGCTACGCCAATACGCTGCGCTGCTAGTTTCGCGGCGATGTCAGCAGGGTCAATCCCGGCGACGGTAAATGCCAGGGTAGGGGCTCGATGCTCAGTGACCGTCTTGCCTATTAACTTGACACCTTTGCGTTCGTTAAGAAACGCTAGCAACGGCTCTAAATTCACGATTTCTGCATTGTGTATTAATGCGCCAACTCGATCTGTTTTGGACGATAGTAACGTTTCGCTGTCACCAAAATGATGTGCATCAAGCGCCTCAAAATAATCAATGACACCATTAACCGATGCGATCTGTGCATGATCTGGTCCTGCCGGCGTGAACCGGCTGGTAGCAGAGCCAGCATTGAAAAAATGTCCTTGACTGGGTAATGCTTGATTAACAGCCTCACGCATCACCATCACGCCAAGATGGGGGCCGTAGACCTTGTATAGAGAGAAGAAGTAAATATCAGCCCCCAGCGCATCCACATCGGGCAGACCGTGGCCGGCATAGGAAACCCCGTCGACAAATGCTAGAGCGCCAGCGGCATGAATTTTATCAGCCCACTTACTTACCGGGTTGATACTGCCGACGATATTTGAGCAATGGGTAAAAGCCACGACGCGCGTCTTTTCGTTTAATAATGCATCCAATCCTTCGTCTTCTAGCTCGGCGGTTTCAGGATTAACTCGCCACTCTCGAATTACGATACCCGCGGCTTCCAAACGTCGCCAGACACCAATGTTCGCCTCATGATCTTGATTAGTAACAATGACTTCATCTCCGACTTCCAAATACTCTCTTAGCGCTTGCGCCACGACATAGCTATTTTGAGAGGTTGAGGCTCCAAAATGTACTTCATCAGCGCCTACGTTGAGCCATGACGCCATCCGCTCCCGACCACGTGTCATTTTTACGCCCGCACCCATCGAGGGCTCAAACCCATAATAAGGTTGAACTTTGGTTGCAGAATAGTAGTGGTGTAATGCGTCGATCATTTGGCGACAGGCATATGAACCGCCGGCATTCTCAAAATGTGCGAAATCTTTTAGACTTGGTTCACTAAACGCAGGGAATTGGTTTCTTACAAATTCTATATCTAATTGAGTCATCAGCTATCTCTCTATTTCAAGGTGCTATATAGTCCCATCAAACCCCTGAGGATAGCAACCTCGATAGCCTGCTTGATTTAATTAAGCAGGCTAACCGGATATTATTAGAGTAATCGCCTAATTATAAATAGGAGTTATCGTTGACACAGTGACTATAAGAAAAACATGATGCGATACTAGTCATTACCCAAGAAATAACCGATGCCTTAGCGCTAGCTATAAATATAGTGTGGTTATATTTTTGGATTTTAGCCATGCTATAGCACCGGTACAAATTATAAAATTAACTCGAACTCCGTTCAGCCTAAGCCTGGATGACCCATGTCAATGAAGCACCAAAAAACGGGGTGTCGCTCTTGCGAGACAACCTGTATATTATTGGCAATGAACTCGATTTTTATTTTTATCTTTTCAGTATAACGTACTCTGTGGGATGCCTATGCAACGTTGGTTGATTCTGACTGTTCTCTGCCTTTCTGGCGGTATAATTTTCATGCTGCCTTTCCTTCGTGAAGTCTATTATATTCCCATGCAGCAGGCGTTCTCTTTTGATCACACTCAGATGGGTGTGTTGAGCAGTGTCTTTGGTACAGCGTCCTTGCTCGCCTATTTCCCTGGTGGCTGGCTAGCTGACCGTTTTTCCCCACGAAAGTTAATGAGCTGTGGTTTATTGGGCGTGGCATTAGCCGGCGTTTATTATTCTAGGTTTCCGTCTTATGCCATAAGTATTGTTATTCACGCGTTTTGGGGTCTCTGTACCTCTTTGGTATTTTGGGGTGCGATGATCAAGGCCACTCGTAACTGGGGGCGATCAAATAAACAGGGTCAGGCGTTTGGCTTGTTGGAAAGCGGCCGAGGTATTTCTGAGCTAGCTAGTTCATCGTTACTGCTAGCTCTTTTTGTCTGGTTGGGCAGTCAAGCGGAAGCTCTATCACAGGTTATTCTATTGTTTTCTTTATGTAATGCATCACTAGCACTATTGGTCTGGTTATTTTTACAAGATACAGCGGGTGATAAAGCAGAAGAGAGCAAAAAATCTGAGTTGGGGCTCAAAGAAATAATAGTGGTGTTAAAAATGCCGACTGTGTGGCTTATCTCTATTATCGTACTCTCTTCATACAGCGCGTATTGGGGGGCCTTTTATTTTGCTCCTTACGCCACCGATATTTTTGGCCTCAGTGTGGTTGTAGGCGCATCGATAGCTGTGGGGAAAATGTGGCTGAAACCATTTATAGCTGTCTTGGCTGGATTTACTGCGGACAGAATGGGAGTTGCCAACACCGTATTTTATTGCCTGTTAGCCATGACACTCTGTTTTGCAGTGTTCTCAGTTTTACCGCAGGGTAGTGGGTATTTGGCCGTTATGTTGATAAACACGGTGATTATTTCGATCGGGGTTTTTGCGCTCCGTGGTTTATATTTTGCTCTTCTGACTGAGGGGGGTATATCGGCCGCGGCAACGGGAACAGCCGTTGGAGTAATCTCTGCCATTGGTTTCACCCCCGATGTGTTTATGCCCTTACTTGGAGGTATCTTGCTAGATACCTATCCGGGCGCTGAGGGTTACCGCTATTATTTCGGTACGATTGCGATACTATGCTTAGTGGGTACATTTTCTGCTTACTTGATGATGCGAATAGTGCAAAAAAGACGCCTTATATCTACTGTAGATGGCGCCATAGAGGAAATAATTAATGAGTGAGCTTTTAGATTTACTAGAAAATTCTAGCATGACGTTAACGCTGCCAAGCGAGTGGTACCTGTCTCAGGATATTTTTGCCCTTGAGAGAGAGCATATCTTTTTTAAAGAATGGATCTGCGTTGGTCGCGAAGAAGAGATTCCAAAACCAGGTGATCATAAAGTGCTAGACCTCTACGGTGAGAGTATTTTGTTACTCCGTAATAATGAGCATGAACTACGAGCTTTTTATAATGTGTGTCGTCACCGAGGCGCCCAGCTGTGCCCTGTGGGAGAGCAAGAGAACTCTAATGACCGTGTACCCTTAAAAGGAGGCGTAGTGGGAGGCAAAGCAATTTTGTGCCCCTATCATGCGTGGAGTTACGACTTAAATGGACGACTGATCCGGGCACCTCATTTGACATCCGAGATGGGATTGAATCTGGAAGATATCCGATTACACCCGGTAGCCAGTGAATCTTGGGGCGGCTTTATCTTTTTACATCTTAGCCCAGAACAGGCTAAACCATTCTCACAACACATCGGGTTGAGCGCTGAGAGTTTTAAACGATATCCATTAGCGGAGCTTGTGGTGTCTAAGACATTGAGCTACCACGTAAACGCTAACTGGAAAGTGCTTTGCGAAAACTATAATGAATGTTATCACTGCGGTCCTGTGCACCCAGAGTTGTGTCAGTTAGTCCCGGCCTTTAAGGAAAAGGGTGGCGCGGACCTCGATTGGGCTAACGGCGTCCCACATCGAGAGGGCGCTACCAGTTTCACCCTGACAGGAACGACAACTCGTCAAACCTTTCCAGATCTCAATGACTTTGAAAAGGAGCGTCACAAAGGCGATTTAATCTACCCCAATCTATTTTTAAGCTTAGCCGCTGACCATGTCGCCGTTTTCATCCTACATGCAGAAGGTCCAGACAAAACGCGTATTGACTGCCATTTTTTGTTTTCTCAAGACGAAGTCAAGAAAGATGATTTCGATCCATCCGATGCGGTGGACTTCTGGCATCTTGTAAACAGGCAAGACTGGTCGATCTGTGAGAGGGTGCAAACTGGGATGAGCGCTCGAGTCCATACACAGGGGGTTTTCTCACCCATGGAAGACTGGAATTTGGATATACGCAAATACGTTAAGGACCGTATTGGTCCCTATGTCGATATTTAAATGACGGGACCTGGCGGGTACTCAGCGATGGGTATATCACGAAGGTATAGACCATTGGTTTGACGATCTAGTTCGCGCGAGAATGAGTGACCGCTATAGACCGCATGCACCAAGGCGCCCGGAGCAAGAGCATCACCAATCCTTTCGACTGACTTAATGCCGGCCCGGCTAAAGTCCTCTGATCGCGCCAAGAGTGCCTGGTATAAGTCATCATTGGGGAGCCTTAAACCCACTAGTACTACAGACTTTGCAGGTACTCGCTGGCTTTTTTTAGTAAATATATTGCTGAGTGTGGCTTCCCCGCCATCAAAATCACTGAGTAATTTTTGAGTGTGCACATCAACATTGCAGCGATCGAGCGCTTGGTGCACATAAGGTTGTTCATTTGTCATTATGGTCCAGGCTGAAGCATGGCCTGCGGGAGTCGCGTAGCTTACCTCAAGACCCTGCAGAGCTAGAGACTCAGCAATGACCCCGCCCAAATAGTAGTTATCAAAGTCATAAACTAACACAGGGGATTCCGGAGTGACACCTCGGGCCAAGTCGTCTGGCGTATAGACATTAGGCTTATTGAGTTCACCTACGGGAATTTCTAGTGATGAGTAGAGAGATCTCGTCCAGTGGGCTCCGGTGGCTATAGCCACACGCTGATGTTCCAAATTGAGAATATCCTCGGCATCCAATTCGCTGTCCAAATATAGCTCGACATTAGACATCTGTTTCAGTGCGTAGAGTCTGTACTCATTCACTCTGCCCCAGGTGTTTAAACCTGGCAATTTAGTTTCAAATAATAAGCGTCCACCCATTTCATTGGACTTCTCAGCGATAGTCACCTGATAGCCACGGCGTGCGGCTATTAAACCTGCTTCTAGGCCCGCCGGACCCGCGCCAACAATGAGTATTTTGTCACTGCTACCTGGCGATGCAAATTTCTCAGGATGCCAGCCTTTACGCCACTCTTCGCCAGCAGTTGCATTCTGGGTACAGCGTACGGGGACACCATCATGCCAACTGGCAATGCAAATATTACAGCCAATGCATTCACGTATCTCATCCTCACGACCCTCTCTGATCTTGTTGGGTAAAAAAGGATCAGCTATGGACGGGCGAGCGCCACCAATCAGGTCAAGTACGCCTCGTTTTATCTGCGATACCATCGTGTCGGGAGACGTGAAACGACCAACGCCTACCACGGGTTTGTTCGTTACCTTTTTAACAAAATCAATAATCGGTTCATGAGCACCCTCTGGGCGAAAGCGAGACGCGCCGCAATCAGTGGGGCTAGAGTCCATTTTGACATCCCACAGGTCTGGCAAGTCAGATAGTAGGGTTACAACCTCATGCGCTTCCGAGGCGTAATGCTGACTAGGTTTTGCGCGGAGTTCCTCTAAACTGATACGCAAGGCCACACCACATTTGTCACCCACCGCATCTTTGGTAGCCTCAATTAGCTCTCGCACAAATCGTACCCGATTAGTCACCGAACCACCGTAAGCGTCGGTGCGGTGGTTGTATTCCTCAAGTAAAAACTCATAGCCAAGGTATCCCATACCGGCGTATATGTAGACAATATCAAACCCGGCTTGTTGTGCTCTTTTGGCCGCCGCCACTTGCCAACTAATGACATCGCGAATGTCATTGTGGTCCATAACTCGGGGACGCAGTTGTCCCATAAAGCCGACATGGGTCGCTGCCCAAGGGATACCTGAAGGAGAATAAGGCGCTATCTTTGAGGTCCGATTCATGACCGCGGCTCCACCGTGCCACAACTCCACTGCGGCCAGAGCGCCATGCTCATGAATAGCATCACAGCTCATGGCGTGCGCGCGAACGTCGTTATCGTCCCATAATCGGGCGAAGGGGAGTGGACTGTCGTCAGAGGAAGGATGTGTAGAGACAGCACCAGTGGATACAACTCCCCAACCACCCTCGGCTTTCATGCCTCTAAAAGCAGCCCTAACTCTAGGGTTGGCTTCTGTCATGCCACTGGCATGGGGCACTTGGTAAAAACGATTGGGAGCCGTTACAGGGCCTATTTGAACCGGTTCAAACAAAATGTCGTAACGAGAAGATGAGCTCATGGATTTTTTACCTTGGAATAATTTTTGTGTCGATTAAGTTTAGTATTTCCTATCTCTCGTAAAGCCGCCAAATTCATCGTATTTTTTAATACTAAAATAGCCTAAGATTGGGCTTTGTAATCGATAGGCAGGGCGGCTCTTTATTGCGCCGAACCCATTAAAAAGACTATTGTTGTGTGCCATCTTACTCAACTATTCTTACCGGCTTCAAAATCTTTCAAGAACTGCTTTCCCAGAATGCCAATGGCTGATGCCAATAAAAAAGGGATCCAACTATCTTGATAGAAGAAAGCTTGAACAAAGAAATAAACAGCTGAAAAAGTGCCTACGATCCACATCCAACCGAAAAAAGTTCCCATGGACTCACGTTTTATTAGTTCTGCTATCTTCATATGGTTCCCTTTTTAGATCAACAATAACCCAACAGGCAATCCAATTAACATAGAATTAGATCGCGGTAACTGTTTAACGAACCGCCTACAATTCTCCGCAAAATACACACTTTAGACCTGAAAAGCAAAGCGCCTGCAAAAATTAACAAGACAATCTAAAAAACAGATCATAGCAGCTTACATTATTTGCGGTTACAACTGCGCGGCCGAATCAGTTTGCTGGCGGCGTGGCGCGGTGATTATGGGTTTTTGCACGGATCGCGCTAAATTCTGAATCCTCCATCAACTGAGGCCATCGCGTCGAATTACCCAGGTCCCGTATAATGGTATGAACCAATTCAATGTCGTCAACCGCGCCGCGTAGATCCCAGGCAGCACTCCAGGCGTCGCAGGTCTGGTGATAGCAATTGCCGGTGTAATCTGCAATCCATTGATCACCTGCTGTGCGTCCGCCCTCAACCAAATCGGCTCCGCCGGCGATACCCATGAGCAGTAATACTGGCACACCCTGTCTCGCTAGGGAAAAATGGTCGGCGCGGAAAAATAATCCATTCTCAGGCAGATTTTCTGGCGTAACCACACGCGACTGCTTAGCAGCGGCGCGCCTCAAATCCTCTTCCAGATCACTCTGGCCTTCGCCGACCAAAATTACATCTCGTGCCGGTCCAGCAGTCTGGAGAATATCCAGAGTGAAATTAGCCACGGTAGAATGAAGAGGGTAGATCGGTTTTGCGGCATAGGCAGCTGAACCCAACAGACCACTTTCTTCCGCGGTCCAGACAGCGAACACAACGCTGCGCGCCATCGGTGAGCCGGCTTTGAGAACGCGTGCTAGCTCAATCACGCCGGCCGTGCCAAGCGCATCATCATTTGCACCCGGACGCACGGTGCGGCCCTGAGCATCTGGCTTACCCTGACCAAAAGCATCCCAGTGAGAGGACACCATTAAGGTCTCTTGAGACTGCGTGCTACCAGCCAATCGTGCCAGCACGTTCTGAGACTCAATTGTCTCGAGTGCAACACTAAAACTTGCGCTCAACGACACTTCGGGTAATTCAAAGGCAGAAAAATCATCTCGTCGGGCGCGCTCACGCTGTTCGACAAGGTTCAGCCCGGCTGAAGCAAACAATTCAACCGCCGCATCATAGTGAAGCCAGCCTTGCAACAGCGGTGGCAATGGACCGCTGGTCTCTGCCAGTGCAAATTGCTCCCCCGGCGATGACGAGGCTACACCCCATCCGTATCCCGCGGCTTTGTCTTCATGAATCACTAGAGCTGCCAAGGCTCCACGGCGCGCAGCTTCCTCATACTTGTAGGTCCAGCGACCGTAATATGTCATACGCTGGTTACCAAAGCGCCCCGCGACTGGCTCATCGTCCTTCGCAGAGAAATCCGGATCGTTGACCAAAAAGATAGCGACTTTTCCATTTAAATCCATATGACCAAAATCATCCCAATCCCGCTCGGGAGCCTCGGCACCAAAACCAACAAAAACCAAGGGAGCACCAACAATTACGACTGACTCAACGGCGCGCACTGTGCTCACCGCAACATCAACGCCCTGTTGCCATGTTTGACTAGCGTTGCCTGCCGAAACGCTCAAATTGCCGTCGAGGGCAAGTTGGGAATGGATCAAGGGCACCGAGTGGGTCCATGTCCCGTCCACACCACCGGGCTCAAGATCTAGAGACTCAAACTGGTCGATCAAAAAGGCGATGGTTTTCTCTTCCCCAGGCCCCCCGGGCGCGCGGCCTTCGAACTCATCTGAGGCTAAGACTTTTACAATGTCCGACAGACGTCGGCTGTCGATCGTGGTTGTTGTGAGTGCTGTAGAGCTATCGATTTGGTTGTTGACCACCGGTTTGTTGGGTTCGGCGCAGGCACCGATGCCGACGATTAGGATAAGGCTGAGGCAAAACTGGTTGACGCGGTTCATAACAAAGTTTCCCGACAATGTTGAGGGCTTGGCATAAGTCCACCGATATATCTCCATGCTACCTCATAATCACCTATACAGCGGGATTTTATGGTGGTTTAGGCAGCACAGTATTTTTGTTTGCCTTAGATCTGATTTTGGTCTGCAAGACCACCCGGTGACAGCAGACATCAGCTCGACACAATAGATTCTCTTCGCGCTCATTACCGAGTAATGAAACAAGAAATAGGTGCAAGTTAATACTAGATTAAGGGGAAGGGCGGCCTGTTGCAGTGCTTAGGCGTCGATCGATATTACTTGAACCTGTTTAATTCAGTTGAACTGGGTGTCCTTGTCGCCCTAGGCGATGAGGTAATTTTCTCGAAACATGGACCCCAGCGGAACCGGTTGGGCCTTGTGGTTATGTAATATAAGGTTTTAGTATCACTAAGTTGCCTTGGTTGGTTGTTTTTATTAGCTATATGAGTGAATATATAAGCGCTATTACAAGAAACAAACCAATCAAGATTTAAAGGATAACGACGCGAAAATTAACATTATTCGCACATCTTCTTTAAAGCTAAATTCTGAAAATAGAAGCTAATGGAGAAATTTATGGCTAAGGGACAGGATTCGAAAAAAGCGGGTAAGAAGAAAGCTGAAAAAACATTGAAAGAGAAGCGCAACGAAAAGAAGACCAAAAAAGCGGGTAAGTAGTGGTTACTTTAGTCTTGCCGAAGCCTCTCACCAAGTTGAGGGGTTTTTTATGGGTGTAAGAAAGGCTAAGGTATTAAGAGAAAAGAGTAGCGGCGGATAGTTCACAGCAGGGACACAAAGCGGCACCCAGGGTGCCGCTTTGTGTTGACTCTATTTAGCGCAGTTAAGGGCCTGCTCTATATCAGCAATAATGTCATCAACATGCTCAATACCGACAGAAATACGAATCATCTCTCGGCTAGTTCCCGCAGCCTTCAATTCATCATCATTCAGCTGGCGATGAGTTGTGCTGGCAGGATGGCAGGCTAGAGACTTAGCATCACCAATATTTACCAGGCGTTTAATGAGCAGTAGGGCGTCGATGAACTTAGCGCCAGCAGCTTCGCCACCTTTAATACCAAAGCTCAAAATTCCTGATGGTTTACCCGAAACAACTCTCTTTGCTAGTTCATGGTACTTATCAGTTTCAAGCCCTGCATAGTTAACCCAGTCAACCAGGTCATGTGCAGCCAGGTATTTAGCAACCCTAAGTGCATTCTCTGAGTGTCGTTCCATGCGCAGAGCAAGGGTTTCTAAACCCTGCAAGATTAGAAATGAATTGAAGGGCGAAATGGCAGCGCCCATATTACGTAAGGGCACAACACGCGCACGTCCAATAAAGGCCGCTTCTCCCATTGCCTCGGCGTATACCACACCATGATAAGACGGATCTGGTTGATTAAATACTGGGAATCGAGGGTGGTCCTTCCAAGGAAATCTACCCGAATCAACGATGATGCCACCCACGGAAGTGCCATGACCTCCAATGTATTTGGTAAGGGAATGAATAACAATATCTGCGCCTAGCTCAAATGGCCGGCAAAAAATAGGTGTGGCAACGGTATTATCTACAATCACCGGAACACCGTGCTTGTGCGCCATATCCGATAGAGCTTGGATATCAACGATGTTACCGGCAGGGTTGCCTATGGACTCGCAAAAAAGCGCTTTGGTATTGTCATCGATCAAGGCTTCTAGTGCATCAATATCATCACCTGAGGCCATGCGTGCTTCAATACCTTGGTTCGGCAGAGAGTGGGCGAAAAAGTTGTAGGTACCTCCATAAAGTTGGCTAACGCTGACAATGTTATCTCCGGCGCGTGCAACAGTTTGAATCGCGGCTGTGATGGCTGCCATACCAGATGCCATTGCCAGGGCGCCAACACCACCTTCCAATAAGGCAACCCGCTGTTCGAGGACGTCGTTAGTTGGATTCATAATGCGAGTGTAAATATTGCCCGGTTCGACCAAGTTAAATAGGTCCGCACCATGCTGTGTGTCGCGAAAACTGTAAGAGGTGGTTTGGTATATGGGCACAGCAACCGCACGGGTTGTTGGATCATCGTTAAACCCAGCGTGAATCGCTTGAGTCTCAATTTTCATAAGATATAGCCTTCGGTGATGGTCTTTGGTCAATCTATTATAAAGCATTAATCGACAAATCTCTTATAGCTCTTTCATATGAGATTAAAGCCAACGGGCATGCGATGGCGGTTATTACTTATTAAAACTGAGGGGGTTTGTGATTAACTTAACCAAAAGGTCTCCATTAGAGCAATCCGCTAAGCATTAGCGCTCAGATTATGAGATGATTTATAAACATTACCTCAAGCGGAAATAAGATAAATGAGACGAACTGCAGGTACGCGTAAAAGTAAAGTTGAAACCTACATAGAAGTGCGCATAGAGACACTCCGTGAAGAACGAGATAAGACCAATAATGAAAATACTCATTTGATCCTAGACAAAGGCATTATTGAGCTAACCTATGTACTAGAGTTAACTAAAAGAGAAAATCAGCCGGACGAGTAAAGCGAGTCGTTTCATATTCCACTTATGCAGATTGTTGTCGACACAGTGACTGTGGGCCTTAAAGTTGAAGTAAGGCGTTGATTTTCAGCGAGAAATAATGGCGTGGACGACGGGGATTGAACCCGCGACTAACGGAATCATATTTCTGTGCTTCATGTGGTAAGAAAATGGTACTAGCTGATGTAGCAGGTTCTTACTTAAAACTGAAATCTTTAAGATGATCTACACTATATTCATAATCCACTTTATTTCGTGTGAAACATGAAAATATATAAGCGAATGATGAACCTAGGAAAATATATACTCTCGTATGTGCTTGTGCTCTTTTGTACGAGTGCCATATGCCACGCTACTACTCCATCCCCGACAGACGCGGGCACTATTTTTGGGCCTCGACCTATTTTTTCTCCCGGAGGGTCCATCAAAGTGATCGTAGATGACTTTGGCTGGATAGACTATACGGTGACACCGGAGCAACGGGAAGTTATCAAGAACAGTATTTCTGATTGGGAGTCTCAAGGGATTGGTTATGGTACGTATTACGCTTTGCAGCATCTCGAGACTTCGGCCGGCGACGACCCGGATCTTAAGGCGGTAGCATTACCAACAAATTTAGACGGCACGACTGGGAGCAACTTTTCTATTGCGAGGCAAGGAGCTCTTGATTATTGGATTGCCTCAGGAAAACTGGCGATTGATTTAGGCACCAGCTATTTCTTTCTCGATGAAGCGGCAGGGGCAATTTCAACCCTGTCTTTTGATAGCGAAACCGTTGCGGCCTTCAACACATACCTGACTGCAAACTATACTGCCGGAGAGATCAGCGCATTTGATATTACCGATGTAAGCAATTTCGATTATGCCGACCATTTACGTGCTAATGGTTGGTCAAATTCTACCCAAGTTCAAAACCATCCACCAACCGACTCACTCTATAAAGCTTGGCTTGCATACATGCTCTCGGTGGAGCGTAATTTCTTTAACCAGTGGACCACTCAACTTCGAGCATATGGATTAGCAAACTACAATCGAACGATTTACTTGAGTGCGAACCGTTATACCGGAGCACGGAGTTGGGATATCTTAGATTTATTTGACTTTGGGATGGCGGAAACATTCCTCGATAGTCTGGGGTGGCCCTATGGCCATCTAGCGTTCGTCCACAAAACCATTGTCAACTTTGATAAAAAGTTTTGGTCGTGGAACTTTCCGGCGCATACCGAAGCCACTGATAGTAATGAGAGTGCGAGATTATTTGCTGCTGAAACGTTTGCTGCTGGAGGCTTGGTACAACACGGGTCCGGTTCCAGCTGGAGCGGCTTCCATCACAAAAAAGAGCGCATGGACTTTTTAAGATCGTTTCTGCAGTTTCCTACCCTACAACCAACGGCCTTTAACCTATCAGAAGCGGGACAGTTCGCGGTGCTTTATTCTGAAATTGGTGAGGTCTCCGACCCAGGCTCAACGACATCATCCTTTCGCGGAGCCACATACTTATTGACAGATATGCAATGGATGTTCGACGTAATTTTTGCGGCACACCCGAACCGTCGAGATGGAAATGAGTTATTGACCTTGGCACAGTTGCAGCTTTATGACGCAGTGATACTCCCCAACACCAGGTATATGACAGATGCACAGATCGTTCTTCTTGAGCAATACGTTAATGCCGGGGGTATTTTGATTGGTTTTGGCTCAATTGCGAAGGAAGACCACACCGGTCAAATACGCTCCGGTGACAGGAGTTTCGACGATTACTTTGGCACCGATAAGGTACAGGCAGTCGGAAGTGGATTTATCATCTCTTTTGAGAATAACCTAGGCAGTAATTATGAATCTAATAAAACAAGCGCCACTTCAAAATCAACGATTCGTGAATCGTTCTCAAACCTAGTCGATTCCCAGGTCAGTCCCGAGGTTGGTTTGACGTACAGTGGGTCAGGCACTGCTTCTGGGGAATCTCCAGATGTGTTTGTTAATCGGTATAAAGCAGATGACGGGTCTTGGGTGTTCCACATTGTCAATCGACAAATTGTAATCCCGACAGCAAATCCTTCACAAGCGAGTATGACGCCCCTCGAAAATGCCAGTTTGGATGTCTTGCTACCCACAGAGTTTGATAGCGACACAGTCTCTGTATCTTTCGTTGATGCTGACTCACCCTCAGTGAATCCGCTGTCGTTTGAAACAAGCGGTGATCGGATATCGTTTACTTTACCCACTTTTTCGATTTGGTCGGTGGTGCGCGTGGGTTCAGCGATGCCCGCGACAGGTGCATACGATGAACCGCCTCAATCCAATCCGTATTTCCTCGGCGATGTAGACAATGGCGGAGCGGGGTCAACTGGGCGACCGAATCAGGAAAACGCAAGCGGGGAAATACGTTTTCCCGTCTGGTATTGGAAAGGCGGCAATCATGGTCCGGTCCCCTGGGACGTGCCGTTTTTCGCGACGGATGATGTAGGGCTAAAAAAAGGTCATCTGTATTACAGGTATAGCAGTGACGAATCGACATGGGGCGATTGGTCGCTGTACGAATCTACAGATTTGTCTGGCACGCTTGTGTTTGGCAATTTTTCCTTCACCGCCCCCGACGGTGAGGGGTTTTACGAATTGTATACACAAGTGGTTGATACTTCAGATCAAGAAGAAACCATCAGTCCATGGGCTGAAAACGGCTACGGCGTTGATCAAACAGGCCCAGGTCATCCGACAAACGCTACCGCATCGAATGACATAAAAAACGGATACTGGACAACTGACATGGACGACCTGGCATTTACTTGGGAGTCTGCGGTAGATAATTTATCAGGCGTCAAGGGACAGCAGGTGAGTATCCGTTATGGGGCAGGCTCTGCTATTTTCCTAAAGAATTTAGGCACAGCTACAACATGGACTCCTAGCACAAGTGATGAGTGGGATGATGACTGGAGTACGGATTTAATGAATCTGGGAACCGCGTATCGTTTAGAGGTCAGGACTTCGGACACGGCAGGAAATTGGAATAGTGGGCACAGTATATTTGATCTCCTCTATGGTGAATCCCCGGTGGCGGATGTGGTTAATCCTGCCGTAGTGGAAGGCGATAGTAAGCTGACTATATCCTGGGAAGCGCCTTCGGATCCCAATTACATCGGCATGGTTGTCAGAGTACGCCCAGCGAGTGGCACCTCTTGGGTCGAGTCTGGCTTCGCACCAGTTGATGAGGCGTCACAACTAATGTTTGGAGGTCTGGAAAATAAAGTGGCCTATACAGTACGTGTAGTTGCCTATGCGGCAGACAATAAGGAAGGGAACTATGTGACGTTGCCCAATACATATACCCCAGATATCGATTCTGACGGAGATGGCATTAACGACAGCTCAGACGATGACGACGATGGTGACGGTGTTGCGGACAGCGATGATCCGTTTCCGTTGAATGCAGAATACAGCGCCGATTCTGATGGCGACGGTATGCCAGATGCATGGGAAACCAAGTATGGGCT
>DGAQ01000037.1:84957-140665 GCA_002382445.1 Porticoccaceae bacterium UBA4026 | reverse complement strand
CTAACATCAGCAACATCAGAAAGTAATAATTGCGTACCATCCATTTCACTTCGCAACACAATATTTTCAAAATCGGCTCCGATATAGGCTTTACCTTCTGTTCGGACCAGTACATTGCCTGCTTCTGTTCGAATAATACCGGCAGGCAAGTCCATAGACGACGCCCGTACCGCAGATGCAACTTCACTCAAGGTTAAGTTAAGCTCGCGAAGTCGAGCTTCTTTAACTTCAATGGAAATCTCATAGCTTCCAGCGCCCCAAAGCCGCACCTCTTTGAGCTCAGGCAAAGCTAAGAGTTCGTCATAAACTTCATCCCCTATCAACTTTTTTTCACGCTCTGTCATGTCACCGTAGACCGCAATACCGGTCGCCCACAGATTCCGCTCTACTCTCTTTACCGTGGGCTTTTCAAGATCATCTGGTAAATTAGTAATACTATCGATACGATTTTCAACTTGGCTCATTACCTCATTGAGGTCTTCGTTAGCCTCAATTTCCAAATATATTCTGGCGTAATCTCGATCGGCCGCTGAGGTTATTTTTTTAATTCCCCGCAGTCCTTCAAGCGCTGACTCCATAGGTAAGATAACGCCTTTTTCTACCTCAACGGGTGCGGCGCCAGGGTAAGGCGCCCCAATACTGATCATTCTCGTTTCCGATCGAGGAAACATCTCTTTACTTATATTAAGTAATGATAATGACCCGGCAAAAAACACAAGCACCAAGATCAAATTAGCCGCTACCGGATTTTGAGCAAACCAGCCAATAAGTCCTTTGGAATTCAAATTCATTATTCTGCACTTCCATTATTGAACGAATTTTTAACTTCGAGCTTGAGGCCTTCAATGGGCGTACCTATAGCGCTAACAATAACCTCTGCCCCTTCTTTGAGACCCTTACTAAGGTAGTAGTAGCCTTCATCGGAAGACACCACATCCACAGAATTAATTTGCATTCTTTGCATTTTATCCACTACAGCGACCCTCGAACCTTGCAACAATGCACTGCGTGGCACCTTAAAGACATTGCTTAAGACCTTTCCTTTTAATGTTGCAGTAACAAAAGTACCCACTAGCAGCGGCACTGCATTGCCCTTCAGAGACTGATTAAGCCTGTAGGGATCAGACACGCGAGCTACCACATATTGCGAGCGATTAAGCTCATCAACCACGCCTTCAGACCGAACGACCGATGCCGACCAATTGGCTGAACGCCCATTCGCCGAACCACTAAGAACCACCGTATTAGCAGGGTCAGCACTTTGGAAAGACAGTGTAGTCATCTGCGATAAATCTCTTTCGGTAAGAGGTAATCTGACTTCGACAAAATCTATAGCAAAGGTTTCCCCCAACGGTGAACCCGTAGTAACATATTGGCCAATATCGACGGACTTCATAGAGACCATCCCCGCATAAGGCGCCCGAATAGTGGCTCTTTTAAGTTTTAACTTCGCCTGTTTTACCTCCGCTTTCGCGTGTAATATGTTCGCTTGAGCTTCTGCTAAGTAGGGCTCTCGCAATGCCAGAATTGGCGCTTCAGATTCAGGGCGGCCGGTCATTTGCCATTCTTTTTTTGCTTGAGCAGTCCGGGCTTTTTCGAACTCCAGCAATGCAGTCCGACTAATTAATTGTGCTTTAGCGCGCTGCAACGCCACCTCGTAATCCGTGGGATCAATACGCATTAAAATATCGCCAGCCTCGAAACTCCCGCCAACGATGAAAGAGTCAGAAACCTCAAGAACGATTCCCGAAACCTCCGAAATTAAAGTTGTCCGCGTTCGAGGCTGCACAGTGCCTTGAGACTCAACTGACAAGGTCACCTCAGAGCGGTTGATTATCTGAGTTTTGACCGCCAATGCGGCTTCAGGCACTTCGTCTTTCACAGGCTCCGGTTTAAACACAGACATTAGTATAGCGACGGCTATGGCCCCTAAAACAAGCAATATGGGTACAAATTTTTTCATTAACTGATTCCTTAACACTAACTTAACATCCAATACATGCGTCATAGTAAGACGCTATAAAGAGTAATTGAGATTCATTCCACCTAAAGATTACGTTATTAATGCTTAAGAAGACGACACAACGAGTCTAGGTAATACCCCATCTTCATATCCATCTGAATAGATTTAGTAAGGCAATGCTGCCCGCGGTTGCTACACCAGCAGCTATGTCATCAAGCATGATGCCAAGTCCGCCGGAAATATTTTTGTCTATCCACCTAATCGGCCAAGGCTTCCAAATATCAAATAACCTAAATAAAACAAAGCCTAATAAAAGTGATGCCCATGAAACGGGCAGCCCAGCCATCCCAATCCAAAGACCAACAAACTCGTCCCACACTATCCCGCCGTGATCATGTACGTCCAATCGTTTAGCCGCTGCACCACAAATATAGACGCCAACCAATGCACAGATAGCCACAAATAATAAGTAAAATGGCAGGGATAGCTTCACCAAAAATAACCAAAGCACCAATCCTAATAAAGAGCCAACTGTACCAGGCGCCTTAGAAGACAGGCCACTACCAAAGCCAAATGCCAAAAGTAGGACAGGCGATTTAAGTAGCTCTTTAAATGTCGGGTTATGGGATGAAATGATCAAAGCCTCTTAGTCTCTCAAGTGACTTAAAGCCATCTATCAAGACGGCTGGATTATTGTCACTAGAGGATACTATAACGCCTATTCTTGTGGCATCTAATTCTCCCTGATAAATCCAATCATCAATAATCGAAAGATCCGCTGGCGGGACTGTAAAGCAAAGTTGATAGTCATCTCCACCAAATAAAGCCCATCCATGGCACTGGTCTTGGAAATTCTCTCGTAAATCTGGATGTATGGGTAACATAGCTGTGTCTACGGATGCTGCAACACCACTGGATCTGCAAATATGACCTAAGTCAGCGACTAGGCCGTCAGAGATGTCGATACAGGCAGAGGCCAAATGGCGTATTTTTAGCGCTGTAATAATTTGCGGGAGAGGCTTATAAAATAAACTAAGTAAGCGCTCACTTATGATTTTAGGTTTATTTCTAAAGGAATCTACTTTGGTAATAGCCAATAATCCAGCAGCTCCATCACCCAGAAAACCCGTCACGTAAACACCGTCACCAGCAGTAGCGCCACTGCGCGCAAGGCCCGCCCCTACAGGCACCTCTCCCAGCATAGTTATGGTAATAGATAAGGGTCCAGCGGTTGTATCTCCGCCGATTAAAGCGCAGTTATACTCTAGCGCGACCTCTGCCAGCCCCATGCTAAAATCTTTTAGCCATTGCCGATTTGCTTTCTCCTTAGGCAATGTCAACGCTAGGGTGAACCATCGGGGGGTGGCTGCCATCGCCGCCATATCACTCAAATTAACGCAAAGCGCTCGTTGAGCGATTTGATAAGCGCTGGCGTCGCTAGGAAAGTGGACCCCATCAACCAAAGTATCACTGGCAACTACCAGCTGAATTTTAGATTGAAGGGATAGATCTATAATTGCAGCATCATCTCCAATACCTAAGGCAACACCATCTTGATCTGTAAGATCTTTAAAATAGGCTGCGATAATATCAAATTCGCCAAGCCGTAAAGATGTTTTTTGAGTCAGAGTATTCATCTCCATCGCCGGTCTTTAAATGGCTTTATTAGCTTTAACTTCAATGGCGCGAAGCTCCATAGCAACACGATCAAGGACACCATTAATAAATTTAAAAGCATCAGTCGGGCCAAAGGTTTTTGCCAGGTTGACACCTTCGTTTATGACTACTTTATAGGGCACCTCGATACTGTAAAGCATCTCATAAGTAGATAACCGTAAAACAGCACGTGAAATTGGATCCAACTGTTTATTTTCACGATCAAGATGCGGCTCAAATGCACCTTCAACCTCAGCCAAGTTTTTAGGCACGCCAAACAATATAGTATGGAATAGTTTGCCATCAACTTTAGTCATGTTATGGTCAGCATGAAATTGAGCCTCTATAGTGACCAAGTCAGTACCGCCAACATCCCATGAGTAAAGCGCCTGGACAACCATTCGCCGTGCTCTTTGTCTCTCTCTCGATTTAGACATCTATGCGTCACCGTCCATCTGGTCAAACATTGTCAACATTTCAAGGACGGTCAAAGCAGCCTCTTCGCCTTTATTCTCAGCATTGTCTCCTGAACGCTCCAATGACTGCTCTAGGGTATCGGTGGTCAGTAACCCAAAACCCACGGGCAAGTTCTCTCTTAATCCAACTTCTCCAATCCCGCGAGTCGTCTCTGAGCAAACATAGTCAAAGTGGGGTGTATCACCGCGGATTACACAACCCAGAGCAATAACCGCGTCGAAACGTCCTGTTCTGGCAGCTCTCTGGCTTGCTAAGGGTAGCTCAAAAGCGCCCGGGACTCGAAATACCTTAAGAGCACTATCACTAATACCGTGACGGCTGAGCGCACGAACAGCCCCCGCGACTAACCCATCGGTAACCTCTGAATTCCAGCGTGCTGCAACAACTGCAATGCGCACCGCGCCAACGTCAAAACTGCCTTCTTCTGGCCTGTATTCACCCATCTATGATTCCTACTCTCTTTTAAATTTTCACTATTAATCGGGGTCGGGACATTAATCGCAATTAACGTATTCCACAACCTCAAGATCAAACCCAGAGATTGCGCTAAACTTAAATGGCGCGCTCATTAGACGCATTTTATGTACCCCCAAATCCATCAAAATTTGTGAACCAGTGCCTACTTGCTGGTAAACAACGTCACTTGCCGACTGAGAGGCGCCAATACTAGGGTTAACAATCATATCAATATTGGCGTCCACCTCCTCTGCAGTTTCAGGATGATAGACTAAGACCACAGCGCCACGCCCTTCTTTAGCAACACGCTCTAGAGCACGATGGAAAGACCACGATTTAAATTCCCCCCCCGACTCAAGTGCTAAAATATCTCTTGCAGAACGATTAATATGAACCCGTACCAGCGGAGGTTCACCTGTACTAACATCTCCCATCACTAGCGCAAAATGCTTTTTGTTACGAGCATTATCCAGATAGGTCTTTAATATAAATTCACCATAATGCGTTGTCACAGTGCGCTCATTAATGCATTGGGTAGTTTTCTCGGTCACCAAACGATAGTGAATCAAATCTGCAATAGTGCCAATTTTAAGCTGATGTTTTACGGCAAATTTTTCAAGATCATCGCGTCTTGCCATCGTGCCATCTTCATTCATAATCTCTACAATCACTGCGGCAGGCTCAAAACCTGCAATTCTCGCTAAATCACAGCCCGCTTCAGTGTGACCCGCTCGGCTCAAGACTCCTCCTGGCTGAGCTTTAAGGGGGAAAATATGACCCGGCTGAACAATATCATTTGGTTTAGCATTACTGGCTACAGCGGCTTGGACAGTTCGTGCTCGGTCGGCCGCAGAGATTCCGGTGGTCACTCCCTCCGCCGCTTCAATAGAAAGCGTAAAAGGTGTCCCATAACCTGAGGCATTGCTACCATGGTTAACCATCATCGCCAGATTAAGCTGCTTACAGCGTTGTTCGTCTAGGGTCAGACAGATCAGTCCACGAGCATAGGTGGCCATGAAGTTAATATCTTGCGGGCGCACCATTGGTGCAGCCATAACCAAGTCACCCTCGTTCTCTCGATCTTCGTCATCCATTAGAATAACCATCTTACCTTGACGGATATCTTCTAATAACTCTTCTACAGTGTTCAACGCCATGACTGTTATCTCTTCCATTTTATATCTTACCGACTACTGTCAGCAGCTTCATCACCAAGTAACAAACGCTCTAAATATCGAGCAACCAAATCAATTTCAAGATTCACTTCATCGCCAACTTTGTACTGCCCAATCACCGTGTGAGTCAACGTTTGAGGAATAATGTTTAGTTCAAATTCCGAGCCATCGACATTATTGACTGTCAAGCTTGTGCCATCGACGGTAATTGATCCCTTTTGAGCAATATATTTGGCAAGTTCACGTGGGGCGCGAATCCTTAGTCTCCAGGAACGGGCATCCTCATAAAAAGCAGTCACTTCGCCAAGCCCGTCAACATGGCCAGATACTATGTGTCCACCAAACCGATCGCTAGCGAGCATGGCTTTTTCAAGATTAACTTGAGTGCCGACACCCCAACCACTAATGGTGGTTAAGCTTAAGGTCTCGACAGACACGTCAGCAACGAATCCCTCACCCGTTAACTCAACGGCAGTAAGGCAGGCGCCACTGCAAGCGATACTATCGCCCAACCCAACATCACCTAAGTTTAAATCACCCGTATTAATAGTCAGCCGGACATCGCCACCGCGAGGCTCTAAGGCTGTGACTTCACCAACAGCAGTAATAATTCCTGTAAACATAACTTTTCGTCCCAACTGTAAATTTTAAATTCCGCCATGGCACCGAACATGCAATCAACCTTAGTAATCTTTATCTGGGTATAGAGTAATACGAAGGTCTTCGCCAATTTGCCTAATATCTTTGATCGACAATGCGAGATGAGCGTCAATCGTATTAATCGCCAAATCAAACATAGGTCGTGCATCGCTACCAAATAATTTGGGCGCCCAGTAGCACACTAATTCGTCCAATAATCCCTCGGCTATGAAAGCCCCAGCTAAGCCGGCACCAGCCTCAACCATTACCCGATTACAGTTGCGGGCGGCTAACTCAACTAACAATGCCTGCAGGTCGATATGATGTCCATTGGCCGGCAAAAATACAACGTCTGCTCCAGCATCAATCAGTGCCTGGGCCTTCTGCCGTTGACTGTCTCCGCCCAAGGTTGCAATCAGTGTCTTGCCCGGCTGGACTAGCATGCGCGCACTGGCTTGCATCTGTAGCTGACTGTCAACAACGACTCGTAACGGCTGAATCAAGGGGTCATACACGCCCAGTTCTTCGCCAGTGATTTTCACTGTTAACGAAGGGTCGTCCATTAACTGGGTGCCTATGCCCGTAATGATCGCACAACTTCCGGCGCGTAATCGCTGCACATCTTTTCGAGATGCCGGAGTAGTCACCCACTGACTCTGACCGCTAGCCATGGCTGTACGGCCATCCATACTTGCCGCCATCTTAATTAACACCCAAGGCAAGCCATGCTCATGACGTTTTATAAAACCCTTATTTAACTCTCGAGCCTGATCTTCTAGCAACCCGCACTCAACTTCTATGCCCGCTTCTTGCAATAATTTAATACCCGAGCCCGCAACGAGAGGATTGGGGTCCTCACAGGCAATAACAACTCTTGATACCCCGGCTTTAATTAATGCTGTGGTGCAGGGCCCCGTCCTACCCTCATGACTGCAAGGTTCCAACGTCACATAAACGCAGCTATTTGTAGCTTCAGACACCTGATTAAGCGCTTCAATCTCAGCATGATTGCCACCAAATGGTCGAGTAAAGCCCTCTCCAACGATATCGTCACCGAAGGCAATCACGCAGCCAACAGTCGGATTGGGAGACGTGGTATAGCGCCCTTTGGCAGCTAAGGCCAGAGCTCTAGACATCATTTTACGGTCAACTATAGAAAAACTCACTGTTCTTCATCCAGAGCAGGTTTTTTGCTTTTCAAACGATTGAGCTCATCTTGGAATTCACTTAAGTCCTGAAAGCTTCGATACACGGAGGCAAAACGAATATAGGCTACTTCATCTAACTCATGAAGCTGAGCCATAACTTCTTCACCAATAATTCGAGAGTCAATTTCTCGCTCACCAGTGACCTGGAGGAAATGTTTTATTTGAGATAGAGCAATTTCGATTTGCTCAATTGAAACGGGTCGCTTTTCTAAAGCACGCTGCAACCCAGCTCTCAGCTTTTCTTCATCAAAAGGCTCTCGCGTGCCATCACTTTTAATCACTCTTGGCATTACCAATTCAGCAAGCTCATAGGTAGTGAATCGCTCACTGCAATCTACGCACTCACGACGACGACGCACTTGGCCGCCCTCAGCAACTAATCGTGAATCTACAACTTTGGTGTCATCAGCATTACAAAACGGACAATACATAACTAAGCTCGTAAAAGTGAAGCTCAAAAAATGGAGCGCTATTCTAACACAACAACGGGTAATATTAGTCTGTATGAGATCAAGGCTGATCCATCGGCATCAGGCCAACGTCATCACCCGAATGATCGTAAACTAGGCCTCGACTGGTAAATACTGCCCGATGCCGCGGCCCTGGCAAAGCACTATTTATCGCTGAATAACCCGCATCGCCAGGATAAAGACAAACTATCTTATTTTGAAGACGACATAATCTGGGCGCCACATCGTAAGGCTTGCGCACTGCAAGCGCGGAGCAAGCTAGCTCAGCAGTCTCATAATGCCTCAAAAGGCTTAGCGATAGGTAAGTCGGCGGCATCATAGTCAGCTCACCACTATGATGTAAGTTGATCGCTTGCTGAGGCTTAATCCATTGAGATTCATGGATTTCACCCTTATCAATCACGACATTTCCCGAGCCTTCGCCCACCTTCGCAACAAAAAACCAAGTAGCGAAACGCCGCTTTTCTCCCACTGGAGTGGTCCAATTACAAAAATGCACCAAATCTTGGGTGGGTACATTCAGACCGCATTCTTCTTTAATCTCTCGCGCCGTTGCGGCCATCGCAGCCTCATGCTTGCTAGCTGCAGCCTCCAACTCATGACTGTCAATAGCGCCCCCAGGAAAGACCCAGGCCCCGCCCGCAAATGCCAATTTAGCGTTGCGCCTTAGCAGCAAGGCCTCTATTCCATTATCTGAATTTCGCAGTAAAACCGCGGTGCCAGCCAAACGGATTGACACAGATTGGTCAGCCATAGATGTCACCTAGTCATTGACGGAAGGCTCCTTTAACCTAAAGTCTACCCTTTAAGACGCTCAGCCATAAACCGGGAACCGCTGACATATGTCCAAAACCTTCAGTTTAGTCTCAGCAATCACCGTTTCAGAAGTACCGTTTTCGAGACTGTCGAGAATGTCGCACATCCAATGTGTTAACTGGACTGTTTCATCTAAACCGAAGCCACGAGTCGTAATCGCCGGAGTGCCGACCCGCAAACCAGAGGTTACAAACGGCGATCGAGGGTCGTTAGGAACCGCATTTTTGTTAACGGTAATAAATGCCTGCCCCATCGCACGGTCAGCGTCAGTTCCGGTGTATTCTTTACCAATCAAACTAACCAGCATAAGGTGATTTTCAGTGCCATTAGAAACGATATTGATACCTCGCGCCATAAATGTTGCGGCCATCGCCTTAGCATTCTTAACAACCTGTTTTTGATAAACTACAAAATCTTCGCTAGCCGCTTCTTTAAACGCAACTGCCTTAGCTGCGATCACATGACAGAGTGGGCCGCCTTGGCTACCGGGGAAAACTGCAGAGTCACACTTCTTTGCAATCTCCGCATCATTGGTCAAAATAATTCCGCCACGAGGGCCGCGTAATGTCTTGTGAGTCGTCGATGTTACGACATGGGCATGAGGTATCGGACTTGGGTAAACGCCAGCAGCCACCAAACCAGACACGTGAGCCATATCAACAAGCAGGTAAGCGCCCACCTTGTCTGCAATTTCTCTAAAACGGGCCCAATCCATAATGCCCGAATAGGCCGAAAAGCCCGCAATAATCATAGCTGGCTTATGCTCAACAGCCAAAGCTTCAACTTGATCATAATCCACCAAGCCTGTTTCAGCTTTTAGCCCATACTGAATGGGATTATAGAGCTTCCCAGAAAAATTAGGCTTTGCGCCATGCGTAAGGTGACCTCCATCGGCCAGACTCATCCCCAGCACAGTATCACCCCCCTTTATCAGTGCTAAGAACACAGCACTGTTAGCCTGCGAGCCTGAGTGTGGCTGTACGTTGGCATATTCAGCGCCATACAGACTTTTGACTCTGTCAATAGCCAATTGCTCTGCCACATCAACGTACTCACAACCTCCGTAGTAACGCTTGCCGGGATAACCTTCTGCATATTTATTGGTCATCTTTCCACCCTGAGCCTCCATCACTGCAAGGCTAGTGTAATTTTCAGAGGCAATTAGCTCGATATGCTGCTCTTGGCGCTGATCTTCAAGCTGAATGGCCTGCCATAACTCAGGGTCAATATTTTCAATTGTATGATCTTTATCAAACATGGCTCAAAGGTTTCCTAGGGAGTTAAATCGAGTTTTAAGTAATTGAGGAAGTTTACATTAAATGACACAGAGCTTATAGTCTCAAAACCGACTTCCAGCTTCAAAAAAAGCCTACATAATAGTTATTTCTCGAACAATGCCATTGCCTCAACATGGGCGGTATGAGGGAACATATCAAGCACACCAAGATCTTTAATTGTATAGCCCGCATCTAATAGATACTTTGCATCTCTAGCCATGGTCGATGGATGACAAGAAATATAAATCACCTGTTTGGCCCCTGACTCAGCAACCCAAGGCATGACATCTAGGGCACCACTACGTGGCGGATCAAGCACGACTAAATCTAGCAATTTGGGTATTTCCTCGATTTGGTTTAGGCTGTTTTTCTTAGTCAGGTCGGCGGTAAAAAATTGCGTATTAGTTATCTCATTTTCTAGCGCATTTTTTGCGGCGCCAACTACTAAACCATCCAGCCCTTCAACCCCAATGACCTGCTTAAACTGCTTGGACAAGGGCAGAGAAAGATTACCCGTTCCACAAAATAAATCGACTGCAACACCTGAAAGACTAGGCGACACTAGCCGGAGCATTTGGTCCACCATTTTTGCATTAATATCGCCATTCACTTGAATAAACTGACCTGGCTCAAAATAAAATTTAAGGTTCCCAGACAGCTTAAAATAGAGTTGCTCAGCCCCCCCATCTAAACGGCGAAAATGGCCATTTTTGCCCACTTTCCACCAAAGCTGGAGAGCAGTCTCACCCAGAGACTGAATACCTTTTACTACAACCGCAAGCTCATCATCTTTAAGTCGGCGACTCGCCTCTAACGCGATTGCGATGGCATTATCTGCACTAACCAGCTCTATTTCAAAGATCGCAATATCCGCTGGCAATAATTTCAGCCACTGCGGCAGTACAATCAAAAGCGCAGCTAAAGGCTTATCTAATACTAGGCATTCGGTAATTGGCTCAATTCGCCGACTTCCAGAATTACGGAAGCCAATTATAAACTGGCCATCCCGGGCTCTTTGCACAGCAAGCCGAGCCCGGCGCCGATAACTCCATTGAGATCCACTGAGCGGCCTTAGCAATGACTCTGGCTTTACGTTTGCTCGCTCGAAACTATTTAACACCTGATTTTGTTTGAATTCGATTTGTTGTTGGTGCTCAAGGTGCTGCAAACTACAACCTCCACAGCGAAAAAAGTGCTTACAATCAGGCACTACTCTATGCTCTGAAGCTAGGCTGATACTGCGAATACGACCTTCAGCGTAATTACGCTTTTCATTAGTAACCTGAAACTCTACCGATTCTCCGGGCAGCGCTCCCTCAACAAAATAGGCTTTACCCTTAATGCGGCCGACGCCTCGGCCATCATGAAGTAGATCCACGATATCGCAGTTGAGAATCTGTTGCTTAACCATAGGGAGCCTAGATGAAATTTTAAGTAACCGGTTTAGAACTTGACAAAGGGTCGCTAATAACGGCCCTTCAGGTCGCCAGTTTACACCCTGAACTATTAACTTGCATGCGTCTCACCAAGGTATCGGTTGGCCGTCCCAATCGATGTATGACAACTGACCATCCAATTCGGCATTATCCATTAACTGAGCGAGGCGAGCGGCCACAAATGCGGGTGAAAAAAGCTTTCCGCTTGGCACTGCTGCCTGAAAGGGTTTAGATAATGCTGTATCTGTAGTTCCTGGATGAAAAGCGATTAATTTCACGTTTTTAGCTCGCCTCGCATATTCAATCGCCATGTTTTGCAGGACCATATTTAATGCAGACTTAGAGGCGCGATAGGAATGCCACCCACCCATCCGATTGTCGCCAATACTTCCTACTCTGGCGCTCATAGTAGCCACTACACAGGGCTCTTGACCTTTTAATACCTTGAATAGTAATTTCAACCAGAGTGCAGGAACCACCGTATTACTCTGAAATATCTCATGCATCGATGTTGCATTGATATCTTCAAGGCGTTTTTCTGGCCAAATTGTCTCTGAATGAAGTAATCCATGACAAATACAGACCCTGCCAATGTTACTAGCCTGTTCTTGCAATTGATCAACCACTCCCGACATTGACAGTTCATTGTATTCAGTTTTAACCCACACAAGCCTAAGCTCACTGGCGTCGGGTACAGATAGCTCTGCAGGCCGCCCCTGGCTACTCACGGCGAATACACGAGTAATAGCGGGGTCACTTAAAAACTCAGCCACTATCGCAGACCCTAAACCACCTCCGGCCCCTAAGACTAAAGCACAGTTAGATGCGCCGGCAGTCACTTTACTGTACCGCTTGTTTCACATCTGCCACATCGCGGCTTGCCAGTGACCAGAGCTGAAATTCGGTGGCGATACCTAGCAAAAAACCTGTAACCTAAGTTGGCAACTGGTTTGAAAAAAGGCCAGCGAAGAATAGCCACCCAATGGCGCTTGCCAACCAAGGACCAAGAAAAATAGGTAACATCTAAACCGTATATCATACGACCGTCGCTCCACTCACCATGTAAAATTCTATCCGCTTGCTGCTGGTCAATGTGTGGGAAGCGTTCGTCAAACAAGGGCGCATAAATATCCTCGAAGGCAATCTTATTCTCAGTATCGAGCCGCTCAAGATGGTTGATCTCAGTCGCACAGAGTGGGCAACCAGCATCATAAAAAATGGTCAGTTCAGTCACTAACTATAGCTCCATCAGCATTAGGATTGCCACCACAAGATGCAATGCGGTGACGATGGTGGTCAACGATAAACGCATTCGCCAATATACCTTAGTACCGCTATCAACGATGCGCTCGGCCCACAAAAGGCTAATAAATCCTAACATCAACAGCGTCACGGCAAATATCGTCATTATTGGTGCAATATAGATAAGGAGTAGCGCAAACCACGCACTGAGCGCGAGAAAATTACTCATTAACACCGCGGGCTTGACTAAACTTAGATTGCCCGTCATCTGGACGTTTGCCCACAGCGTGCCAGACATGAAGCTTAAAATAACAGCGCTATAAGCAATAAATATATAGGGAGCGTAGAGTCCAAAGAGTGCGGCACTCTGCAGTCCCGGGCCAAACCAAAACCCATCGATCATCAGCCAAACCGGAATCGCAAAGGGAATAATTCCGGCATAACCCAAAATACGAATCAGGGTCAGCACAGTCATGACTGATGAGTCTTTTTAGTTATCATAATTGACCTTTTCACGAGATAAGGTACGGTCTTAAACCAAAGTTAGACTACACTTTTTGGCAAACATAATTTTGTAAAATACTACTTTTACTGAGAGACTACAAAGTCATAGCAGACGAAGACCTAGAACCTGAAAGCGACGAGAAAACTTCGACTGCATATTTTTTGCGTTATGAGTTTTTAACAGCGCAGGTTACTGCACTTAGACAGCGCGCCACACTCAGCATCAGGATAGACACTCTATCGATAAAACCTAATGTAATGGTGATACTTGACACAATAAGATCAGCTCTGCTCGACGATTTTGACTCTATTTCTCGTTAACTTGTTTGGCCTCAAAGGCGGAGTCTTGCTTGTCCCTATAGATAACAACAGTGCCAGAAAGTATGTCGTGCCAACCTCTTTTTTTGTCGTCAATTGCGATCCACAGATACCCCAGGCCAAATACTAAGGTTGATGGAATTTGAGCCAAGTAACGAATAAAACATTGTTTTAAAGACAGTTTTCCGCCCGTTTTTTCATCCACAATAACTATTTTCTTTAGCATTTTGCCTGGTGTTGCTCCCCATTTTATCCACATCATCAGGCTTACACAAACTATAATTACCTGCAATATTAGCTCCATTGCCGTTAGTTCGCCCGGAATATACTCCGCAGTCATGGCGAAGATACTGACGAAGATGCTGAGGAAAATAATTATAAAAAAGATATCGATGATGGTCGTCAAAGCCCTGATCCAAAAACCAGCATAGCGCATTTTTTCTAAATCAAGTGTTTCTGAATTTGGCGCCACAGAATCCGGTTTTTTCATGTAATACTCCCACTAAATTGAGTTTGAAGCTACGGCATATCTTCATTTTATACCCGCTAAATATAAGTATGTGGAGTATAGACATTCAAAGTATAAATAACATGTTAGATCACATCAAAAGTGTAGTCATTAGATAAATAAAGGGTACCGCGCGGTTGTGGTCGACATCTGAGATGATTTTCGCTACTGTTTAGGCCGTTAAAGTATTCATTCGGAGTGTTCCATTGAGCCATATTATTACTGACGTTGTCGCCGGCGTTGGGCTTATTACTCTTAACCGACCAGCAGCCCTAAACGCGCTTAACCTAGACATGGTTCGTGATCTAACCAAAGCCCTAACAGACTGGCGTGAAGACATCACCGTTGAAGCGGTAGCAGTACGCGGTTCTAATAAGCAGGGAGCTTTTGGTGCCTTTTGTGCAGGCGGTGACATCCGCTTTTTTCACACCGCGAGCATTGCTAATGACCCCGACCTTGAGGCGTTTTTTACCGAAGAGTATCGTCTTAACCATTTGATTTTTAATTACCCCAAGCCCTACATCGCATTCATGGACGGTATTGTCATGGGCGGTGGTATGGGTATTTCTCAGGGGGCTTCGCTTCGTATTATTACTGAGCGCACTAAGATCGCTATGCCAGAAACCAATATTGGTTTGTTCCCCGATGTGGGCGGTGGGTATTTCTTACCCAAATGCCCCGGTTACAGCGGTGAGTATTTAGGCCTTACCGGTAAGATATTAGTAGGCACCGAAGCATTGGCTGCTGATTTGGCTGATTTTGCGATCAATAGCGATAATCTGTCCGATTACTGGAACAGTCTTACCAACAACGAGATGATGACAGTTGACCAGCGTATTGCTCGCCTACACAGCGTTATTGATAATGCTAAGTTGCCCGAGGCTAGTGACTGGTTACGCTCTGAGATAGATGAGACCTTTGATTTTGACACCCCCGCTGAGATTATGCAGGCCCTTTCAGAAAGCGGCACGCCCTGGGCAACTGAAACCTTGGCGATATTACACAAACGCTCACCTCTAATGCTGCATGTGTCTCTGCGGCAGATTCGGCAGGGGCGACACATGAGTCTCGCCGATGAGTTAAGACTTGAGCGCACGCTGGTGCAACACTGCTTTTACACACACCACCTTGGGCGGACCGGCGTGGAGACAGAAACTGTTGAGGGCATTCGCGCCTTGGCGGTGGACAAAGACCATAGTCCAGTGTGGAATCCAGCACGTATCGAAGATGTGACCCAAGCAATGGTAGACCCATTTTTTGAGAGCCCCTGGGGTATGTATGATCATCCGCTAAAAGACTTGGTTTAATAGCCCCCCAGAGATAGAGTAATTTATGTCATTTGAACTAATTGAAGAATCGATAACCTGCCCTTTCTGCTGGGAGGCTATCACTCTGCTAATTGATCCCTCAGAGTCCCAGACCTACACTGAAGACTGTTTTGTTTGCTGTAGACCCATTCTGGTGAGCACTGAAATACAAGGTGACCAGGTTCAGGTGAACGTCACACAGGAAGATCTAGGCTTTTAGGCTATGGCGCCTTTGATAGTAAAGCCTCAGGTCAAATTAATAACTCAACCCATGCCCAAAGGTAAAGGTTGGGCCGACTGAATCATCTGGCATATCTTCTTGCTGAGCACGGACAGCACTCATGGATGAAGGTATCTCAAAAGGTAATTTACCTTGCGGGCTAAACTGGCCAAAGATCATTTCAAACAAAACTGAGTCGTACACGCCGAAGGTTCCAATCAACCCATGACTGAGTTGATTGAGTTCGGTCAAAATAGCGGGTCGGTTAAGGTCAACCACCGTAATTAAGGTAGCAATTTCACTGTACGCTTGAGCCTTGTTAAGCACCTCTGCATTAAAGGCTAGATTGCTATCAGGCAGGATGCTGCTTAACAGCTTGTCTATGAACTTATCTGAACCTGGGTCTTGATTGCCGTTGAAAATTGTTGGTAGGTAAAAAATGATGACATCTGCCTGTTCGGCACTATTAACCACTTGCCCAAGCGCCTTAGCCTGCTCTGGGTCCAAACCATCGACAAAGATTTTAGTGTCCCTTGTGATAGGAAGTGCTAGCGCATCAGCCATTTTGTTATTGAGTAATACAATCGATTTGCGCTGTGCTTTTAGCCCCGCAGCAACATATTCAGGTGTTTTAACCAGTACCGGAATGGCTTGTTCATCAACCAAGGCTGCCTCAAATAAACCTAACTCAAACTTATTCAAAAGAAGACGTCGTACTGACTGGTTAATGCGCTCCATGCTCAATTCGCCTGTATTGACTAAATCCACAATGTGCTCGGGATCACTCTCACCGCCATACTGGTCAACCCCAGCATCAATAGATTTTTTGTAACGCTCTCGAACCGACAAGCCCTCAACGCCCCAAGCGCGACTAGAGACTATGCCCCAGTCAGTGCAGACCACTCCGGTAAAACCTAAATCATCACGCAGTAAGTCCGTCAGAATCGCTTTATTGAATCCCATGGCCACGTTTTCATCCGTTTGATCAATGGGAATACCGTAATAGGGCATGATCACCCGCAAGCCATTATCAATGGCCATTTTGAACGGTTTCACGTGATAGTCGAAGTTATCGCCAGGATAAATTTGCCGCTTACCACTGGGTAGATGCGGGTCAAGACCCAACTCTTGGGGCCCACCCCCTGGGAAGTGCTTAACCATAGTCATGACGCTTTCGGGACCGAGCGATGCGCCTTGAAAACCTAGCATATAAGCGCTGGTAAGCTGTGCAGACAATTCAGCATTAGATCCAAAGGTGCCAAAGTTTCTCGGCCAACGAGGTTCTGTGGCCAAATCTGCCATCGGGTGCAACGCAGTGCGCAGACCAACAGCGCGATATTCTGCAGCGGCAATTTCACCAAAGCGCTTTACTAGATCTATATCCCGCGAAGCGGCAAAACCCAGTTGTGATGGCCAGCCTGAAAAGCCTTTTACTGAAAAGGCTGCAATGCCACCACTCGCGGCTTCGTGGAGAGGGTCTGAGCTAATCGTAAGAGGAATACCTAGTCGTGTTCGAGCGGCTATTTTTTGCAATTCATTAAGCTTTTCAGCAATTTCCAACGGCGTTGGCTTACCATAAAAATTAAAGTGGCTTATGTGTTTATCAAATACTTCCGCCGCATCAATATCCACCCTACCCATAGCGAAGTGAAAAGCTAAGAGAGCCAAATCGGGTTTAATCGTGATAGCTGGATGCATCATCTGCCCGGCTTTTTCTTCGAGAGTCATCTGGCTAAGCAGATCCTCGACACGCATTGCAGCCGGCTGACGGACGTCTTCATAAATATCTAGCTGCTGGTTTTTATTAAGATCGCGGTATGTAAAATCATCTGTAATCAACACCTCTGGCTCAGCCCCTAAACTCCAATAGATGCGGATATTGTCATAGGGCTGAATAAGCAGATTAATTACCCATAAGGCGGTCACAGCGAGAACTGCTAAAAAGGCAATACCTGTGTACTTGAAGAATTTTTTCATAGAGCTTCTCTTAGTTTTTATCCTGCTACCGCTTAACTTATTTTACTGACGATGTTTTTAGCTTGCACCTAACTATACAAGGGTTCTTGGCCCTTTTCTCGAACAAAATCAGCCACGCCCAGTTCGCGGCTAAGCCTCGCTATAGTGGCGTCAACGATAGAGTATTCTCAGCCACCCGACAAACGATAGCTGCCACGAGCATAAGGCAGGTCTACTGACGACTAAGGAATAAGCACCAACTTACCCGTAAAATCTTTGTTTAAGAAGTCAGTTTGTGCCTTGTGAATTTGTTTAAGGGCGTAGGTGCGAGCCACCACAGGTCGTATTTCTTCCGCTTCGATGTAGCTCACCAAGTTGCGAAATACACTGTCATCTTGGTAAGTGCAACCAAAGAAAGTGAGATCTTTTAAATATAAAGTACGAACATCCAACTCAACCATAGGCCCGGCGATGGCACCGGAAGTGGCGTAACGCCCCCCACGCCGCAATACGTCGAGTAGTTGTGGCCAATTTGGTCCAGCAACCAAGTCTACTACTAAATCTACTTCATCAGCCCCAATGGTAGAAACAAGATTATCGTCCCTAGCGACTAGCTGATCAGCCCCCAACGCTTTAACGTCAGGGTGTTTTGTTGCACCAGCAACGGCAATAACATAAGCCCCTCGGCGTTTTGCTAACTGCACTGCAGCAGAACCCACGCCCCCAGAAGCGCCGGTGATCAATACCCGTTCTCCCGACTTTAAACCGGCTCTATGGAGCATGTTTTCAGCAGTGGAGTAGGCGCAGGGAATAGACGCCAATTCGACATCACTCCAAGGTGTGTTTACTGCATAGGCTTCATGGCTCAAAGCACAGGTATATTGCGCAAAACCGCCATCATATTCAGAACCAAAGGTAACACAATCAAACCGCTTTTTGGTCTGTGGATTCTGCTGCATAGTACGCACAAGCACTCGCTCGCCTATACGATCAACGCTAACACCCACACCGACAGAAACGACTTCGCCACACACATCAGCGCCTTGAATACGCGGTAACTTTAAGGCAGTGCCAGACCAGGTGGCTGTAGCGGCGGCGAGATCATCGTAACCCTGATTAGCGCCACTGTTGGTGTCGCCCGTAATTTGTTTTGAATACCAACCAATACGAGTATTAATGTCGGTATTATTCACCCCCGCCGCCAAGACTTTAAGTAATACTTCACCCTCTTTGGGATGAGGTGTAGGGATATCTTGACGATACACCAACTGATCTAAGCCGCCGTGTCCAATCAACTGCACGCCCGTCATTGTGGCTGGCGTGTTGGAATGCTCTGAGTCATTAGTCGAATTCATAGGGCTTCCCTAGATTTTTATCGCGCCGTCGGTTAGCCTATCTTAATGGCGATGTTTTTAGTTTGCACGTAACTATACAAGGCTTCTTGGCCCTTTTCTCGACCAAACCCGGACAGCCCAGTGCCGCCAAAGGGTGTTTCGACACCTCCAGCGTACCACTCATTAACAAATACCTGCCCGGCCCTTAATAACTTGGTTCCGCGCAAGCAACGATTGATGTTACTACTGAAAATACCAGCAACTAAGCCATATTCAGTGGCGTTAGCTAAATCCCATGCCTGCTGTTCAGTATCAAAGGGCGTAATCGCCAGCACCGGACCGAACACTTCTTGTTTGAAAATATCGGAATCGGGACTCACATTACCAAACACCGTGGGTTCAACAAAATACCCTTTTTGCCCAGCGGGTTTTTTACCCCCTGTGATCAGGGTGGCGCCCTGCTGTTTAGCCTGATCACAGTAATGCAGCACTCTTGTTTGCTGTGTGGCTGACATAACCGGGGTAATGTCGTTATTGTCTATACCCGGCCCTATTTTCAGGCCATTAGCAAAGACTGCAATACGCTCCACTAATTCGTCATAAATACTGCGCTCAACCAATAGTCGAGACATAGCCGAACAAACTTGTCCTGCATTAAAGAAAATACCCCAGTGAATACTGTCCATTAGCTGATCTAGGTCGGCATCATCGAAAACCACGGCGGCGGACTTACCGCCTAATTCCATTACACAGGGCACCGCACGTTCGGCGGCGGCATGCAAGATTGCACGGCCTGTGGGCACTGAACCAGTGAAGACTATCTGATTTATATCTCTGTGAGCGGCTAGCGCGGCGCCGACTTCTGGGCCCGTACCACAAAGTATACTTAATGCCCCATCTGGCAATCCAGCGCGTTGACAGGCAGTGGCTATCCAGGTTATGGCTAAGGGAGTAAGTTCTGGAGATTTAACAATCACTGCGTTGCCAGCGGCGAGGGCTGGCGCTAAAGACCTAGCACAGATCGAAACAGGAAAATTCCAAGGGACTATTTGGGCTGAAATACCGAAAGGTTCATAGACCGTATAATCAATATAATCACGGCCTAAAGGGATAGACACTCCTTCAATTTTATCGGCCATACCGGCGTAATATTCAAAGTAACGAGCAGCTTCGTTGAACTCATTTTGGGCGTCGCTAAGACGCTTACCATTTTCCAACACCGCTAGTTCGCTGCCCTGCTGGCTAATGGCTCGAATTTCGGCGGCGATGCGATAGAGTAGCGCTGAACGCTCTGCGGGTTTACAGTCGATAAGCTCGCGGGAGTTTACACATTTCCTTGCAGCACTAACGGCCATTTCAAGGTCGTCCAAACTAGCTTTTGCGATAGACGCAAAAACCTCTCCTGTCGCGGGATTTTCAACATTAATACTACTGCTCCCCGCGACCCATTTCCCGCCAATAAAATTGCGCCATTCGCTCATCTAATCATCCTATTTTAGCCTGTGTTTTCACTATAACGCTGAGCGACCCATTGATGGAAGTGATGACTAGGAATGTCCATAACGGGAGAGAACAGACCCCCACTAAAACCGGGAGAATGTCTTGCCTTTTGCATCCCTTCAAGGGCAAAAACGTCCTCGCCAAAAACTTGACGCCAACTTTCTAACACAGAGGATCTACAGGCTTGGTAACGATCGCCTAAAGCTTCTTCTCCCACATAATAAAGCTGCACTTTTTCAAAAGTACTCTCACAAGACCGCGGTTGCAAAATCATAGCAAAAGCGTGGTCGACCTGAAGGCCCAGCAGAACGTTTGGATATAGCGAAATATATTCCGCGTGCCGCATTTTGTCTGCTGGCCAGTCTTCAAATTGAGGTAGCTCTGTCCCCGCCACTTCTGACAGTGTATAAACATAGGTGCCCTGTCCCGACATCTCCTCTGTAAAAACAATGTTGTAGTGTTCACTAAGAGGAGAGTATTTATTTAATGATGGATGCACCCAAGGAAGATGGTAAGCCTCACAATAATTTTCAACGGCCAGTTTCCAGTTCGCCTGGATGGTGATTTCCATGGCGCTTTCCGACTGAGAAACATGCAATCCATTGAAACTGGGGCGACTTACAAAGGCTTCCCAACGATGAGCTAAGGGGGCAATAAAGTCTTCAAAATCTGGGGCATCTCCAGATAGATTAACAAAGATGATACCCATCCAAATATGAGACCGAACAGACGTCAGCCCATTGCTGTCACAAGAAAAGCCTTCGATCTGATTGACTCCCACGCCACCGATAAATGGCGTGGCTTTAAGATCGCCATTAAAATCATAGTCCCAAGAGTGGTACGGACATCTAATACTGCGAGCCTGGTGCTTCGTCTCACTCACCAATGTCATTCCTCTATGACTACACACGTTATGAAACACACGGATACTGCCTTGACGATCGCGGGCCATTAATAGAGGCAGACCCATAAAATCAGCTGGGACTAAACTACCCTTGTTGACTAACTCAGAAGCAAACGCTAAACCAGCCCAAGTTTTGCCTAAAATCTGATCACGTTCAAAGTGAAAAAGGGTCTCGTCAGTATAGGCTGATCTGGGCATGCCTTTCGCTTCAGCTATGGGTTTTCCCACGGCGTCAAGGTCCCTTAATGGAATAGTTTTTTGTAGTCCAGTGGCCATGCTGTCGATCCTCATCCGATCTGGGTACTTTAGACGATTTAGTGGATTTTGGAATATCCATAAGCGACTTATTGCTCAATTATTAACTTTACTTATGATGATTGACGACTGTCGGCTCAGAGGCCACTATTCAGGTCTATTAAATTGATTTAAAAGGGATCTGCCCGATGTCTGCAATAAAACAATCACCCTACGTCATTGTCGGCGCAGGAATTCATGGACTAAGTACCGCCTATCATTTAGCTCAAGCCTTAAAAGCCCGTGGTAGAGGGACTGGAAAGGACATTGTGGTTATCGACAAAACCGAAATTGGTGCCGGAGCCTCGGGAATCGCGTGCGGAGTGATTCGGAATAATTATTATCAACCTGCCATGCGAGAGCTCATGGCCCATAGTGTTGCTGTCTGGGAAACAGACCCAGAAGCCTATAGCTATCATCCTGTGGGTTACATGCAGATTAGTTGCGAATCAATGCACGAAGATGTCGCCTCTATTTACAAGCAGCAAAAATCCATTGGCTACGACTCTGTTTTTATCGAGGGTGATAAAGATTGTAGCGACTATATGCTGGATATTTTTCACGACTGGCAAGCGCAGGGAATAACATCCGTACTCCACGAAAAATCAGGTGGTTATGCCAATAATAAAAAATCACTACAAGGCTTAGCAGCAAAAGCTGAGTCTGAAGGTGTGCGTATAATTAGCGGTATTAGGGTCACCGGATTTAGTCGTGATAGTCAGGGAGCAATCAAATCAGTTGAAACAGATGTCGGTAATATCCACTGCGATTATGTTGTAGTTGCCCCGGGACCCTGGGCAAAACAGATGTGGGATATGCTTGAAATGCCTAGCACTATTAGCATTAAAAACCTCGACACAGGCATTATTAGCCAAGACATACCTATGTGGGTGTATTGGTCACTTCAAGAGGGAACGCTGGGTATCGACCCCAATTTACAGCAAACCAATGAGGGCAAGATGCCGCCGGTCATTCATGTGGATACCGATGCTCCCCTTTATTCTGACGTTGATGGCTCCCTGATCACAGATGAGATGTGGGGTATCTATTACAAACCGGACTTTAATTTCGGTGGCATTCAAGGCGGTGCCGCACCCTTTGTCGTCAACAAAAACGCGGATTGGGTGGCGGTCGACCCCTATGGCCCTGAGTCACCAGAATTTATTGTTGGCAACGATTTCTCGACTATGTGGGTATCGGCTTTGGCTCATTGCCAAAAACGATTTTCAGGCACCATGGCCCAGTATAAAAATGAACCCTCCGGCGGCATCGGCGCCTTTACACCAGACAGTTTCCCGGTATTCGATGTGTTTCATGGTAATTGTTATATGATCGCCGACTCCAACCACGGCTACAAAATGCTCGGAGTAGGTAAACTAGTCGCGGAGGATATATGTGGTCAGCGTTCAGATTTATTGGAGCCCTTTCGTTTTTCTCGCTATGCCCAAGGAAAGCTTCATCCAGTGTCAAATAGCCCGTTCCCTTGGAGCTAACATTGGCCTCTAAGCCTCTAAATTGTTGATGAAAAAGTAGTGCCCCTGACCCATAACCCTATAATCGACGTATAATAGACGCTAGGATTACTCGTCTATTATTTGATAATCTATAACGAAATTTAAGGGCCAAAGTCCCCTAGAATGACAGCGCTCGAAAACAACCATTAAAAAGGACTCCTTGTGACACTTTTCTCAACGAAATCATCTCTAATTTTAGCGATATTAGGGCTAACTCTTGCTGGCTGTGCGGAAAAATTCAATACCTCGGGCGACCTGAGGCTGGGCGAAAAATATGATGTGGTGATCGAGCGAGACTATTTAGGTGTGCCCCATGTTATCGGCGATCGCGATGTTGATACAGCTTTTGGATTCGCCTATGCCCAGTCTGAAGATAACTGGCAGATTATCCAGGACAGTATCCCGTTTTATCGCGGCACCAGTGCAAAGATCAATGGCAAAGATGCCGCTGCGGTAGACTTTTTGGTGAAATGGCTCGGCATCTGGGAAACCATTGATGCAGACTATGAATCTCAACTGAAATCCGAAACTCGGGCTTGGATTGATGCCTTTGTTGACGGTATTAATTACTATGCCGCGCTGCACCCAGAGCAAACTAATCAATCGATTTTCCCCATCACCGGCCAGGATGTTGTCGCTGGTTACATGCTACGCCATTTGTTGTTCTATGGTTTTGATGCATCGATTATGGAATTATTTGAACCTCAACGGCAGCTTCCTGTGAGCCGCGGACCGGCTGATCCAGGCGGTGAGGCGCAGCCAATCGCTGAGGGTGTCATTATCGGCAATCTTCCAGTGGGTTCAAATGCCATTGCTGTGGCAGCCCCCTTTACTGTCGATGGGGCAACCAGACTAGCGATTAACTCGCACCAACCGACTACCGGTCCCGTTGCTTGGTATGAGGCACATATTAAGAGCAATGAAGGCCTCGATGTGATGGGTGGCTTATTCCCAAGCAGCGCCACTATTGGAGTGGGATTCAGCAAAAATTTGGGCTGGGGGGCAACTGTTAATAAACCCGATCTAGTCGATATTTATGTGTTGGAAATGGATCCCAATGACTCAATGCGTTACAAGTTGGATGGTGAATGGAAAACACTTGAGGCGCGAGATATTGACATCGAGGTTAAGCTGCTAGGGTTTTTACCTTGGACGGTCACTGAAGTTGGCTTACGTTCAGTGCATGGCCCTGTCATTCAAAATAATCATGGTACCTATGCTGTTCGTTATGCTGGTATGGGCGAGGTACGGCAGGTAGAGCAGTGGCTGGCAATGAGCAAAGCGCAAAATTTTGACCAGTGGCGAGACGCTTTGCGCATGCAGGCCTTTGCTAGTTTCAACTTTGTTTATGCCGATCGTGAAGGGAATACCATGTTTGTGCATAATTCGTTGACGCCTAAAAGACGCCCTAGTTATGACTGGACACAATATTTACCCGGCGATGACAGCAGTCTAATCTGGCAAGAATATATGGCATTTGATGATCTGCCACAGGTCATTAACCCGGCCTCTGGCTATCTGCACAGTGCCAATCAAACGCCTTTCTTAGTCAGCGCAGAGGCAGACAACCCTAACAAGGATGACTATCGTATTGAAGATGGATTTCCCACGCGGATGACCAATCGTGCCGATAGAGGGCTGGAGTTGCTGGCAGAACTCGACAGCATCTCAGAAGAACAATTTTATAACCTCAAGCATGACAAAAAATATAGTGTTAACTCTCGAGCCTATGCTTATTTGCAGCAGGCGGCGACCGCTGACCTCAGCCCGATCCGAACTGCTGCCTTAGAGTCATACCAAGATGCACAGGCTATAATTACGAATTGGGATCTATCAACTGATATTAAAAACCGTGGTGCAGCACTGGGTACTTGCGTGTTAGGTGGTGAGTGGCTGTCTGAACAAAAAGGTAACTCAGCACCAAAACCGGTGGACGAATTAATTCGCTGCACTAATTTGTTAATCGAACAAACCGGCCGCATTGACCCAGCTTGGGGTGATGTTAACCGTCATGTGCGGGGCGATCTTAATATTCCTGTCGGCGGCGGCCCAGATACATTAAGAGCCATCTACGGCAGGGCTATGGATGACGACCCCTATCTGACCAATGTCGCCGGTGATGGACTTTATTATCAAGTTTCTTGGGATGCTCAGGGCGAATTAAAGGTACGTGGTGTACATCAATTTGGTTCGGCCACATTGGACGAGAGCTCGCCTCACTATGCCGATCAAGCGGAAGATTATGCTAATGAGATTCTTCATGATCCTCTATTTGATTCGATCCTACGTGAGTCGAAAATAGAACGAAGCTACCGGCCTGGAGAATAGAGCGAGGTTCTGTTTTTACGGCGCATAAATCATCGAATCTAACTCTTGGTGGTGGGTAACGCTTGCTTTTAAAGAGTGTCACCCCGAAAATACGGATCTTCCAAAAGAATTCGCCGTCCACCAAAAGAGTTAAACATGTCTATCCATTGGTATCCCGGCCACATGCACAAGGCCAGCAGAGAAATGATCGAGAGTTTACCTCTGGTAAACCTCGTGGTTGAAGTTCTTGACGCACGCATTCCTTTTAGTAGCTCGAACCCCTTCATACAGGCGCTCTGCACAGAAAAGCCTTGCATTAAATTGCTCAACAAAACCGATCTTGCAGAACCTGAGGTCACTCGCCAATGGCAGGATCACTTTGAACTGCAAGACAATACCAAGACCATGGCACTAGATCTGCAAAATAGCGATCCCAGTAAACAGATTATTGCTCTCATTAATAAATTGTCTCCACAAAAAGAAGGCCGTAATACGCTAGTGATGGTGACGGGTATTCCCAACGTGGGGAAATCTTCGTTGATCAACTGTTTGGCGGGTAAACACATTGCCAAAACCGGTGACGAACCAGCGGTTACAAAAGGTCAACAGCGGATAAACCTGCGTAATGGCATTATGCTATTGGACACCCCGGGTATCCTTTGGCCGAAAATAGAAAACCCTCAAGGTAGCTATCGTCTAGCCACAACTGGGGCGATAAAAGATACCGCCATGGAATATGATGATGTCGCTTTTTTCGCTGCAGAATATCTACTCGCTGCATATCCTAATAGGCTGCGGGAGCGATTTAAGTTTGACCAACTACCCGAATCACCTCTTCAGCTCTTAGAAATCATTGGTGCCCAACGCGGCTGTCTACGTGCTGGCGGGCGAGTCGATCTGGAGCGTGTCTCAACCATTTTCATTAACGAGTTACGTGCCGGAATACTAGGTAAAATCACCTTCGAATCGCCCGAAGTCATTGACCTAGAAATGCAGCAAGTGCAGCTTATTAAGGCAGAAAAAGCCGAGCGTGAAAAACTGCGTTTAGAGAAAGCGGCGACGCGGCGTAAAAAAGCGAAGTCAAACCGCAAATAGCGCTATACGTAAGCCCCTGCTGCATAACCAGAAGCCCAGGCCCACTGAAAGTTATACCCGCCCAAATGGCCCGTTACATCCAGCACCTCTCCTATAAAGTACAAGCCAGGTTGACTCTTGCACTCCATGGTCTTGGATGAAATATGGTCGGTGTCAACGCCACAGAGGGTTACCTCGGCAGTTCGATAGCCTTCAGTACCAGAGGGTTTCAATTGCCAGTTATTCAGCGTATCTGCAATGTACTGCAAAACCCCGTGGGGAATCTCTGCAATCGCGGTGTCAGCATAGGTACCCCAATAAATAGCTTCCAATGACTGAACGAGCCCTTTTGAAAGTACAGGTGCCAGCAAACTTCTTAGTAGACTCTTTGGATTAGACTGTTTTAACCCAAGCAATAGTGTCTGGGCGTCATGATCAGGCAATAAATTCACACTAATAAATTCGCCTGGTTTCCAATAACTGGACAACTGTAAGGCTGCTGGGCCACTGATGCCGCGATGAGTAAATAATAAATTCCCTCTAAAGCTCATACCATTGACTGACATTTCCACGTCTACAGATAATCCCGAGTTTGATTCGCTCAGATCTTTTACCCAATCGCTAAAGGTAAAGGGCACCAATCCGGCAGTCCGCGGCAGTAAATTAAGACCGAATTGTTCGGCAATTTCATAGCCAAACCCCGAGGCGCCCAAGGTCGGAATCGATAGGCCACCAGAGGCGACGACTAAAGACCGACATCGAAAACTCTTTTCTTTTACCGATAAGGTAAAGCCACCCTCATCTTGAACTTTAATTTGGCTAATGATCGACTTGGTCTCAATAACCACCCCCGCGGCTGTGCACTCATCAAACAACATTTTTAAAATATCTTTAGATGAATTGTCACAAAATAATTCACCGTGACTTTTTTCGTGATAAGCAATTTGGTGCTGCTCAACAAGATCGATAAATTGCCACTGGTTGTAGCGTTTAAGGGCTGAAATACAAAAATGAGGGTTGCTTGAAAGATAGTTTTCAGGGGTTATATCTAAGTTGGTGAAGTTACAACGTCCACCACCGGACATCAGTATTTTTTTACCCACTTTATTACTGCTATCAAGTATCAATACCGATTGGCCGCGCTGGCCTGCCGTAAAAGCGCAGAATAATCCAGCAGCACCGCCGCCAATAATGATCACATCGTAATCTATCATTCCGGATTAGCGCCTATTAGCTGTATCCAACGCCGTTCAATTTCCTTTCGACCGATAGATTCCAATCTATTAATATTTTTTGTCGGAATTGTCTCTGGATTGGGAAAGCTACCCAAGGCGCGAGCCATCATATCTTCGCGTAAAAAATGAACTAATGGATAGGGAGAGCGGTTACTGAAATGGCTGGCCGAATCTTCAGGCTCTCCATCAAATTGATATCTGGGGTGAAAGCTAGCCAGTTGAATGACCCCCTCAAGTCCAGACTCTTTTAGCAACCCTTCCGCCAGATCAATGAAATCAAGATATACATCAAACTCCGCTAGCGCATTAGGTATTATTAGCAAGGTAGTAGCGATATCCGCCTCAGATGAACTTTGAATAAGATCCAATTCGGTGAGAAACCTATGCATAATTTGTTCAGTTTCCACCGATTCACAAACCTTAATCCGCAATCCGTCAGACGCCACCACGGGCCGCGCGAACGGACATAGATTTAAGCCCACCACAAAATGCTCGAGCCACTCACGAACCCGCTGTTCTATAGCAGGCAAACCCTTAGACGGCATAAAAATCCAATTTCGACAATAAGATGTGCAGGATACCGAGTCCGGATTGTAGGAACAAGCTAAGACTCGACGGCGTAGAGTATTCTCGGATGGATAGAAACAGAATAAGCCATTGCCTCAACATAGGTCTTAACTGTGGAGGCTATTTCTTAATCAAATAATCGGTCACTAATCTGACATCCATAGGGGCCAGGTAGCTCTCGCCGCCCACTGAGTTTAATAGGTCAAAAGGACCCTTTGAGATGCTCATTGCAACCTTTGGAGCTCCATTGATAACCTCTGCACTGGCAACTTCATTGACCGCTAGTAATAGATAATATTTAGTTAATGCAGAGCTACATAGGCTACCGAGCAATTACTCTGTGAGCGCTCCAAAAAGCCCTTAAGCTGATAACTCGGGTTTGTATATTGATAAAAACCTTTGTTGGATTTTACGCCCCAGTCTCCTCGCTCTATGTAGGGCGTAATCGGGGTCATTACCTTTACTTTGTTCTGTTTATAGTCAAACGTCAGTCGAGGTTTTCACGCTATCTTGCGTCCAAACAGGTCAATCAGCCCAAAGGGACCCATAGGAAAGTCTTGCTGAATCATCCAAGCGCCGTCAATCTTTTCGATTGTGGCTTTGTAGCATTAACATAGATGTGGCTAAAACAGGCCCCAGCATGGCGTTGAATAAATGGCCGGAATGTGCTTTTCGCAGATAAGTCGCACTGCATTTAGGCTTAAAATATAAGGTTCAAACACTGCGATCATTTTTTTGAGTCCTGGTCTCACCATCGACAATATCAACCAATATTGAGCCAAGGTGTGAAGATTATATTGTAAATATGCTTCTGAAGGATGGAGAGCCAGAGAACTCTTCGAGTATGCACTTTGATTTGACCCTGCCGGAACCCGAAAGAAATGGAATTTAGCTTTATGAAATTCTGAGAAAAATTGGCCCTTAAAATACGATTGAATTAATGGTAAAATAAGTGTATTGGTTTTCTTGAAATAACCATAAATTTTACTTTGTAATATTTAATTTTAAGCGTACATTAGCGCGAATTTAATGGAGCTATCTTTTCATGCTGGTCAGAACCGTTGTCGCTATTTGGCCGCTATTTGCAGGCCTCTCTCTGATTGGCCTGGCAGTTGGTGTGCAAGGCAGTTTACTCGGGGTCCGCGCCGAATTAGAGGGCTTTGATGACCTTTTGATTGGCCTTCTGATGTCATGTTATTTCGCTGGGTTTTTAGCCGGCTCGCTCCTAACGCCAAGGATGATTCAGCGGGTAGGTCACATTCGAATTTTTGCCGCCCTTTCGGCTGTTGCTTCGATTACTATTCTTGTACATGCTCTTTACGTAAATCCTTGGGTCTGGGCCCTTATGAGACTGCTCACTGGATTTGCATTTTCGACCATTTATGTAGTGTCTGAAAGTTGGTTAAATCAGTCATCTAGCAATGCTAATCGTGGGCGCATTCTATCTATTTATACAACCATATTACTAATGGGAATTTGCGCTGGACAGTTTATGCTCAACTTGGCTGACCCAGCCGGCTTCACCCTCTTTATTCTAATTTCCGTCATGGTAAGCGTTGCCGCCGTCCCCATTCTTTTGTCAATCGTGATTACACCGCCCATTGAAGAGACCGAACGGGTGACAATTAGTCACCTTTGGCATCGGACGCCCATGGGAGTGACGGCGATTATTCTATCGCAGTGGGTGTCCAGTATCTTGTTTGGTATGGGCGCTGTTTACGCGGCTAAATTAGGCTTTGAAGTGTATCAAGTAGCCAATTTTATGGGTGCAATGATGGCCGGCGGAACGATTTTACAGTGGCCGCTAGGGAAACTCTCTGACAGTGTAGATCGTCGCTGGGTCATCGGATTTTCTAGTTTGATAGCTGTCGTTATCGCCTTAATCATTAGCTTTATTACTCAGGCTTCACCATGGCTTTACGGTCTTGCGTTTTTATTCGGCGGCTGCTCTTTATCACTTTATTCCATCGTCGTCGCCTTCACTAACGACCACCTGCGGCCTGCTGAAATTGTGCCCGCCAGTGGTACGATTATTTTAATCAGCGGGCTAACCTCAATTACTGGTCCAATTACCGCTATCTTTTGGCTAAGTATTTTCGGCTTACAAAGCTTCTTCTTACTCATTGGAGCGAGCCTACTATTATTGGCGACCCTCAGTATTTGGCGTGTACTGACTATTCCGGCATTGCCTGCTGAGTACAAAGGTCAGAGCATCCTGCAGGCTGCAGCGGCACCGGTAGGAACAATCTTGCATGCCAAAGAATATTTACCTGATGCGCAGAAAACTTAAATCCCACACCTACGCAACAATCAAGTCACGGCTAAAAATACTAAGCTGCTAATCCTTTACGTCTTAATGATAATGCTAATGATAATTACTTGCATTAACAATAAATGTCAGTAAAATGCGTTGTCAATTTACGGCTTTTTCTCATGGGCGAGAGTGAGCTCAGTTTTCCATCAACATAAAATTTACACCTAAAGGTTTATCATGCTCAAGCCCCTCAAACTTTCATTAGCTTATGTTGCAATAACAGCCTCTATCTCTGCCTCTCATAGCTATTCAGATCACGTAGAGAAAGCCCAGTTTTTTGAAGAAATCACTATTGTTGGCAATAAGGAACGTGCTCGAATGATGCCCGGTTCTGCTCACTTTATTTCCGATGACGAGTTAGAGATTTTTAACTATGCGGATATTCAACAAATCTTACGCCGAGTCCCCGGTGTAAACCTCCAACTTGAAGACGGTTATGGTTTGCGGCCCAACATTGGAATTCGAGGGGTGCAGACCGAACGCAGCGGCCGCATTATGCTATTGGAAGATGGTGTGCCCATAGCGCCCGCACCTTATGCAGCATCCAGCGCGTATTATTTCCCTACTGCCGGCAGAATGTACAGTATGGAGGTATTAAAGGGACCGGCCGCAATAACTGAGGGTCCTAATACCATTGGTGGTGCCATTAATATGATTTCGACCCCTATCCCAGAGCAAACTGAGGGCAAGGTCATCGCAGAAATTGGCCAAGATTCTACGACAAGAGTCCATGCTGCCTACGGTTCAACCAATAGTAATGGTTTTGGCTATCTCATAGAGACTCATCAATGGAAGAGCGATGGATTTCAATCGATCGATGGCAGTACCGGTAATACAGGCTTAGACATCAAAGATTACACATTGAAATTATCTTATGCGCCAAACGATTCTCGCCACGCGTTAGAAATGAAATATCAATATGCCGACCAAGACTCGAACCAAAGTTATTTAGGTATTACCGATGCAGACTTTAAGGTAGATCCCTATCGCCGCTACTCAGTGTCTCAAAGCGACCTCATGGTTGCTACACACAAGCAGCTGATACTGCGTCATGAATTCACGCTAAACGATCGCACGAGTATAACTACAACCGCTTACAATAATGAACATGCCAGAAGCTGGTATAAACTTGATAAGTTAGCCGGTGTAGGCCCTGAGAATATCATTGCCGATCTCAATAATGGTACTACCGATTACTCCGATGTATCCCTCCAGGGAATTTTGTTGGGCGGTGATAGTGCTCAGGGCGATGTAGTGATAAAAGACAATAATCGTGAATACTACTCTCGAGGACTTTCCGTTAAAATCGATTGGCTGCTAGAAGGTGATGCAGTGTCACAGGACATAGAATTAGGTCTGCGCTATCACCAAGATGAAGAAGATAGATTACAGCGGTCAGATAAATATACTCAAATCAACCAAACACTGGTTCTAGATTCAATTGGTATCACTGGCGGTAGTAAAAATAACCGTGTTGTTGAAGCTGAAGCCTTAGCGCTTTATATTAAGAATGCCATTACCTTTGGCAACCTTATTGTCACCCCTGGTGTTCGATTCGAAGACATTGACCTTGAACGTCGTGACTGGTCTGAACTTCCTCGGAACGAGAGTCCTAGCCTAAAATCTAATCAGGTATCAGCTGTCTTACCAAGCATCGGGATTATCTACAACCTTAGTGATAATCTGTCACTATTGGCTGGAGCCTATAACGGCTTTGGCACGCCAACTACTACTGAGGGTGTCGAAGAAGAAGATGCTATTAACCTTGAGTTTGGTGGCCGCTATCAACAAAACGACCTATTGATTGAACTGATTGCTTTTTCTAGTGACTACGCCAATTTAGTCGGTGAATGTACAGCCTCATCAAGCACCGGCGACTGCGATATTGGCGATCAATTTAATGGTGGTGAGGCAAGGGTTCAGGGACTGGAGTTTCAGTTCGTCAATAACTACCCATTAAGTGATATGACGAACATGCCCCTATCACTAGCCTATACCTATACTAATGCTGAATTTGAGAGCACCTTTGACGGCGAGTTCTTTGGCGCTGTGGCTAAAGGGGATCCAATCCCCTACATTCCTCAGAATCAACTATCCCTAACGGTAGGTTTAGAACATGGAGCCTACCGGATTAATGCTGCTATTAATTATGTGGACGCCGTTTGTGTTAAGGCCAGCTGTGAAGGTTTTGAGAAAACCGACGCCTCTACCGTCTTAGATATCGCCAGTCACTACCAAGTTAACGATCGATTAGGTGTTTATCTAAAGGTTGAAAACGTAACTGATGAATCTGACATTGTTGCTCGCCAACCTAAGGGTGCTCGACCGAACAAAGCACGCACAGCGACGCTTGGAATGCGCTATACCTTTTAGGCCGCAAAATAAAGTAGCCTGGGGAATCAAAGGGAGCTGTCACCAGCTCCCTTTTTTTGTTGTCAGTCGTCGACACCTAGCCGTTCAACGGACGTAACCTACGATAGATACAAAGTGACATACTGATCCACTCAGCACAGCAAAGTGCCAAACGCCATGCGCGTGTTTTAGATTAGTGACCTTATCTAAAATATAAAAAGCCGCGCCAACTGTATAGGCCACCCCACCAGCCACTAGCCACTGAAAGCCCGTTACGTCTAAAGCCAGTTTAAGACTTGAAAAATCCAGAGCACAGGCCCAGCCCATACTAAAATAGATCACCATTTGACTGACTTTAACTAGACGCCCTGACAAAAATATTTCCGACAAAATACCCACCAGAGCCAAAGCCCAAATAACCACCATAATCAACCAGCCGCTGCCGTCTCTCAGGCTAACCAACATAAAAGGCGTATAAGTTCCTGCGATTAAAAGGTAAATTGAAATATGGTCAAATAGCTGGAATAGACGCTTCAGGTTAGTCGGGCGAAAGCTGTGATATAGGGTAGACATTGTATACATCAGCACCAACGAAAGCCCAAAAACAGTAAAGCTAGTAATAACCCAAGGGTCTGCAATGCTAATGCTGACCGTCAGCAAGGATCCCAGCCCAACCAAAGCAAGAGCCGAACCCACCAAGTGACTAATGCTGTTTAGCCTCTCTCCGTAATACATATTTTTTTCTCCCACGATTGCGTTTGAACATTCAAACTAGACATTCATCTTACATTTTATCGGCTGCCGGAGGCCATTTCCGCGACGCTAAAGTGTCCTATGACCCGGGTTAGAAATTCAGGTAGTACTAAGTCAGGAACATTGTGGCCCATTCCCGGGAAAATGACTAACTCGGAGTTCTCTATGATTTCTGCAGTATAAACACCATGAGCCGGCGGTATTAGAATGTCATCTTGTCCATGCACGACAAGAGTGTCATTCATAATAGTCCGCACTGCCTCAGAACGATCGCCATCCTTAAAAATTGCCATCATTTGCCTTGGCATCGATTCTGTATAAAAACCCCGCTCACGAAAGGCAGTAGCACGTTCTTGCGTAGCTTCTCCTGATGCTAGATTAGCTAATAGTTTTGCTGCTTCTTCGGTGGGTGGCGGCAGATGTTTCGCCCCGGTGGTGGTCATAACTAAGGTAAGACTCTTCGTTCGTTCGGGGTGGTGCACGGCCATTTTTTGGGCAATCATGCCTCCCATGGAAAAGCCTATGATGTGCGCATCTTCAATATTCAGCCAGTCCATTAATGCCACAGTGTCAGCAGACATATCACCTAAGGTGTAGGGGGCGCTAACCCCTAAGCCTAATTTGAGCTTAAGTAATTGCCACCAGACTAAAGGCTGCCCCCAGTCGTCAAAGCGTGTTGAGGCGCCAGTATCTCTATTATCAAAGAGTACTAGTTGATAACCAGCTTGCTCTATGCCTCGAACTAAGTTATCCCCCGAGACTACATTAGACGCGCCAAGACCCATAATTATCACTACTTTGGGTTTGTCGGACTCACCTATTAAGCGATATCCAATGTCGACGCCATTGACATTGGCAACCTGTAAAGGGTGCTGGTCGATATAGGTCCGGGAAAATTCCGCACTGGTGACAGGCGTTATTAAAATTAATAAAAGGCCAATAAGTATCATTCTCATCAGATCTTCCTATCAGTAAAAATTTTCGTTACCTAACTTCAGTTCATCAGGCCTGATTGAGGTTAGCACTTAGTGCCAGCTAATTGTTAGCCCAGTAGAGGAATTTAGAGACTACATGGTCACCGTAGAATTTTCTAAAAGAGGTAGCAAAAATATTGTATATTGCAGTGCCTGCCAATCAAGCCTGCAGAAATCTACCCGCTGTAGAAAATATTATTTTTTTGTTAACTTTTTTTGCAAAGCCATAGTTTTTTTGGTCGCCTCAAACAGGGTTAATTTTAAGTCCGCAGAGCCAGTGCGGCCAATAGAGTCGATTTGACCATAGTACCAATACTGCACTGCAAAGCCCGCGATCGCCCGCAATATTTTTAACTTACCGAGCCATGCTAACCACGATGGGAACAGTGACAAAGAGTTTTCATAGCGAGGTAATTCGTCTAACCCATTAAATAGTTGGTTGGGCGCATCCGTCATCACACACATCGGACGGCCCAGACCAATGACGTCGGCGCCACCACTCTCGATTGCCTGCTGCATGGCAACACGCCGCCTAAAACCGCCCGTCACCATCAGAGGGATAGTGACTTTTTCTTGCATTGCTACTGCAAAATCAACGAAATATGCCTCGCGCATCATACTTGACTGGGCCACATTTTGAATCTCCTCCTCCTCAATGCCAGCGAGACCCAGCAACTTTGGTTGCTCATAAGTTCCGCCTGAAATTTCAATGAGATCAATACTTGCTTCTTGCAACCACTGCGCGACCTGGAGACTCTCTTCAAAGGCAAACCCGCCCTTTTGAAAATCGGCGCTATTGAGCTTAACAGCCACCGGAAAGTGCGCCCCCACAGCCGCTCTTACTGAAGCCACCACTGCCAATAAAGCCCGTGCGCGATTAGCAAGGTCACCGCCATACTCGTCGCTGCGCTGATTGCTGCGTGGGCTAAGAAACTGTGATAACAAATAACCGTGAGCGGCATGAATCTGCACGCCGGTAAACCCAGCCTCTTTAACGACTGCAGCGCAAACACCAAAACGGCGCACAATATCCTCTATCTCGAGTGCCGTCAGCGCCACCGGCTGACCAAATTGACCTCCAGGCAGACCCAATTTAACCGACGAAGGCGCCTTAGGATTTGGATTAATTATTTTTTGCGTCTGTCGGCCAGCATGGCTTATTTGAGCCCAAAAATGATTGCCATTGCGTGTGGCTGCTCTAGCCCAGCGCGCTAGCGCCTCTTGCATTTTCTGATTGGGCACCTGATCGATAACTACATTGCCAGGACGCTCTAAATGGTCACGATCAATGATAATATTTCCCGACAGCAACATACCTGCGCCACCGTCACTCCACAAGCCATACAGGCGCTCAAGTTCTTCTGTCGGCATTCCTTCAGCGGTAGCCAAGCCCTCAGTCATCGCAGCTTTGGCCACACGATTTGGCAACTCAGCACCACAGGGTAAGCGCAGCGGTTGAGAAAATAGTGTCGTCATGGAAAGGCCTTGAAAAGTAAGTTTGAGATCCTCAGTATAAGGTCGTTCTTCAGTCGAGAATGCATAAAACAACGAGATAAAAAGTATAGTTTATAACTGTTTTATTGGTATCCTTCTCCGCTGCTTATTTTCTTCACCAAACTGGTCTAACAATGAACTTTCAGTATTATCAAAATCTAGTGAAACAAGATTTACCCCTCGCTATCGATAGTAGCTGGGGGCAAGGGCGCAATGCCTTTGGCGGATTGACCTCCGCCCTAGTGTTAACAGATATTGAAAAACAGACCGGCCTGACAGATGCTGATCTGCGCACCATTAACATTCACTTTTGCGGAGCCGTTATTCTAGAGCAACCCTGTCAATTTACTCATAGGATCCTTTCAAAAGGCAAATCAGTAATCCAAGTTGAAGGGCAGTTGTTACAAGACGGTCAAGTAAAAACTCAAGTCGTCGCCTGCTTTGGCACAAAACGCCAATCGTCTATTCAGATAACGCCAAAGCCGATAAGTCCAGCTAAAAGCGTATCTGATGCCACCAAATTTCCATTCAATCCTGGCTTAACTCCGCAATTTGCTCAATATTTTGACCTGCGATTGACCAGCGGCAGCGCACCCTTTAGCGGCGCCATTGAAGGCGTAATAGGGGGTTGGATGCGCTTCAAAGAACCCACCGAGGTGTTAAATGACAGCGCGATGCTGGTACTTATAGACGCATGGCCCCCTGCAGTCTTACCTATGCTAACCACTCATGTACCTGCCAGTACCATTACGTGGAATCTAGAATTTATCCAACCCCGTGATGCTTTAGCAAAACAAGATTACCTGTACTATGAATGCAAAACAGTCCAAGCAGATATGGGCTATGCTCACACCGAGGCAATCATATGCCACCCGAACGGCCAATTACTGGCACTAAGCCGGCAGTTAGTGGGAGTCTATGATAAAAGAGCTTAAAGCCGATATTAGATAGCCCGACACAAGAGACAGAAGATTTAGGGTAGTGAAAACCAAACGCGCGCCAGCCGCTTGTGGGCCTGAGAATTCTCGAGTTGTCCTCTACGGTAACCTTCGCCATGGCTAGTATGAGCGTGGCAGCCCTTCTTTGCGTCTCAAATTATTCTTTATGATCACATGCTGGTGGTGAGATTCGTCGTATTAACTCTGAGCAAGTTTTTCCTCCCACTCGATAAAATCATCGATACCCGATTCAAAGGTTTTAATCGTCCAACCGAGAATAGCTGCATCCTCAGCGAAGCCTAAACCAACGATGAAATCAGGAATAAAATCTACAGGCATGACGAAATAGACCACGGAAGCGACTAGCATCACTAATGACTGCCAGGGTATAGTTGTGTATGCGCCCTTGGCATAGGATTTGATAAGTCTGAACACTGCCAATACCGAAGTTCTTATTTCGGTAAAAGGACCGCTTATTCCGTTTGCCTCTTTTGTTGCGGCGCCAATAAGGTGACTTAGTTTTTTATCATCATTTATATACTCTTCAGTCTTATTTTTTGCTTTTGCGAAAGACTTACTCTCTGTGGCCCTCTTTGACTTATCTCTTCCTTGCTTATTAACATTCAATTGGAATTTCTTCAGTATTTTTTTGTAAAATAAGCACGAATAGTGGCGCATTTATGCGCTAGTAAGCACAGAATTAGGTGCGCTCTAAGCCTCGCTGAATAAGGTGATTGACGTAGTTACGTGAAGCCTTGGTAGCAGCATTGCCACTCCCACTATAACGGTTCATCCACTTCTCAATACGCTCGATTTCTATCAAAGCCGCTGAACGGGCGCGATAGTCGTAAGGATTTTCTTCGCCTACTGCAACAATACTGAGTAATCTATCAACATATTCAATCTGTAAATTTTGACGAAACGAATTAGTATCCCCTCGCAAGTCGTCTTCAAAAATAGCCTGAGTTAGATCTGATAGTACAGATTCAAGTGAATAAGTATTCCCGTATAGCCCGGTATCTGTGATGCGCGCCATGACCACGGGATGCAGTAGATGATTCAACACATCTTGCTGCGTCTGTAATGCACGAGCATGAATCTTTGGATCCTCTGTTTTACCCCAATGGTCAAAACCACGGCGCTGCATCGCCAAATGACTGACCAACTCTTCAGGCAGCTGAAAGGCGTTGACGCCAAAGACCGATTCGTGGAGTACTTCCATCGCTTTGCTTTGTCGTGTTTCAGGCACCGGAGTATAGGGTACAGGCGTCTCAGTAGTGGCAGTGGGGAGAGTTCGATCGATGTAAATGCCACCGATATAGCGAGAAACAACTCGCGCTTGCCGTTGATGCTCGCTTGCAATGACCTTGTAGGCATTGCGTAATTCAGCCCAGCTTTGATCCGGACGAGTCATCTTTTCTCGTAATGTTGCCAGTGATTGGTTTAAAAGAGCAAAGCGACCTGATGCATAACCGATGGCATCAGATGACATATCGTTAATATTAATCTGAGGGTCAATGGCGCGGCCCACTGAACGCATATCGTCGGCGTCGTTACCGAATGCTAGTTGCGGTTCTGCTGACCGAGCAAGATGAGTTTTCCGGCTGTCTCCCTCAAGATCTGGATCATAGCCAAATTGAATAGCCCAAACGTCATAGGGACCAGGTCGAGTTGTATAGAAATCACCCTGCTCAATACCAGGAGGCGCTAGGTTAACCGCACTGTAATCCATAACGGATGCGCTGATAATTCCCTTGGTTTGTTTCGCATCATGAATCTTATCGTTACCGACCAATTGAGAGCCACGCATATTGTGATTCAGGCCGAGGGTATGACCCACTTCGTGCAGAGTGAGCTCGTAGAGAGATTCTTGGACCATTCGCCCCATAAGGGTTTCATCACCTAAAACTGTAGCACTCACACGGGCTAATGCGTTTCCATGGGCAATGTTAAAGCCTGCCATGCAGTGCCTAGCCGATAAGCCGCGTTGATTTAGTGACGTGATCGACGGCTCGTTCGGCTTGAAGATGCTTTCAGACCTCACCCGATTACTAACATAGATGTCTTCGAGCATAATGTCTGCACCTAAAATTTGTCCTGTTCTTGGATTGGTAAATGAAGGCCCGTAGCCACCGAAGGGTGGATTCGGAGATGATGTCCAGCGAATAACGTTATAGCGCACATCACCTGCATTCCAAGTCGCATCAATGGGTTGATCTTTTACAACAATGGCATTCTTAAACCCGGCTTTTTCAAAAGCCTCATTCCAGGCAAGTACTCCTTGCCTGACAGATTCTCGATAAGCGTCTGGGGTGGTATTTTCGAGCCACCAGACGATTGGCTCAACAGGCTCTGAAATTGCCAAAGAAGGATCTTTCTTCTCCAGATGCCAACGATTAACCAAATCTCGATAAGGTGTGATTGAGTGGCTGGTAAGATCAGTTATTTGATCTCTAAAATAGCCTACACGAGCATCATCAAATCGAGGTCGATAACTGTTCTTTGGCATCTCCAAAAATGTATGCTGGAGTTTGATCAATATGGAACGAGGATCAGTGATTTCAGCGCCACCTGACACGTAAGGCGCATCATTTTCATAAGCGTAGATCACCCTAATATCGATATTCTCAGGGTAGACTTTTAGATCGTCGTAGCGTGTTTTTTCTTCGGATAATTTGCCCAGCGAAAACTGCTCATAAGCTGGCTCATCGGGATTAGCTAGAAAGTTCACCTGATGCAAGGCTTCCTTCAACAGAACTGCATCCATATTAATTAGATAACGCTGACCGTCTTCGCTAGTCGCATCAATCTTGACACTGGCCAGCAGCGCATTGCTAATATTTGCCTCACTGGCGCGCGACAAGGCGCTATTGGGGTCGAAATAAAAATGAGTATTTTCTTCTATGAACTCGATTCTGTCATAGTACTTGTGCAGTTTAAACACCGCCTGATCGCGATAATTACCGCGAAATAGACCTGCTTCGGCGACACCATTCTCAGAGTATGCGGAGTAGATGTACTCCTTATTAAACTGGTCGGCAGAAATTTCAAAAAAGACCGAGCCATTATCAGGATCGCGATATAAGGTGAAAAGCCCAGCGCTCATCTCAAATTTAGCTACCACTTCTTCCAAGACTTTCGGTAGCTCTTCATCGGCGACTTCATCTTCATCGGCAAAAATCGTTGCCGACGGGATCGTAAAGCTTAAAACTACCAGGAATAAAGCAAGCCATTTTGTAGATAAAAACATAGTAGTAACTCCGCTACTCAATAAAGTGATCAAACTGACGATAGAAGATTAACGCCTAATTAATAATAAGCAAGTGAAGTCTGGGGTTAGCTTTGATTGATTTGACATCCACCTTATAAACTTGCTTATCTATGCTCCATACTCGCGTTTTACCCTTATATATCTGTGGGTAAAAGATGCTGAAGAAAGCCTGTGTAATGTTGTATTTAAAAACGGATAATCTAGACACTTTTGAGTATCCACAGCCTCCACTCCTCACCCAACAACCACTAAAGCTTTATGACCTGACCTATGGCAATATAGTGACTGGCTAAAATACGACTTATCCACCAATAGAGATAAGCGCAATAACAATGCAGACGTTGGTGTCTAACAATGGGTAAAACGTTAGTGGGGAAAGTCCAATATGGTGCTTGGTTAATCGCCCGAGCGCTGTTTTTTGGCGGTATTTTTTCCGTGCCGATTGCCTCTGCCTCAGAACTCGCCGCTATCGAGTTAACTGACACCTGCCCACCCAGTTTTAGGCTGAGTGATGACAATCGCTGTTCGCTTCGCCACATGTATCAGCTTTATGACTCTCTTCAAGATAGTGGTATTGGTGGGCTAAAAACTGCATTGCCCGAAGCTCGCGATGGCTTTAGTCCTCAGCAAATTGATTTGGGTCGTTTGTTGTTTTTTGACCCCATCTTATCTGCCGACAACAGTCTTTCTTGTGCGACCTGTCACAATCCTAATCAGGGGTTTAGCGATGCCATGGGGCGCAGTATGGGCATTAAAGGTCAAGTCCAAAAGCGATCAGCACCCACATTATGGAACAGCACATTTTTATCGTCTTTCTTCTGGGATGCGCGAGCTAGTAGCTTTGAAGAACAGGCACTTGGTCCTCTGTTTAGCGCCCATGAAATGGGCAACACGCCAGAACAGTTAATGTCTAGCCTGAACGGTGTCAGCGCGTACAAGCGACTTTTTGAACAGGCCTTTCCCAGGCAAGCCTCCGCTATTTCAGTTGCCAATGTAATCAGGGCATTAACCGCATTTCAAAGCTCTCTTGTGTCCCTAAATAGCCGCTATGACCGATATGCCCATGGCTACCATAAGGCTTTAAATGACGACGAGATTGCCGGTTTAAACGTGTTTAGGTCTTTTGTCGCCCGCTGCTCCCAGTGCCATACACCGCCTTTGTTCACCAACCAACAGGTGGCGGTCATTGGCACTCCCGAGCCCAAAGGGCTGCCGCGAGATACTGGTGCGGAGGAAACGTTTAACTCTAAGTTGTTGCGCGGCGGTTTTAAGGTGCCGACTCTGCGCAACATCGCCCAAACAGCACCTTATATGCACTCGGGCCGTTTTAAAACCCTACGTGAGGCGGTGGAGTTTTACACCGGTGGCCGCGGTCATGCAGTACCGGCAGATGAAGACTTATTGTTACACTGGCACATATCAGAACCCAATTTAACCAGTAATGAAATTGATCAACTGGTAGACTTTATGAAAACACTCAGCGATGAAAGCCTAATTCCTGGCACGCCCAAGCGGTTGCCGTCTGACCTACCGTTTAAGCACATGGAGAATACACATGAAAAAACTTAATATCTTGACTATTAGCCTTGCCGTCATCACCTTTGCCGTCGGCTGGTATTTAGGCAGCAGTAATAAGTCGATAACCATTACCAGCAGTAAGGGGGGTGAAAGCTATAGCGGTGGTTATGTAACAGACTCACAGGCAAATACTACGTCGAGCGGCGCAGTGAAGATACGTGCTACGGAGGGCACAACTCATGTCATTAACCCCGGCGACTCTATCCAGGCTGCGGTTGAGTTAGCACAGCCAGGGGACAGTATTCAGGTCATGCCAGGCATTTATTCAGAGACGGTTTACATAGACAAAGACGACATACATCTACTTGGCGTTATTGTGGAAGGGGAACGTGCAACTCTTGACGGTTTGAAAAAGCTTAATGACGCTATTCTCTTTTCAGGCAACAACATTGTTATCGAAAACTTTAAAATTATTGACTACAAAGGCAATGGCATTATGAGTCAAGCTGGAAATAATTTTGAGATACGCAATAATCTGATTATCGACACGGGTATTTACGGTATTTTTCCCCAGCTAGGTAAAAATGGTTTAATTGAACACAACGTGGTGTCTGGTATTGCCGACGCAGCAATCTATGTGGGCATGAGTGACAATATTCATGTGGCCTATAACGAGGTCTTTGATAGTGTTGCCGGTATCGAAATCGAAAACAGCCGCCACGCTATTGTTGAGCACAACCTCACTCATCATAATACCGGGGGTATCTTGGCATTTATTACTCCGGGTCTACCCATCAAAGACACCTACGATGTGATAATTCGTAACAACTTTATTCTTGATAACAACACACCCAACTTTGGCGCGCCAGGCTCGACCGTTGCGGGTATTCCCGCCGGCACGGGTATCCTAATTATGGCCGCAGACGATGTGGTGGTCGAAGGCAATATTATCAGCAACCACAAAACCGCTGGTATTTTAATTACCGACCATGGCAATGCAGCTAATCTAACGCTTGACCCAGAGTCTGATCCCAATGCTGATAGGGTGATGATTCTCGATAACGTGATGCTCAACAACGGCTATGACACTATTGATGAAATTAAAGCCTTTGCCTTATCCGAGCTACATACGGGGGATATCGACATCTTCCAAATTGGCCCCTCCGAAGGCAGTTGTATTATCAATCGTCATCGCTACAAAACCGTTGGCATTGATGATTTCAAAGATTGCGATTTTACCAACACCGATGATATTGACACTTATCTCTTAGCTGGAGGAGCGGAACCAAGAGTTATCGACCCCTCTGAGCGGGGAGAAATTGCCTACCTTGGTGTTTGCACAGGTTGTCATGCCTATGCTGGCAGGTTAATCGGCCCATCGGTGATGGAGATTCAGGCGTTATATGCTAACCGCCCTGAGGCCCTAGTTAACTATATTAATGCACCAACCTCCATGCGTGCAGACTATCCTGAGATGCCGGCACAAAATTATTTGGATGCCGAAACACAGCTAGCCGTGGCTAATTATATTTTACAGGCAGAGAATTGATAACCAACAGGGTTGATCAGCCTACCAGATAATAGTCAAGAATCCCTGTCCTGTGGATGGACGACTCTTGAGCTGCACAACTCAGTAGTTCCTCGCGCACATGAAGTCTTGCCTTCTCCAGACGCTTCATTGATCTAGCCGTAAAGGGGCCATAGCCAACATCTAAATCAAAGAACTTGTCACCGCGTTGCGCAGCTCCAATGCTGCTAGCAGCAAATTGTTGGTAGGTGCGCTGGGCATAGTTAAATATTGGGTGAATTGTATCTGGAAGCTCATCCTCGGCTAACCAGTGAGCGTCAGCTTTAGCTGCCTGCCAAACGCGGGCGACATAGCCTTCAAATAAAGCCAAGTTATCGCCCAGCCAAGCTTTTGGCTCTGGATCGAGCAAAAAATGTGCTTTGAAAGGTCCTACCAGGGCAAAATCGGCAAGACAGGCGCGATTACCCAACAAAAAGTCGTGCTTGTCAAAGTGATCTACCAAAAGGTCCACAAAAACGCCAAAGTCTTTCTTTATGGCCTCTGACTGATCATCTCCCGCCCCTTGAACTACACAGGCACTGGCACCAAAGGAGTTGTACATCATTTCACCCACATCAGCGATCTGTTGTTCTTCCGCATCGGTAGTAGGACTGTCTATGGAGCGTCCGAGTAAGAGGTTCATACCAAAATTTTTGCCCGCGGCAGTGACATTCTCTGCATAGCACCAACGCGAATGCAGGGCGTGACGGGGTAACCAGTGGTTAAAAAGATCTTCAAGCACAAAGCAGGCGCTGCGCTGGTTTGGGCCCTTAGGTATTACCGGATAACCACTAAAGCGCTCATGTAGCATAGGGCCAATGCTAATAGTGTCGTTTAACAGCCAGCCATCTGGGGTTTGCAACAGGGGGACAAAGCGTGTTCCCGCCCGGGCATCAATAGCTGCTGCACTCTCAAAGGTTTTGTATTGCCATTGGTAGGGAATATTTTGATAAAGTAGTTGTGCCTCGAGCTTGCGGGTAAACATGCTCAACTCTTGCCCGATTAGAGTATAGATTCCTGGGTACATAGACTGACCTTATTCGTATTATAGCTTTAGTGGCTTAACGCACTAGTTCGCCCCTCTGTCTAAATGCGACATCGCAGCAACCCTCATTTCATCAGTTATTGGAATAGCCAACCTTGCACTTAGATCAAAGAAGACGCTGGTACTCTCTAAGGTTGCAGCCCTGGTGCCTTTGCCAAGATTATGCATGGTATACAACACTGTTATTGACTTAGTACCTATTTTAACTAGGTTTCCGGTGATTTCCAGCAAGTCTCCCTCGGCAACTTCGTCAAGATACTCAATAAGATGCCGCACATCTGCCCACCCTGTGCCCTCAGTTTTGGCGTGCTCGCCAGACCAGCCGAAAATGGCATACAGCAGGTGGTAGGATGCGTCGTCAAACATGGCAACATAGTGCCTTGTGGTCATGTGACCCATGACATCGCACAGTGAAGGGTGGCTGATGCCTTTATATAAGATCATAGGAATAGGTCTCTTTTATCTGTTGATTTTATGTGGGCGACAAAAATGCACACAGTGGCTGACTGGGGTGCTCCGACGAGTAAAGCCTATCACCAATAGATTGGATTTTTCTTGAGTCACTTTTAAACGGAAGCCAAGGTTGCAGGCCTGACTGATTAGGATTGCCGTTGGTAGCAAAGTTTACCCAATAACTCTGCATGACTTTAGTGAGCCTATGGTCAGCCTCAACGGTGGGCAACCAGTCATCATGGGTATCAAAAACATAGGGCAGCTCTGCCCCATGATATGCGCCCATTGTCGCGGCTAAATCACCCTCACGTTGACGGGTAAAGTGATATACCCAAGCTCTTCGTCCAACATTGGACACCTCTTGCGCAAGTACCAGCGAAGGACAGACATAGTATTTTGCAGTACGCAATAAATCCAATTTTCGCCGGTCATCGATTTCATCTGCCAAAATCGCATGTAATGTATCTACACTTGATGGTGCAACCTCGGCATCCAACCACCCTTCGATATCAGGTTGATCACCCGTATCCATTAACCATTCATCATCGTTTGACCCTATTAACAAATCAACCGCATGTATTTTCCCATCTCTTAGGTCGTCCATAATGGACTCCCTTACACTGTGTCCATCCACCACTGCATCAAAATAATGATTCTTAAAAACTGTGTCGGCGGCCTCTAAAATAGTGTCCGCAGGCAGTTGTCTCATTGCCCGTATAGGATCATCGACGTCATCGCCTACTGTCTGTTGTGCAAAAACATGGCCCAATGCCAAATGAGCCTCTCTAACACTGCGGTTGGTCAAAGAGGAGCCTCCACTTTGATGAATTACTCTAGAAAAGAGACCCTTACTAGAAGGCATGACCATGAGGTAATCTATATTGTTGGCCCCGGCTGACTCGCCCATCACCGTAATTTTTTGTGAATCACCACCGATGTTCTCAATATTGTCAGTGACCCACTGCAGTGCTGAAACTTGGTCAAGCAAGCCAAAATTTGCCGGGACGAGTGAGGGGTGAGAGAAAAACCCAAACACACCAACACGATAAGCGATAGACACCACAATAACGCCCTTTTCGGCCAAGTTATGACCAATATAATTAGGCTCATAGGACCAGCCTGCTCTATTACTACCGCCATGGATATATACAATCACTGGCAGTGCCTGAGGATTTTCTTTATCTTGCACTGGCCGCCAAAGGTTAAGGTATAGGCAGTCTTCGCTGACCTTGGGTTGCTTTATTAGGGTTGGATCTCCGCCGAAATCAGCGGCTACATTTTGATACCACTTGGCAATATGATCCCCTTGCATGCATGCCGGTGCAAATGTATCAGCCTGATAAATACCTTGGGTTATTTGTAATGGTTGTGGTGGTGCCCACCTAAGCGCACCCACTGGTGGCTGCGCAAAAGGCACGCCCAAAAATGACTCAGTGATTCCGCTCTCAGATAGTTGCCCCTCAAAGACTGAAACATCGTTCAAGCGCAACGAAGGTCGCTCAATAGAGTCCGGTTTGGTACTCAGATTACAGGCACTAACCGTCACTAGCAGGCATAAAAGCAATAATTTAGTCCATAGCTTCTTTATTGAGATCATTTGTGAATTACTCCATAGAAATCACGACACAACCGCCAAATCCACCTTGCTCAATAAGCTGATGCCCTTGACTTAAACTATCTAAAGGCACTATGTGGGCTATTCTGTGTCGCAGCGTTTCGGCTTTTAAAGCGGCAGTAATATCGTTTATTGCCTGTACTTTTGCTGCCTCAGGCATGGCGTAAACAATAATCATGCGCAGTGTAAGATCCATGAACATCATCTGTAAAAAAGGCAGTGACGGTTGTTGAACCTGAGTGGATGAATAGGTTGCGATAACGCCACTAGGGGCGATGCAGTTTAAAACTTCTGGTAAGTTGGCGCCAAATTCAACATCAACCACCCGATCAATTCTTCGACCCTCAGTGGCTTGCAATACCTGTTTAGCCCAGTTTGGCTGTCGGTGGTTCACCACCTGACTCGCGCCTAACTCAATACACAATGCCTTATCTGCTGCATTACTGGCAGTCGCAATAACTGTTGCCCCGGCCATTTTTGCCCACTGTATTGCATAATAGCCAACACGTCCTGCGCCACCGGTAACCAAGATAGTCTTACCTCTAACATCTCCGTCAGCATGAACGCACCTATGTGCAGTCATAGCTGGAATACCTAAACAGGCACCAACAGTAAAGTCTGTATTGTCGGGCAAGGCTACAGCTCGGTTTGCGTCAAGCGCTATGTACTCTGCTGCAGTACCTAGCAAGCGTCCATATTGGGCCTGATAAACCCATACTCGCTGTCCTACTCTACTCTCAGGTACACCTTTACCGACGGATTCAATGGTTCCGGCTCCATCGCTGTGTGGAATCACGAGTCCATTATCGAGCAAGTTGGGAAAGGCCCCAGCGCGTTTTTTAACGTCTGAAGGGTTCACTCCACTGGTGGCGAGTTTCACGAGAACCTGCCCAACACCAACACTAGGTTTTGGCTGCTCACCTACCTTAATAACGTCTTCCGCCTCACCAAACTTTTCAAACCATCCCGCTTTCATAAACTCTTCCTAAAACTAGTGTTAATTTCTGTGACAGATCAATCCAGCCAATTAGATAAACCTTCGGTGTGCCCATCAATAGGGATCGCCTGTCCACTGATATGCTGGGCAGATTTCGAGCATAGAAAATCGATGGTTTCGGCAATGTTCTCTGCCTCCACAAAAACTCTTAATGAGTTCTGACGTAAATAAACGTCACGAATAGACTGGGATGAGACGCCTCTGGTCTTTGCATCCAAATCAACAACTCGATCAATACGCGGGCCATTAACGCTTCCTGGGCAGATAGCATTCACTCTCACCCCATGAGGCCCAAGCTCCATTGCCCAAGTTTTAGTTAATCCGATAATCGCCCACTTTGCAGCTGCATAGGGGGAACGTAGAGGACAACCAAATAAGCCCGCATTAGAAGACATATTGATCATGTTACCCTTGGATTTTTTCAATAAAGGGACGGCTTTCCGAGTGACGTAGAAGATGCTATTTAAATCGATATTAATCGTATTATCCCAGTCTTCAGGAAGAATATCTTCGACGGCTGCAGTAGGGCCAGCTATACCAACATTGTTGACTAATATATCAAGCCCGCCATAAAGCCTCTGAAGGTCATCAAAAACTTTGTCTACCTGCGTTACTTGGGAAACATCGGCGCATGTTGCAGTAATATCAGGGTGCTCAGACTTCAAGACATCAATTGCTTGCTGTGCGATATCGCAGATATGAACCCTGTATCCCCTAGCCGCAAAATGTTTTGCGATAGCAAGCCCTATTCCAGAACCACCGGCGGTCACTAACACTATTCTCGACAAATCACTCATATACCTGCCACTCTTTAATTAATTATAACTATTTTTTAGACAAAGGATAAAAACACCTGAATACTCAACATGCCAACTTAACATAATAAATTGACTGCCCAGATAGGCAAATCTACCATAAATTTTCACCTATTCGTCAGTAATTCATACTGCTACTCTTAACAATCCTTTATGCTTGGGCCCAGAATATAAAATCCACGCGATAAACTCTTATCAAAGGAAGATGGCTGCCAATGAATAGACCTATTTTAGAGACCAACAAGATACATCCCAGCATCCAGAAGGTGCTAGCAGAAAATCATGTCGACATCGTCACTGAGGTGCAGCAAGCTATCGCCAATAATACCATTGTGGTCGTCGGTATGTCGCAAAATCCTGCACCGAAAAGAGCGCGCAAGGTCTTAGACGAACTAAATATAGAATATACCTATCTTGAATACGGTAGCTATTTTAAACAATGGCGGCGGCGCAACGCACTTAAGATGTGGACTGGCTGGCCTACTTTCCCGATTATATTTGTAAAAGGTATACTGATTGGTGGATCTAGCGACCTAAGAGCCTTGATTGAGAGCGGCGAACTTCAGACTATGCTGGCGCCATCAAATGATTGATTTCTCCTAACCGACAAATCACTCCATTAAGCCAGCGTCGTATTGATCTAGCTTGTTGATTCTTATGAGGGCCTGAATCTCATGAACATAGGCTTCTCTAAGCTCAGAATATTCAATCAAATTTTCGGCCAAAAGATGGCCGCTGACGCGATGGCCTTGATTAAGTAAACTTGATCGATGCTCGCGCAAGTCGCTATAAGCCCTGTGAGTGTTTATATTGCGAAGGTAAGACCTAATAGCATCACTGACGCTGTCAAATTCGGCTACCTCATGCTTGGACCCTGGGTTTCGTCTCAGCGGAACCAGACCACAGCCCTCTTGATAGCACCATTGACCAAATAAATTGTTTGCCTGAACAGCGAAGCGCGAGGTGCCCCAAGCAGATTCCATGGCAGCCTGAGCCATCGCCAAAGAAGCGGGCACTTCATCGACTCTCAGCAATAGTTTATTAATAACAGTCTTGTTAGGCTGATCAATATCAACTTTGTAATATACAGCCAACTCTTCAATAAAATTCTGGTCAGTATTGTTTAGGGGTTCAATAGTTGTCCCTGCCAAATCTAGAAGCTTGACTCGCTCTATTGTTATTAGCTTATTCTGATCTTCAACCAGAGGAAAAAGATAGGTAAAGAAAGCAGCTTTTTTCTTCTTAACGTCTGTGTAAATACTGAAATCTGGTAACGGATTAGAATTACCCCAATCAGCACAGGCACCAGTGCCTAGGGCTAAAAAAAACAAAACAACCATTAAAATCGAGGTTCTCGAGGTGGTATTAATCATAGATAGTCACCATCGCCCAACCAGCGTTGGGACAGTCTCAAAGAGATTTTTAAAGAAATTAGACTTTCTGCCAGTGAGTATTTAGAAGGCTGCAAGTTATATCAGCAGCAGTACATCGATACCGAGTAAGACAAACATCCCTCGCATCATCAGCTTTGAACGCTTATCAAGCTTGGCATATTTCTCTGACAGCTTATCTAACTCTTCTTTGGCTAGGTCACCGCCCTGCTTAGCCTTGGAAAGACCGTTAGAGAGCAAAACCGCAGCGGAAACCCCCGCGGCACCCATGCCAAACCTTTTTAGAAATTTCCGTCGCTGGACTAGGTGTTGAGTCACTTCCATGAATAGCTCCTTTTATAGATATATCGCCGGATTACTTCCAGACTACAGTAAAACGACAAACATCACCACGTCTGTCACAAGATGTTGCTATTGCTTTTCATCTACTTAATTTCTATCTCGATCACCTTTGACATCACCGCAGGGTTGTGAGGAATATGTGCGTAGTTACCCAGCAAAAGCTGCAATTTGTGCTTCCCCGGACTAAGCTTTATCCAAGTGCTAGTTTGTCCCTTACCAAAATGCCGTATCTGATCTGTCGCAGGAAGAGGCATACTAAGGTTTGGTATTTGATCAAGATTTATTAACAGATGGTGGTGGCCAGAATTAGGAACTGCAATACCCGCAGGTGAAACATCCATGCCAGTCAGGCCAAATCTAATCTCAACTCCCTCACCACCAGTTGATTCAAAAATTTGTCCGTCTTTAGGTTCGATAAAATAAACCTCGGCATCTGTAGGTGCGCTAGAAATAGGCATCTGCGCTGCAACGGTCAGCGTAAAAGATACACTCAAGACCATTAAAATTATGGGTAATCGTCTAAGCCCGTTAAACTCGCTCAACATTGGGAAACTCCTTATTACATGCAATTGAATATGTTTATCAGTACAAATATACCTTTGGTCAACCCAAATACAAAGAACAATGGTCATTCTGATAGAATTAAACGCGACAAGGGTACTAAGGCGGTAAGCTCTAAAAATACGCCTTGATATTGAATGAGTTAACCTGACACTTAACTGACTCAAATGACAAAACGACAGGCTTTTTTAACTAGTGACTTAGGTTGCCGAGATGTTTAACTTTAGCTTGGGGATGAAAAATCTTAAATCTAAAAAATACAGGGATGGGTAATGAGAATAAAGACATTTTTACTGACCATATTAATACTTAGTTCAGCTGATGCTGCCGCAGCGGATTTGAAACGCACTAAACCTGAATATGTGGGCATGTCGACTGAGAGACTGGCCAAAATTAAGCCGCTCATGCAACGTTATGTGGATGAAGGTAAGGTAGCCGGCATTCAAACAATTATCGCCAGGAAAGGAAAAATTGTTCACTTTGAACAAGTTGGAAAACTCGACATAGATACCGGTGCCGCTATTGAAAAAGATTCGCTGTTCCGAATTTATTCAATGACCAAACCCTTAGCGACAACAGCCGCTATGATTCTTTATGAAGAGGGTAAGTTTCTGTTGGATGACCCAGTTGAGAAATATTTGCCTGTGTTCAAGAATAAGAAAGTGCTCGTCGATGGTGCATTGGTCAATGCAACGCATCCCTTTACTATTCGGGAACTGATGAGCCACACCGCGGGCCTTACTTATGGCATCTTTGGTAATTCCCCTATCGATCAGCAATATCGCATTGCCATGTTTGGCGAGCAAAATAACTTTGATTTTAGCGGCATAGCAAACAATGATCCTCCAGAGAGTCGATTGAAAACATTGGATGATTTAGTGGCCGCCATTGGTCCTATCCCGCTTCAATATCAGCCGGGAACCCAGTGGGTATATAGTTTATCTGTCGATGTCTTAGGTGCAATTATTGAAACCATTTCTGGCCAATCCTTAGATGTATTCATGACCGAGCGCCTATTTACTCCACTAGGCATGAAAGATACTTTTTTTGAAGTTCCTGAAGAAAAGCTCCATCGATTTGGCACCCTTCATACAATGGGTGAAGATGGCCAGCTAAAAGTGGTCGATCGCCCCGCAACCAGCGACTTTGTCAATAATGTAAGTTTTTTGTCTGCAGGAGGTGGCCTAGTAAGTAGCGCGATGGACTATATTCGCTACTCCCAGATGATGGTTAACGGTGGGGAACTTAATGGCGTCAGAATACTGAGCCCCACAACGATTGATCTGATGACTCGCAACCAGCTGAGCTACGATATGCAATTAAAATATGATCCAAGACCTGGAATAGCCGGAACCACAGGTTTTGGTTTAGGCTTTGGCGTTAAAACCGAAGCACCAAAAACCGCCTCTGGGTCTAAAGGAAACTTTCGCTGGGCAGGTATCGGTGGCACCGATTTTTGGTGTGATCCAAAGGAAAATTTAACTGCTATTGTGCTTATGCAGATGATTCCATACCCGCAATCCGTTCGGGCAGAATTCAAAAACCTCACCTATCAAGCCATTACCGAAATGAACTGAGATAGTCGGTTGTCGTTAATTACTTTTTAGCTAACGTCTCATTACGCTTTTGCGCTGCTGCCCAATCTTTTGGTAATTTACGAGCAACAACTAGAAAGCTAATAATTGAAGGAATAAATACACAAAAAGTTAATGACATTGCATAACGCATTGATTCTAGATCGTTATAATTTTCTTTAAAGACGTCGATCATCCATCCTGCAAAGGTTGGACCTCCGCCTAGTGCAATCATATTTAGAATAAAGAAAAATAGCGCAGTAGACATGGCTCGCATATTAATAGGAGCCAGAGTTTGAGCAATTGCAAAACTTGGTCCTAGATATATTCCTACGAAAAGTAAAAATAATGTAGAAAGGAAAAGGTTAACTTCTATTGATGATACCCAAAAACTGACAATCCCTATGGGCAAACATAAACTAATCGCAATTGCTGGTACCCAGCCGTATGCACGAATATCTTTACTGCCCCACTTGTCAGCCAGTCTTGCACCAAAAAAGGCCCCTCCAGCATAAGCTGTCCCATTAATAATCCCCAAAAAAATTATAAGGTGTTGGAAATCGAAACTAGGATCTAAAGCTATTAAATATTTAGTATGAAAAGTTGAAAGAGCATAAGATGCAAAAGAGCCAAAGGCTATCCCTAAACCCATAGCCCACCAGGCTGGTATTTTAAGTAAGGTTTTTAATGATTCCATGAATGGCGGTTTCACCATTTCTGTTTGCTGACCAAATTCCATAGCGCCACGAATAGGTTCACGAAGTACCAACTTAACTACAATCGCCAGCCCTACTCCAGTAACGCCAAGGAAGATAAATATTTTTCTCCAGTCAACAACTGTAGTTTCTCCTTGAGATGGCCCTATAATCCATGCTGTTATAAAGTAAGCTGCCATAATTCCAAATGGAATCCCCATTGAATAGACGCCTAATGCGCCTGCGCGCTCTTCTTTAGAATACATGTCAGAAATAATAGAATGTGATGGCGGACTTCCACCAGCTTCACCAATCCCTACTCCCATTCGAGCAAGACCTATTTGCATGAAATTTCCTGCAAATCCAGTCAAAGCGGTAAAACCACTCCAGGTAGCAAGCGCGATAGATATTATATTTACTCTACTATAACGATCAGCCAACCAAGCAATAGGAATGGCGACGACAGTATAAAAGACAGCGAATAAGAGTCCGCTCAATAAACCCAATTGTGTATTTGTGAGTCCAAGGTCTTCTTGAATAAAGGGCGCCAAAATACCTAAAATTTGACGGTCAACAAAATTAAAGCCATAGACCACCGTTAGCAGTATTAAGACGAAAGTACGATAGTTTTTATTCGGTGCTGGCTGACCATCCATTGACATTTATCCGTTCCAATTTTTGTCGCGTTTACTGTACAGACGCATTGTAGTTTGAAAGCCAGTATACCTAAGAAAGAAGCTATTAATTATTTTATCGGCAAATAACCTTCCGTGATTAGCTCAGACCTCATACGTTAAAATTAATGCGGATGAATAGGAGGCCAATGCGGGCAATCGACTTTAGCGCGAGCCGACTGCCTCGCAATATTATCTAACAACAGTACCCAGTTCAGGCTGAATCAATCTGCCGGACACTGCTGATAGAGGATGAGGTATACCCGGTGATTTAGCGGTGAAACCGAAAGCTTCGGACGATGGGCAGGCGCCTGTTTCGATAAAGCCAAGTGCCGCTGCGAGTCTACCTTCGTTCGCATCCCCTAAGGCATGGGATAGATCATCGGCCACTTCACAACCAGTAATCTCCGCACCTGAAAGATCCGCGCTGGCAACCGGGAAGAACCCATCACTATAGTCGCCAAAGCCTTTCGCGTTAGAACCTTTAAACTGGATAGTGCTGTAGGTGGTGCCGCAGTTATCTAGAGCGTACCAACCATAGGGTTTGCCGCGTGTCGCTTCCCCTATGAGAATAACTTCTACATCCACGCCACGCAGGCCGTTAATAAAAGCCTCACTGGCTGATGCGGTGCCACCACTAGACAGCACAAAGACCCTACCAAGGCCCAGTGCTGGCAATGCTGTGCCTGCAGGTGTGGGGTTGTTAGGCGCATCGAATCCCGCCGCTGTCGACTCAAACCTTGAGGGGTCTATGATGTTATTGTTAATAGGGTCTCGTTCGGTATATTTGTCGTTAAACGTTAGCTCATCAAAAACCCTTCCCTCAGACATAACGCCCGCGACCATGTAGCCCAGCTCTGCAGCAATAGTAAGATAGCCACCACCGTTATAGCGCAAATCTACAATAAGCTCGTCAATATTACTCGCCTTGAGTTGACTAATCGCATTAATAAGCTGAGTCTCAGCGGGTTTGATGTGAGCGTTGAACGTCAAGTAACCAACTTTTGCTCCAGCAACATCAAATGTAGTTATATTTTTAACCGGCACTGAAGTTGTCTCTGCGCTGACCATTGTAAAAGTACGGTCTTCTGTGGCGTTTAAATCTCTCACCACAAAGGTGTGGGTCTCACCAAGTGCCACAGGAAATAGACCGGCATTAAGAGCATCGACATTGTCACTGTCTTCGATCGTCTCTCCATCTATTGAAATGATTTCTGCTCCACGCGACAGATTAGCTTCTGAGGCAGGAGAATTTGGCTCGTTATAGCCGACAATTATTTTTCTCGGCGGGCTACTGGCAATAATAAAAAAGCGAACCCCATAGCCTGCAGACACGCCTGAGTAATATTGGTTGTATTCTTCAGTATTCTGGCTGTAATGAAACTGATCTTTTAAGTTGCCTGAGGGCGATAACCCATCGGTGATCATCAGGTTAAAATAGTCCTCAGTATTATTAACAGTACCAGGATCAACATCAGGCAACTCGGAATACCACAGGTAAGTGTCGTTACTATAGGACCGGATCCAAAAATTTTCGTCGGTCACAGAACCTGAGGAATCACTGTAGCCACCTGTAGTTCGGGGGTTAGCGCAGATATTACGCACAGTGTTTAGACGCCAATCATCGTATTGCCCAGCCACCCAACCAGAGCCCGGATCAACAGTGACTGGGGGCACGCTGGAATTTCCGCCACCACCACCGCCACAGGCAGTAAGAATAATTGTCACAATAACGATAGTAGCTTTGTTAATATTTAGATCTAGAAGCCCTTTTTCCCTTCGCTTTGACATCACTGTCCCCGATTAGTCAATGTTCGATAGCTAAGACTATAACTCAGTTAGCACTCGATAATTAGTGGTGCGGTAGGTATATTTTGTGCAAAGCCGCCTAGGTTAGCAGGCCCTACTTTTGCGCTACTGCCCCAGCTCCATCTCGCCGGGTGTCAGAGGCACCCATAGTTGAACCCTTAGGCCCCCTATGGACAGTTTGAGTAGAGCCTAGAATTCG
>DGAQ01000037.1:57588-84792 GCA_002382445.1 Porticoccaceae bacterium UBA4026 | reverse complement strand
AAATTCTAAAATGTTCAATAACACCTGCAGGACAGCAGTGATAATAGTGCTACCGCCGGGGCTGCCAGTAGCTAATATCGGTGCGCCTTTCTGATCAAATACGATCGTTGGTGTCATTGCTGAAAGCGGTCGTTTGCCGGGCTGTATCTCATTAGCAACCCCACCAATCAATCCATAACCATTGGGTGATCCTGGCTTAGCTGAAAAATCATCCATTTCATTATTAAGTAAGAAACCAGCTCCAGAAACACTGATACCGCTGCCAAAAGAGAAATTTAATGTTGTCGTAGTACTAACCACATTGCCCCACTGGTCCCAGGTTGAAATATGGGTCGTTTCGATACTCTCTGCACCCGCCTTTTTGATCCCTTTCACTAAGGTTTTGGGATCTATAGGTAGTCCAGGCAATACATTATCTGAGGAGCTAGCCTGTTCAAGATCAATCTGTCGGCGTAACTTTTTCGCGTATCTTTTATCAATAATCTGTTTGACAGGGACGGAGTAAAAATCTGGGTCACCTAGATAGGCGCTCCTATCCGCATAAGCTCGACGCATTGATTCAACTAACCGGTGAATATAGGCAGCACTATTATGACCAAGAGATTGGAGGTCCCATCTCTCGAGTATATTTAACATCTGTAAAAGATGAATTCCCCCAGAGGACGGTGGTGGCATCGAGCAAATTTCATTCTTTTTAAAATCAACACACACGGGGGCTCGCTCTACCACATGATAATTTTTAAGATCGTCAAAACTAATGAGCCCACCCGAACGCTCCATTTCGTCAATAATTAGCTGCGCGGTTTTACCTTGATAGAATCCGGAGCGCCCATTAGCGACAATCCTGCGCATAGTGTCAGCTAGATCAGACTGCACCAATGTATCACCTGGTTCATAGAAGGCGCCATTCTCTCTAAAAAAATATCGACTAGTGGCAGGATTTTCCCTCAATCGTGTAGCGCGAGATTTTAACGAGTAAGATAGATCAACACTTACACTAATACCTTCAGACGCCAGATGAATTGCTGGCTGAATGACCTGTTTTAAGGATAATCGTCCGTACTTCTCATGCGCATACAAGAGCCCTGCAACAGTGCCGGGGACACCAGAGGACTTAATGCTGTCTCTTGCTAATTGATTATCAACCTCACCATTTGGCTTCAAAAACATATCTCTGGATGCCGAGGCTGGGGCCATCTCGCGATAATCAAGTGCAATCGTTTTCTTCTCTTCGGCTAGGTGAACTAGCATAAATCCACCGCCGGCAAGATTACCTGCCCTAGGAAGTGTCACTGCAAGGGCGAATCCAGTCGCGACCGCTGCATCTATAGCGTTGCCTCCTTGACTAAGGATGTCAGCCCCCACTCGACTGGCGACAATCTCTTGAGACACGACCATACCCAAGCTACCATGCACCGGATGGGAACGAGACTCTGAGTCTATAATGGCACTTTCCACAGCCAACACTGTCGACTGAACGCCAAATAAAGCCAGTATCAAAGCCCACTGAACGAGAGGTCGTAGGGTTCTATGAGATTTAATTATCACTGTCATGCTCCATTTATTTTTTGTACGTTTAAAGTAGCCTTTAGCTTTCTTTAGAATCGTTATTTTGTTATTCAATATCATCACTAGTGGTTAGCGTCCATTGAGCAGACTTGCTGAGCACTGGCGGTGCCTTCCCAATCAGGATCAGCCTCGCCCAACAAACTATCGTTGTCACCCGCAATTGCATTAACGCGACCAAATGATGCACCCGAAGCGACCTCAACTACCTCAAATCCCGCGGAGCGCCAGTAGCTTAAGTCTTCAACTGTCCACCCAGGACTGCTGGTTTCAGCATCAAAGGCCATCAATCGAACTACACGCTTATTGTTGTCATCGATCGTTGCTGAAGGATGCACCCGCGGAGCAGATAATGAATCAGATAATGTCTTTTCCTGATCAATATATCGCGAGATAACCTGCACAATGGCTGAGGGAATTTTAATGCCTCCAGCAGCACCTAGAGCCAAGACAACCCTGTTGTCTTTAGTAACTATAACCGGAGCAATTGCTGTCCTTGGACGTTCTCCAGGATTTTGTGGGCCCGTCCTAAGATAACCTCCCATAGTGGCAGCATAGGCAAATCCTAATTTAGGGGTAGCCACCTTCGCTCCAAAAATTGGGCCTATTGTCTGAGTCATGGATACCGTCAACCCACTACAATCTTGTGCGACAAGATGAGAGGTGTGCGCACCTACAGACCCAACCCAATCGGTTAGCTCTGATTTGTGTACGGTTTTTTCAGATTTTTTAGTTTTCTGTCCAGGGGCTGGTAGAAAAACCCTTTTAGCCTGCTGAACGGCCCAACCCTGATCGACTAACTGAACTAAATCCTTTTCGTAATAATTATCGGTCATTGATTCAATGCTTAAACCTAGCACCTGACTCACCAGTAGAGCCCAGCGTTGGTCTTCCAGACTCGACAGATCATAAAGACCAAGCAGTATTAACGCTTTAGCGACTAAGCCACCACCACCTGGGGCGGCTAAGGTGTGCACAACATGGTCACGATAAGGGATACTGATATAACGCCCCGGTAAGACTCGATAATCTTCAAGGTCTTGCAAGGTGACATAGCCACCATTAGCGGCCATATCTTCACTAATTAATCGCGCAATTTCACCGCTATAAAATGTATCGGAACCCTCTTGGGCAATCTGCCTTAGGGTCATGGCTAATGCTGGCTGTTTTAGTATTTGACCCGCTTTTAGAGTAGCGCCCTCACCCAGCAGAAACGACTTAGTCATGCCAACGTCTAACTTGATTCGTTGTGTCGCTGATTTTTGTCGCACAGCTTCGCCAGGCAATACTGCGAAACCATCTTCAGCATGTCTTATAGCTGGTTTCACAAGACCTGCAAAAGGTAACCTGCCATGTTTTTTGTGCATCGCTCCGAGCATGGCAACCAGACCTGGGATTGCCACCGTAGAATAGCCAAAGGCAGGCATATTATCGGACGTAACAAAGCTTTTCGGTATTTCAGTCATGCCGTTATACCCGTAAAAATCTCCCTCTTCACTGCGCACTATGGCCAATGCGCGACCTCCTAAGCCACTCATTGTAGGTTCAACCACAGTCAGTACAAAGGACGCTGCAATAGCCGCATCAACACTGTTGCCGCCCAGCCGATAAATTTCATCGGCGGCTTGAGTGGCTAGTGGATGCGCCGTTGAAGCCACCCCAGCGCTGTCGAGATTTACATGCTCCGACGTCATCGCTTGAGCGGAAGCCGCCAATGTCAGTAAAAATACTGATAAATAAAACATTTTTAAACACCCGAAACTCGAATTAGACGCCTAAAAAAAAAGGAGCTTGGAGCTCCCTTTTTTTAGGCTCATATTAACTACATATCAACTTTTACACTGAGATAATAATTTCTGCCATAGTCTTGGTGGGCATCAGCAAAGAAACCAAAGAATTTATCCGCTGTAGGCGCTCGAGTATCCTCTAGGTTTTTCACCGCAAACTTAACCCGAGCAGAGGCCCCGGCCATTTTAAATGTGTAATAAAGAGATGCGTCCATAGTGGTCATGGAAGGAATGACGTATTCTGTTCCATCGCTCAAGGTTAGATCACTTTGAATAAAGTCGCCTTTTTTCAACGCCGTAATTGAACCACCCCAAGCACCCTTTTTCCACAATAACTTCATTGAATGCTTTTCATCATAATTACCATCGATACCTAGTAAATCGCCAAATCCGACGAGGTTAACGTAGTCAGGAATCACACCAGATGCCTGGGCAGCTTGGATAGAGCTGAATTGTCCGGTGGGGACCTGGCTAAAGGTGTCTGTAAACGTTACGTTGTAACGCAAACCAAATTCACCCAGTCTTGAATCAAAGTCATATCGAACCCCCAGATCTTGACCTTTCAAGGTCCGCTTAGCCATGTTGATATACTCATCGAGAATCTGATAGGCTTCACCAACTGGGCAGATACCCTTAGCCGCGAATAGAGCTAAGTCACCCGCACCCACTTCTGAGATATCTTCTCTTACAGTTGCTGGGTTACCTACAAATGAATCACAGTTGTTAGCCCCATTTTCAATCAACTGAGCCAAATCTAGAATGGTATTGTTGCTTCTACCAAAGAGGCCAATGGTTTTATCTTTTTCGATCTTCCACGCATCGTAGGTAATAGTTAGCCCTTCAAGCTGGGTGGGTTGAATAACGAAACCAATAGAAGAGTTAGTGGATTCTTCTGACTCCAGGTTTTCGGCGCCCTCGGCATAGCGTTGCATAGTCCAATCGTAATCGCGAATGCCTCTGTCACCATCAGCTATATACTGGTATACCGCATCAACTGTAGTACCTGTCCTGGCCACCTGAGCCTGATTCACCTGCACTAAATTAGGCGCTCTAAAGGCAGTCTGCATTGAACCCCGCACAAGCAACCAATCAGTCGCATCCCAACCCACAGCAAACTTTCCGACAGTGGTGCTTCCAGCATCTGAAATATCCTCATGACGCACCGCCAATTGAGCATGGATTGTCTCGGTTACTGGTATCTGAAATTCTGCAAAGACAGAGGTTGTATCCTTACTCCCTCGTGAATCTGTGGTTGGACTTGAACCCAACACGTCAGACACAAACGGAAACTCTGATCCGTTAGCCGCACTGTACTTTATTGTTCCGTCTAATCTTGGGTCTCTATCATCAGAGTACTTCTCTTCGCGATATTCAAACCCTACCAGCATACCAACAGGACCTGCTGGCAACGAAAATACGTCATTGTTGCTGGCCTTGATATCAAAAGAGGTTAGCTCACTTTTATCATTTCGGTAGACATCGACCAATGCACGTTCAATATTATCTGAGTTAATCGAGAAAATATTAAATGCCGCTTCTGTCGAGTCCGCTAAGGCTTCAGTCAGCAAGTTGTTAGAGATACGATTCTCTGTGAGATCATCAGTCGTTGCTTTAGAGTAGAGTACCGCCGTTTCCCAGTCCCAATCACCGCGAGTCCCTCTTAAGCCGGCGAGAAAGCGCGTTGTTTCTTTATCGGCATGAACAATTCGTCCATATTTGGGATTACGCAACCCATCGAGTCCAATCTCCCCTACACCGGCTAAAGGATTGGTACCATCTTGGACTAACTGGTTAGTATAGTAATAGTCCGCACCAATATTAATGGGCGCTGAAGAAGAGGTACCCGCTGGCTCAATATTTCTTAGTGACGACGAACTATAATAACCAACCTCAGAGAACAGTTCTATATCGTTATTTAACATGTGATTAAAGGTCGCAAAAATATTTTTCCGCTCAACTGCGCTTCTAAAATCGCGATATAAACCCGGGTTTAAATAGTAATTGTCCGATGTGGTATCGGGTACTAAACAGGTGCCATAACCCGTATCGAGCGCGTTAGATCCCGAGCATTTGGCGTCATCGCTAGGTAAGATCTGCATCTCACCGCTAGAATCAGTAAAACTATTGCGGCCAGATTGATCTAATTGAGCATACTGGTAAGAATAGACATTGTTAAATGATGAGTTAGTCTTCCAGAGCGAGTCATCGGGTAATATCTTGCGGTGGTCACCAATGCTCCAACGCTCATCTTCAGTGGCCTTAATGCTGTCACTATCATAGTAATCAACTAGAACCGTTAGGTGCGAGTCACCCTCATTAAATGCCTTACCAAACTTGGCGCTAAAGGTTAAATCTTCGGCGTTAAAGTGGTCAAAGCCGCTTAGCTTAGTGGTAAAACTAAATCCCTCGTATTCAGTATCAATGACATTGTTGATGACACCAGCCACTGCGTCTGCACCATAGATTGCAGAGGCGCCATCTTTTAGAACCTCTACCCTTTTCATGCCTGAGGTAGGAATGACGTTCGAGTTTACACTTAGTGTCGGCACGTAATCACCGCCGAGTAGCTCTGTTTGATAGCCGGCAGCATTAACCAGTCGTCGACCATTAAGAAGAACCAGCGTATTACCCACGCCCATATTTCTTAAGTTATATGATCCAATATCACCTCGTGCCGAGTTCACGCCGCCAGAAAAAGCCTCTGCCTCATTAAAATAGTTAAGTCCCATTTCGGCCATATTTTCCAGCAATTCTGCACCCGAGTCTAATCCGAGAGCGTCAATGTCGTCTGCTGAAATAATGCTTACTGGTAAAGCGGTATTAATTGCTGCTCCTTTGATTTGCGAGCCTACAACCACAACTTCTTCCAGCTCTTTTTCTTCTTGACCCATAGCCAACGCGCTTACTGTCATCGTTCCTAAAACAGCAATGGTCTTGATGGCAACGGACATATAACTTAACTTAGACATACCTTATCTCCCGATGATTTTAATTTCCCCCATACTCCCAACAAAGAATACTTTCTTTGGTCATCAAGGGTGGGGGAATATTGTTCTAAGTTGTGAACCAATTGTTAACACTATTTCACCGTATCTGTTTAGTTGCTTTCCCCCTTTATCGACTTCTAACTTTATGCAGGGTACAACACAAACTTAAATGCCGGCTAAGCACTCCCATCAAAACCGCCTATAAACTTAGTAAAATTAACTAGAAAAAGTACGTCTAGCCTTTCTTGCTAACCAATACCCCTTGATTTAGACTGAAATCAGATCGACGAGTGAGCAGAGGTCTGTTAAAGACAAGATGGATTAACTAACTAATACGATACATATTTGGTAGCCGTGGGGTTTATGGAAGAGACAAAGCAATCTGCAGTACTTATCGTTGAAGATGAACCCGCTAGTCTTAACTTGCTGGCCAGCTACTTTACGGCAGAAAACTATATAGTTTATAAGGCGGGCTCTAGTGATCAGGCTGAAAAACTATTTTCTGAAAAAGTTATCGACATCATCTTAATGGATATTAAAATCCCAGGGCGAACAGGACTTGAGCTAACGCGTGAGTTTCGCAGTAGATCGGGCGTAGGTATTATTTTAGTCACTCAAAAAGATGACGACATCGATAAAATTGTGGGCCTGGAGTTAGGGGCTGATGACTATGTCACCAAACCCTATAATCCAAGAGAGCTTATAGTCAGAGTTAGAAATCTTCTCGAGCGCGTCAAATATAGATCGAGCGTTGGCAATAATAATTTTGCAGATGTCAAAACAGTTCAATTTGGTGAGTGGACCCTGCATATAGGTAAGCGAGTATTACACAATAATGATGGAGACGAAGCCCGTTTGACTGAGGGTGAGTTCCAGTTAATTTCAACGCTCATTCAGCATACTGGCTATGTGCTTAATCGAGATCAAATCATGAATCATATGAAACGTCGTGATTGGTTTCCTACCGATAGAACAATAGATGTGATGATCGCCCGAATTAGGAAAAAGCTCGGCGATGACCGTACCCATCCAAAATTTATAAATACTGCACATGGCACCGGTTATATTTTCGTTGCAGATGTAGTCTACAAATAGAAATCTTGTAAAAGATGCAAAATTACAAAATTCCACTCAGAAAAAGTCTTTCCTACCGACAAACTAAAGTCGCGGTTATAGCCGCGTTTTTAATTGGAATTATCATAAGTAGCGGACAAATTTATCTCGATTATTTTTCTCAAAAAGACGAACTTACTGAGCTTATTAATGACGTGTTAATTACCGCCAATCGAGCAGCATTTCACGCAGCCTACAATCTCGACAGTAATGGTGCGGAACAAGTGAGTGAAGGCTTGGTGAGTAATCTGTCTATTGTTTCTGCTGCCATATATGATGACAGTGGAGCTCTTCTTGGATCGGCAGACAACCCCCTCACATCACAAAGCACACCCTTCAAACGTTGGCTTTTTGGAGAACCCCAAACTATCGAACAACGGTTACTTGATCCCATTATTTATCCCCAAGCGGTCGGTCAATTACTGGTAGTAGTAGATCCAACATTGGCAGCAGATACATTTATTAGGCGATCAGTTGTCGTTGTTACGTCAGGTATTTTGCGAAACTTTGCCCTCACCATCTGCCTGATATCATTATTTTATTTCACCTTCACTCGGTCGATACTTAGGGCTAGCCGACCTATACAGCAGGGTCTCAGCGATCAGCGAATTCCAATGCCAGAGAAACACCAAGACGATGAGATTGGCGTCCTTATTAGGGCTTTTAATGATCACCTTGCGATTATTCGTACCCAGCATCAGCAAATTAAAGAAAGTCATGAAAACCTCGAAAAAACGGTTGAGGATCGCACCAAAGAACTTGATAGAGAGCGACAAATTGCCATTAATGCCAGCCAGGCAAAAACGGAATTTTTGGCTATAATGAGCCATGAGATACGAACGCCAATGAATGGCATTCTCGGTATGGCCGAACTCTTAAAACACAATCCAAGGCACCGAGATAAGGCCGAGTATGTTGATGCCATCTATGATTCTAGTAAGTCACTTTTGGTGATGATGAGTTCCGCGTTAGATTATGCCAAATATGAACAGGGTATATTTGAACTAGAGTCTATTCCCTTTAATTTGCACGGCCTGATACACGGCGTCATATTTTCAGTCAATACCACCGCTGAGAAAAGGGGCATTAATCTCTATGAGATCATCGCCGATGATGTGCCGGCAAGGGTTTGTGGCGACCCAGAAAAATTGCGACAGGTGTTTCTTAATCTTCTTAATAACGCTTTAAAATTCACTGAAAGAGGCTCTATTACGCTGACGGTTGAACGCTGTGATAATGATAATACTTTTAATCTACGCTTTTCGGTAATCGATACGGGTATAGGTATAGCCCACCAGTCGCAGGCACAAATTTTCGACCCCTACAGCCAAGAGGACAGTACTGTTGCTCGGCGTTATGGCGGTACCGGCTTAGGTTTGGCTATCTGCAAGGAAATTATAGAAAAACAAGGTGGTATCATTGATTTCAACAGCGAAAAAGGGGTCGGCAGCACCTTTTGGTTCGATCTGACTTTCACCGCTGCCGATCCTAATGAACATGAGCCATCAACAGTCCCAGCGGCAATGCAAACTAAGCGCAAAGCACTAAATATTTTGGCCGTAGATGACGTTGAAATAAACAGAAAATTACTTAAGGGGCAGCTTGAACAGCAGTCTTGGCAAACATTTTTGGCGGGGAATGGTCAAGAAGCACTAGACATTCTCTATAGCGAAAAGATAGATTTAGTTCTTATGGACATACATATGCCTGTAATGGACGGTATAGAAACAACGCGTCGCATAAGGGAGATGCCTGAATATAATGAAATGAAAATTATCGGTAGCTGTGCGATTCTAAGCTCGGAGATGCATGACAGATGCCTAACGGCGGGGATGAATGCGGTAGTCGAAAAGCCCTTAGATATGAATAAACTTTCTACTTCTATCGCACATCTGTTTCCGGACGTTCAGGGAAGTACTCTTCAGCCTCAGAGCGTCAATGACAATGAGTTTATAGCGATGAATATTCTGCAAGATCACAGCACAACACTCGGAGTCGAAAAAGTTCGTTCTCTCTATGAGGAGGCTGAGATTTCAGCTAGACGGTTAGTAGAACAAATTTGTGCGGCCTCCTTAGATAATCACGCGCCAATCACTGGGGCCGCCCACGCGCTAGCTGGGCTCTGTTCCAACTTTGGATTTATAGCGCTAGGAGATACCGCAAGTCGGCTTCAACAAAGAGAGGTTAATAATAAGAATTATACCGCGCAGTTGCAGTCCAACATAAAGCAGCTATCAGAATTTTGTGAAGCCACCTTTTCGTATCTGCCCCATGTTATCTCCAAACTCTAAATCTATGGGGAGCTGCCACCCAGCCTTAGCATTTATAATAATGATAGTGTTGGCGACGATCAGTAATGCCGACGAACCGCCTATATTACTGCTGGCTGAAGCCTCTCCCTTTACGCTTAAGGCAGACACCTCTGGCAGCGGAGGAGAAGCTACCGCTTTTGTCGAGCACTTACTGGCCGGCGCTCAGCAGGATTATCAGTTAAGTTTCGAACCGTGGAAACGAGCCTATCTTAAAGCCCAAACTAATCCGAATGTCCTTATTTACCCCATCGCAAGAGACGCCACTAGGGAAGAACAATTCCATTGGGTAGGCCAACTCATTCCTGTGGCCTATTATCTGTTCCGTCTAACAGCCAGAGATGATATTAGTATCAATGGTTTGGAGGATGCAAAAAAATGGCAGATGGGGGTCGTCAATGAACATATCCACCACCAGTACCTAAAGGATAGAGGCTTCGAAAATTTGCAGCCAGTAAACAGTAATTATCAAAATGTTAAAAAAGCACTACTGGGTCGCATCGCGTTATTTCCGATGAGTGATGGTGGCATGATGCAACTGTGTAGTCGGGATGATCTAGATTGCTCATCGTTTAAACCAGTGTTAAAACTTGATGGTATTTCCAACGGCTTATATCTGGCCGCTAGCAGCGGCTCGGATCAGGCAATGATCCAACGATTGATGGCTAGTTACCAGAGTTTGGTCAGCAGTGGTCAGCATGAAGAAACACTGAGCCAACGCTTACTGCGTATTGAAGAATTCAATCACCTTTGGCCTAGTGAATCTATGGCTATCGAGCGAGAGCCACAGTAATTAAAATACTAAGCGAAAGGCCCACAGGCTAATTAAAAAATTCGCTTACAGTTTCTTCGGCTACCTTTTGTAAAAAGTCTCTGTCTTCATCTGCAACGGCATCGAAATAGTTATATTTCAATCCAACCGGAGAGGTTTTAAATATTGAGGCAAAAACAACGTTGGCCGCTAAATATGTACCCAGTAAACTGGGATGACTGCCATCAAAATCTTTATGCAGTACAATATCCGGCCTGTATTGATAGGCTTTTTTAAAAGCAATACCTACGGGTATGACTAGCGCCTTGTTATCGTTGCCGGCTTTAACATATAAACTTCTGATATCATCGATCATTCCAGGAGCATATTTTCCATGGGGTTTTACGTAGGCATGGGTCATATAAAGTGCAGCCTTACCGCCACTGGTTTTTATCTTTTCAATCATTGTTTTGGCTTGTTCATTGAATTGTCGTCTCGCAGGCTCTGATAGGGGCTCCATACTGCCCCCTTGGAGAATAACCAGCTCGAATGGTTTTTTTACACCTATATTTTTGGCCTTTAAAAGATGGTCAAGATTGTGGTGAGCTAGTCGGGAGCCACCGATCGTCGACGATTTATACTTAGCGAACTTGGCTTTTTCAGGAAATTTTTCCGCTGCCATTCGTTGTACATGGTTATGTAAACTGTCGTTATAGTAGAGATAGCTATTCCCCACAAACAGAATGCGGTTTGGCTTTAAGCCGTCTAAAGACTTTACCTGAGGTCTATCAGATGCAAGTAACTCCGAGGATATGGTTAGAAAAACAACCAAAATAAGGATTTTTTGAATAACGTTTTTCATGAAATTACCCCAACCAAACTCTCAAAATTACCGGCTAATGTAGCCGAATGATTAAATGTTTTCTATGCATTTAATAATGAAAACTATAGGCACTCGATTAAAAGCGCAGCACTACTTGCGGCAATAATACCTATTTTTAACTGTCGCCGCTCTAACTCATCTATCAAGGTGCCCATCATGATGCCGCCTGTGGCGCCCATAGGATGCCCTAAGGCAATACAACCACCGTTAACGTCTAACTTGTCATGACTAAAATCTAGATCACGCTGGCACTTAATGCTAGTTGCTGCAAAGGCTTCATGACGTTCAAATGGCTCCAATCTGTCGATTGTCTGCGAAAAAATCAATCTGATCCAAACCGGCCCACCTATCACATGACCAAAAAATCTATTGAACTTTATCATAATGGTTTAATGACAATGAACTGGGAGCGGAAGTATTTCTCGACGCCAGAATTGGATTCTGTAGAGCTAGTACACAATCGGTGTGGAAAGGTCTTTTGGCCAATTATGCAATCTGATTACTGTAATCAAGATGTGGTTTTTATTCCCGGGCCTGGTGCAGGAAAAGATCAACGAGTGACTAAAACTCGCCGCCGGTCTAGCTCAATCCAAAGGGATGGCCTAGGTAAGACTCTCTACAGACATCTTATAAATTTACTGGGTGATCGATGGACTGCAAATCTTGTCGCTCTAGCTTTTCATGGGCTAAAGAGATTCGACGATTTTCATAAAGAACTACCCGTGGCGACCAATATTCTTGCCGATAGATTGAAGTTGTTAGTCAATGAAGGAATATTCTGCCAACGCGCCTATCGTCAGAGTCCCCTGCGTTATGAATATCACCTTACGGACAAAGGACAAGACCTTTTTTCCTATTTTTCAACTCTCTTAGAATGGGGAGATAAGTGGTGTCAAACGGGCAAAGGAAAACCTATGCTGATGCATCATCTTTCATGTGAGCAATCGCTCAAGACGCAAGTGCGTTGCGACCAATGTGGTGAAACCCTGGTGGCGACTGAAGTTCACTTTAAGCTATGAGCTAGCTGGCGACAGCCACACCCCAATAGTTGTAACCGGCAAATTTAGGTGTGCTGGGCAGATACATTTCATCCATAGTCTGAATCTGAAAACCTGAAGAACGAATTAACTCAGGAATATCTCGATTCAGGTGACAGCCACCGGCAATCTTTCCCCAAAGTGGATCGATTCGACTCTGCCATTTTGACACCTTCGCATCAGGGGCCAATCCGTGTTCACAGAAAATAAGCCTGCCACCGGGTTTCAATACGCGGAGCATTTCCTTGTTAGCGCTCAACGCATCAGGAATAGTACACATGGTATAGGTGACTAGGACCGTATCTACGTGATTATCAGGCAGCGCCATATTTTCTGCACCACTCAGCATAAAGTCAACGGGCAAGTTATGCTTATCAGCAACCTTTTTTGCCATCGCGTTAAGCTCGGCAGAGGGATCAAGACCAATTATTTTTTCTACCTTGGCTCGATCATAAAAGGGAATATTCAGGCCAGACCCTATACCAACCTCCAAAATTATCCCTGAAGCCTGAGGCACGACTTTTTCCCTCTGGTAATTAATAGGCTTTGAGCCACAGGCGCAGTTTAAAAAAATGGGTAAGATATATTTATCGTATAAACTCATTAGTCAGCCTTAATTTTTATTATATTAAGTATTGTTAGTTTAGATCAGTTGCATACTTACGCAAAATATCCATGGGCACAATCTCAAGTGCCTGACTATTGGTTCGTTTTAGATGAACTTTTGGCGCAAATCCCGCCTCATGAGCCTCGATCCAACGAGCAGCACAAAGACACCAAGACTGGCCTTGCTGCAAACCTAAAAAGTTATATTCCGGTCTTGGGGTAGATAGATCGTTGCCCCTTGATTGAGAAAAGACAAGAAACTCCTCTGTAATCAGGGCGCAAACCGTGTGGGAACCCTGGTCATATTTATTGGTTCGACAAAAGCCGTCACGGAAGAACCCAGTAATGGGGTGGCTGCAACATTCTTCAATTGGCTCACCAAATACATTAGTTTGGTCCAATGTGATCTCCTAGATAGACTTAGCCGGACAATACTGAGACAAGAACTGTTGGTGCGAAGGCAATTGTGAAACAGTCTGCTCAACTGAGATGCTGATTTTTTTTAGAAACTGCTCTAGTTCATCATCACTCATCATATCGACAATGGGATGATAATGTTCAGGTATTAGTCCTTGGCCCAGCATAACTTGAGACCAGCTATTTTCAGCAAAGACATCGCCTGCTTGCTGGAATATACGTCCGGTTTTCTTAAACAAATCTAAACGATGCTGCAAAGAATCAGGAATCTTCATCGCCTTACAGTGCCGCCAAAACTCCGTATCAGTCCGCTCGGTGAGATGGTAATGCATAACAATAAAGTCACGAATAAAGTAAAACTCGTCCTTCATTTGGCTATTAAATTCTTGGACGTCCGGCTCAACAACACCATCAAAAGGAAACATTTGCATCAAACGAATAATGCCTCTTTGAATAAGATGAATGCTGGTAGACTCTAAGGGCTCTACAAAACCACCCGCTAAACCTAGAGCAATGCAATTACGGTTCCAATGCTGCGTGCGCTGGCCGGTGCGAAATTTAATCACTCTCGGCTCGGTGAGCACTTCACCTTCCAAATTACTAAGCAGCGTTTGAGTCGCTTCCTGATCAGTGAGGTATTTGCTGCAAAACACCAGGCCATTGCCGACTCGTGACTGCAGTGGAATGCGCCATTGCCAACCCGATTCTCTGGCGATTGCACGCGTATAGGGAATAGGATCTCTGACCGATCGTGTCTGCACAGCTATCGCGCTGTCACAGGGCAACCACTGGGACCAATCTTCAAATTCAGTGTTCAATGTTTTTTCTATAAGCAACCCTGCGAATCCGCTGCAATCAATAAATAAATCGCCTTGAATAATTTTTCCTGAGGCTAGAACGACACTCTTAATATCTCCATTATCATGCTGATTAACGACCGTAATTTTACCTTCCACACGCTTTGTATTATGCCGCTCTGCCAAACGGCGCAGAAACTTAGCATAGAGACTGGCATCAATGTGGTAGGCGTAATTCAAGCCATTGTTGGGTAATACTGCAAATTTATTGGCCTTTGCCGCCTGAAGTTCAACAGAGTAATCGCCGAATTCTTTACTAATACCTCGCTCTTTGCCTTTTAACCAGAAATGCTGGAACCCAGCCGCCCAACAATCTTGTCCGGTAAAGCCAAAAGAGTGAATATAGGCCTGGTCAACATTTTTCCAGTTTTCAAATGAGATGCCCAATTTAAACGTCGCCTGAACCTCTGACATGAATTCCTGTTCGTTAATTTTCAACAGCTGGTGCAACGTCATCATGGTGGGTATAGTTGCCTCACCCACACCAACAGTACCGATCTCGTCGGACTCAATTAAGGTAATATCAAGGTTTTTGCCTATTAATTTAGCAAGAGAAGCCGCAGTCATCCAACCTGCTGTGCCACCACCGACGATGACGACTTTTTTTACCTTGGTAGAATCCAAATCACAATCCTTCTAGATGGGTTAGTGTTTTAATTTACTCATTAAAAGAGTACGGATCTTAGCCGCAGTTGTCTCATCTATTTTATTAAGCACCCCTCTAGCCTCCTTAGGGATATGAGCCATATTTTCTTCAGAGGGGTTAAATACATAATGATTAAAAATTTCCCGCCAAACATCCCTCTGTTCGGACGGCAAATCTTTCAAGCCGAGCATCGCATGTTGAAGCACATTTAAAGGCCCGCCTAGGAAATATGGCGTACTGCGCCACCAGTAATTAACTAGCACATTGACTTCACAGAGTGACTCAATATGGTGCCACCACATGCTGGGTATCAAAATGGCATCTCCCGGCTCTAATTCTACCGTTTGAGCTACTTTTAAAGCTTCTTTAAAGCGAGGAAATTTTTCATAATCTGGATGTGAAAAATCCACCAAACTTATTGGTTGGCCTGCAGGGTTCATATCAATGGGCCCCACATAAAGATTATTTAATTGATCTGGTGGAAACAGCGTAACCCGGCGGCGACCAGCCACCGAACAGGCAATGTTAGTAGGAAAGTCATAGTGCGCTGCGACACGACTACGATTGCCAATCCAAATACTTGCCATCGGACTATAGTCGTCTAAATCTAAATCATTTTCATTCCGAAACCCTGGTAACCAATTATCAATATTGGTTGAGCCCACATAAACCATCGGTGGTTTTGTTATTGATTGCGACTCTCTTAGCCTAGCGAAAACCTCCTGTAAGCCTATTCGGGCATAGTCAAAGTTAAAGCCCGTCAGATCATCGTTATAGAAAATTCTACCCTCAATATCGGGACTGCCGAGCATCGCTGTTAAGGGTCGTCCGCTATCGAACTTCCCCAAGTAGTCTAGGACATGGTCTGATGACTTAGCGGCTGCGCTAACCATAGGCCAGTCAGCCACTAATCCTCTCATGACCAGAGGTTGGGTAGACAAAAGAACCTCTTCAGGAAGCCGCGCTGGAAGACAGCCCTGTATTTCTTGCACCTCAGTGTCAACCTTGAGCATAGCTATTTATCCTTCAGCACAATCATAAAAATGTCACCAATATACTAGGCGAGTATGGCGTTCTGTTTATCTATCATAGGTCGAATACGGGCGAAGGATGCGACCGCCATATAAATTGCCTGCAGAAACCCTTGGGAATGCAAGCTAGCTAAAGCCTCTGCACCTAGCTTATGCAAATTTTCCTCATCAATGGTGTAAAAACCCGAAAGCTTATTGTTAGAGCCGTTATTGAGAGTAATTTCTAAGGTAAACGATTGTAATAACTCATTTTTGAGTAGTGTTTCAATAAAGAGCCTGTTGTGCTCGTGGCCACGGTGTATCGCCTCTAACCTGGCCATTGACTGCTTTAGGTATTCACTAGGATCGCCACTATCAGTAAATAATGCCTCACCTTCAGTCTGACTAATACGAGGATTATCCATATCGATTGAAATAATAGGTTTTTTAGCCCCTTCGCCTTTCTCTGGATCCGCCTGAAAACCAATTAAAAATGGATGCCGTTTAATCATCATCGGAATATAGCTGGCGTCCCAACCCTCTTCATTGAGAAATAAATTTTGATTTTTCTCAAAACCAAAGAGCGCAGTGGGATAAAACTGGCCACTTTCTGGATCCTTACAAAATAATATCGGATAACAAGATTGGACATCCCGGAATTCCATAGGAAAGGTCATGGCGTGCATAACATTACTGCCATAAGCTTCACCTAACTCAGTAATCACCTTTAAATCTCTATGTACAGTATTGTTGAGTATGGCGTAGTTACTCATTTTTTCTCCGGCAATGCTTTTTCCTAGGGTTAAATAACCATCAGTTTATATTTTTTGAAAACCGTAAGTGCTAATTTTATCAATCAGTTCTCGATTGCTCGGTAACATACCAACCAACCGTTGCGTTTTGTCCGCGTTCTCTTGGAATAATTGCATGCCTATATTGGCAGCCTCTCGATCGGTGCGAGACCCTAAAGAGCTCTGCTGAGTGACGAAACCCATGCCATAGAGCACATATTGAAAACTGGCTGAAGGAAACATTTCATCTACATGGACAGCATCCCTGTGCCAGGGACATTGGTGCCGCCAAATCTCCAGCCTTTCTGACAGACTTTTGGGAATCGTGCTGAGATCACAATTATCTCGCCAGTAAGCGGTGTCTCGTCGTTCACTCAAAACATAGTGCAATTTTAGGAAATCAATAATGCGGTCCCATCGGTATAAAAACTTTTCATTAAACCGCTTAGCCACAATATCCATTATGTGCCGATTCGCCGGTAGTTGATCGGCTATCATAGCCGCTGAAAGCTCCACCAATACAAGCGCTGAGGCCTCCAAGGGCTCAATAAACCCTGCCGACATACCTATGGCAACACAGTTTTTGTGCCAAAACTTAGTTCTGTGGCCAGGCATAAAATCCAGCCTACGAATAGTGGCGGCCTCGGCTGCCTGTTGACTCACCGTTGAGGCTATATAGGCTAGTAATTCCTCCGTCGCACGCCCCTCAGAATTATGGCGGCTAGAATACACATGCCCAATGCCACGTCTTGACGGTAAACCAATATCCCAAATCCAACCCGCAGTTTGGGCCGTTGACAGCGTACTCGACTCAATCGCATCGCTCTCTTTTGTGTAAGGGACCTGAGCTGCCAGTGCCGTGTCATTAAATAAGACGTCGCTTTTAGAGGATATTGCAACGCCATAATGCTCGCCTAATAACAACGCTCGCGAACCACTGCAGTCAATAAATAGATCTGCCTGAATATCGCCACAAACATCTGTAGTGACAGAGGCTATATCACCATTTTCAGCTGAAATAACCCCAGTAACATTGGCCCTAAGGTGTTTAACCCCAAGCTTTTCGACGCAGTGCCGACGTAAGAATTCAGCGAACTTACCTGCATCGAGGTGGTAACCATAGTTCACATTGAATGCAAACTCTGGTGTCGATATTTGTTTTGGAGCCAAGCCCTTAAACATCAAAGTGTTTTGTGATGACACCGCCTCTGCAAAATCAACCTTATCCCGAAAGCTCTGCCATTGCGGGGCTAGGTTAGTCTCAGCATATGCATGGGGAATTGTAAAAGGGTGCGTGTAGGCATCGTCGTGACCAGTTTTCCAACCTTTAAAGAGAGTCCCTTGTTTAAAACTAGCATCACATTCGCGAATAAAATCAGTCTCAGAGATCCCCATTTTTTGCAATGTCGAACGCATAGAGGGCCATGTTCCTTCACCCACGCCTATGGTTGCAATATCGGGGGACTCGATGAGGGTCAGCTCAAAGCTATGCTCATTGGTCTTTGTTTTAGAATCAACGAAATGTTCGGCAGCAATAATACCGGCCGTAAGCCACCCTGCAGTGCCGCCGCCAACAATGACTAAACGAGTAATTTTTTGCTCTTCCAATGCCTAGTACCTACGCCGTGTAATCAACCTAGAATAGCCGCTCAAAACGCTAGCTTCAATAGCTTAACTCACTGAGCCACAACTCAAATAATATTATTGCTTTACATGCCACAAAAAAAGAAGCCGCTTAAAAATTTAAGCGGCCACTTTTGCAATCTGCTATACCTACAAGGTTTTAAAGCTTACTTAAAGGTATATCTTACACCCAGATCATACCGCGCACCGGTTTGACCAGCCTGCAATACTTGTAACTTATCTCGACCATACACATTATAGGTTTCTTCAAGCACGTTAATACCTGCAAAGAAAAAGGATAAATTATCGCTATACTCATAGCTTGCGCTAATATCCAGCTGACCAAAGGCCTCAAGATTAGTCGGGTTAGTGTAGGTACCTGCTCCCTGCCCTACGCCCGCCAAGTAATCATCACGCCAGTTGTAAGCTAATCGCAACTGAAGACCGTCCTTATCATAGAAGCCGACAAGGTTAGCTGAATCACTCAAACCATTAAGTACAAACTGAGAATCGATCTGCATATTGTCATAGGCGACATCAGCATTTACAAAGGTAGCGTTGGCAATCATACCGAAACCACTGTCACCAAAATTATGCTGGATATTAATTTCAATACCATCAACCTTAGCGTCTCTTTGGTTAGCCGGCGCAGTCACCTGGAAGGTAAGAATCGGATCACCATCGACACCGTATATCGCTGGCTGACCACCGACTTCTGAAATGGCCGCATTGCTCGCATAGTTTTGTAAAATATAGGCGCCAACTTCAGAATAGTTCAAGGGATCAATACCACTCTCTGCGACTGCCTGATCAAACAGGACACCACCTAAGGGCCAGTTTAAGTTAAACAATGGCTCAGCTGGAAGTACTGAAGATCCAATAAAGTTTTTAACATCTTTATCGAAATATCCGACCGACACGTAGCTGTACTCATCGTAATACCACTCAGCTGACAGATCGAAGTTAGTTGACTCAATGGGCTCTAGACCAGGATTACCACCACCGGCAAACCCACCGTTATTTTTAAAGGAGATACCGCTAACCGTTACGCCACCCTGAATATCTGAAAAGCTAGGTCGAGTAATTGTTTTACTCCAAGAAGCCCGGAGGATAACATCCTGCATAACCTCAATGTCAAAATCCAAGTTAGGCAACACGACATCATAGTCGCCGGTATAATCATCAAACGCCTGAATGGAATTGCCATCTGCATCTAATGCTTCAACAAGCGTAAATTCATTGCCGCCAACCCAATACACGTCGCTGTAGGTCGGTGCTAAGGCAGCAGAGGTAACGTCGGTTGATTCGTGACGAATGCCTAGCTTCATATTGACCGGCATACTTTCATACTCGGTCGAAAGCCTCCATTGAATATAGGCTGCCGTTGTCTCTTCTGTCGTTCTTTTGTCTACATTCCAGTCGGTAGATGCGCAGTATCCAGTACCACAATCACCTACCTGGGCATATGGAATACCGAGCGTGGCATAACGTGCCTCAGCAACGGCTATTGCATCTGCTAAATCGGCTGTAAAGTATTCTGTCTGCTGACGCGGATCATTACTTCCGCCCAGTTGATCAAACTGGCCATCAATAGATGAACGAACCACAACGTCACTCAACTCACCGGGCAGTGTCAAGCCACCCCAGTTGTCCAATTGAACAGTTTTGCTGACAGAACGGTTTGACACTTCGGTCAACTGCACACCAAAGTCAATGCTGGATTCTTCAGACCAATCGAACGTACCACTAAACTTGGACTGCTCGATATCCATTTTTGCTGCACTATTTGTAAAAACGCTACCCGTCACCACCATGTCATTCTTATACAGAGGGCGATTAGCTTCACCTCCAGAATTCAAATTTAGCTCTAAAACAGGCATTTCTTGGCCGTAATAAACAGTTTGTCCAACCTTGTTGAAACTGGCAATGGTCACCAAAGAACTAGTGCCATAGGGGCTATTTGCGCCATACTCTGCGCTTGAATCATGGTGATCCAGCGCTAATACTAAGGCGTCCGAGGCTTGCCACTCAAGATTAAAACCGACCGAGCTATTCTCACTCTTTCGTCCATCGCGGTGCATGCCCATTGCAAAGTCAGCGTTGTTCAGATCCTCTTGATAGACTAATGGTGAAGCCTGAGGTCCATCCGTCCACGTCGAGGATTGCCCCGGCGCTGCGCCATTACTAAACCAAGCCGACATATCACTCATTCTATGTTCTAAATCAAGTTCAGAACGAACATAATCTACCGTAGCGGTGACCGCATCACTTGGCGCCCACTGCAACACTAGCTGCCCATTTTTTCGAACCGACTCATACTCATTAATAGAATAGGCAACTTGCTGAGGGATTGAGTAAAATTCATCTGCACTTTGCGGACGGTTAACCTGATTTTCATTATTTGGAATACCATTCGCACCAGATTTGTCTCCTGCATTAGTAAACCAGCCCTGCGTCTCAACTGCGTTAACGCCATTGTGGCGAGTCTGAGATACGGCAGTAATTGCTATACCAATGGTGTCGTCCGCAAAAGTATTAGAGTAGATACCTGAGAACTCGGGAGTGATTTCATCACCCTCTCGAGTTGAGGTGTCAGCCACCATCTTGATGGTACCACTCATTTTCTGACCGGGATCATCCAGAGGCTTCGTAGTAGAAATATTGATTGAAGATCCGATACCACCTGTAGGTATGTCTGCTCTACCGGTTTTGTAGACCTGAACACCTGCAATGCCCTCAGAGGCTAAGTCACCAAAATCAAACGAGCGACTGGTGTCACTGTGGGTTGGCATCTGTCGACCATTAAAGGTTACTAGGTTATAGTCAGGGCCAAAGCCTCGCACTGTTACCTGACTTCCTTCACCGCGCGACCTACTAATAGAAACACCGGTAATACGCTGCAGGGACTCCGCCAAGTTTTGATCTGGGAACTTACCCATATCTTCGGCAGAAATGGCATCAACGACACCTTGTGAATCACGTTTGATATCCATAGAGGCCTTCAAGCTACCCCTAATGCCGCCTGTGACAATAATTTCTTCTATCACACCCTCGTCCTGAGCGAACGCAGGAACGGCTGTGCCGATGAGCGCTAGTGCAACACTAGATGAAAGTAACCTCTTTCTGAATACCATTTTAAATCCCCTGAAATTAAGTGCTAACTTTAAATTTTATTTTAACTGCTCTCGTAAGGGTGACGTTACTCTAGTTTGGACCCGCCACACTATGCCCAGAAACTCCGATCAGCATTTTATACGTCTCCAAGATTAAAACAGTCTGGAAGGTGGTGCTGTAAGTTTGAGATTAAAGGCCCTTAATATGAGATAAAGCGGAGATATCTCTCGCAAGTGTCGAGTAATCCGCTTAGTTTAAACATTAAAGGTCGAAAAACCACGCTAGCTTAGTGATGCACAGTTGAGAACATATAGTCGGCACTTATGCGAAATTCCCATCCAAAACAGACTAAATATGAACTATTAGGTTGTCGCAATAGGAAGCTCAGTTTTATATTTTACCTGTTTTAACGCAAAGCTAGATTGGATATTTGAAACGCCTTCAATGGTAGATAACTTTTGCACAATAAACTCTTCTAAAGTAGCTATATCACGCACTAATAAACGAATTAAATAGTCGCTATTACCCGTCATTAGATAACACTCCATAACCTCAGGGTAACGCTGCATCTGTGCCTCAAAACTCTCAAGAGCTTTTTCTACCTGCCGCTCTAAAGTTACCTGGATAAAAACATTAATAAGGAGGCCCACAGAGCTGGGCCTCACCAAAGCGACATAACGATCAATGATACCCCGCTCTTCCAGCGATCGGACTCGGCTTAAGCAGGGAGAAGGAGTCAACTCAACACGACCGGCTAAGTCCACATTGGACAATTTTCCTGACTGCTGCAATTCACGAAGAATTCTTAAATCTATGGTATCTATCTTATTATTTGGCATATTATGCTTATATTTTAGTATTCTTACCTTTTGATATGCCGTATAGGGTCTCATATTGCTCCAATAACGGCAACACATGCCAATCAATGTCCCTTACAATTTGTTTTTTGATAGTGAATGCAACCTTATGAAATTTTCAAACTACGGCATTAAATTGACCGATAGTGACCCTGCCGAAACCAAAGACTGGATCGACTCCATATCTGCCGTTACCTCAGTGCAAGGTGTTGAACGAGCTCAATTTCTAATTCGACAGCTTGAAGAGGTGATCAGAAATAGTGGGTTTACAGTAAGCGGGCAACCATTTTCTGCTTATCGCAACTCTATCCCATTAGAGCGGCAAGGCTCATATCCAGGTAATTTAGAATTAGAGGAGCGAATTACCGCAATTATCCGCTGGAATGCACTGGCAATGGTTATGCGCGCAAACAAAGCATACGGAGGGCTTGGTGGCCATATTGCTAGTTACGCTTCTGCCGCGGAAATTTTTGAAACAGGGTTTAATCATTTTTTTCGCGCTCAAACCGATGATTTTGGTGGCGATTTAGTTTACTTTCAACCCCATTCTGCACCTGGAGTTTATGCCAGAGCATTTTTAGAAGGTCGCCTAGACGAAGAGCAGCTTTCAAACTACCGGCAAGAAGTCGCAGGCAAAGGACTCTGTTCTTATCCCCATCCGTACTTAATGCCCGACTTTTGGCAATTTCCCACAGGATCGATGGGAATTGGACCTATTAGTGCAGTCTACCAAGCCCGCTATATGCGTTATCTTGAAGGTCGTGGCTTAGCGAAAACTGACGGGCGTCATGTGTGGGGTGTGTTTGGTGATGGCGAAATGGATGAGCCTGAGTCTATTGGCGGCTTGACCCTTGCTGCACGTGAAGGGCTGGATAATCTTACCTTCATCGTTAATTGCAATCTACAACGTCTCGATGGCCCAGTGCGTGGTAATGGGCAGATTATTCAAGAGTTGGAAAGCCTATTTATCGGCGCCGGATGGAACGTCATTAAAGTCCTCTGGGGTTCTGAGTGGGACAGTCTTTTTGCCCATGACACCAATCAGGTTTTACTCAGACGTTTTGCCGAAACGGTCGACGGTGAGTACCAAGATCTAGGCTCTAAAGATGGCGATTACAATCGGGCTAAATTCTTTGACGCTGACCCAGCAACACGAGATCTTGTTGCCCACATGACAGATGCAGAAATCAACAAATTAAAACGTGGCGGTCACGACTTACGTAAATTACATGCAGCATTTGCCGCAGCTAAAGCACACAAAGGGGCTCCTACCGTTATATTGGCCAAGACTAAAAAAGGCTTTGGCATGGGTGGTGCTGGAGAAAGCCGTATGTCCTCTCATCAAGCGAAAACCCTTGATATGACATCGCTAACCGCTTTTCGAGATCGGTTTTCGTTACCTCTCACCGATAATGATCTTGAGTCTCTCAACTTTTATAAGCCAGCCGATGATAGTGAAGAAATGGTTTATATGCGAAAAAAGCGCCAAGAACTGGGTGGACATATTCCGTCACGGAAAATCACTCAAACAGCAGATAAAGAGCCTGCCAATGAGACACAATTGATCCCAAAGATTGACCAATATGCAAAGTTCGCGTTGCATGCTGATGGAAAATCTATGTCCACCACCATGGCAGCTGTCCGCATGCTTGGGGCACTATTAAAAGATAAGACTCTGGGGCCAAAAATTGTTCCTATAGTAGCCGATGAAGCAAGAACCTTCGGTATGGATAATCTGTTCCGGCAAATAGGCATTTATTCGCCTCTTGGCCAGCTTTATACACCAGAAGATTCCGACTCGATGATGTTTTATAAAGAATCTAAGAACGGCCAGTTATTGGAAGAAGGTATTAATGAAGCCGGCGCCCTTTCATCTTGGGCGGCAGCCGCGACCTCTTACTCTGTGCATGACACGCCGACCTTGCCTTTTTATATTTACTATTCAATGTTCGGATTTCAACGAGTCGGCGACCTCATCTGGGCAGCAGCCGATCAGCGCGCTCGAGGATTTTTATTAGGTGCCACTGCGGGCCGCACAACGCTCTCAGGTGAAGGCCTGCAGCATCAAGACGGTAGCAGCCATATAGTTGCATCGACCGTGCCAAATTGCCGCGCTTATGATCCTGCCTACGCCTATGAGCTGGCGGTTATCATGGATCATGGCATGCGCCAGATGATGGAACGAAATGTTGATGAGTTTTATTACATCACGGTGATGAATGAGAATTATGCTCAGCCTAATATGCCCAAAGGGGTGGAGAACGACATCCTCCGAGGTATCTACCAGATAGGCACGCGTGGCGACAAGGATACCAACGTAAGGGTGCGCCTGATCGGCTCCGGCACCATTCTCAACGAAGTCATCGCTGCTGCCGATAATTTGCTCAATGATTTTAATGTTGCTAGCGATATCTTTAGTGCCACTAGCTTTACTGAGCTAGAGCGCGAAGCGCGAACCGTTGAACGAGCCAACCGGCTAAAGCCAAGCAAAACGCCTAAGATCAGTCATGTGCAAGCTTGTTTGCCCGGAGATCTGCCTATTATTGTAGCGACAGATTATGTAAGAGCACTGCCTCAATTAATCGCTCCCTATGTAGAGGGGCGCCTAGTTGTCTTGGGGACTGATGGCTTTGGCCGCAGTGACAAACGGGCCGTACTCCGCCAGTTTTTCGAGGTGGACAATAAAAGTATCACGATCGCAGCCGTTGAAGCGCTGGCCAGAGCTCATATAATCGATTATTCAGTGCTGAAAGACGCGTTAAAACGCTATGAAATCGACGGTGATGCGCCAGCACCCTGGACTATTTAAGCTGTATTTGCACATAGCGCCAAGCCAATAGATACAACGTATAACCGCTATGGGTCCCTGTACCTGGTCAGGAATTTTCCCTATACTGCGCGACCCCAGAGTATCCCCTTGAGGATACCTGCTTAGATAGGATTGCTTCATGGCTAAGGTAATAACAGAAACAGTGACCGCCGTGCATCATTGGAACGACACTCTGTTTAGTTTCAAAACAACGCGTGATGCGGGATTTAGATTCAAAAATGGTCATTTTGTGATGCTCGGTCTTGAGCTCGAAGGCAAGCCTTTAATGCGCGCTTACAGTATTGCCAGCGCCAACCATGAAGATGAATTAGAGTTTCTTAGCATCAAAGTAGAAAACGGCCCCCTTACGTCGAAACTGGAACACCTAACTGTCGGCGATGAAGTATTGATCGGTAGTAAAACTACCGGCACTCTGATTGCTGACCACCTACTACCAGGAAAAATTCTCTATCTAATAGGCACTGGGACCGGCCTTGCGCCATTTCTAAGTATTATTAAAGACCCAGAGGTGTACGACCAATTTGACTATATTGTGCTTGCGCATGGGGTACGCTATGTCTCGGAACTCGCCTACACCGACTACATTCAGCACGAACTAATCGAGCATGAATATTTGGGCGACTTAGTGAAGCAAAAACTAAAGTACTATCCTTTGGTGACACGAGAGCCTTTTAGAAACAATGGGCGCATAACCGACATGATGACCTGCGGCAAATTGTTTCTCGATCTAGATTTGCCTTTTCCTAACAAAAAAGATGATCGGTTTATGTTGTGCGGAAGCCCCGGCATGCTGAAAGATATGGGTGCCATTTTAGACGCGCGCGGTTTCTCTGAAACGCGCAGTGGCCACATGGGTGAATATGTTATTGAGCGCGCATTTGTCGATAAATAAGCGGTATCTTTAGTTTACTAGGACAAAAAAGACCGCTATTTAGCGGCCTTTTCTATTAGAATCTTATCTTTATGGATTAACCGTAAATACCCCGCGCATGCTGTACGAGTGGCCTGGGAAAGAACAAAAGAACGTGTAAGCAGCACCGCTGGTCAAGCCTGCTGTAGAGAATGTTACACTGGTACTCTCACCGCCACCAATCACTTCGGACACTGCCAACACTCTTGCATCTCCAGCCGGCACATAATTACTGACTAACCCTGCTCTCATGCCTTCAGTGGCAATCGCCTGTACATCGGCATCAGCAGATAAGACCCAATTATGCCCCATAATATTCGCGGGTAACTTACCACTATGTTTAAGATTAACCGTTATAGATTGACAACTTTTCTCGACAGCCATGTCCGCAGCGCTGAATTTCAAATAATCCCCCACCTCAACATCAAAACTGCAGGCGGCTTGAGACAAACTACTGACCGAGGCTAGACCAACCAATATAAAAACTGACATGATGTGCTTCATAAAAACTCCATTATAAAATTTAATTACTTAGTCATTGTAGCTTACGAATTGTAAAAGTATTTGGATGTTACCTATTTTATCAATAAAAATTGTCTGCCCTTATTCCTCTACCATGACAGGCAGCTTGTTAAAGCCCATATTGAAAAAAGTGAAGCTGAACTTATCCGCGTACTGCTGAATAATTTTCGCTACTGGAGTTCCCGCTCCATGTCCTGCATTAGTTTCAATTCGAATTAATATGGGGTTTTGCCCTGACTGTTTTGCTTGTAGTTCTGCTGCAAATTTAAACGAGTGGGCAGGAACAACTCTATCGTCATGGTCTCCTGTGGTGATCATTGTGGCAGGATATTGCACTCCTTGCCTAACATTATGTACCGGAGAATAACCTTTAAGATATTCAAACATCTCAGGATTTTGTTCTGATGTGCCATAGTCGTAGGCCCACCCAGCACCAGCGGTAAATCTGTGGTATCTCAACATATCCATAACACCGACCCCTGGAAGTGCAACTCCTATCAAATCAGGCCTTTGAGTCATCACCGCGCCGACTAAGAGGCCTCCATTAGAGCGACCGTTAATCGCCAAGTAGTTTCGAGAGGTATAGTT
>DGAQ01000037.1:9464-57345 GCA_002382445.1 Porticoccaceae bacterium UBA4026 | reverse complement strand
TCGTGCCATTGCTTGCCATACTCACCACCTCCACGCAAATTCGGCACCGCGTATACGCCCCCTTGCTCCAACCAAAACGCATTGGCAATACTAAATGACGGAGTCAGGCTTATGTTAAAACCTCCGTATCCATAAAGGATGGTTGGATTTTTACCATCTAAAACCAACCCTTTTTTATGCGTAATCATCATTGGGATCTGAACATCACCCTTTGAAGTATAAAAATGCTGTGATGAAATATAATCGTCGCTGGAAAATTTAGCGCCTGATGCTTTAAATACTGCAGATGTATTTCCCTGTAAATCGAGCTCGAAAATGGTTGGCGGCGTGCTGTAGTTGGTGAAAGAATAATACAGCTTGGTCTCTTCTCTCTTACCACCAATACTGCTCGCGCTTCCCATACCGGGCAATTTAATCTCTCTCAGTTGGTTACCTTGGTAGTCATATTGGTAAACCTTTGACATCGCGTCGACCATATATTCTGCAAAGAAATACCCGCCACCGGTTGATGCCGAGAGCACATACTCAGTCTCAGCAATAACATCTTCCCATTTTTCGGGTCTTGGGTTGGCTGCATCAACCCTCACCATTCGTTGGTTTGGCGCGTCTCGGTCGGTCACTATGTAAAGTTCAGTTCCGACATTATCAATGACATAGGTTTCTGAATTAGTGTCATCTAAAATTGTCACCAATGCTGCATTAGGCATTGTCAAATCTTTCAGATAAAGATCGTTGCCAGAGGTTGAAACCGCACTAGATATTACTAAATATCGGCCATCTTCGGTAACATCCCCGCCTACATAGCGGCGCTTCTGGTCTGGAGTACCACCAAAAATAACGAGGTCTTCTTGCTGGGCAGTCCCTAGCCGATGGTAGTAAAGCTTATGCTGGTCTGTTTTGGCCGAAAGTCTGCTACCCTCAGGCTTGTCATAACTCGAATAGTAGAATCCATCTTGCCCATTCCAGGCAATTCCAGAAAACTTTGCGTCAATAATAGGGTCTTCTAAGGGCTGTTTAGTCTCTGCATTAATGATAATAATTTTGCGCCAGTCACTACCTGCTTCTGAAATAGAATAGGCTGCCAGCGAACCATCCTGAGAGAAACTCAATGTTGATAAAGAGGTGGTCCCCTCTCCATTAAACGTATTGGGATCTAGAAATACTTCCGGCTCGCCATTTCCTCTAATGCGATAAACAACATATTGATTTTGCAATCCTGAGTTTTTATAAAAGTAAGTGTAAGCCCCTTCTTTAAAAGGAGCCCCGACTTTCTCATAATTCCACAGAGTTTCTATCCGCTTTTTAACATTCTCTCGATAAGGAATCTTATTTAAATACCCAAAGGTGACGGCGTTTTGTGCCCTCACCCAAGCCTCAGTCTCTGGGCTCATGTCATCTTCCAACCAGCGGTATGGATCAGCAACAGGCGTATCAAAATAGCGGTCAACTACCTCACCTTTGCGAGTTTCTGGATACAGGCTGAGATCTATCTGATGCTCATTATCTGTTTGGCGATCCCCATTTTCCGTGCAAGAACTTAATAAAAAACCAAGCCAAAGAACTCCTAATAGCGATATTCCCTTGAGTAACCTCATATGCAACCCTTTACGTCATCAATAACTCAGAGACCAGAGTCTCTCATAGACCTGCCAGTATATAATAATGGAAGCTAAGGGCTTCAAATGTTTATTGTATCGATGAGAAGTATAGATCACCCGGGAAACTACAACATTTCTATCGGTATTTACATATTTGCCAAAAAATGAAATTATTCATGTAATATTAACGATGAAGGCCAAGAGTGCGGTCCGAAAATTCGGTTTAAACTATTAAATTTAACCACAACAAATAATTTCTCAGGATACCCAAAATGAAACCATGGTCCATTCTACTTGTCGCTATATTTCTGGCGGCCTGTCAAGGTGAAGACAGTGCAGACGGCAATAAAGAATCAGTCACTAGTATTGAAGGCATTAAGTTCATTGAGGAGGTGATTGGCGAGAAGGGCAAGACCATCATCCCTTATCAAAAATTCGTATTAGATAACGGTTTAACCCTAATATTACATTCAGACGACTCCGACCCGTTGGTTCACGTCGATATGACTTATCATGTGGGTTCAGGACGAGAAGAATTAGGCAAGTCAGGATTTGCTCATTTTTTCGAACATATGATGTTTCAGGGCTCAGAAAACGTCGCCGATGAACAACATTTTAAGTTAGTCACCGAAGCCGGTGGCACCATGAATGGAACCACTAATAGTGATCGCACCAATTATTTTCAGACAGTCCCCTCCAATCAATTAGAAAAAATGCTCTGGCTTGAAGCCGACCGAATGGGATTTTTGGTCGACGCCGTTACCCAAGAAAAATTTGAAGTGCAACGTGAAACCGTTAAAAACGAACGTGGTCAGCGTGTCGACAACCAGCCTTATGGTCGTCTTAACGAACGCGTTTCTGAAGCCCTTTACCCTTCTGGTCACCCCTATTCCTGGCCTGTAATCGGCTACATGGATGACTTAAATCGAGTCAATGTGAATGATTTAAAGGCTTTCTTTTTGCGCTGGTATGGCCCCAACAATGCCACACTCACCATCGGTGGCGACATTAGCGTTTCTGAGACACTAGTGTTAGTTAAAAAATACTTTGGTTCGATCCCACGAGGCCCTGAAGCGGCTATGCCAGAGAAGCCGGTATTTGAAATTATTGAAGACCGTTATATCTCGATGGAAGACAACGTTCACTTGCCTCTCCTTTACATGACTTACCCTACTGTGTCGCTGCGCCATGAGGACGAAGCTCCCTTGGACGTATTGTCCAGCATCTTAGGCGGTGGAAAAACATCTCTACTGTATAAAAACTTAGTTAAAACTCAATTTGCGGTACAGGCTCAAGTAGGCCATCCCTGCGCGGAACTGAGCTGCACTTTTAGTTTATTGGCGCTGCCTCATCCTGCTTCTGGTAAATCTCTCGCTGATGTCGAAAAAATTATTCGTGACACCTTGGTTGAATTCGAACAGCGGGGGGTTGAAGAAGATGATTTGCTAAAGGTTAAAGCTGAGATGGAAGCCTCTTTTGTCTTTGGCCTGCAAAGTGTATCGGGTAAAGTCAGCCAGCTAGCCGCTAATCAGACTTTCTCAAACAACCCTAACTATATTGCACAAGATATAGCCCGCTACAACAATGTCACCAAGGAAGATGTTATGCGGGTCTTTAAAAAATATATTAAAGATCAGCATGGCGTGATCATGAGCGTGGTCCCCGACGGACAACTAAATTCAATATCAGCAGAAAACAACTTTGTCCCTGGACCAAGAAGTGCTGGCGGTGAATCCTCCACCTCTGCAGATGAACTGGCTGTGCGCAAAGGAACAGACAGTTTTGATCGGAGCCTAATTCCCCCCTCTGGGGCCACCGAAGCCGTCGATATTCCTGAGATGTGGCGGCGCAATTTTGATAACGGTATATCCATCTTAGGCACCCAAAGTCTTGAAACACCCACCACATCTCTGCTTCTTAAGATTTCTGCGGGCCATTACTTTAATGCCAAAGACAAGGCGGGAACTGCCGCATTACTCGCCAGCATGTTTGGAGAATCAACCACAGAGCGCAGTGCCGAAGAGATGAGTAAAGCACTGCAAAAGCTCGGTAGTTCCGTTACCATCTCTGCAGGCAATCATTACCTGAATGTCAATGTCAACGCGCTGACCAAAAATTTAGATGCCACACTATCCTTGGTGAATGAGCAAATTAGAGCTCCCGCGTTTTTGGAAAGTGAATTCGAACGTTTAAAGAATAATGCCATTCAGAGCGCATTAAATAGCAAAAAAGATGCTGGCTATCTAGCTTCTACCGCCTATCGACAGCTTCTGAATGCTAACAATATTGCTTCTATGCCAAGCTCTGGCAATGAAGAGTCGCTCACTAATATTTCTTTGGATGATGTTAAAGAGTTTTATCAACAACAGGTAAAGCCCTTTGGCGGCCAGTTGATTGCCGTATCAGACTTAGATCAGGCTAAGCTCACAAAATCGCTATCTATCTTGGAAGACTGGCAAGGGAAAGCCCTCGACCTGGATTTATCTCTTCCTAATGGTAGCGGTGAAATGGGCATGATTTATTTGGTCGATAAAGAGGGTGCCGCTCAGTCTGCCATTCGAATTGGAAAACGCTCAATGACCGAAGATATTACCGGTGAATACTACAAATCATCGCTCATGAATTTCGCTCTTGGCGGAGCCTTTAATAGTCGCATTAATTTAAATCTGCGCGAAGATAAAGGTTATACCTATGGCGCTCGATCCAATTTTAGTGGTGGTGAATTGTCCGGTTACTACACGGCGGCCGCAGAAGTACGTGCCGATGCTACGGATAAATCTATTGTCGAATTCGTTAATGAGATAAAAGACTATGCCGAGCGGGGAATTACCGACGAAGAGCTGATGTTTATGCGCAACTCAATCAATCAACAAGACGCGCTAAAATACGAAACACCCAGAGCAAAACTAGGTTTCTTAGCGCAGATTTTAGAACACAACCTGACGCCAGAATTTGTGAGCCAGCGATCTAAAATCGTCGCTACAATTAGCAAAGCTGAGATTAATGCGCTTGCCAAAAAGCATCTCGCTATTGATGAGATGTTGATGGTGGTGGTGGGTGACGCGAAAACCTTGAGACCTCAGCTGGAGGCACTGGGTTACCAGGTTATTGACTACCAAATATAGGCAGTAATACTGCCAGAGACATGGGGTCTAAAAGACCTTAACCATTACTGGGCTAGTGAAAAACAAACGGCGTCAATATTCGATCCAAAAATCCAAAAAAAGGCCTCTTATGAGGCCTTTTCCCGGCTGGAAAAGTTATCGATTCTTACTATCGCGAAATAGTGTAACCCGTTTGCTCTAAGACAAACCTATCTTCAGATAAACTTCCGACGCCCTGAACTTGCCCTGCATCGTTGAACAAAAAGCGCGTGACTACATGCGCCTCAAAGGGTAAATCTACTGTGACGTCTCTGTCTTTTCGAGTTGTCCAAACATAAACCACACTGTCTTTGCTAACGACTTCGTTAACCTTTAGCTCTGCCGCCCAGTTGGATGCATCGCCTGACTCCAGATCCGCCATTAACTCAGCTTTACCATAGTTATTACTAATAATACCACGCTCCACTTCTGTCTTAAGCCGCTTACCATCACGCTTTATAGTCACCTTAACTGGCTCTCCTGGCTTACCGCGAAAAGATAATTTATCCATGGTTCTCTTACTCACCCGGACGCCCTTAACAACAACAAATTCATCTCCAGACTGAAGGACTTTAGACGCTGGACTGCCGGGGATAATTCGATCTATAACCATCTTGCTATCGTCATCAGGGTTAAAGGTAAACCCGAATCCAACATAACGATCGCCATAAACCATGCCATCTTCTGCCAAATGCTCAGAGACATAGGCGATTGTCTCCGCTTTACCCGTTGCGCCCGCTTTTAGCCAATTTACAGCAACGGCTTCGTTGGGGTTTTCTGCCATTTCATGATGTGCCGCAAAACTAACATTACAAACTAACAAAGCCGCAATGGCTGGAATAACCAATTTAATGTTCATAGATAAAACCCTTTTATAATTATTTATTTTTCGTTTAGCAATACCTATACTTGAGGTTGCAAGTCTAAGAATCAACCTTAAGCGTAGCTAAAATTATATCAATGCAACTACCATATTTGTCTAATTAGTGGATATTCAGGCAACTTTTTGTTTACCCACGAATGAAAGATAACATAAAAAAACATTACAACCACAGATAATAGGACTCTAAAAATGAAACATTTATTTAAACTCGACAACCAACAATCGACTGAGGTGATCTGTGAAGATCTAGAAGGCTGGAAAGTTATCGAGGGTCGCCCTACCATGAAAACTTGGATACTCCATACATCCAATGATGGCAGTATGATTTCTGGCGTCTGGACCGCAACTCCCGGAACCTATCACGCAACGTATTCAGCGTATGAGTTTGTCCATATAATAGAAGGTAGAATTATCATTACGCCAGAGGGTAAAGAGCCCTTGAACGTTGGGCCCGGTGATGCTTTTGTGGTGGAAGCTGGGTTTGAAGGCACCTGGGAAATCAAAGAAGCTGTGGTCAAACACTTCGACATTAAACTCTGATCTCCCCAAATTCGCGCAATACCGTTAATGCCTTGTTATGGGATGCTAGACCTTTTGTCCAAGCGGCAATTTGTGTCTTGCTTTGCCTGAGTGCGCAAACAAGGCATTAGCGACCGCCGGGGCAATAACAGGTGTTGCTGGTTCGCCAACACCTGTTGGTGGCTCTGAAGAGGCTATAATATGCACATCAACCCCAGGCATATCTCTCATTCGCACCACCCTATGAGTATCAAAATTACTTTCAACCACAGCACCATTGTCAATGGTAATTTCACTCATCAGAGCTGGCGATAGACCGTAACCGATGCCTCCCTCCATTTGCGCCCTAATAATATCGGGGTTGATCGCGACTCCACAATCAACTGCACAAACAACCTTGTCGACTTTGTACCCACCTTTGTGATCCAAGACAAGTTCAGCCACCTGGGCAACATAGGAGCCAAATGACTTGTGGATCGCTACACCTCTCGACTTTCCATCGGGCAAAGCATTGTCCCAACCTGACTTCTCGATAACCAAATCCAGGACAGCCTTATAACGAGGGTCATCACCTAAATGGGCGCGGCGAAATGCCACGGGATCTTGGCCTGCCGCCGCGGCTAGCTCGTCCATAAATACTTCCGTGGAATAGGCGGTATGGGTTGAACCCACACTGCGCCACCATAGGACAGGCACCTGAGATTCAACAGTGTTGAGCTTCACCTCAAAATTGGGAATGCTATAAGGTAAACTAGTTGCACCCTCAACCGAGGAACCATCGATGCCATTTTTAATAAACGCCGCATAGACAGAATCAGACATGACCGACTGCCCAATAATTTTATGTTGCCACGCAATAATCTTTCCGTTGCTATCTAAGCCCGCCCGTAATTTATGCAAATACATGGGACGGAAATAGCCTGAATTAGTGTCATCCTCGCGTGTCCACACTAATTTTATTGGCACGGATTGACCGTGCTCTTTAGCGATGAGTGCCGTTTCAACAACATAATCAGCATTTTTATTTGCCCGGCGACCAAAACTACCACCGGCGAACAGGGTGTTGACCTTAACGTTCCCCGGCAACATCCATAAGGCCGCTGCTATACCAAGCTGATCCCCTGTGGGAGACTGCGATCCGTTCCACACCTCCACCCCGTCGTCGGTAATCTGAACGACACAATTCATTGGTTCCATAGTGGCATGTGCTAGATAGGGAAATTCATAGTCTGCCTCGACGATCTTGACGGCACCTTTAAAAGCCTCGCCTAAGTCTCCCTGGGTATGTGCTGTCAGTCCATCTTCGTTGCCAGCCTCACGATATCGCTGCATTTGTTGCGCAGAACTCTCCGTCATTGCCTTGCTAAAGTCCCAATCAATGACCAGCGCATCGCGGCCCTTTTTAGCGTTCCAAAATGTATCGGCGATCACGGCAACGCCGCTGGGAATTTCCACGACATTAACCACGCCGTTTAACGCCTTAGCTTTCTTATCAGAGAAGGATTTAACCTTGGCGCCGAAACGAGGTGGGTGAGCGACCAGCGCGGTTAGCATGCCAGGTAGTTTTACATCTTGGGTGAAAATAGCGGTGCCATCGGTTTTTCCTAGGTCTTTACGAGATAGGTTATCCCGACCGATTAAAGTAAAATCTTTGGGGTCTTTTAAATACACTTTTTTAGGCACTGACTGGTTACTCGCCGCCTCAGCCAACTCGCCAAAACTCGCCGACACACCGCTTTGGTGAGAAACAATGCCTTTGCTCACCGTTATTTGATCAACGGGTACACTCCACCTTTGGGCTGCAGCAGCAACCAACATATAGCGCGCACTGGCGCCAGCTTCGCGCATTTGCATGTAGGAATTGGCGATAGCGGTGCTACCACCAGTGCCTTGAGTACCCCAATGTAAGTTGGCATACAGTTTTCTGTTAGCCGGCGCTGCCTCAGAAACAATTTGACCCCAATCAGCATCCATCTCTTCAGCTGCAATGGTGGCAAGACCAGTGAAGGTACCCTGCCCAAACTCAATATGCTTGATTATAATAGTAACGGCGTTGTCTGGGCTAATACGCACAAAAGCATTTGCCGTAAGCTCGCCACTGACCGCGTTGAGATTAGATTCAAAAGCAACACAGCCAGGCAAGGTCATTGCAAGGGTGAAACCAGCCCCTATAGTTGCACTCTTCTTGAAAAAAACTCGACGGGAAATCGACGTCACATCAGAGGTGTTGGACTCTTTTATATCTCTCATGGCTCAAACCTCCTTGACGCTAATAGTTTGCGAGGCATGTTTCACCGCAGCACGTATCCGTGTGTAGGTCGAACATCGGCAAATATTACCAGACAAGGCGGCATCAATATCAGCGTCATTGGGCGAGGCATTATTTTCTAATAAAGCTGTCGCCGACATAATTTGTCCCGACTGGCAGTAGCCACATTGCACAACCGCCAACTCATCCCAGGCAGCCTGAATTGCCTTACCTTCTCTTGAGCTTAACCCTTCGATAGTGGTTATTTCTTGGTCACCAATGACGCTTATAGGCAACACGCAGGAACGTACTGCCTGACCATTTAAATGAACGGTGCATGCTCCGCAACTGGCAATACCACAACCAAATTTGGTGCCGGTCATATCAAGGTGGTCTCTGATGGCCCATAGTAAAGGGGTATCTGGATCTGCATCTACCTGATGCTTTTCACCATTAATCTTTAACGATATAGCCATCTGTATATTCCTTTCTTAAATGAGTTGCTATCCTTGGGCACTGTTTATAGGGATTACCCCTATTCAATCAACGACAGTTTATCTAAGGTTTGTCGCGCTCTTTTAGATCGTTTTGAGGTAATCCAGGGCACCCTTAACCGCCGCAACCTGCGCCATGATGCAATTTTCATCATCAACCCTTGGACTGTCTGGGTAAACTTCGGTGGTAGTAACAAAGGCTGCGTCAGTAAAGCCTGCGCACAACCCAAGACCTTTAATAGGGTAATTAATCACACCCCGCTGCTCTGTTTTAGCACCAATTAAATAGTTGTTTTCATCCGATGGCGCTATATGCGTAACTTTTTCAACGGCATCAATAATCGCTTTTTGAAAGTCCGGCACTGGGTTATCGCTATCACCCACACCGTAAAAACCATCGGGAATTTCCCATAACTCCTGCTCAACAGCATCACGTGCCTCCAGCGCTGGTCTAAATTCAGAGTTGTCAGTGTCGGTTGTTTCGTGCAGATCAAGATGGGCCAGAATAGGCACATTGAGGCCTTTAACATAGCTCATAATGTTGCTGGCCTCCTCTACCGCAGTATCCGATTTAAACGACCGATTGGGGTCAATAGTGCTGGGGTTCCAGCGATTAATCGTTTCATATGCCCATGGGCTAATGCAGGGTGCGACAACAAAATTATAAGTGTCGGCGTAAAAACCCAATGTAGTCTCAACAAATCTAAGCGCGCCTTGTACACCACTAGTTTCATAACCATGTACACCACCTGTAATTAATACGGTGGGTTTATGGTCTTGCCAATGTCTCGTTTTAATCACCCAAAGGGTGTAAGTATCTGGGTCATAAGATAGGGCGCCATATTGCTCGACAACGAGTAACTCTGACAAGTCCTGCCCTATTTTTTTGACCTTAGCCACTACCTGTTGCCGGTACGATCGCTTAATAGTTTGCTGGCTTAGCCAAACTGCTTTATCTTCTTTTCCCCATGGTTTCCCGGGGATTCCAATCGCGTAATCTTGTTGTGATGTCATGCTTTCCCTATCCATTTAATTCTGTTTAAAAATTTTCACCACTAAGTCGCCACGCTTGTCTATGGATGCGCGGTACATACCCAGTGAATTAAATGAAAAAGCCACGTTAGCATCCTTATCGATACCCACGACGCCGCCCGATCCGCCCATTTCCACCAATTTGTCCTGTACCACCTCGTCTTGGGCCTGTTGCAAAGAAATACCTTTGTAAGCCATGCGTGCACAAATGTCATGGGCGACTACAGCACGAATAAAATACTCGCCATGGCCCGTAGCTGAAATACCACAGGACTCATTATCGGCATAGGTTCCGGCACCAATAATTGGCGCATCACCAACCCGGCCAAAACGTTTGTTCGTCATTCCACCCGTGGAGGTTCCAGCGGCAATATCACCTCTTTGGTCAATAGCCACCGCGCCTACCGTACCTAACTTTTTCTCATCAAACTGGTATTTTATTAACAGCAAATCAGAGCTTGCTGGCAACATAGCCACGGCCTGCTCTTGAGCAATAATACGCTCCAACTGTAGCCGTCGACGGTCAGTTTTAAAGTAATCATTTGAAACCAAGTCAAAACCCTGCTGCTGGGCAAACACCTCAGCCCCTGCCCCCACTAGCATTACGTGGGGTGAATTATCCAGCACTGAGTTAGCCAGACGAATAGGGCTTTTAATCCGAGTCAGTGCGGCAACAGCACCAGCGTTAAGGGTGCGCCCCTCCATAATGGACGCATCTAACTCAATATTGCCCTCATGGTTAAATACCGCACCATGACCGGCATTAAACAGGGGAGAATCTTCCATAAGGGTAATGGCGGCAATAATCGCATCTCGACTGGAACCCCCCGAGGTTAAAACCTTATGACCAGTCACAATAGCCTTAGTCAAAACGGCTCGATATTCAGCTTCAAGATCGGGGCTCATTAACTCTTTTCTGATGGTACCGGCGCCGCCATGAATAACGATAGCAACGGCGTGTTTGTCTGCGGCTACAAGATTAGCCGACGTGCCCAGCGCCACACTAAAAATCAGCGCCAACAGCCATAGTTGAAGTGAAGATAAGTTTAATCTTGGTGTTATATCCATAACGAAGGCTACCTTTTCGTCAATCATAACACCAAGTCTGTCGATAGGTTTTTATAACTACCAATTGCTACACCTATTAAACTTCTAAAATGCTATTCTCCAGCAAGTACTTTATAAATGAGCATTCTATGCCGGAAATAGGTCTTTACTCCCTCGCGCCAGTGATAATTACGTTGGTCTTGTCTGTTTGGTCGCGCAATGTGGTACTGGGTTTATTTGTTGGTGTGTTCTCAGGGGTGCTCCTGCTTAATGGTCCCAACCTATTTACCGGCATGAGTATCATGCTTGAGCAGTACTTGGTTGCCCAAGCATCAAACAGCGCCAATATGGGTATTTTACTGTTAATGATTTTTGTTGCCGGCCTTGTGGGTCTAATGGAAAAGTCCGGCGGCGCAGCGGCATTTGCCAGCATGATGACCCAATTCATTACCAATAAGGTAAAAGCCCAGAGCGCCACATGGATGAGTGGCTGCCTGTTGTTTTTTACTGATTCTGGCACGCCATTAATTGTCGGTCCGTTATTTCGGCCGATTATTGATGGCTTAAAAATAAGCCGTGCCAAGCTGGCTTGGATTATTGACTCAACCGCATCACCGGTGGCAGTTCTAATACCTTTTATTGGCTGGGGCCTTTACTCTCAAGGGCTAATATCTCAGGAATATAAAGACTTGGGCATCGATGAGAGCGCATTCTTGGCCTATATAAAAGCGGTGCCTTTTCAGTTTTATTCTGTCTTAGCGGTGATTATGGTCCCTGTGGTGATTATGGCAAAAGCGGATTTTGGGCCGATGCGAAAAGCTGAAGAAGATTGCGCTAAGGGTATTGTCATGGAAAGCGCCGAAACCCTAGAGGCAGAGGTGGTGACCACGACCAGTTTGCAAAAAGCTAAACCCATTATGGTCTGGCTACCCCTTGGGTGCATGTTAGTGATTATGTTTTCTCTACTGGTGCCGCAGGGGTTTCCGATGGACATGGCGAATATGCCGTCTAATGCGTTTCGGGCATCCCTCTCGACGGGTTATATCTGCGCAGCCATTATCTTAATTATGCTGATGCGGTATTATGGGGTGCGCTCGCTCAGTGGTGGATTTTCATTGTATTTAGAAAGTATGAGCAAGGTAGTGACTGTCCTTATTATTCTTGTTCTGGCCTGGTCATTGGGCGCAGTCGGCAAAGATCTTGGTGCCCCTGCTTATATCTCTGCGTTAATAGACGGAAGGTTGCCGGCCTATCTTATCCCCGCAGCCGTTTTTGTTGTCGGCGGTGTTATCTCTTTTTCTACAGGGTCGTCCTGGGGGACCTACGCCATTTTGATACCCCTGACTATTCCCATTGCACATCAGTTTGATGCGCCAATGTATGTGGCTATCGGGGCGGTATTATCTGGCGGGTTATTTGGTGACCATTGCTCGCCGATTTCAGATACAACAATCTTATCCGCTACCGGTGCGGGTTGCACCCAGATCGATCATGTTAAAACCCAGTTCCCTTATGCCATATTCAACGGCAGCTGCAGTCTTATCGCTTATATAGTGGCAGGTGTAACGGGCAGTATTTGGGCGCTGGGGCTAGGCATACTGTTGATGGTCGCCGGATTATTGATACTAAAAAAATGGCAGTAATAGCAAAACCCTGATTGAGAATGATTAGCGGTCTAGCCCCACACCTCTAAACCGCGCGCTTATTTTTAACATGGCACCCACATCTAGAAAGGGTCGTGGTGGTAGCCAGGTGGCAGTGGCTGAGCCAAGGCAGTCGGTAATTAAATCAGACTGGCCGCCGCCGGCATACTCTGCCAACGCATGACCAAAAGCAGTGCCCCGAGTAACCCCCGAACCATTGTAACCACCGGCAAGATATATATTTTTACTTTGCTGGCCAAAAAAATTTGTACCGTTGCCGCTAATGCCCTCGACGCCAGACCAACCATATTCGAAGGGCACATGCGCAAGCTGTGGAAACCGTTTTTCAAAGCTTTGGCGGTGGGTAACCTGTCGTGTCTGTAAAGCTTGAGCGGAAAGTAATGCGCCACCACTATATTCCGCCGTGTTACGCAGACATATGCGTCCGTCTTTGGTTAGCCTTATAGTCGCCCCACCTCCATGTAAAGAAATAATACCCCAGGTTTTGTGACTGCCAAGGGTAGATAACTCCTGTGAAGTGAGGGTGCGGGTAAAGCTCCCTGACAGGGTACTGCCGATCAGGTGTCTGCGTAAAAAACCAAGTTTCGGTGCTTCATAATTTGTTGCCAACACCAGTTTGTCGGTTTTAATCTGGCCACCAGACATTTGCAGAGTGATGGGGTTACCGCGCTCGATCTTTAAGACCGGACAGTTTTCAATGAGCCTGACATTTTTTGGTTGTCTATCAGCCAGTCCTCGCACCAAAGCCGCTGGTTGTATTAGCGCACCGCGCTTTACATGAACTCCAGCCTTGTATAAAGAGGTGCCAAAACGGTTTTCCATCGCGTCCTGATCAAGGCTATTATGTTCAACGCCCATGGCGTTTAGATAATCAATGAAATGTTTGTGTTCTTTGATCGACGCTCGGTCAGCCGCCCCATGATGAAACCCGCTGTCATCCCACTGGCAGTTAATGGATTGAGATTTAATCTGCTGACCCAAAAGATCAAGGCCCGCCTGGTTAATGCGGTTGACTCGAGAAAAGCTTTCTTTGTGCTCTGGCTTATAAGCGCCAGGAAAATGGCTAACAGCAACCGCAAACCCAGAATTACGGCCCGATGCGCCCTGACCCACAAGGCGAGCATCAAGAAGCACGACTTCGTCGTTTGGGTGGAGTTCTGCCAAACGTTGAGCAGAGGCCAGTCCCGTTAGGCCAGCTCCTACAACAACCCAAGGCACTCGAAGAGCGCCTTGAATCGAATCATGGGCTTGGCGAGGCGTTAAAAGCTCGCTCCAGCCGTGATGGTCGGTGGGAAAACTCCCTGGTGATAATGTCAGGGCGTAGCCCCCTGAGCAGCCATTAAAGCGGCAACTTCTGCCTCTAGCGCAGCCCCGTCATGAGCCTGTTTAATAACGTAGGCTCTTATCGCTTCTGCTTCAGCAGGACTTAAGGCATCTGCAAATGAGACCATACCCTTAGCCGACAAAACCCCGCCGAGCACGATCGATTGCCATACGTCGACATTAGCGCTGATAGGTGACCAGCGTAAATCAGGTAAGACGCCAGAACTAATCGCCAGTGGACCATGACAAACGCGACAGTTAAAGTGGTATTTGTCAAACCCCAGTTGAATCATCGCCTGGTCACCAAATTTGTCAGCTTTTGGGGTGCGCAGTGCCATGACAAGATCAGGATCTGGAATAGCTCCTTTGGCTCCCAGCTTGAAGGTTACGACTTTGCCAACAATCGGTGGTACAGGTTGGTCATAAGCAGAGCCCCCCGCCAAGGCGTAGGCAGAACCCCAACCGGTGGTGATGGTAACGTACTGTTGGCCATCAATTTCATAGGTACCCGGCCCAGAGGCGGCGCCAGACTTAACATTTTGACTCCATAACTTTGCTCCTGTGGCTGCATTGTAGGCGGCAAAGTCTCCTTCTAAACGACCCTGAAAAACAAGACCTCCAGCGGTTGACAGAACCCCACCATTCCACGCATTACTATGCTCTACGCTCCAACGCGCTTCTTGCGCAATAGGGTCCCAGGCGATGAGTCGTCCCTTGAGCGTCGCTCTAAGGGCCAGGGCTGTTGCAAGGTCAAGATCCATGGGCAACCCAGCGGCAAGGTCTGTGCCTGTGTTCCATTTTTGTGATCGGGCCTCAAACAGACGATCTGTTGCGTAATAGTCTGGTATTTCTTGGGCCGGTATGTAAACAAGCTTTAGTTCTGGGTTAAAGGCCATGGGTTGCCAGTTGTGCGCCCCCAGAGGGCCTGGGTTTTGCATAAAAGGGGTGTCGCCATAACGCGCCTCTGGGTTTTCGATCGGGCGACCGTTCTCATCTAGTCCCTCAGCCCAGTTCTGCGGAACATAGGCCTCCCCAGAAAGGTATTCGCCAGTGGTAGCGTCAACAATATAAAAGAAACCATTTTTAGGTGCCTGCATAGCGACACGGCGAGAAGCTCCCTCTACTCCCATTGGCAGGTCGGCCAAAATAATCGTTTGGGTGGCGGTGTAGTCCCAGTTATCACCAGGGGTGGTTTGGAAATGCCACTTGTAAGCACCAGTAGCGGCATCTACAGAAACAATGGAGGATAAAAATAGGTTGTCGCCTTTTCCCGCATCCCGATGATCGCGATTCCAGGGCGAGCCATTACCGACTCCGAAAATGACGCTGTCATTAACCTCATCGTAAACAATTGAGTCCCAAACTGTGCCGCCACCACCATCCGTTGTCCAGGCACCTTCGTCGCCCCAGGTGAGGTTTCCAATATCTTTAAGCGCACTGTCAGAGACTTCACCATCAGGCTGTTTGTTTGGGTTTGGCACAGTGTAAAAACGCCACACCAGGTCGCCCGTTTCGGCAGAGTAGGCAGAGATATAGCCGCGCACGCCCAGCTCTGCACCACCGTTCCCGATCAATACCTTGCCTTTAACAACGCGCGGAGCGCCGGTAATTGTGTAAGGTTTTGACTGGTCAACGGTAACCTTGCTCCAGACTAATTCACCTGTAGCAGCATCTAGGGCTTCGAGCCGCCCGTCGATAACGCCAACATAGACCTTACTTTTCCAGACGGCTACGCCGCGGTTAACAACATCACAACAGGCTTTAGCCCCAACAGCCTTATCTACATCAGGGTTGTAGAGCCAAAGTTCTCTACCGGTTTGTGCATCTAGGGCATAAACCACAGACCATGCGGAGGTAACGTACATAACACCGTCGACAACAATAGGGGTAGATTCAACCCCTCGCTCCGTCGCCAGATCATAGGTCCATGCGACGCCCAGTTGGGCAACGTTATCGGTGTTAATTTGATCTAGCCCAGAGTGACGCTGCTCGTCGTAGGTACCGCCATAGGTAAGCCATTCTTCAGGGGTCGCCGCGGCATTAAGTAGACGCTGTGAATCAACGTCAGCAAACTTTGCTGGCTCGCTTCCGCAGGACACAAGTATTAATATCGAAATTAGGCTCACAAATAGTCTGTGCGGTCGCATTGAACTCATGGCAAATTTCCTCTTATTTATAATAGTTTTCGCCAGAGTATACTATGGAAGTAAGGGGGCCTGCATAGTCCCCTTATATACTCTATTGACGCAGTTAGCGGGCAGGCTAAAGCTTGTAATCTGCCTCATACTTATCTAGGATTGATTTAAGCTCATTAAAGTGGAGATCTGCGGTTCCTTGATAGGATTCCCACTGTTTGGCGGTTTTTTCTGCCACTTCATCAGATAAAAAATTAAGCTCCAGGCTAGTTTGCAATGCACGTATATAGGTTTCAGCTGAGCGTTCAAAATAAAATAGTCTATTGAATGCATCAGCGACGCTGGACCCTAACACCATTAACCCATGGTTACCCATCAGCATGACTTTCTTACTAGGATCATTAAGCATTGCGGCGCAACGTTCTCCTTCATCGACAAACGCCATGCCATCAAATTCAGCGTCAAGGACAACTCTATTATGGAACTGAGCCGTATTTTGATCTATCGCCGGCAATCTTGGATCTTTAAGGCAGGCTAAGACTGTTGAAAATATAGAATGGGTATGTAGAACACATCTTGCATGAGGACAGTGCCGGTGCATCGCACCATGCAACCCCCAAGCGGTTGCGTCAGGAGCATTGGGTTGTGACATGGTTGTTAGATCATTGGCATCTAAAAGCAGTAAATCGCTGGCCTTGATTGTGGAGAAGTGTCGTTGATTAGGATTAATCAAAAACTGACTACCGTCATCGTTGACCACAACTGAAAAATGATTGGCAACACCTTCATGATAATTTAATCGCACCGCCCATCTAAAAGCGGCGGCCAAGTCTATTCGTTGTGTCTTTATGAAATCTGACATTAAGCTGCTCCAACATTTCGATTCGTCATTGCGCATTGTAAAGACTACATTAACCTGTACCATTATTCATACTAGTTAGGACATCGTCGCTATTTATAATGATCACAAGGCAGCCTTATGCGTTTTTGGTAGCTTTGTGATACCCTTGATAAACAATAATTACAAATAAATAATATCCTATGAGCGATCACCTTAGTATTAAAACTACAGAGCCCGAAGTTGATTGGGCTGTCTTTATCCCCTCTATAGTTATTGTCCTAGCTTGTGCGATTCCGTTAATGATTTTTCCCGAAAGTGCCGCGCAATTTCTTGCTGAAGGTCGAAAAATCATTATGAGTAATTTTTTATGGCTCTATCTCTCTGTTGGTTTAGGTGCCTTTGGATTTTGTATGTGGTTGGCCTTCGGTCGATTTGCTCAGGTGAAATTAGGTCCCCCCGATGAGCCACCGGAATATTCAGATACCCATTGGGTAGCAATGATGTTTACTGCGGCTATTGGTGCTGCTGTTTTAGCTTGGGGTTTCGCTGAACCTATTTATTATCTTCAAACTCCCCCGATGGGAATTGAAGTAGGCTCATCCAAATCTTTCGAATGGGCACATATGTACCCCCTACTGCACTGGGGTTTAGTTCCTTGGTCTATTTACGCAGTGCCTGCTGTACCCATCGCTTACATGCTTTATGTGAAACGTTACCCGGTATTACGCATTAGTAGCGCATGTGATGGAGCACTGCCGACTAGAGGTCGCAATCAGATCAAAACGGGTATTGATATTTTCATCGTGCTCGGAATTGTCGGAGCCGTGGCTACGTCATTAGGGTTAGTTGTCCCTCTTTTGTCAGCCATGTTATCCACGTTGTTTGGCATTGAAGATAGTATGCTTATAAAGATGACTGTACTTGCGCTGTGGACGCTATTATTCGGCGCTAGCGTCTATAAAGGTCTGAAATCAGGGATTAAAGTCTTGGCTGACGTTAATATGGTTTTAGTTGCTATTGCGGTTATTTTTATACTGGTTGCCGGTCCTGGAATTTTTATCCTGGACCTAACCGTTAACAGCATCGGCTTGATGTTTAACAATTTCATCAGTACCGCCACATGGACAGACCCTATTGATAACGGTAGCTTTCCAGAGGACTGGACGGGATTTTATTGGGCTTGGTGGCTAGCGTATACCGGCATGATTGCCTTATTTTTCGGACGCATTTCTCGGGGCCGCACAATACGTCAGCTAGTCTTGGGGGTTATTTGTTGGGGTTGCTTAGGCACCTGGTTAGTTTTGGCTGTAATGGGTGGATACTCACTTTATCTTGAGTCCACCGGAGCTCTCAATGTTTCAGAAATTTTAAGTACACAGGGCATGTCCTATGTTAACGCTCTAGTCATTCAAAGCCTGCCATTTGGTAAATTTGCCTTAGTTATATTTATCGTGTTGTCTGTAATATTCTCTGCAACCACAATAGACTCCTCAGCCTATGTTATTTCCAGTATCTGCGCGAAAAACCTACCGTCGGATTCAGAGCCAAAACGCTGGAGCCGCGTGGCATGGGCAGTGCTTCTTGCGCTAATAACTGCCGGCATACTGCAGTCCGGAGCCTTGAATACAGTGCTTTCAATAACCGTCCTTAGTTCAGTGCCGCTAATCCCTATCATGTTTCTATTATGTATTTCGTTGGTGCGTTGGTTAAACCAAGATTTTGGTCATATGGTCATACGCAAAGAACTATCATTAGCGGCTGAAGACCTTAATTCGAATAGCTAAAAAACTAGCGGCTTGTTAAATTAATTATGCTAATTAACCTGCCGCTCGCGTCCTTCCCAGTGTGGTTTGCGCAATTCAGTTTTCAACACCTTACCCGCACCGGACAGCGGCATCGGCTCATCGCGAAACTCCACCGTTTTAGGGCACTTGTAACCGGCTATAGCACTGCGGCAATGTTCGATTAATTCTTGCTCAGTCGCCTTAGCTCCAGTAACTAAAATTACGATCCCGTGAACCGCCTCGCCCCACTCATCGTCTGGCACACCTATGACCGCCACGTCTTGCACCGATGAATGACTAATCAGGGCATTTTCAACTTCTGTGGTAAACACATTTTCACCGCCTGTCACCACCATATCTTTGACCCGGTCGACGATATACAGATAACCTTCCTTATCAAATATACCGGCATCTCCTGTAAAAACCCACCCGTCTTGCAACGCGCAGGCGGTCTCTTCCGGTTTATTCCAATAACCAATCATAACGTGGGGGCCTCGCACCACCACCTCTCCCTGCTTACCCAGCGCCACCTCGTTGCCCTCATCATTAAGCAACTTTATTTCGCTGACCGATGTTGGTTTACCTGCTGACTTTAAAATTTCACCACCACGGAGGTGATCCGCAGTCGATAGCATGGTCACTAACGGAGCTAATTCAGTCTGGCCATAGGCTTGAATGAAGCCAACGGTGGGCCATAAATCCATGGCCTGAGTCAGTACCGCGGCCGGCATAGGAGACGCGCCATATAAGATCCGCTGCAAACTACTGAGATCTGCCGTCGCAGCATTTTCGTGCGCTAGAACCATCTTTATCATCGCTGGTACCAATAGCGCATGAGATATTTTCTCTTCTGCAATAATATTGAGCACCAAAGCCGGCTCAAAACCTGCCACAAAAACATGGCTTGCCCCCGCCAGAACAGTCATCATTGAACAGGCAAAATCAGCCATATGAAACATTGGCGCCGCATGCAGATATGAACTATGAGACGCTATTTCCATACCGCCGAAACCACCAATAGCGCTAGCCCAAATGGCTTGATGGGACTGCATTACGCCTTTAGGGAACCCTGTAGTCCCGCCGGTATAAAAAATACCAGCCATGTCGCCTCCATTGCGAATCGACGGTGAAATAGCCTGATTATCAGAAATAAGGTCTTCATAAGACTCAGCCCAAGGGGGCGTTTCACGATCACCTATATAAATAACATGCTCTAGGGACAGGACCTCATCCTTTAATTGCTTGGCCTGTACAGTAAAGGCATCATCGAATAACAATACTCGGGTGCCCGAATCAGTTAAAGCGTAATTATTCTCAGCCGCGGCCCAGCGAGTATTGAGAGGCACCATACAGTAGCCAGCCCAAGGCACAGCAAATAGGACTTCAAAATAGTTGTCGCTATTCAGACTGAGGATAGCGACCCGCTCAGCCTCACCTAACTGAAGTCGATCTAAGGCCCCGGCAAAACTGGCTACACGATCCAAAATTTGTGGCCAGAGACGTGAGCGTCCGTTATAACGAGTCGCGACTGCGTCTGGGTTGAGACGGGCACTACGTTGAAGTAATCCAGGCATTGAAATCATATAGATATTCCTTGGTCTTTTTTTTATCATAAAGGATGTCTCAGTCTATGACTAGGGGTTCATCGCCAAGCTACAATCCCTCGAAAATAAGCTCACAACAACGGATAATGAGTCATGCCAGAAAAACCACCTAGGATCTTCCCCCTTGCTCTTCAGCACTGGGATAAGAGGTTAGATCAGATCGTCGAAGACACTGTAGCAGCGCCGATTAATGTCCATCAATTAATGGCTAACAACCCTTCGCTGTTAAAAGCCTGTTGGGATTTTAGAAATCACGCCGTACAGGGTGGCACTCTGGGTAAGCGTGCAGGTGAACTGGTCATTCTGCGGGTCGCAGTTCACATGCAGGCCTGGTATGAGTGGGCTTCACACGTCGATCGAGCCCTAGCATGTGACCTAACCATCGATGAGATCAATCAGGTACTATGCTACTCGACAGGCCAAGGATGGCAGGCAGCTGATGCTGTGTTATTGAGAGCAGTCGATGACCTTATCGCGCGCCACTGCCTCACTGAACAGACGCAAATCGAACTGGCACAGTATTTCAGTACTGAGCAGGTTATGGATATTATCGCCATCCATGGTATGTATGTGATTCTTGCTTGCATGATCAAAAGCTGGGGTCTGCCGCTGGATCAACAGGTGCGAGAGCGCATAGCAGGACAAGCTAGTGAGCGCGATTTTATTACTGCGGCCACGAGATTCAAGACTACCATCGATAATATAGACTGAAAGATTTATACCTAGCGCCGTCGATCATTGCTTAATAACCTGGACAGATTAGACGACTTTAACTTGACCCAGGTTGGCGGCTCTTACTCGAAATAGGTGAAGCTTATAATCGGAATTAGATGTTTTAGAGCATGAATACTGAGTATCTCTTGATATTCAAATCATTTAGGACAAACATAGCTAGGGGATGAGTATTAGTGGGTTCTGCCCATTAACGATGTACCAAGACCCTGACTCAAACGGCTGTCTTTGCACTAATGTGCTTTCATGTGTTTGAATGTCTACCGCAAAAGCTTTCTAATGTAGTGAGCGTAGATGATTGAACGTAACTGGCCACTTCAATATTTTGAGTAATAATAAATTTGGAATAGGTGATATAAACATGGATACAGGGAAAGAATTCAACACAATCGCTCCTCTTTGCGATTATCCTTTGCGTAGTGCAGCGCTTACATCTAACAAAGACATTCTGCGCTGGATTGAGCGCATGGAGGCTTTACTGCAACCTGACCGCGTGCATTGGGTTGATGGATGTGAAGAGGAAGCTGCAGCTATGATGGATATGATGGTTAACCGCGGTGACTGTGTGAAGCTCAATGAAGATTTGCGCCCCAATAGTCATCTTTTCCGCTCTGACCCACGCGATGTTGCTCGCGTTGAAAGTCGCACCTATATATGTTCTGTTGCCGAAGACGATGCTGGGCCAACCAATAACTGGATGGCGCCTGAGGAAATGAAACTGAAGATGAATGGCCTATCGGAAGGCGCAATGCGTGGACGTACCATGTATATAATTCCGTTTAGCATGGGGCCCATCGGCTCTCCCATCGGCAAAATTGGCATTCAAGTTACAGACTCAGCTTATGCTGTAGTCAACATGCGCATTATGGCCAGGGTGTCTCCGAAGGTACTGGATGTGCTGGATGACAGTACTGACTATGTACGCTGCGTGCATACCGTGGGGCAGCCAATACTGTCAAAGGAAGATGATGTTAGCTGGCCCTGTAATCCAGAAAACACCTATATTGCTCATTTCCCTGAAGAGAAGACTATTCTTAGTTTTGGCTCAGGTTATGGCGGTAATGCTCTGCTGGGTAAAAAATGTTTTGCTCTGCGTATTGCTAGCACCATTGCCCGTGACGAAGGTTGGTTAGCTGAGCATATGTTGGTGCTGGGCGTAAAAGACCCCTCCGGCAAGAAAACCTATGTTACTGCGGCCTTTCCAAGCGCCTGCGGTAAAACCAACTTTGCGATGTTGATTCCACCACCAGAATTGCAAAAGCAAGGCTGGGAAATTTCATGTATCGGTGACGATATTGCGTGGATTAAACCGGACGCTAACGGTAAGTTGCGGGCCATTAACCCCGAAGCTGGATTCTTCGGTGTTGCACCGGGAACGAGCATGGACACTAACCCCATGGCAATGGAGTCCTGTGCCTGCGACACTATTTTTACCAACGTTGCCCTGACAGACGAAGGTGATATTTGGTGGGAAGGTATGACACCTGAAGCGCCAGCGCATTTAATTGACTGGAAGGGCAATGACTGGAAGCCCGACAGCGAGACGCCCTCTTCTCATCCTAATGCACGATTTACTGCTCCTGCTAGAAATTGCCCCGTTATTGATCCTGATTGGGAAAATCCAGAAGGTGTAGAAGTCGGCGCAATGATATTCGGCGGCCGCCGTATGACCACCATCCCACTGGTGTATCAGAGCTTCAACTGGCAGCATGGTGTGTATATGGGAGCCACAGTAGGCTCTGAGCAAACTGCAGCCGCCGAGGGTAAAATCGGTAGTATGCGTCAAGATCCCTTCGCCATGCTGCCCTTCTGTGGTTACCACATGGGTGATTATTTTCGTCACTGGCTAAAGATGGGTAGAGTTATTAACGAACCGCCCCGTATATTTCATGTTAACTGGTTTCGGAAAAATGCACAGGGTAAGTTTATGTGGCCTGGTTTTGGAGAAAATGCGCGAGTGCTAAAGTGGATTGTTGAGCGTGTTAACGGTTTAGCACAAGCCAAAGAAACACCGCTGGGTTGGATGCCTAGTTATAGCGATTTAGATTGGGAAGGGTTAGATTTCAGTCAAGACGACTGGAATGAATTAATGAAAGTCGATGGTGAAGCCTTAAAAGCCCAGGCACTAGGCCATGAAGAATTGTTCCTTAAACTATGGGACCACATGCCAAAAGAATTGCTGTGGCAACGCGATTTATTGCTAAGCCGTTATTAAACATTACCGAAAATTCATACCTTAGTGATATTGGGTAACATAAACTCAGATGGGGTTGGGAAACCTCGTCTGGAACGCATTTTAACTAATAAGAGCTCGCCCCTTACCCACAGCTCGCTTTGCACTAGCAGGGGTCATGCCTAGCAACCTCAATACATTCTCCGAAGTTCGATCGATAAGGCTCTCATGATTAAGGTGGTCCAATGTCCGCAGACCTGAAAGCATCACCGACTGAACCTGATCCATCAGAAACTCATCAAGGATGCAGGTAAAAGCGCCCTGCGCTACACCAAGGCCAAAAATATCTCTCATCCTGACAATTACGTGACCATAACTGGACGAAGCCAAGTAAAATGATTGCACCAAAAATTTACCCCATGACTCCTGTTCAAGAACAGCGTTCATCATCAACGTGTTTGCCGCGACGACAAGCAATGGTATCTCCGAAAAATCAACCGACAACCGCTCTTCTAGAGGCGTTAACAGTTCCGTACCTATAGCCAACGCGAGTGCCTGCACCAACTCATCTTTGTCTTTAAAATGATTGTAAAATGTTGCAGTGGACATGCCGGCATGTCGGGTAATCTCTTCGAGACGCGCATTACTTATACCCTCTTGGTAAAACACAGCTAGCGCACTATCAAATAATATGCCCTTTGTGCGTAGTTTTTTGTTTTGTCCTATAGCACGATCCTGAAAATATCTACTCACCGAAGGCCTCTCGTTACTTGACCATTTAGAGTAGATGATTTCATTCTACCCAAAGATAAACCTAGCCTGATGAAACAATCACTCATCTTAGTTATATCTATAGTTGATTTTATTGTATTCCGATTTTGGTGGATCACCAAAAACCCCATCAGTAGTATAGGCCTTAGTTTCGACATCACCGCAAATACCGTTACTATAGTGACTATACTTGAAAATGATACTCACAATATGACTTACGTGGTGCAATTTAAGGCCAGTGCGGCCAGTATGCACCAAGGATTCATAGTGCCAATTTATAAGGTTGAGTAACTTTTCAGCGTTTGGATGTTGCACTTTAATCATACAAATTTGCTATAGCTCAAAGCGCTTCTTACAATACGCACCTTTAGTAATTTCAAGGAATAAATCATGGCTCCAACTTACAAAATAGCAGTGCTGCCAGGCGATGGAATCGGCCCCGAAATTACCCGACAGGCACTGCGCGTATTAAAGCTGATTGAGCAAAAGCGTGACATTGTGTTCGCCTGCCAAGAAGCTGAGTTTGGTGCCGCTGCTTATTTTTCTACAGGTAAGGCATTTCCTGATGCGACAAAAAAGGCCTGCGACCAAGCCGATGCCATCTTAAAGGGCCCTATAGGGCTGAGTCATGAAGAGTCTGAAAAAATTCCGGTAGAGGAGCGTCCAGAACGCGGCGCGCTATTACCACTGCGCCGTCGATTGAATACCTACGCTAATTTTCGCCCAATCTCTTTGCCCAAGGGAATGGCTCATTTTTCTCCTCTCAAGCCCGAAATTGTTGGCGAGGGCATCGACATTATGCTGGTACGCGAACTGATAGGCGGATTATATTTTGGCGGCAAAGAGCGCGGTAAGACCCTCGAGGGATTGCGCTATGTAAAAGAGAGTTTAGATTACGACGAGAAACAAATTCGTCAAATTCTAGTGGTAGCCTTCAAAGAAGCAATGAAACGGAAAAAAGTATTGCACAACATTCACAAGAGTAACGTGCTGATCTCCTCCGTACTCTGGAATGAAGTTTTAGAAGAAGTTGCCGTAGACTACCCGGGAGTCACGGTTATACATATGCTGGTAGACGCAGCGGCTACACACCTTTGCTTGAATCCTTGCCAATTTGACGTGATGGTTATGGAAAACATGTTTGGCGACATACTTAGCGATCAAGCTGGTGGCATTTTAGGCTCACTTGGACTAATGCCCTCTGCCTGTATAGGGCCGGATAAAGCGTACTACGAACCATCACATGGTTCCGCCCCAGATATTGCTGGTAAAAATCTTGCCAACCCTTATTCGATGATCGGCTGTGTGGCATTGATGCTTGAGATGAGTTTCGGCATGACCGAGGAAGCAAAAGCGGTTTGGCAAGCGATGCAAAGTGTCTTTCATGCTGGATTTTCAACGGGTGATCTTTCAGCGGTAGGTTCAGAGACTACATTGCTTACCACAACAGAATTCGGTGACAAAGTCCTTGAATCGCTAGAAGATCTGCTGTGATTAAGCGTCCTTATCGCTGTCACTAGGGTTAGGTGCTGCTGGCTACCTGAATAAGAGACTCCATTTTCTGCGCAGCCACCGAAAGCGACTGTTGCCTTCGTGTAATGACGCCCAACTGATGGATTATTACCGGAGAAGAAATCGCGCGACATTGTAGCCCCATCTCTTCCATCTGCGCTTGACTGGTGCTTGGCACCACGCTGAGCCCCAAGCCCGCCATCACCATACGCCCAATACTCACCAATTGATGCGATTCAAAGGCAGGTGTCAGGACCAGACCCTGTTTTGCCAAAGCTTTGTCAATTAGCGCCCTGGCTCCAGCTGGCCGTTGCAGGCTAATATGCGGATAGGCAAGTACGTCGGCCCATCGTAATTTTTCTTTCATTAGTAACCTATGCTTAGCCGGTAAAATGGCAATAAACCGATCTTTAAACAGGGGTTGAAAATTAAGATCTGACGCATCACCAGGATCAAAGGTCACACCTAACTCACAGCGTCCCTCCCTCACCATCTCGACTACGCTCTCAGCAATAACATCATGTACCGTGACATGAATGTCAGGACATTGACGGTGAAAATCAGCAAGTATTTCAGGTAATCGGTTGATGGTATAGGTCGGCATGGCGGCTATATCTAGCTTGCCACGACGCAGAGTGAAGTGGTTGCGTACATCTTGGAGAGATTGCTCCCAATCGGACAATAGTCGTCTTGCCACAGGGTAAAATGCCTTACCTTCAGGCGTTAATGCCACTGATCTTGTGGTGCGGGCTAACAACTTACCTCCCAGGGCTTCTTCTAGCTTTTTAATAGAGATACTAAGTGCAGGCTGCGACAGATGCAGTTGAATCGCAGCCTCGGCGAAACTTCCTGTCCGGGCGACTGTACTGAACGCAATAACTTGATTGATGGATATCGACATTAATAGTTTATCTTTATTAATTAATATAAAATTACAATTTGTTAAATATAATCTTTTCTTGCATTCTGCGCAATTCTTAACAAAAATCAAAAAAATGGCAGGAGTGTACTGTGTCCGGATTTGACAAGGTGGTAACCAGCTACGAAGAGGCCCTAGACGGCCTAGAAGATAATATGACGATCATCGCCGGAGGCTTCGGTCTCTGCGGAATACCGGAAAATTTGATCAAAGAAATTAAACGTAAAGGCACAAAAGGTCTGACCATTGCGTCTAATAACGCGGGGGTCGATGGTAAGGGGCTTGGCTTACTACTAGAAGACAAGCAGATTAAGAAGATGATCGCGTCCTACGTTGGCGAAAATGCCTTATTTGAAGCCCAAATGATGAGTGGAGAGTTAGAAGTAGAACTCACTCCACAGGGCACGCTGGCTGAAAAAATGCGAGCTGGCGGCGCTGGTATACCGGCGTTCTATACGGCCACGGGCTACGGCACACCGGTAGGCGAAGGAAAAGAAGTTAGAGAGTTCAATGGCCGACACTACATCCTCGAAGAAGCCCTCAGTGGTGACTTTGCTATTGCCAAAGCCTGGAAGGCCGATCGGTACGGCAATCTAATGTTCCGTAAGACTGCTCGTAACTTTAATCCAATGGCCATTACCGCAGGGAAAATTTCGGTAGTGGAGGTGGAAGAAATTGTAGAGGTGGGTCAACTGGATCCAGATGAGATTCATCTGCCGGGCATCTATGTAAATCGTCTCATTCAGGGTACGTTTGAGAAAACTATTGAACAACGCACAGTGCGTAAAGCATAAGGAGTATTTAACATGGCTTTAACTCGCGAACAACTGGCTCAACGCGTCGCCCAAGAGTTTCAGGACGGCTACTACGTCAACCTCGGGATAGGCATCCCCACCTTGGCGGCTAACTATATTCCCAAAGATATGCAGGTAATGCTGCAATCAGAAAATGGGCTCTTGGGTATGGGGCCTTTCCCTCTTGATGAAGAAGTTGATGCTGACCTGGTTAATGCCGGCAAGCAGACCGTGACCATGGTCAAGGGCGCGTCCCTATTTTGTTCCGCTCAGTCCTTTGCGATGATTCGTGGTGGCCACGTAGATCTTACCGTCTTAGGTGCCTTTGAGGTGGATTGCCAGGGCAATATTGCCTCATACATGATTCCAGGAAAATTAATTAAAGGCATGGGCGGAGCGATGGATTTAGTCGCCGGTGCCGACAATATTATTGTCACAATGACCCATGCATCAAAGTCCGGACAATCCAAACTGCTCTCTCAATGCACCCTGCCGCTCACCGGGAAAAATTGTATCAAGCGTGTGCTGACTGATCTGGCATTAATGGACATAGAAGGGGGTAAGTTTATTCTGCGTGAACGAGCTCCAGGGGTAAGCGTTGATGAGATCATAAATCTTACAAGCGGAGACTTGACGGTGCCGGATTACGTTCCTGAAATGTCGGTGTAATAAAAAGCTTTTAACCAATTGAAGGATGCAACCCTAGATTCAATATGAGAGACAGGTTGTTATTTTGAGCAATGCACGCACTGCAGTTGCAAATTTTGGCGGCGACCTAAAGGACAATAAACTGGCCAAATAATTGGTTTATGGCCCCATGTACAACATGTCCATGCTTACACTGTCTATAGGTAATGGGTATAAAAGGAATGTATATCCTAATAAAAAAATAACATTGTTTGACCCGCAGGAAGCTTGGATATAGTCTCTAGGCAATACATTAATTATAGAACCTAATATGAATGAGTTTCCGAAGTTTAAGCAGGCTGACTACCCTAAATTATATTTGGAGCAAACCGATAAAGATTTGGTCAAGATATTAGATCCAAATTTTCGTTACGCTTATTTCAAGACGATTGCCAAGGGCGGAAAGTCCTTGATTCGATCATGTAAAGACCTACATTTAGGTCGCGTAGTTTGCTATAAATCATTGCTGCCGGAATTTGCAGACGATCCCATTGAGCAAAAAAGGCTCCTACGCGAAGCCCGTGTATCTGCAATGTTGCAACACCCAAATACGATGCCAACTTATGAGCTAGGCCGTGATCGTCAAGGGCACTGCTACTTCACTATGAAATTAGTCCATGGGTATACCTTTAGAGAAATTATCAATTATCGTGAGCGCTACGATGTTACTCAATTACTCGATATTTTAATACAGGTGGCCTACGCCCTAGAGTACGCGCACACTCATGGTGTAGTGCACCGTGACATTAAGCCCGAAAATATTTTGATAGGTCCTTTTGGAGAAGTGTTATTGTTAGATTGGGGTTTAGCTAAGGTTAGAAGTGAAGGGGGCGATGAGTCAGAAATTGATAATATTGACCCTCAAACTGCCGCTCAAGATAAAAGCATGACGGGCTTTCAAAAGCTGCAAGGAACCATTTGTTACATGTCCCCTGAACAAATAAAGAAAGCGCCTGATATTGACGGAAGAACTGACATATATAGTCTCGGCGTTTTACTTTACGAAGCGATCACTGGAACGACGCCAGCGTCAGGTGATACCATGGACAAGCTAATTGCCAGCACACTTAATGATGAACCCCCTCTGCCATCAGAACTAGCCACTGTTCCTATCCCCACGATTTTAGAAACCACTATAATGCAATGCCTACAAAAAGATCTTGATAAGCGGATTCAAACTATCGGTGAGCTAATTCGTCAACTTAAACAATAATTTTGATCGTTCAACCCTTGCTATGTTTTAACCTGAGCAAGAATAAATGAGATATTGTCTTGGCCACCGCAATCTAGCGCTCGGTCGAGTAATGCGTCGGCATAGGCCTCCAAGTTACCTTCAAGATTTATCGCGTATTCAAGCATTAACTCATTTTTAATACGATCAGATAATCCGTCAGTGCAGGCAAGTACAATATCGTTATGCTCTAGCTCAACACTGCCTGTGTCAGGTTTAAGAAGTAATATACTACCAACTTTTTGTGTCAAAATACTCGGTGCACGCCTGTATAAATCCGGCGCCAGGTTAGCATCAATTTTAGATTGATCCAGAGTATGGTCTTTAGTCAGCATTGTGATCCTGTTGACTGATGGTCTGATAAGATAAATTCTAGAATCACCAACCCATGAAAAGTACAGTTGGTTATAAGTAATCCAGAAACAGCTAAGCGTCGATCCCATGTTCTGGTATTTTTTTTCATTGCGCTGAATAGCAATAATGGCTTCATTCGCATACTTTACGGAATTGCTCATTTCCTGCGCTGGTTTTTGATTTAGCGCCTTAATGTCAGCATTAGACAAATATTCCACACAGGCGTCTACAGCGATTTGGCTGGCTACCTCGCCAAAATCATCTCCACCGATGCCGTCAGCGATTGCGGCGATAAGCCGATCTTGTCGAATTTGTAAAAAATCCTCATTATTACTTCGCACTTTACCTACGTGACTGCGCGAACAAAATTTAATATTGGCGTTTTTCGACATGGAACTTATTTTACCTGATGTTGACTAACGAGCAAGATTTACCTGCGTGGAAATCAATGGATGACCTAATGACTGTGGTTTCGGCAGATAATGAAAGAGCCGCCCTAATTTGTTGTAGCCTTTGTCTCATCTTGTGAAGCAGATCTATTACAGGCCTCTTTAAAATGAACCAGACCAAGGCTGCATGAAATATTTTATATCTTGTCAACCAAATCTTCACAGCCTCGTTAGCAATAAGCAGATGATTTAACAACCCGGTCTGCGGAGAAACACTCAATGCCAACCCCCTTTATTTTGCCCCTAGTTTTATTAGTATTGTCTTTAGTCGCATGCGGGGGAGGTAGCGATACCGCCGAAACACCACAGGCCACGATAACAGTACCGGGGGCTCCAACAATTGATAGCGTCAGTGCCGGTGACGCTTCAGCAACTATAGAATTCAGCGCACCAGCCAGTAATGGTGGTGCAACGATAAGCGGTTATGAAGCAACCTGCATCTCGGATGCTAACTCACAAATGAACAGAGGTACCTATAGCCCGATTACAGTAACAGGCCTAACCAACGAGGCAGACTATGACTGCTCAGTAACAGCAACAAACAGTGAAGGGACTAGTAACGCGTCATCTACGGTCTCAGTTACGCCCACCGCAGGATCAACATCAGTGGTTTCCACCGCCGGTGTAGACTGTATGTACAGCTACGCAGCCTTTAATGATTCCCCCTCAGTTAACTTGATGAGTATCTCAGATTGGATTTGTGATGGGAGTCGTCGGATTTTAACCGCTAACGGTATACCCGATCATGATGTGGGTACATTTCCAAACCAAAACAATCCCAATACTATTTCAGAGCAATCAATCTCGGAGAGTTACACCATCCAACCCGTTATGGCTGCCAATGCGACCGAAATTGGCGGCCCAAGCGGCGTAACTGGATATGTTCTTAACGGCGTTAAAATTGACGCAGGAACTGCTGGCAGTTGCAATGACTCCGGCAGCAGCTGTAGTCTGGCACCCCCTATTCAGGGCGATTGGAGTATCGAGGCACTTGGACAAAGCGCATTTAATTTCGGTGATGACGAGAACCATGCCCATGTGCAGCCTGGCGGACAATACCATTACCATGGCATACCAGAAGGTTTTGTCGACAAGCTTAACAATGGAACTGAAATGACCTTAATCGCGTGGGCTGCAGACGGCTTTCCGATCTATGCACGATACGGTTACCAAGATGCCATGGATGCCATGGATGCCAGCTCTGAGATTATCATCATTGAGGGTAGTTACAAGCTTAAGTCTTCACCCGATGCCAATCGCGCCGAGATCTCTCTTTACGCCATGGGTACATTCACCCAAGACTACGAGTATGTAGCTGGCAGCGGGTCTGACCTTGATGAATGTAACGGCCGCAATGGCGTAACCCCAGAGTTTCCTGAAGGGATTTATCATTATTACGCCACTAATAGCTTTCCCTTTCTTCAACGCTGTGTAAAAGGCGCCCTATGAATGGTGACCGAGGGTCTACCAGCCCTCTTAGCTACCTCATTATTATCGGCCTCTTAATAACAGCCACCTTGGCTCAAGCACATCTAATGGCGGAACAAAAAGGTACCCTTAATTTTGTTAACGGAGGTGCCTTTTTGGTGCTATCTGCACCGGTCTCCTCATTTGAAGGGGTTGATGACAACCAAGATGGCGCACTCTCAGCACAAGAGTTGGGTCGACATCTTGGCGAGGTTAAAGAACAAATATACCAGCAAGTACAATTGTTAGATGACGCAAACACTTCACTGCCTCTGCAGGGTCTTCTACTTTCACTTGTCCACCTTGATGATAATCCCAGTGATCCGGCGAAACAGATTATGATATTAGGCCGCTTCCCTGTAACTGAAAATATGTCATCTCTCAGACTACGCATCTTATTGCAGGGTAAGGCGCTAAATGAGCAAAGTATCAATCTCAGCGCTACTCGCAATAGCCTTTCACATAAAATGACATTTAGAGCCGAGAATAATTTCCACGCCCTCTTTGTCAATGCAGATAAAATGGATCGATAACTGTTTAATTTGGTTCTAATTGCCTGATTAAATAAAAGAGCGTAATCAACGATTAATGCATAATAGGACATTCAGACCTCAGGTAAGACCATGAAAATAGATCGTTGCGAGGAAGCAGATGTGTTGGTCGTCGGTGGAGGCACCGCTGGGTTCGGTGCTGCGGTGGCTGCTGGGCGTAAGGGCCTAAATGTGGTCCTTCTAGAAGCAACCAGTAAGATTGGTGGTGTGATGGCATTTTGCCCTGGAATGCCTTGGGGTGCGGCCTATCCCGCGGGAAAAATCGTTGGCGGCCTTATGGCCGAACTCACCTCTCGATTAGAGAAAATGGATCCTCCGGCAGCGGAAAAGCGCCCCTGTACCTTAGATAATTTTGGCCCCGAAATTATCTATGACCACGACATTGCCACCCTGACCATGTTCGAAATGCTGGAAGACGCCGGTGTGAAGGTGCGCCTTGGCGCCTCGGTAATTTCACCCCAAATAGACGACTCAGCCATCAGCGCAGTCACCTGTTTTGATCGAAACGGTCCGTTTATGATTAGGGCAAAAATCGTCATCGACTGCTCTGGTGATGGCGATATCTCCGCCAAGGCGGGTGTACCCTATTCCATCGGCGACGGTAATGGCAACTCAATGGGTATGACTGTCTCATTTCATATGGTGGGTGTCGACTGGGATACTACATTTCAGGAGCCCGATCCTTACTTCAGAGACTATGCAGCTAAGGGCATAGCCGAAGGCCGATTACACAAGGATCTTGCTAAACTATATCTCATGAAGGGATTTCATCGCGGCAGCGTTTTTTGTAATTCGGTTCACATCCGTGGAGTGGATGGTACCGACCCAGTTGCCATTGGACAGGCGACACAAGAGGGTCGCAGGCGTTGTCATCAATTATCACAGTTTCTTCGCTCCGACATTCCTGGATTCAGCAATGCGTATATGACCCTATTATCGCCAACGGTAGGCGTTCGCGAAACGCGGAAACTAGAGGCCCTCTACAAATTGACCGGTGAGGATCTCGCACGAGGCACCAAGTTTTATGATGGCATCGTGTGCTGTGATAATCCTATTGATGATGTGATGCGTTCCGACGCTAGCATGACCCATGATGCTATTGTTGATAAGGGCAGTTACTACACAATTCCATTTCGATCATTGATCCCTGCGAACGTGCCAAACCTAATGTTTGCTGGGCGTATTCTGTCTGCAGATCCTGTTGCCTTTGCGTCGGTCCGTGGGATGCCCCAATGTATGGCCATGGGGCAGGCGGTGGGCACCGCCGCGGTTTTGGCCTTGAAAGATAATCTCGCTGTCCAAACGATCGATACTCAAGTGCTGGTCGCTGATCTCATACAACAAGGGGTTAACGGACTCGGTAACGAGCCCCTCGTCTAATACCTAGAGACTTTTTAAACAGAGGATCCCAACGGCGACCCGACTGGCGGGGTTACCGCTATTTTAAGCGCCTCGCCGCTATTTACTTTTGTGTGTAGTAAATATTCTTTAAAAATAACTGCTTATTCTCTGCCCGATGTTGACCCAACAATGACAAGATGCCCGTTACGTCGACTAGATCAGTCCCATTATTTAGTTCAGTAATTGGAACCTTATAGCTTGTCCACTCCTTAGATACTGGCTTATTGCTCCCCGGCCCAAATGACACAAAGCTATTAATCTGATCGCCATCCAGATAGCGCCCGGTTTGAAAACCAATATTAAAACCGATATCTGAGTCACCACGGATATCAAAGTGTAAGTATCCAGAATTAAAGTTAGACAGGTTTTCACCAATGTCAGCCTGAAATTCAAGACTTGTGCCCCACCAATCGCTCTCCCTCGTTTTTATGCTGATAATGCCCTCATACGACATTTCAATACTCACCGTTCCCTCCCAGGGAATAAGCTTAAGAATAGCACTGGGATAAATCATGTTATTGGCTTTTGAGGGCATTAATGAATCGTGCACTACCACATAAGTACTAGCCGTTATCGCTTCACCTGCACCAGTATTTTTATTCACCGTATTGATTTTACGCTTAGGCATAGTACTTTTAAATGGCGGGTTGAGGACTTCATTTAATAGGGCTTCCTCATCGCCACCATAGCTTTTGAAAAGGGGTTTAGTGTTCCGGGTTAAGCCTTCAAAGCTGCCGTTATCGATTAAATCCCACAACGCATATTTAACTTCGTTATTGAGTCTTATCAAACCAAAATGATTCTCAGAGCCACTTGCATCAGCGGAGTCTTTCCATCTCTCATCAAAAGCCTCGAAGTAAAATAATGAAACACCTGCCGCATCAGTCCATTCTCGCATGTACTGATAAAACATCTTTTCTTTGTATTCATCCGCAGCCTTGGAACCCTTCTCACCATAGGCGGCGCCATCAGAGGAAGCCCAGCCACTTTCGCCAATATGTATCGGTTTATCGATACCCAAACTTTCAATATAATCTACAACCGCTTGGTATTGTGATGCACCATATTCTGCGGCCCGCTTCATGGTTGCTTCAATCATCTCAGGCTTAGTTAATATTTCTTCATTGGGTAAAACGCCCCAAAAGTCCTGGTTATAGAATGAGTCGTGAAATGGATAGGTGTGCACTGACACAAAATCAACAGCATTAATTAACGCCGTCAGATCCTCAGTGTGATAAAGCGTTGCTCCGCCACCCCAGGATTCATAGTTGTCAGAACTAGTAATCCAAATATCAGCGTTTAAAAGACCTGTCTTTTTCAGCTCTTGTAAATGAGTGACCCACTTAAGTATCGTCTTTGGATAGACGAAATAATGAGTCGCCCACTGCACCATAGCCTCATTACCCACCGCAATTGCCTTAACAATATCTGGGTACTCATTAGCCATCGCGACAGCGTCCTCTATGTCACTGGTATTCTTTTTAATATCGCCTCTAAAATGATCAGTACCATCCTGCCAGGAATTATGTGCCTCGATCCAAGCACCAAGCATCACGTACATTTCAAAATTAGGATCAATGCTTTTTAACGCTCTTATGGCTGCCAATAGGTCTGCTGCCTGCGGAAATTGCGACGTGTTGTAGGTGCGTAGAACCTTGACACCCATTGCCGCAAGAATTTTTAAATCTTCAGTAATCTCCTCATGGGTAGGTGTTATATCACGGCTTTTACCGCGATAGCCACCATAGGAAAATGCAGGATAGTTGGGGTTGCCCAATATTTCGGAGGCCGTTGGACTCTTGCTGCTTTTTGACTTAAGCGGTTGAGTTGTTTTGTCACAAGATACCAAACCAAAGAGCAAAATGCTTAAAGCGATAAACTTGAAAATTTGAATCACAATTTTAACCACCGTTCAGATTAGGCATAAAAAGGATCTGCCAAAATATTATGTGACTGCCATTATAGTCTGCCGACTCCAATCAACTACCTGATTAGCGACGAAAGGTACTACTTTTGTCGATGAGTGGAGTATCTACAACCCCGTTAATTGGCGTAAAATTTAACCTTTTAGAAGTATTTAAGGTGTAAAGGTATGACTCCCAAAAAGGTTGAGTTGATTAAACAGGCTCAACATTATCAATTGCACGTTAATGGAACACCGTTCTATATCAAAGGTGCCGGCCTTGAAATGGGCAGTATTGAGCGTCTCGCCAACTATGGCGGCAACGCCTTTCGCACCTGGCGCGTCGGCAATTATGGTAAAAGTGGTCGTGAAGTTCTCGATGAGGCTCATCAACATGGCTTGATGGTATGCATGGGATTGGCTTTGGCCAGTGAGCGCCATGGGTTTGATTACGATGATAAAGTCGCGGTTACTCGACAACTGATTATGATCCGCGAAGATGTTATTGCGCTAAAGGATCATCCCGCCTTGCTAATGTGGGGCATTGGTAACGAACTTAATCTGCGTCATAGCAATCCTAAAGTGTGGGATGCAGTCAATGAGATTTCAGTGATGATCCATGAGATCGACCCTAATCATCCAACCACCACTATGCTGGCTGGCGCTGATCCAGAGGTTATCAAAATCGTCGTCGAACGATGTCCGACTATAGATCTACTCTCGTTTCAGCTCTATGGTGATATAGCTCAACTTTCACAGTACCTATTAACCAGCAAATACCAGGGGCCTTATACCGTATCGGAATGGGGTGCTACTGGTCACTGGGAGGTCGACTGCACAGATTGGGGTCGACCCTTAGAGGCCACTAGCAGTGAAAAAGCCAGCCTCTATCAAACTCGGTATCTTCAGTATATAACCGCAGATACCCAACAATGTCTAGGCTCATTTGTATTTCTCTGGGGGCAAAAACAAGAACGCACCCCCACTTGGTATGGGGTGTTCCTAGAGAATGGCCGTCACACAGAAGCCGCACAGGTAATGCAACATCTTTGGACTGGAGAGCCGCCTGAGCGGCCGGTCCCAAAATTTCCTTCCCTCACCATTGAGGGCGCAAGCGGTAAAGATAGTGTCCGTTTGATTGAGGGTGACCTTTACCAAGCAGAGGTTACATTCGAGTCCGCAGACAGTAATACGCTTAGCTGTCGCTGGGAACTCCTCCGAGAGGTCGAGAAAACATTAGAAAGCGACGGGGGTGATTTCGAACCCATTCCAGAGATTGTTTGGCATCAATATAGCTCAAAAATCATCGATTCCGTTGAATTTAAAGCGCCAAACATTGGCGAATACCGACTCTTCATCTACCTAGATGATGCCTTTGGTGGCTCAGCCACCGCAAATATGCCCGTTTTAGTCGTATCTCGGACGACTGCTGAGAGTCTCTAACCTATACTCATTTTAATCGAAGAGCCTATCAATTTGGTCTCTGCCGGCGATTCAAAAAAATAATAATAATTGTGAAAATAAAAATTATGAGTCAAAACAACGGGCAAAATCCTAGTCAGAATCGAATCCCTCTAGATCAAAAAATTGCCTTTGGCCTTGGAATGTTAGCGAACCAGATGTTCCCAGCGGCGCTGGGTATTTTCATGGTGATATTAGTTCAGAGCTTGGGAATGAGTCCACTTCTTTGGTCACTCATATTCTTTATCCCTAAGGCCATTGATGCCATCACCGATCCACTGATGGGTTATATCTCTGACCATACTGTATCTCGGTGGGGTAAACGCCGTCCCTATGTATTTGTTGGTGCGATTATCTCTGGCCTATCGTTTGTGATGATGTGGCAGTTATCCGCTGAAAATACCGAAATGTATAACTTCTACTACTTTTTGTCTTGGTGTTGTGTCTTTTGGCTTGGGATGACCATTTTTGGCGTACCCTATGTCGCCATGGGTTATGAAATGAGTTCTGATTATCATGAACGCACTCGACTAATGGCAGTAGCCCAGTGGCTTGGTCAATGGGCATGGGTTATTGCCCCCTGGTTTTGGATTGTTCTGTATGATCCAGAATGGTTTGAATCTGCAACCGAAGGCGCCAGAGTGCTGTCGTTATGGGTAGCGGGTATCTGTACTTTGCTCGCTTTAGTGCCTGCATTTTTCTGTACCTTCACTAATACCGACGATGGTGGTAGCGGAAAAGTCACTGAAAAATCTAGTTTCCGGGAAACTATGGCCGATTTTATCCAAGGCATTGCCATTACATTTAGGAATAAACCATTCCGAAAAATTTGCATCGCTACCTTCCTTATATTTAATGCCTTTCAAACAGTCGCTGCGTTCTCTTTCTTCATTGTGGTGTATTACATGAATGATGGTAATACTACCCAGGCTGGTGTTTGGCCAACCCTCTTTGGCTCTGTTGGCGCACTCTGTACCTGCTTCCTGGTTATACCTATCGTGAATCATTGCGCACAAAAATATGGTAAAAAAATCACTTTCCTATACACCCAATTCGTGTCTCTATTTGGCTATGGGCTGATGTGGTGGTGTTTCTCGCCTGAAAATCCCTGGATGATGTTTATTCCACTGCCGCTTTTTGCCTTTGGTATTGGCGGTCTTTTCACCATCATGATGTCGATGACGGCTGACATTTGTGATATGGATGAACTCGAAACAGGACAGCGTAGAGAGGGTACCTTCGCCGCTATCTACTGGTGGATGATTAAGTTTGGTGCCGCCTTTGCTGGAGCCGCTAGCGGCGTGATTCTCAGTGTTATTGGATTTGATCAGTCAGTAGAGTTACAAAGCGAGGACACTCTGCTGCTGCTGCGCTTGAGCTATATTATAATCCCTAGTGTCGGTACCTTCATCGCAATACTGGTTATGCGTAACTATGACTTGGATGAACAGCGAGCTAACGAGATACGTGCGCAGCTCGATGCGCGCGGCGATGGGCAATTAGTCAGCTGAGACTAAAAACTACTGCATGAAAAAAGCCGTCTGATTAAGACGGCTTTTTTGTTTTTGGATAGATTACTCCAACACTATTTCAAGCCAGGAGTCAGCGCGACCTCAATATGACTAACAGTGCCTTGCTTATCAAAGATCTGCATCGATAGCTCTGCTTCTATCAGATTGCCAGTAATAGCTCTACTAGTTCCATCGGTAAAGTTAACTTTGATCGTTGTGGGATCGCCCAAGCTGTAAATGACAGGAACCTGACAGTAGGTAAAGCCCAACTGCCCAGCAGACAGGCTAAGAGACTGTTGGTCGCCATTGACATCAAAGTAAACTAGCGTATTGGCCGCCGAAAGAAACTCAAATTTCCTAAGTATAAAGGGATTAAAGCGAATACAACCCGCTTCAACAAAGACACCCAATTCCATTAATCGAGTAATCACTTCCTCTTTTACCTGACCAGTCATACCTGGCTGTTTTGCGCCAGCAAATTTAGGAGTATGAGAATAAGGATCAGTTGGAAATGCACCATAGTCTTCTGGCGTTTTGTTAAACCCAATACCCTCACGAATATCAAAATAACAATCTGCCAGCTTACCAATAATTACCGGATCAGCACCCTGCTCCAATGCCTTGTGGAAGTTCTCCAACGCAGCCAACAGCAGTTTAGACACCATGTGCCAGTAGATGGACCCTAAACCCTCGTAGGCGTACATGCCGCCAGAGCGACCGGTAAACTGACGATGGTTAAATATACTTTCAAAAATATCTTCAATCAGCGACTGATCCTGCTCAACCAGCACCTCATAGCCGCTAACTGCAAGCGCACCAAGCGCCTGCTTGACACTATCGACATTATTAAACGCACCGTTAAAGTAATAGCCGCCCTGAGAATCAATTTCTACCAACCTATTATTACCATCCGCCACTAAGGTTTTAAGTAGCGCAGAGCGATCAAACTGCTGCTTAGGAATAATGTTTTTATCAACAAATCGGGCTAACTCGCGATCTGGATACAACAGATAGGAATTTTGCGGCTCGGTAAAGATTGCTGATTTCTTTAACGCCGTCATCACCTCAAGCGCTTGCTCCGAGGCCAAATAACCCGAACTTAGCACGGCAACCTGGCCTTCAAGCATTTCATAAAGGTGAGTAACCCCAACTCCAGAATCGTTAGCAGTCATTAGATTGTAGGCGTGATAGAGCCCATCTTCACGACGATTTGCCCTAATGGTATGGTCAATATAGGCAATAGATGTCTGCAAGAACCGCAGAAGATCGGCGACAATAACTGAACGACGCTCACCAGTAAAAGATCGCTGATAAAGTCCAGATCGGAAATCACTGGCAGCCTGACCCAAACAATCTAGCACCCGCTTCCGATCAGCATCGGTAAAGGTTCCATCCAATAGGTGGCGGTGTCCCTCAAAGGTATTATCAATGGAATGCAACAGGTCGGCTATTTCCACCGATAATGTTACTTGCTTAAACTCAACCTCTGAAAAAAGATCCAATAAATACTGTTGATAACGTCGAGTATAATAAAGCGTCACCATCGATACGCCGTAACCAACGAGCGCATTGTTGGCGTCATTCCACTCAGGTCTCTGAGTGTTCATCCAGATACCCGCCTCCGGAATAAAGTTAGATAACTTCGCCAGCATCGTTGCCAACAGCTTTTCGGTTAAATTGACTCTGTAGACCGCACCTTGTTGATCCCACACTAGGCGGCCATCGGCACCCACCTGATCCACGCGCTGCTGCACCAACTCTTGAGTCACATAATCAAACTCGATCGTGTTGTGTGGATCGTTGAGTAATTCTTGGTGCGCCTTAATACGATAGGGAACATTGGCATAACAGAATAAATCGGCGGTTAATAAATCTTTTAGCGTACCTGGGTGGTAGCTATGCGATAACTCCAGCAGTTTTAGTAAATAGATAATCTGGTGATCGCCCCAGTAGCCTATATTGGCCCATGGATCCTCAGCATCTGGTTTTTCCCAGTCAATACCGGCTTTGTTGATGCGGTACGGATTGTAACCATCCGCGGTGGATGCATTGACGAACTTAAAAATCATACTCTCGACGAAATTAGGCGTCGATACACACAGGGCTTCCCAGTTTTGGAAGATATCACGCCAATTACCCTCAAAATTCAATAGCTGAGACCCATCCTCTTTTTTCACCTGAATATCAAACTGATTCCAAGGTCGCGAAGGGTCACCATGGCGACGACTAAAGGATAGCGGCAAATATTCATAACATAGTCGCTGGAGCCCAGCATCACCCTGGGCGGAAGCCATCTTAACGAGATCACTGTAATGTAATTTGTCGTCAAGGCCAGCAAAGAAATCTTTGAACTGCTCAAAGATAACGCTATTCATGCTCTGCACAAATGCAACAAGATCCTCTCGTGGAATCGAGTAGTTATCCATAAATAAACCACCGCGCATGACGTTGAACAGCACGTTAGAAAAATGGTGATTGGTACTTAACCGATCCTCGGTAACCTGTAAACCATCAGCAATACCGACAATTCGTGCGAGATTTTTCGAACCTGTGGCTATATCACTTTCAATATCGGCGCGGACACCTTGGTTAGCCTTTAGATAGGATATTAAATCTCGCACCTTGGCAGGCCCCTGATTAACCTCGGCAACAATACTCCAACTATTTTGCTCTTCAGCGGCTAACTCAATAAGGCCATTAATAAAATAAGCGCCCCGCCGACCTCGAATGTTGCTCTCTTGTTCGATGGGCAAGCCTTGGCGAAATGTATCAAGCTGAATAGAGGAAATTAGTTTTTTTGACTGCGAAAACCCCTCAGACCACACCGTGGTCGCCGACAGCGCTTCACTAGGTTCGGCGCGATCCACAAGGATGGAGCTCATACTATAAATGCCAAGCCCTGTATCCTGCTCTAGCTCATTCTTTTTGTAAGCATTAACTAAACAACTCAAACTATTTTGTATACCAGACTCGACACCGTAAGGAAGTAGGTTTTCAATACCATCTAAAATGTCGACCCGTAACGGCGATGAACTGTTATTAACGATCGTAGAGGTTTTAACGAATCCAAACTTGTCAGACGTTCGCCAGGCATAGCGAAAAGTAAGCGAGAGATCGTGATTGACCTCTTCAAAAACAAGCTTGTCTCCGAACACATTTTTGTAAAGATTGCGGGTTAGCCGATAGATCCCATGGTAATTTGTAGAAAAAGGTTCCCACAGTGACGTTTTATTGTCATCGGTCACCAGGGTTAAGGTTCGACTACCAGTATAGGACGAGCCATCACTAATCTTATCGTCTGAATAATATGGAAACAGTGCACTCTCTGAATTGCCTCTTCCCGCGGACAGACCACCAAGCGTAGAAATAAACATCCAATGATTAGAATCACTAACTACGCTGATGAAAAAGTCTTTCATTTGGTCATAATTACCGATTTGGTAGAAAGTCTCGCCGTGCAGGTCCACATATTCACCTGTCACATCGAGGTTATCTTTTTGCCGAAATTGGTCTCCGATATATATTTTTCTATCAGTCATATCTACCCACGTTCATTGAGTTTTTCTTATCGTTCTCAACAACCAATAGCGTCACGCCACTACCCCGTTGTTTAAGCCTCTACTCCTGAGCCATAGCACCCGTAAAGCGGTACGTATGCTAAGCCTGCAAGTACTATTGCGCAACTGAAAAACTATTAGAATGAGTTAACAGGTGACTTGACTGGGATAAAATGGGCCCATCTTCAATTGTCACTAATAGATTTCTCAGATAGCATTTAAGCTCATATGCCTCAGGCAATCAAAAGATGCAAAAAATCACCCTCCCCGGCGGACTTTCGGTTTCGCGTATTATCTAGGGTATGTGGCGCTTGGCCGACGACGCTGACACATCGGTTACTCACCTACAGGCTAAAATCGAAGCATGCCTAGAACAGGGCATTACCACCTTTGATCAGGCCAACATTTATGGCGGCTATAGTGCCGAAGGACTACTCGGCAGCACTCTAAAGCAGGCGCCGAGTTTGCGAGCTCAGATGGAAATAGTCACCAAGTGAAATATCGTTGCAGCGGTTGGCTAGCATTCAGACAAACGGATTAAACACTACAATACCTCCGCACACTACCTTAGTCAGAGCGTTGAGCGCTCGCTACAAGAAATGGCAATCAAACAGATTGCCATTGGCAAGGTTAGGTCCGTTGGCGTTTCTAATTTCCGTCCTTAGAGTATCGGCTTGTTACAATCGCGCATGAAAAACCCACTGGTGACCAATCAAATTGAAATAAATCTGGCTGAAAATAAGGCACTAATCAATGGTGACCCTGCCTACCTTCAACAACACAGCATAGCTCCCATGGCCTGGTCACCCCTAGGCGGTGGAGTACTACTACTACAACAGAGACAGCATCCACTAACTCAAAAAATAACAGCAATGGCTGCCCTACACGGGGTTGATCCTGCCTCTATCGCTATCGTTTGGCTGCTAAAGCATCCCGCTGGAATTCTGCCCATTATGGGTAGCAATACTATTGAGCGAATCAAGCTCTTTGCCGAGGCATTGCGTGTAGACTTAGATAGACAGTCATGGTTTGAATTACTTGAGTCTGCAAGTGGCACGAGGTGCCCTAAAAGCCACGACTGGCGTCAAATACTTTAAGATTCTAAGTAGGGAGTTAAAGTCTATCCTGTTGTTATTTAACTCTTGTCGAATACCATATATGGTATATTTATAATAAATATTATGCATTATTAATATACCTACAGCATTGTTACAATTGTTCTCTACTTAATAGAGGCGCGCAATGTTTTATTTCTTGCTCTTTATAATGATTTCTTTAAACGGAATAGCGGTAAGTGACATGGAATTAGGTCGACGAGTGCAACTTACTAGCGAGATCGTCAGCATCAAACAAAAAGACAATACCACTCCCAATGGCGCTAGCGTCGCTTAAAATTTTCGCCCATCGATCCTACTCCGCACCAGAAGAGTCGGCAATCTTTAGAAAATTAGATAATAAAAATAGCTACCCCAACTAAAACACATCAACAATGCAGTGAGAGTCACCGTAATGCCAACACAGGCTTGATTGTTGACTCTTGGGTTTAAAGACCTAGGGTTACTGTTAGTTTTGTCGGCCCACGCTTTAGGGTAAAGGTGCAATGTGCAGATATAGATTATCAAATAGACATTGATTAACGTTAGAATGATACTGGTATACAGTAAGGTTTGCATAATCGCTCCATGGATAATATTAAATCAAGCTAGGCTGAGAGTGTAACTCTACAGCAAAAAGTTAATCTTAGAACCCAGCGCAAGATAGGCGTCAATTTACCGCCTTTTAATCAGCGTAACTATGCTAACGCGCGCCAAGCTTATAGCCCATTTTCTTGAACCTCTTGATATAGAGTCTCGCGCCGCAAGCTTGGTGACTATCTCTGACAGACAAAATCAAAATCATTAACCCTGCAAATCCATTCGTCTGTTAGGGGGTTCAAATAAAGATATTAAACGCAAAGCACTTCGTTTTATGCTTTTGGGATAGAGTTTTCTGATCACAAATATTCTCTACGACACCTCATAGTGGCCAAAGACTATGAAAGGGCTTAATATTTAAAGGCACATTGGGTTAAAATTATGGCTCAGTGACTAATATAGTATTAACCATAAAGGAGAGTTTTCTTGCAAAAAAGCATTTCCCTAGCCTTGTTAGCCCTGGCCCTATGGTCTGGCATTGCGGTTGCGCAAAGCCCTACCAACGACTCTATACCCACCAACCCTTGTATTTCAACCGACCCTACATTAGGTGACTCAGCCTACTGGGCGGTGACCGCCGTCGAACAGTTTTCCGACAAAAAATATACTACCGCCGTGGCTACCGTCGATGCCTGTTTCATGCAGTGGGGGCCCGACGCCGGCCACCAACAGAAAAAAATGCATGATGACAAAACCAGCTGCCCACGCACGGGTAAAGTCAGCGACAAGAACAAAAAGAAGATCGAACAAAATTATCTACTAAACGATGTGTCGATGGCCCTTTGGGCAAAGGCTAGCTCGTTACATAAATTGGATCAGATTGAACCGGCTAAAGAGGCCTACTCTCAATGCGTTTACATGAGCTGCGGACGCGCTTGGGACCCTAAAGGATGGTATTGGAGCCCAGCAAAGGACTGCGCCAAAAATGTGCATAGACTTCTAAAATAATCTAACCAGCATACAGCCCGAACAGTTTAAGCATGTGAACTCACAAATCTAATTACATGCTATCAAAACTGGTCATGGTGACAGTCGAGGCAACTTATAACGGAAGGGCTGTAGTGTATTTTTTCTGACGCAAAATTAAATTAGTGGTGGATGAGCGAACGATCCCCAGTCGCAGCAGATTTTGCATTATAAATTTTTCCAAACTCTCGGTATCTGTCTCAATAATCTTGAGTAGATAGTCGTTGGATCCGGTAATAGAGGAACATTCAATAATCTGTTCCTGAGTCTCGACAAAGTTATCCAGTGTTTCAATCGTTTTCTGCCGGTGGTCGAGCAGCGCGATATGCACATAGGCCATGGCTGTAAGTCCCAAGCTTTTTGGATTAAGCATGGCCACATAACCATTGATTACTCCGCTGTCCTCAAGCTTTTTAACTCGACGCCAGCAAGGGGAGTTGGATAAATTTACTTTTTCCGCCAACTCCTGATTGCCAATCTTGCCATCAGCCTGTAGCACTCGAAGAATACTGCGATCGTAATTATCCATTTTTTCCATAGAGTATAATTTCCTAGATATGCTCTATATTCGGTAAATATAGCCCCATATTCATATATAACCGCAATTATAGCAAATTAATTTCCCTTAATATCGACAATAATGGTCTATCGAGATTAAGGTAATTAAGTAGAAGCGTATGGCTAAGCGGACTCACTACATCGCCAAGACACCAGATCACAAAGGCCTTATTTATTACTCTGAAGAGGAACACGCGATCTGGCGCGACCTCTATGCTCAACAGATTCCCAGCGCCGAAAGATATTCTGCTAGCCCTTATTTAGCAGGGCTGGACATGCTGTCGATGAGTGACAAATGCATTCCTCAGTGCAATGAGATTACTGAGCGCTTAATGCCGCTTACGGGATGGAGCATTACACCAGTCCCGGCCTTAATTGGCTTTGCTCGCTTCTTTAAGATGCTCTCTGAAAAAACCTTTCCCGCCGCCTCGTTTATTCGCTCTAGAGCTGATTTTGACTATATTGAAGAGCCTGACATTTTTCATGAAATATTTGGTCATACGCCGTTGTTAACCAACCCTGGCTTTGCTCATTTCACGTCTAGAATTGGCGAGATTGGGACCCGCGTAAAGCCCGCAGATTACAGCTGGTTAATCCGTCTGTACTGGTTCACCATCGAATTTGGTCTGACCATGGACGCGGGCAAATATAAGGCTTTGGGTTCAGGACTGACATCATCGCCAACTGAACTGATCTACAGTGTCGAAAGTGCGGTGCCAGAGCGCCGAGCATTTAACGTTATTGATATTTTACGCACACCTTACAGAATCGATATTCATCAACCTGTCTATTATGTAATTGAAAATATCGATGACCTTTTTCAAGTCGCTGATCGAGACTTACTGGCTGATATCCGCCAGGCTCAGTCTCTGGGTTTATTTGAACCCCGCTATCAGTGCCAACTAACAGGATAAAATAATGAATACTCAAGTATGTGATCTAAGCAGTCAGACCTGCGAACCCTGCCAGGGAGGCATCGCCGCCCTGCAAACATCGGAGGCTCAAGCGATGCTGGCCGAACTCAATTCTGATTGGACCTTATCGGCAAACAGTAAAATGATTTCTAGGCAATTCCAATTTAAGGGTTTTGCTAGAGCGGTGCAAATGGCCAACCTAATTGCCTGGCTAGGTGATCGCCAAGGGCATCACCCTGATATTACTTTCGGCTGGGGATACTGTTCGGTTACCTTTACCACCCATGAAATCGACGGGCTGTCGACCAACGATTTTATCTGTGCGGCCAAGCTAGACAAGATTACTAACGAATAATGATATTGCAGAGCCCTTATTTGGATGCGTAAACTAATGCAATCAAGAACCCTGAAAGCAGAAATGCAATGCCTACTTAGAATAGGTCAAAGGCCTTAGTTTAAGAACCACTTGCACCGGCATAACGACAAATAATCTCGACAAAATCTGCGCCGTACTTCTCCATCTTACGTTCACCCACACCCGTAATAGTTAATAACTCCGACCTCGACATAGGCATAATATCTAGCATTTCTTTTAAGGTAGCATCGTGGAAAATCAAATAAGGCGGCACATTATGTTCCTCAGCAAGATATTTCCTGCACTCCCGTAATTCGTCCCACAACTCCTGGTCTTCGGGGGAAATCTGAGTTTTTCTGTAAGACTTTGCCGCAGCCTTTTTGGTTGAAGGTGCTTTAACCTCCTCCTTGCGTAAATGCAGCAACTGCTCACCCTTTAACACCGGACGACAAAGATCTGTAAGTTGCAGAGCACTGTAGCCTTCAAGATCAACCCGCAAAAACCCCCGCACCACTAGCTGGCGAATCACTGAACGCCACTGCGCCTCATGGATATCGCTGCCGATACCAAAGGTGCTTAGCTTTTGGTGGCCATGTTGTAGCACTTTTTCATTTTCCTTGCCCTGCAACACATCCATCACATGCACCACACCAAACCGCTGACCCGTGCGATAGACACAGGACAATACTTTTTGCGCCGCTTCGGTCGCGTCCCACGTCACTGGGGGTAGCTGACAATTATCGCAGTTGCCACATTGGCTGGGAGCCTCGTCGGCAAAATAACTTAGCAGTACTTTGCGACGACAACTGGTTACTTCACAGAGACCCAACATCGCCTCGAGTTTATGCTGCTCAGCGCGCTTAAATTGTTCGGATCCGTCAGACCCTTGCGCCATCTGCTGCAAGCGCACCACATCCTGCAAACCATAGATCATCCAAGCATCAGCTGGCTGACCGTCGCGCCCTGCTCGCCCGGTCTCCTGATAGTAGGCTTCAATACTTTTCGGCAAGTCCAGATGGGCCACAAATCGCACATCCGGTTTGTCGATGCCCATACCAAAGGCAATAGTGGCGACAATAATCACCCCATCTTCACGTAAAAAACGGTTTTGGTGAGTTTGCCGCAGTTGGGCTGTCAAACCGGCATGGTATGGCAAGGCATTAAACCCCTGCTCGCTTAACCACTGCGCTGTGTCTTCCACCTTTTTACGTGACAAACAGTAGACAATTCCCGCTTCCTGTTTGCGCTGCTGTAAAAAAGCCAATAGCTGTTTTTTCGGAGTGGTTTTATTAGCGATGGCATAGCGAATATTGGGGCGGTCAAAACCGCTAATGTAGGCATTGGACCCGGTGAGAGAAAGACGCTCGATAATCTCTTTACGGGTGCGAATGTCGGCTGTGGCAGTGAGCGCGATACGTGGTATGTTGGGGAAGCGTTCACTCAATAGACTTAGGGACAGGTAGTCGGCACGAAAGTCGTGACCCCATTGGGACACACAATGCGCCTCATCAATGGCGAACAGCGCCAATTCACAGCGACTTAGCAGGTCGAGGGTATAGGGCTTTATTAATCTTTCCGGTGCGATATAGAGCAGATCCAACTGTCC
>DGAQ01000037.1:0-9248 GCA_002382445.1 Porticoccaceae bacterium UBA4026 | reverse complement strand
TGTTGCATGGCACCCACCTGATCCTGCATCAGTGCGATTAAGGGAGAAATAATAATACCCACGCCGTCACGCAATAATGATGGGATTTGATAACAGAGGGATTTACCACCACCGGTAGGCATTAGCACCAACGCATTATTACCGGCGCTAACATGCTCGATAATCTCCGCCTGGTGACCACGGAAACTGTCATAACCATACAGGCTATTTAATACCTCTACTGCCTTTTGCATCATCTTGTGATTTTCTTTTACCCCGCTAATGTGGGTTTTGCCTGCGTCTTGCTCGGCTTGATGCTTTGTGTCCTGGTCCCGCCGCACCACCCGCAATACTTAAATCGCCCCCCATTTGTGCTTTGGCCCCGCTGGTAATAACGCCGAGCTCTGACTGTATTCGCTCTAGGTCTGGAGTGACCCCTTTAGTATGCCTATCCATCGCTTGACGCATAACGGCGACATGTTCAGGCGAAGTACCACAGCAACCACCGATGATTCGAGCACCCGCATCCATAGCCATTTGGGTATAGCTGGCCATTAATTCTGGGGTGCCGCTATAACAAATTTCGCCATCGACCCATTCGGGAATACCGCAGTTACCTTTTGCAACGAGTATCGGTTCTACACCGGCTAGTTCCGCAGCTTGCCGCATGTTAATAATAGCGGCTATAACCTCTGCCGCACCCAGACCACAGTTAGTGCCATAGGCTGCTAATGGGGTGCACAATTCGGTTTGCAGCTGGACCAGGTCAGAAGGCGTAATACCCATCATTGTTCGGCCATTAGTTTCAATACTCAGCGTCAGCACGATGGGTAATTCAGCGACACTTGCCCCTCGCACTGCCGCGTGACACTCTTCTATAGAAGACAGTGTTTCGATCCAGAGAATGTCCGCACCCCCCGCTTTTAATGCTATGGCTTGCTCTGCAAAAGCAACTTCACCTTCCTCTATGGTCATGAGCCCGGCTTGAGCAAAAATTTCCCCCGTGGGACCCATGGCGCCTGCCACCACGACATCGCGACCGCTAGCGGCAACCTCTTTGACTAAAATTTGGGCTGCTGCACGATTAAATTCTGCAACTCGATCTTGTGCATCATGAAGTTTCAACCGGTAGCTATTGCCGCCGAAACTGTTAGTCAAGACAATATCTGACCCCGCGCCTATAAAAGATCGGTAATGGGACGCTACCCGATCTGGGAAGTCGATATTCCAAAACTCAGGTGAATCACCTGACTGCAAGCCTAGTGCGAATAAGTTCGTGCCGGTAGCGCCATCAATCAACAACGTTTGTTTTTCGTCGAGCAATCTTAAAAAAATGTTATCCATTGATAATCCATGCCATCCATAAATGGTCTTAGTGAAAAAGCATTATTAAATGAAATGAAATGAAAACTACAAAAAATGCAAAAACTTGGGATTGCGCAATTATACACTGGTCGTCATTAAAAAAACTCAGGTAGCTAAGGGTGAGTTTTTGATTTCTTAAAATTCAGATTGGTCGCGATTAACATTTAAACCCCATGTATCCCACAAAACTGCTATTTTCAGCGCGCACTGGATACCATGATGCGAGCGACCTAAATAGCTAGCGCCAAAGTATTAAATCATTGTAAGTTAGTTCAAACTGGTTACACGAATATCATCAAAATCAACGGTCCCATTAAGGGACTCCAACACCAGATAAAACTTCCAGCTGTCGGCTGGTGCAGAAAAAGTTGCGGAGAATTCTGCCCAAGATGAACCAACATTAAACGTCTGCTGCTGTGTATTACCGCGCTGATAAAGATTCTGCCCTTCAAAATCCATGGCTATGGCTGCAGTAGCAGTACCGAATTGAGATCGGATTTTTGCCGTTACCTTATAAAGCTGTCCAGTTTTGGCGGCTCCAGGCAAAAAATCACCGCTTGCGTCCTGTCCCTGATGAACTTTAATACCCTCGCTTAATCGAATAAAGTACTGTCCCTCACCCGCAGATTGACCGTCGTAGATTCGCTGAACACCGTCATCATGGTAGCGCCAGCCAAAGGCATTAAAACCTCCTTTAGCCATAAACTCAAAACTTCCGTTGGCGACTTCGAAGTTACTTCCATACGAATCAAAGATCTCCGCATCTTTGTTAACTTGCCATTGAGAATTTAGCGCAGCAATATGATTGGCGAGGAGCCGCGATTGGCCAGCATGCTCGACCATCGATCCATGCCATTGCTCCCAGTTCCATGGAAAAAGCAGTATTGATACATTTTCATCCATTTGCGAAAGAACTTCGTGGGTGTAACTGGCCGGCTCTTTAACATCCCAGCCATAGGCATTCATCAATATGATATGTGGTTCATTTCCATAAAAGGCACGTAACTCATTAACAACTTGAATATACCGCTGCTTGATTAGATCCTTCTGATTACTGCCCGAAACGGCATAGATATCATTAGCGCCAGCATTGACAACAATGACATTTGGCCCAAAATTATCGGTGTAACTAAGATCTTCTTCTGGCCAATCTCTAGAGCGAATAAAATGCATAATGGTATTATTTCCTCCGCCGGTTAGAGTAGCGCCACCCATCGCCATGAGACGCATTTCTGCCTTCAACATTCGAGAAACCGTTGCGGGATATGCATAGTAACTACCACCAGATCCAGAGTCCTTTTCACTATAGAGCGACGTCCCGTCCATATTAGAGTCGCCAAAGAACGCGATTTTTAAGTCAGGTTGAAATAGTGATGGAAGAACTCCGCCATTCTTAACCTCAATACCATGGAAATCGATATGATCACTGCTGGATGACGTCTCTTTAAAAATCTCAATAGAGTGCGTTTGAGTTGAATTAAGATTTTCCACTAAGAGGTAGTCATGCTTACCCGCGTTAAGCGTAATTACATCTTGTTGCGGAATGCCATTAACAATAATTCTGTACTGCTCACCACTTTGGTTAGCCTCTAGCGTGGCTTTTACAGATTCCGCTCTGATATCAAATATAACTGATGATCCTTGCCAGAATATACGAGGAACTTCAGGATTATCGAAATTCCATCTACCCAAAAATCTAAACACAGTATCCTTAGCGGATATATCAATGTAAAAACTTTCAATTAATACCATCGCTGTAACGGGTGGCGCCTTATTGCCAGATAAGTCTGTTGCAGAAAAAGTGACTTTGGTGCTGCCTAGCGGAAAGATTTCTGGTGCATCGTTATAAACAATAACCGAATTATCAACACTGTCTTGGGCGGTCGCACTATTTAGAAATGCTACTATCGAAGTCGCAGTCGCAGGGGCTCCGTCTCCATTAATTGCTGTAACCACTATGTCGGTCGGACCAGTAATTACCGGTGCCCTGGTATCTGCTACAGTGACCATTCGAGCCACAGGTTTAGCCGTATTGCCCTCGCTGTCAGTAGCTAAATACGTCAATATATAAACATCGGCGATACCTGAATCAACCGATCCTGACATCAAAACCGTCACCGAACCATCAATGAAGTCTAGAGCAGTTGCACCGGCATCAGCATAGGTTGTTGCCTGCTCGTGATCCAAAACTGCACTTCCATTGAGGGTTATATAAGGTGCAGCAGGCATCCAAGTTCCGATATAGGACTCCAATGAGGATGCATCGGTGCGTGTCGCACCAGTGGCAATAACGCCGGTAGTCAATGAATTACCACTTAATCCAAACAGGGATCTTAGTAGTAATAAGCCGTCAGTAAGTGCATCAACGTTCCCATCGCCATCAATATCGCCAGAGGTTTCAAATACTGTTTTTAGTTCTCTCTCTATATCTGTCGCTGCCATGTGATCACTGCGACTGGATATTAGTCCGTTGATTAAGGGGTCACCTCGCAGTCCAAAGGCATAACGCAAAAACATCAATCCGTCAGTTAAGGCATCTGCTCGGCCGTCATCATCAATATCCCAATCACCAGAGAATACAATACTCGTATCATTGACCGACTCATCTTTAGAAAAATAATCTATATCAACTGCACCTGAGTTCGGAGCGCTCAGTGCCATTAGACAGATTAAAAAACCTTGGAGTTTAAACATAATTAAGTTGGGCAATGATTAAAAAATTGTGGTTTTTAAATGCGCTCACAGATCCCCTGTTCAGTAATCGTCGAGTACTGCGCCCTTGCTGGCGCTAGAGGCATTGAAGGCAAACTTTGCTTGCACCCCACGGTTGTAGCGCGGCAACGGCGCTTTCCAGCCTTTTTTTCGTTCGGCAAGATTCTCATCGCTGATGTTGAGCTGTAATAACAGCTGTTTGGCATCAATCGTGATGGAATCGTCTTCATGTATGAAGGCGATATTGCCACCAACGGCCGCCTCTGGCGCAACGTGCCCGACCACCATGCCCCATGTACCGCCGGAAAAACGGCCGTCTGTGATTAGTCCGACGCTTTCGCCAAGGCCGGCCCCTATCAATGCGCCCGTCGGCGCAAGCATTTCGGGCATACCCGGACCGCCTTTGGGGCCCAGGTAGCGCAACACCATAATGTCGCCGGCCTTAATTTTACCCGCCAAAATCGCCGCCAGAGCCGACTGCTCGTCGTCGAATACCCGGGCAGGGCCAGTCATCGTGAGGGTTTTCAGTCCAGTGATCTTGGCCACGCAACCTTCTGGTGACAGGTTGCCCTTGAGAATGGCCAGGTGACCCTGCTTGTACATAGGGTTGCTGATCGGGCGAATCACATCCTGGCTGGTACTCGGCGCATCGGGGACGTCTTTCAGTATCTCGGCAATGGTCTGGCCCGTAATGGTCAAACAGTCCCCATGCAAAAGATCCGCCACCAGTAGCATTTTCATGACCTGCGGTATACCGCCGGCTTGGTGCAGATCCACTGCTAAGTATTGGCCGCTGGGCTTGAGATTGCACAGCACCGGGGTCTTCTGGCGCACCCGTTCAAAGTCGTCAATGGTCCAGTCCACTCCAGCCGCATGAGCGATGGCCAGAAAGTGCAGCACGGCGTTGGTCGAGCCGCCCGTGGCCATAATAACCGCCACTGCGTTTTCAATCGATTTTTTTGTCACAAGGTCGCGCGGCTTTATGTTCTTACGGATCGCTTCAATCAGCACCTTGGCAGACTCTTTGGCAGAGTTCACTTTCTCATCGTGCGGGTTGGCCATGGTCGATGAGTAGGGCAGAGAAATACCCAAGGCTTCAAAAGAGCTCGACATCGTGTTGGCTGTGTACATGCCGCCACAGCTGCCTGTGCCGGGAACGGCGCGGCGCTCGATTTGTAGCAGGTCTTCGTCGCTCATGCGTCCGGCCGCGTGTTCGCCCACGGCTTCGAAAACGCTGACGATGTTTAGATCCTGATCCTTGTAGCGGCCAGGCAGTATGGTGCCCCCATATACAAAGATGGAAGGCACATTCGCACGCAACATGCCCATCAGGCCGCCGGGCATATTTTTATCACAACCACCAATCACCAGCACTCCATCCATCCACTGGCCTTGCACACAGGTTTCAATGCAGTCGGAGATCACTTCGCGGCTGACCAACGAGTACTTCATGCCCTCGGTACCCATGGCCATACCATCGGAAATGGTCGGGGTACCAAAGACTTGCGCGTTACCACCGGCTTCTCTAATGCCGGCGATCGCTGCGTCGGCCAATTTCTGCAGGCCGCTGTTGCATGGGGTGATGGTGCTGTGCCCGTTGGCCACACCGACCATGGGTTTTTTGAAGTCTTCGGCCTCGTAACCCATGGCGTAATACATTGAGCGATTGGGCGCGCGAGCGGTGCCCTCCGTGATGTTCTTGCTGCGGCGATTGATCTGGTCGTCGGTATTGCTGGTGTCATGTGTCATGGTGTTTCTCGTTGAGGGTGGCGTCGATAAAAGCAAACAATACGCCAGAGAATTGAGTTATCGCAATATGATAGTCATGCTGTATTAATATGTACAGCATGTCATTGCCACCACCATTGAGATAAAACTCTGATGGTAGCTCGTAACGGTCGTCGAAGAATTTTATCTCGTCCCTGCGACGGTGAGACTGTAAATGTCTCGCGCCATCGCCCACCTACAAAAGGTACTCATCTACGAGCAGCTGGAATTGATGAACGCCAACTTCATCTTAAATTTATTGAGCTTTACGTTAACCGACCTGTTCAAAAGTATTAATGCTGAAAGAAAATAGAGACTATTTGGCTGACGGTTTAAAAGGCTTCCATAGAGTCTTTCCTCGACAATAACTGCCTAACAAACGGGTTATTCCGACGGAGATTAAGGTTATAAACACTTCTTTTTTTGACAGACCATGGGGCTAAAATATGTTATATATCAATAGGTTATAGTTATTTGGCGGCGTCAAAGAGAATTGCACATCGCATCTAAGACAATGAACTACAATGCTCCGATCGCCTACGTCCTGTCAATGCCTACCACCCGAGGGCGCTCCGCTTCGTCTAGTCCCCACGCATCATCGGTCTGCGTTATTCCATACGAAAAAGGCTAACCATTGAATTGTGAGACCGTCTTCAACGCGTCTATAGTCCGCTGCTCGATTTTTTGAGTAGTTCCAGTATCGATTAGGGCGCCCGTTTATTTGACTGGCTGTTTAAATGCCCTGCCGACAATCGACGACCTAGCCATAACAGCTGACTTCCATTTTGGAAGAAAATTCACTCGCTCACCTCCAACTCGACTCGCGCTTAATACCTGAAACCGACAATACTCTGATCAAATATCTCAGCTGATAAATTTAAGCTTGAGCGTATTTTTTTCTACGTCAACACAATCAGCTACGCAGAGCTTTTGCTATGCCCCTTAATGTGTCGCCTAATGCGCTGAGCCGCCTCTTTGTATGATCGTTAATGCTATTTCCTGTGGACTCTATCTTTATGGCCATTATTTTGCGTGCGAGCTTTCTGTCCCCACCGCTAGCCTTAGCTGCCGAAATCTCTTTAAGCAGATTTCTAACGGCTGTTGCCGTTTGATTGGTAATGGCATCGTCTCTCAGTAGTTGATCAATATAGGCGTTAGCCACTACTGGTGCTGCCGGCCATGTCATGGGTACCTGATGCTGTGGATTGAAATGTTTTCGCGGGCCAATCGATGGGTAGGCTACTGCGGCGGCGGCAATCTCATTGGCACTAAGATACTCGCTGGGCAACAGCTTGAGAACGTCTAGGCCACGGGTGATTTCGGTGCCATAAATTCGGCCATGGTAATAGTACGCAGACCAATAGCCTCCGACAATTAGTTCGTCCTCGATTATGGGCCCGCGATCGAAATAGGCGATCTCCACCGGCTTGCCGGAATCGGTAAAGTCGATGATCGAGATACCACCTTGATACCATGCCTGCACGAATATGTCACGGCCGGGAACAGGTATTATGGAGCCGTTATGAGCGACGCAATTTTCCGTTTCTAGCTGTGGGGCCGGCATTTTATAATGGCTGCGAAACTCGAGTTTGCCGTTCTTGATATCGTAAATGGCATTGGCACCCCAGTCTAATGGATCCCATGCGCGACAGCGTGCACGACTGCCGCCGCCCCATTCATCAGTAAATAACACTTTGTCACCGGCGTTATTGAAGGTGGCGGAGTGCCAATAGGCAAAACCAGAATCGGTAACAGTATCAATACGTACGGGGTTACGGCGATCTGTTATGTCGAACAAAATACCGTTGCCAGAGCAGGCTCCAGCAGCGAGATTGGCTGATGGAAATACTGTAATATCATGACACTGATCTGTACGCTCGGTCTCCTGAGTATCATCTCCATGATCCCCGCCACGCCAGAGTCCGGCTAACACACCAGTTTCTGGGTCGGCAAATACCGCTGGACTACTGACGATGCGCGATTTAGAGGGATCATCTATGGGAATCTCAATAACGTCGATACGAAATAGGGCGGTGCGTTCATCACCGGGAACTTCATCGACGCAGCTATCCAACTCCTCTTCTTCGCGCACGCTGGATGTACCAGAGTTGTAGACCAAAATTTTGCCGTCAACGGTCGGTCCCGCCACCACTGAATGGGTGTGGGAGCCGCGACAGGTTTGCACTGCACCGACCTGCTTAGGTCGTGTCATGTCGGAGATATCAAATATTCTCAATCCGCGAAAACGTTCTGGACTGGCGTCTGCGATTACACCCTTCAGGCCGCAGTCTAGTCGACCACGGGTTTCTTCAACAGACATTATCAGCAGGTCACCAACTATCGACACATCGCCCTGGCCGCCGGGACACACAACAGAGGATATTCCAATGGGTATGCCCTGCGGGTCAATACGGTACATATTAAAGCCATGGTAACTGCCGGTAACTAACACATCATTACTGAAGGCCATGTCTGTGTTGGCAAAACTAAGCATGGGGTAGCGACGATCATCAGCAGCTTGCTCGATAGATTGTGGCTTATCTTCATCACTACTGCTGTCATCAACCCCTGTCTTTTGCTCATCTTTTGTATCATCGGGCTCGCCAGCGCCGCGCTCGGCCGGATTAGCAGGATCATAAAATCCTAGGGGTTTACGGAGGGAGCTAATCAGCTGCATATGCATAATTGCCTCGCCAGCATCATAGAGCCCTGGCGCCAGTCCTGCCCTTGGATCAGTCGAGAGCCCCACCAGGAGGCTGTTCATACGTTCAATTTCAACGGCCTGATCATTGGTTATGTCAGAGGCGAATTCGTTGAGTAATGGGTCATAGGTCGATCCTGGCAACTCTCTGAGGTCCTCCACCATGGTAATTGCGCCGTCGTGATGGCCAATCATGAGTTTAAGGAACATGCGGTCGAATGCAGTGCTCTTAGACTCAGCCAGCTGCTGTATCTGTGCGGGACTCGCCATGCCTACCATGTGGTGTTCTCTGTGGTCATGGAGATTTTCACTGGGGTCCGGCACTATCTCTTCTCGTTCCCGCAGCCAGTTCTGCATAAATGCGATCTCATCTGCCTGAGAGACGTCAATACGGCCAGCTAAGTCTAATACGGCTTTATTGTTGGTCCTCAGGGTCACCAATCGAGACATTATTAGCGCCTGGTGATGATGGATAATCATACCTTGCATGAAACTGACGTCGGCGGCTATGTAGGCTGAGTTGGCAATAGCGACTGCAGTTTCAGCATCTAAATCAAGTGTCGGTTGACCGGGCGCGCCTGGTTGGACGATCGGTACTGTCGCTGCCACTTCGGCCACTGCCGACAGGCTAGCCAGTAGACTAGTGAGAATTACCTGCTGAGTAATTCGAGATAGGGTCTTACGCATTCTATTTTTCACTGTTTGCTCCCGCTGGAAAGGTAAT
>DGAQ01000045.1:28159-34478 GCA_002382445.1 Porticoccaceae bacterium UBA4026 | reverse complement strand
CATATACTCGGCCAACCTCCTTAAGTAATTCACTTAGACTACTAGGGATATTTCTACCGGTAATCCAGTCAGACTCTTCGGGCTCTAGCCCCGATTGGTCTTCTAAAAGCCCAGTCCAGGCGACAACACGTGGAGCCAGTTCATGGGCTATCGCGCGTGGTGTAGGGTCGAATCCGATCAACTGCGTGAGCTGCCCATAAATCCCAAAATCAGACGCCCCAGGCCTATATCCAAGCATAAACGGCTGCGCCACCAGATGATTCTCCAACGCTAAAAGAAAACGTCGATAACTTGCATCTATCAAGCCTGCGGTATCATCGTTAGAACCCACCACGTGAAGACGACCCACCTGACGATCCCTTATGTAAGGTTTAAATTGTTCATGCAGCTTAGTTGCCATATCGACCTTTTGAAATAAAGGTAACAGCGTGCCTGCGTTGTCAGCATCAACTTGGGGGTACCAGCGATAATGGAACATATACTTAGTGCACCACTCATCAGCAAAATCCTCCAACAAATAGTCAAGGAAGGCCACCACTGGATCATGGGGAATGACTGATCGCCCTATGTTCTCCGACTCTAAACGGCGAATGATTGGCGTGGAATCGCACACAACCTCTACCTGCCCGCCTGGGTTTGTCATTAGGCAAGTCGGCAGTAATCCTACTTTAGGTCTCTCCAGTCCACGATCAATGAGTATCGCAGTAGGATCTCCCCAAATGATACGGTAATCAAGGCGCCTATAGCGTAATAGAGCGACCATCTTTCTGGTATAAGGTGATGGAACAGCGCCGATAAGCGTTAATGGTTGTGCTGTTGGCATGGATTAGCTCCTTAGGTGTCGATATGCCCTCTAGGCTTTTCAATATATTGACATACATACTGTCATATGTCACTGTTAACTAAGCATCCACAGTATAAGAACATATAATATATGACCATTAAAAAGCGCTATCTAATCGTGACACTTCTCATCGCACTGCTATTGATTGGCTACAGTCAACGCGGGCCTATCTTACTTAAGGCATTGCCAAATGCCCTAACTACCTTAATGTCGGCTAATGGCATAGATGACCTGGGGCCTGGCCTTCATGTAGGTCTCTGTGGCGCTGGCGGCCCTATGCCTAGCGCCGATAGATCCGGGCCATGTGTTGCGGTTATTGCAGGTGGAAAACTATTTCTAGTCGACACTGGAACCAATGGTGCACGCAATATTTTAAGAATGGGCTTGGATCTAGGCGCTGTTGAAGGTGTATTTTTAACTCATTTTCACTCGGACCACATAGACGGACTTGGTGAAACAGCGATGCTTCGCTGGATTGGTGGCAGTCACACCGATCCTATGCCCGTCTATGGGCCTAAGGGGGTTGCTGAGGTTGTGGACGCCTTTAATCAAGCCTACAACTTAGATGCGAGCTATCGCACCGCACACCATGGAACTACCGTCGCCTCGCCCACTGGTAGTGGAATGACTGCCGTGACTTTTGATATCCCTCAAAATGACGTCAGCTTAACGATCTATGATAAAGATGATTTGAAAGTTGACATGATTCGTGTCGACCATGCACCTATAGCGCCTGCTGTTGCCTATCTATTTACCTACAAAGGGCGAACCGTACTGGTCTCTGGTGACACCGTTAAATCGCCTAATATTGAAAAATTTTCCCAGGGTATTGACCTCTTAGTGCATGAAGCTCTTTCGCCACAATTATTACAAATGATGAGTGCTGGGGCGAAGAATGCAAACGCCCTGTCACGCGCGAAGATTTTCCATGACGTCCTTGATTATCATACCAGCCCAGTTGAGGCTGCAGAAATTGCTCGTGACGCTAAAGTTGGGCACCTCCTGTACTACCACGTGGTACCCCCCTTAGACATACCCGGTATGGATGCAATATGGCTCAATGGTGTCGATGACGTTTTTAGCGACTATACCCTGGGCCAAGATGGCACATTATTTACTCTGCCTGTCAACTCGGCAAAAATTGTTAGGGTCCAATCTAAGCTGGCAAACTAGCATAGGTTTTAGGGCTTTCCCTTGGACTTAAATTGTTTAAGATTGTGGCATGTGCCAAAATATGACCCGCAGGTTCTTAAAGCGAAAAATCATTAGATCAGCGAAGGTAGTACTTATGGACAACGTACAAATCCAGTCAGACACAATACCTTCAGATACTAAGCTTGACGGGCGTTTACTGCGAAGTGAGCGGAGCCGGCAGCTAATTATCGCCGCCATGATTGAGTTAGTTGGAGAAGGCAATTTAATCCCGACTGCACAACAGGTGGCTGAAAGAGCCGATGTTGGAATACGCTCAGTCTTCAGACATTTTGACGACATGGACAGTATTTTCGAAACCACTAATACCCTCATGCTTAAAGTCACCAAACCTTTATTTGTTGGCGGTGACAGATCTGGGGCAATTGAGGTCAGAATCTTGCATGCGACAGAGCAACTCACTAACGGCTACGCATCAGCTAAAAACTTTATGTTGTCTGGGCAAATCCGTATGTGGAATACACCAGTAATAAAGAAAAATTACATTCTCAATCAACAACGTATTCAGAAAGAGCTAGAGGATTGGATCCCTGAAATTCTTTCATTATCGGAGTTAGGCAAGCAAAGCGCCTATGCACTATCCTCTTTTGATTATTGGCTTCAGTTGAGGGAAGTACAGAATGTCTCTAACAAAGATTGTATCGAAATTATTTCTAATCAAATAAGCCACTTATTTCCCAACTAAGCCAAATCCTTTCTGATTGTCAAAGGTTCATCTCTTCGGTTTAGTGACCAACGATTCTCAAACAAAATCGCACCCTCACATCACTGTATGATATAAAAGTAAGCTAAGCTTATTTAGGTTCTTACATCCCATAAAACAAATCGCATTTGATGCGGCGAGGGAAAAATGACAGCAAAGGTAGCCCTAATTATTGGTGCCGGCGACGCGATTGGTAGCGCTATCGCTCGAAAATTTTCACAGCGCGGCCTGACCGTTTGCGCCACTCGCCGTAACGGCGATAAATTAAAGCCGCTTATAGAAGAGATTTCTGAGACAGGACAGATCGCTCATGGTTTCACTTGCGACGCACGTGATGAAGAAGCCACCGAGAGTCTTTTTGCTAAGATTGAAAAAGAGATAGGCGAGATCGAAGTCGTCGTATTTAATGTTGGTGCTAATGTCCCTATGAGTATTCTAGAAACCGACAGCCGCAAGTTTCGCAAAATTTGGGAAATGGCTTGTTTTGCTGGGTTCCTAAATGGCCGTGAAGCCGCTCGCTATATGACAAAGCGCAAACGTGGGACCATTTTATTTACAGGCGCAACGGCAAGTGTCCGTGGCGCTGCTGGTTTTGCAGCATTCGCCAGCGCTAAACACGGCCTGCGTGCGCTAGCGCAAAGCATGGCAAGAGAGTTAGGTCCACAAAACATCCATGTCGCGCATATTGTCATCGATGGTGGCGTTGATACCCAATGGATTAAGGAAAACTTTCCTGACTATGAGATCCGCAAAGCGACTGATGGCATCATTTGTCCCGATGATTTGGCAACAAACTATGTGACCCTTTACGATCAACCCCGTAACGCATGGACTTTTGAGCTCGACGTACGTCCATGGGAAGAAAAATGGTAGGAGAAACCAAGTGACTAAAACAGTAGAATTTTACTTTGATGTAGGCAGCCCCACCGCCTATCTCGCACATAAGCGCTTACAGCAGTTACAGGCGCAATACGGCTGTGAAATCCAGTACCGCCCTATCCTACTTGGCGGCCTATTTAAAGCTACCGGCAACAGTTCACCGATTTCGGTTCCTGCCAAAGGTCGCTATATGATGGCCCTGGACTTACCCCGCTACGCAGCCCTGTATGATGTGCCGCTTAATCATAATTCGCACTTTCCAATTAATACTCTAAATTTAATGCGCGGAGCTGTCGCAGCCATTAACACTGACTACTTTGCCGACTATATCGACACTGTTTTTAACGCCATCTGGGTGGACGGGAAAAATATGGGTGATATTGATGTAGTTGCCGAGGTCCTTGGTTCGGCGGAGCTTAATGTCAATGTAATCTTAGCTTCCACACAAGACCCCGACGTTAAAGCAGCCCTCATCCAAAATACCGAGGTAGCAGTACAGAGAGGACTATTCGGTGCGCCAACCATGTTTGTCGAGGGCGAAATGTTTTTTGGCCAAGATCGATTGCAGTTTGTCGAAGCAGCCATACAACTATAAAAACGACTAAAAAAATACTTAAAATAATTGTTACGTGGGGAGTTATGCATGAAGTTACATTTACTTTACGCCGCAGCCTTAGGAATGGCGCTGGGGCTTGCGAATTTAGCGACTGGCATGCCGCAGGCAGCCAACGAAAGTTCAATCATCGATCCAGGCACCGAATGGCTTAGCTACGGACGGACATACCGCGAACAGCGTTTCAGCCCTCTAGACAAAATCAACCGTGACAACGTTGATGAACTAGACCTGGCGTGGTCATTTAAGTTTGATACCGCACGCGGGATGGAAGCCACCCCAATCGTGCACAACGGTGTGATCTACGTTAGCACCGGTTGGAGCCATGTGCATGCATTGGATGCCCGAACCGGAGTGGAGTTATGGCATTACGATGCCAAGGTCCCCAAAGCACAGTTAGCAAAAACTTGCTGCGGACCAGTCAACCGTGGTGTTGCCATATGGCAAGATAATGAGAAGAGCCCGCTGCAAGTCTTCTTTGGTGCCTTAGACGGTCGCTTAATCGCCTTAGATGCCTTGAGCGGTAAAGAAAACTGGTCGGTACAAAGCACGCCCACAGACGGAAATTACAGTATTACCGGCGCGCCCCGAATTGTTAAAGGTATGGTTATCATCGGCAACGGTGGCGCTGAACTAGGTGTGCGTGGATACGTCAGTGCCTATGATGTTGCGACCGGAGAGATGAAATGGCGCTTTTACACTGTCCCGGGTGACCGCAACAAGCCACAAGAAAGCGTCGCTCTTGAAGCGGCTCTGGAGACCTGGAGTGGTGATGAGTGGTACAAATTGGGTGGCGGCGGCGGGACTGCGTGGGACTCTCTTGTTTACGACCCGGACCTAGATCTCCTCTATATCGGCACCGGAAATGGATCGCCCTGGAATCGTGACCTTCGTAGCCCCGGTGGTGGCGACAATCTTTATCTCAGTTCTATCGTGGCCTTGCGACCAGATACCGGCGAGTATGTCTGGCATTACCAAGTAACGCCAGCCGATAACTGGGACTACACCGCAACACAGCAACTAGTGTTAGCTGAACTGGATATAAAGGGTGAGCTCCGCTCAGTCATTATGCAGGCTCCCAAAAATGGATTTTTTTACGTTCTGGATCGTAAAACCGGTGAGCTACTATCGGCCGACAAATTCGGTAAAGTAACTTGGGCCACACACGTAGATATGGACACGGGGCGACCTGTGGAAAGTAAATTTGCTGACTATCAGAAGAATGGAGGCAGCATTATTTGGCCATCTCCCTATGGCGCCCATAACTGGCAACCTATGTCTTTTAGCACCAAGACCCAACTGATGTACATTCCGGTGCAGAGTATCCCCGCCTTCTTTAGCGCGGAAAAAGACGTTGAGTATCGAGTGAACCGCTGGAATACCGGTGTGGATTTAAATACTAACCGTGACCCAAAGAGCTGGGTTGCCGGCAAAGCTTCGGTAGATGCTCTCGTTTACGGTGAGTTGGTTGCCTGGGACCCTATTAAGAAACAACGAGCATGGCAGGTCCATCACAAAAAACCATCGAATGGCGGTATTCTAAGTACTGAAGGTGATCTAGTTTTTCAGGGGACCTGGGATGGCACCTTTGCAGCCTATGATGCATACAACGGTGACAAGCTGTGGCAGTACAAATCAGATAGCGCAGTGCTCGCTGGGCCTATGACCTATGAGCTGGATGGAGAGCAGTATATTGCGGTAGCTCAAGGAAGCGGAGGGACCCTTATGCTTACCATCGGGGACGAATTACAGCGTAATAAAACCAACCAAAATAAGCTTCTCGTGTTTAAGAGGGGACAGTTTAATCAAACAAATACTGTTGCTAGCGAGGAACTAACAACCATCCGCGCGCTTGGCCATACAGCTAATACAGATCCTGATCTGATCAAGCTGGGTGAGTCGATCTACCATAACAACTGCGGTTCCTGCCATGGTATCAATGCATTAAGTAATTACGTTTTACCAAACCTCAGGTATATGAGCGAACAAACTCACCTTGACTTCGCCTCGATAGTGATCGGTGGTACGCGGACTCACAAAGGCATGATAGGCTTTTACGCGACACTTG
>DGAQ01000045.1:24049-28037 GCA_002382445.1 Porticoccaceae bacterium UBA4026 | reverse complement strand
GGCTTTTACGCGACACTTGATATTGACGATGTTGACGCCATTCATGCCTACCTTGATGACAAACAACAAAGCCTCCCAGATCGGCTTGAACTGACGTTTTTACAGAAAATTGAATACTGGCTCAACTACTGGATGGCGAAACTGGGTGAAAAATTCCCAGAGATTATAAACGCCACTCGCGAATATATTATGTAACTAAAGTATGACTACTAGCCTAGACATCACTGTCTAGGCTAGTAGTCATACCATCAATTCGCCTGACTTAGCATGTGTCTTGACTATCTCAGGGCAATCAAATCGTTCGCCATAGGCGCTAGATAGTTCATCACAACGGATAATAAACTTATCAAACCCGTAGCTGTTAACGTACTGAATCAAGCCACCCGTATGAGCTGGCGCGCCAATACCCATAATAGAACCGATGTTACCATCTGCGACCGATCTCAAAACGCCTGTTTCCAGGCACTTTAGCGCCTCAATAACCTGTCGGAACATTAAACGGTCCTGAATATCCTGATCACAAACATAGGTTTGTTCGTTGTAATAAAGATCATATAGCCCAGGCCAGATATTCTTAGACCCATCGGCATGATACTCATAGTATCCGCCGCCATGATGGCGCCCGCCACGACCATTTTCCGTGACCATGTCTTTGATCACCCTGCGCATTACATCACCATTACTCCACTTATCCTCTACACCCATCGCAGCCCAAGTTTCACCTGCTTTGCGCGCTAACTCTAGGCTAGTCTCATCGGCAACCTGCAGAGGGCCGACAGGCATACCGATGGCCCTACCCATGCTGTCGATCTTAACTGGATGTACGCCCTCCACTAACAGTTGAGCGCCTTCATCAATATAGGTACCAAAAGTACGTGAGGTAAAGAAGCCCAAAGAGTCATTGACGACGATCGGTGTCTTGCGAATTTGCTGAGCAAAGTCGAACGCTTTGGCGAGCGCTTCATCGCTGGTATTCTCGCCCATGATGATTTCTATCAACGGCATTTTGTCCACCGGTGAGAAAAAGTGAATGCCAATAAAACTCTCTGGCTTAGCCGCCGCTTCAGACAACTGCGTGATAGGCAGTGTCGAGGTGTTCGACCCCCAAAAGCCATCTTTTGACAAATACTGTTCAGTTTTAGCTACTATCTTATTTTTTAGCTCAATGTTTTCAAACACGGCCTCGATAATCAAGTCACAGCCTCTTAGGTCCTCATCTTCCGCAGTAGGCGTAATGAGCCCGAGTAGCGTATCAGCCTGAGACTGAAACATTTTTCCACGCTTGATTGCTTTGTTAACCAAGGCTTCTGAATACGCCTTGCCTTTATCCGCGGCCTCTTGAGTCATATCCTTCAATACAACTTCAATACCTGCGCGTGCCGCAACATAGGCGATACCTTGGCCCATCATTCCTGCGCCCAAAATACCTAGCTTACGGGTAAGATTTTTTGCAACGCCCTTAGGCCGACTGGCACCAGCGTTAATTTTCCCTAACTGAAAGAAGAACGCCGTAATCATGTTCTTTGCCACAGGCCCAGTGACAATCTTAATAAATTCTCGGCCTTCTACGCGCAGCATAGTGTCTATATCAAACATCGTTGACTGAAAAGCAATATCCATTGCCGCCGTCATCTGAGGCATTAGGCCTCGAGTCTGCTTATGCAACAGGGTCGGCGCCATACCGGCAAACTGAGCATTACGAGGTGAATTTATAGCGCCACCAGGAATCTTGTAGCCTTTTATGTCCCAAGGCTGCTGATAGGAATCCTTATTTTCAACAATCCATGCCTTAGCCGCGGGAATTAGTTCATCTAAAGACTCAACGAGTTGATCTACCAAACCCTCATCCAAGGCTTTTTGTGGTGTCAGACGCTGGCTCTTGAGGATGATATCGAGTGCTTTTTCAACCCCAATCAGTTTAGTCAGGCGAACAACACCTCCACCGGCTGGATATACTCCTATAGCGCACTCAGGAAGTCCAATTTGGACTGACTTGTGGTTGTAAGCAATTCGATGGTTACAGGCCAATGTAAGCTCATAACCACCACCCAATGCGGCGCCGTTAATCGCCGCAACGACAGGAACAGGCAGTTTCTCCAGTCGTCGAAAGTGGCCCTTGATAAATTCACCGCTTGCGAAAAGCTCGGCAGCAGCATCATTTGTCACCACTAATTCTTTGAGATCTGCTCCGGCAAAAAAAACCTTTTTAGCCGAAGCAAATACCACGCCGGACAAGCCTTTCTCAACTTCAAGCCGTATAAGGGTTTCATCCATTGCCCCCCTGTACTCAGCATTGATGGCATTCACAGGCCCAGTCATATCCATCGTCACAGTGACAATACCCTGCTGGTCTTTCTCGTACTTAAAAACACCCATTATCTACATCCTTTCAAATTCTATAGTCATCGTCTTATAAGCGCTAAACAAGGAATCACACCCGCTCAATAATGCAAGAAATACCCATACCACCGCCAACGCAAAGCGAAAGCATGGCTCGCTTTAGCTGCCGACGCTCAAGTTCATCAAGCATAGTGCTAACTAGCATTGCGCCAGTGGCTCCAAGAGGATGACCCATAGCGATCGAGCCACCATTAACGTTAGTAACCGAGTGGTCGATATCTAAATCTTTCATGTAACGCATAGCCACTGACGCAAATGCTTCATTGATTTCCCATAAATCGATATCATTTGGCTTTAAACCTGCAGTTTTTAGACATTTAATTGCTGCTGGCCCAGGACCTGCTAACATAATGACTGGATCTGAGGCCAGTATGGAACCGGCTACAATACGTCCCCGAGGTGTTAGATTAAGATCCTTTCCAGCCTTTGCTGAGCCGATCAATACCGCACTAGCGCCGTCGACAATGCCCGACGAATTACCCGGTGTATGTACGTGAGATATGCGCTCTAAAGTATTGTATTTTCTAAGTATTATTTCATCAAAAGCCATATTTCCCATCATTTCAAAAGAAGCTCTCAATCCACCCAATATCTCCATAGTGGTCTCTGGCTTAATAAAATCATCGCGCTCTAAGATGACCAAGCCATTCTTGTCCTTGACAGGCACCACAGAACCATCGAAATAGCCGCTGTCCCTGGCATGAGCAGCACGACGCTGGGATTCAACGGCATAGCGATCAACGTCCTCTCGGGTATAGCCATCGATTGTGGCAATCGTATCCGCACCAATCCCTTGGGGAACGAAGCTTTGTTGAATAGCAAACGCCGCGTCACCCATCATAGCGCCACCATCGGAACCCATAGGGACCCGCGACATACATTCAACACCTCCGGCTACAACCATCTGTTCCCAGCCCGACGCGATCTTCTGAGCGCCTGTATTCACCGCCTCAAGCCCAGATGCACAGAATCGATTAAGTTGAACACCAGCGACAGACTCATCCCAGCCAGCATTTTGAACGATCATTTTGGCGATATCACTGCCCTGCTCTCCCACTGGTGACACGCACCCCATAATCACATCGTCAACATATGAGGTATCCAGATCATTGCGCTCTTGCAACGCCCTGAGTAGCCCTGCACCCAAATCAATCGGCTTGACCTCGTGAAGCGTGCCACCGGGCTTGCCCTTACTGCGCGGGGTTCGCACAGCATCATAAATATATGCGGTATTACTCATAAAATCCTCACTTGGTAAATCATTAAAATAACTATCCGATGCTGCTTAAATTAGGTCCCAGTATAGCTAGGGGCCCGCTTCTCTGCGAAAGCGCGCATAGACTCCTGTAAATCATGGGATTTCAGGCTGGTCATCAAGGTAAACATGCCATTCATTAATAAACTCTGCTCTGTGGTCAATGTGTCACTCTGCTGAAGCATAAACTTAGTACCTTGCACCGCCATAGGAGGATTAGCGGCTATCTCACCCGCCAGTGCCATTCCCGCGGCATAAGTCGCCTCAAAAGACTCATAAACATCATTCACTAGACCTATTTTCTCTGCCCGAGCAGCATTAATATCTTTGCCG
>DGAQ01000045.1:22418-23940 GCA_002382445.1 Porticoccaceae bacterium UBA4026 | reverse complement strand
AGCATTAATATCTTTGCCACTATAGGCTAACTCTGCAACATGCCCAGCATTGAGAATTTTTGGCAGTCGTTGCAGAGTACCTACATCTGCAACCAACCCAATCCGAGTCTCACGTACGCTAAAATTGCTGTTGTCTGCGGCAAGCCTTATATCACAAGCAGTGATCATATCAATCCCCGCTCCCAAACAGTGGCCGTGGACCACTGCAATGACTGGCAGCGAGCATTTAGCTAGGGATGATATTGCGTCCTGAAAACGGCTAGTGCCCTGTAACTGTTTTAAGTTAGCAACAGCCTCAGAAGCCCCTTTGGGCGTTTGCTGCGAAAGCAGTCCGCTCTGTACTAGATCGATGCCCACGCAGAAATGCTTACCCTTACCTGCCAACACTATCGCTCTAATACTCTCATCAGCCTCCAGCGCGCTCAACGCCTGGGGCAGTGCCAGCCAAAACGGCTCTGACAGCGCATTGTATTTATCAGGACGGTCAAGCCAAACTGTACCGACGGCCCCAGCCTTTTCGATCGTTATATAGTCTGAAGAAAAACTCATTACCCTAGCCTCCTATCAATCTTGATATTTTGTAATTAGTAACCCGCCGACCCATCGATAATAGACTCGTATAACAACTGGTCAAGCTTCTGGTAAGCCTTTGAGCGGGGCATCATGACGTAGATCGCATCGTCACCTAACTGCTCCAAATGAAAGGCCTGCTTGCGCAAATCGCCTTTAATCAACTTAAATGTCCCCGTAGTCGATATATCTGACTGAATTCGTATAAAGACAGGCTGAGCATAACCGGGTAAATTCGCAGAAACATAAGTCGAAAACTCATCTGCATCAAATATCTTCCCAGGCTTAAGTGCCAGAGATACCATGCCAGCCTTACCCTCGGTCGCCGGAACATCAACACCATAGACATTGGCAATTTCTACCTGCTGATTAGCATTCAAAATTTCCCCAACCTCATTAGTGGACACATTTTCAGAGCGCCAGCGGAAAGTATCTCCAATACGATCAACAAACTGGTAATGTGGCTTCCCCATGGTGAAGCCAACATCAACCTCAACAATGAGATCTCCGGTGTTAAACCAAGTATCACCCGCTTTCAAAACATCCCTTAGAATCTTAGACTCCGAGGCCGCGCCGTCGGTATAACCGTCAAATCGATAGCGCTCATCAATCTCGCCTATCAGTAGTCCTGGCTGCCCAGACTCAACTTGCTTATAGGCACCTTTGTCATCCAGTACAATTTTGTCTTCCTCAACGTCATATTCAAGCAACAGAATCGTGCCAGGACAAAATCCAATGGTTTTATCTTTATTAAAAGCATTCAAAAACGAAAGATTACCCTCACTAGCCCCATAAAATTCGCAGACGCGATCAATACCAAAGCGTCCTTTGAATTCGTCCCACACATCTGGGCGTAGTCCATTACCAAACACTCTGTCTAAGGGATTATTTAGCTCTTCTGGGCATGGGGGCTGAGTCACCAGATAACGGCATAGTTCACCCACATAGAAAA
>DGAQ01000045.1:18677-22271 GCA_002382445.1 Porticoccaceae bacterium UBA4026 | reverse complement strand
CACCCACATAGAAAAAGATCGTGCATTGATATTTCTGAATTTCTGGCCAAAACGATGACGCTGAAAATTTTCGCCGCAAGAACATCGATGAGCCACTATGCAACGCGCTACAGACCCCACAGATAAAGCCTGTACCATGAAAAAGTGGCAGACAGAGATACATTCGATCTTCAGGCTTAGCGCGAACACCAATTCTACTAAACGAATAACCCGCAGCCATCAGACGTCTCTGCCCTACCTTCGCGGCTTTAGGCATTCCTGTTGTTCCCGAGGTGAAAATATAGCAAGCCGTCGCCCCAGCTAAAATAGTCTTGGTATCGTCCAAGTTTGTCACTGGGTATTGATCAACCTGCGCCATAATATCTTCCATTGACTCTGGCGGTGAGCTCTCACGTAAATCGGCGACCCATAAAATATCGGCATCATCCATGTCTAAGTCAGCGCGAACATCCAACACACTGTTAAATATCTCCTCACCCGCAAGACATTTAACCGAGTTAGTTACGTTCATGCAATGAACTAGCTGCGCGCCCACTAAACCTGGGTTAACTAAACCGGCGATAGCGCCAATTTTTTGCACGGCCATAATACTAGCAAGCATCTCAATACGATTTTCCATGATCACAGAAACACAGTCATCTCGCTTTACCCCACGCGCAATCAATGCATGAGCAAGTGAGTTAGATAATTCATTAAACTCTGACCAACTGACTTCACGACCTTCGAACACAAGCATATTTCTATCCGGATAACGCTTAACCGTATCCTCAAAAACCATCGCTATAGAAGCCGGGTCGTCCATAGCCGGCTGTTTGGCCAATGTGACCGGTATAACCCTGGCAACATCTGCCACAACACGAAAAAATTCTCTAATAACACCCATTTTGTTCTCCTCCTATTGCCTAGCCAATGAACGAATAGTTAACTTAGCCAGTTGCGACATATGAACCTCATCGGGTCCATCAGCAATTCTGCAGAATCGACTCGTGGTAAAAATATGTGCCAAAGGTGTATCTTGAGAGACACCCATTCCACCAAATATTTGCATAGCGCGACTAGAGACGTCCTCACACATCTTGGGGGCAACGATTTTCAGCATAGAGATCTCCGCTCTACAGGCATCAATACCATACTTGTCCATCTTCTCTGCCGCAGATAGCACCAGCAAACGACACTGTTCAATATCGCAGCGGCTACGAGCTATTTCATGCTGTACGCTGGTCTTTTTACTTAAAGGCTCACCAAAGGCCACACGGCTGACTGCGCGCTCACACATTAGCTCTAAGCTACGTTGCGCCATACCGACAAACATCATTGCGTACTGAAAACGACCAGGCCCGAGCCGACCCTGTGCAATCTCAAAGCCTCTACCTTCGCCTAATATAAGGTTAGTTACTGGCACTCTCACATTCCTAAAGATGACATCTCCCTCACCGCCGGGAGAGTGATACTCGCCAAAAACCCTCAGCGGACGTGCAACAGTCACCCCAGGAGTATCTGTCGGAACCAATATGGTTGAATGCTGCTGATGACGAGGACCATTTGGATTGGACTTGCCCATCACCAACATTAATTTACATTGTGGCCCCATTGCGCTAGTGGTCCACCATTTGCGGCCATTAAGGACGTACTCGTCTCCATCTCGCTCGATCTTTAGCTCCATATTAGTCGCGTCAGATGAGGCCACGTCGGGCTCCGTCATAGCGTAAGCGGAGCGAATTTCACCTGCAAGTAATGGATAGAGCCACTGTTCTTGCTGTTCGGGCGTTCCATACTTAGCTAAGACCTCCATGTTGCCTCTGTCCGGGGCACTACAATTGAATATCTGCTGAGCCCAAGCAGACCGTGACATGGTCTCAAATAGAGGCGCGATCTCACTATTGGTTAAGCCAGGACTCCAAGGTTCGTATTCTGCCGGCAGAAATAGATTCCATAATCCCTGACGCCGAGCCTCCTGTTTAAGACCCTCAAACCACTCTGGGTATTGCCACAGATTTTTGTGGTCATTAGTAAAATCATCATACTCAGCTTCTCGCGGATAAATATGCTCATCCATGAACGTCTTTAATTTATCATTTAGCTCTTCCGCTCTAGCGGTTAATTCAAAACTCATTAGTTTCCCTCTTCGGTATTTTTATAGACCATTAGATCAATCCGGTTATTTTTCTCATTAGCTTGTTCATCCCGCCAATCCACCGATCGTAATTGGTCGTTTTATTACGCATATATTCCAGCACAATAGGATGAGGCAGAATGAGGAAGCTTTCTTTACGCAGCTCTTCAACCACCGACTCCGCTAGTTCTTCTGGCTCGATCATACCATTACTGGCTGCAGCCGCCGTCGCGTCATTGTCGACCTCAGTCATCGGCGTGCGCACCGCTTGGGGACATAACATGGACACCTTGATGCCTTCGTGCTGATGATGAATCGCCAGCCACTCTCCAAACCCTACCGCCGCATGTTTAGTGACGCCGTAAGCCGCACCACCAATCTGATTTAGCAAGCCCGCTGCAGAAGAGGTATTTAAAAAATAGCCACCACCTCGCGCCACCATACGTGGCACTAAATGACGCGCCGCATACACATGGGACATGACATTGATATCCCAAATAGCCTGCCATTCCGAATTAGGCGAATGTATGTTTTCACCTATACCCACACCGGCATTGGAGCAAAACAGATCTATAGGCCCGACATTAGCTTCGGTATCTTCAATAACTCGAGCGATATCATCTTCTTTTGCCACGTCAGCCATCATAGCAACACCCTCAACCATGGCCGCTGTCTCTTCGGCATTACTGAGATTAATATCTACAGCGATAATTTTCTGGGCGCCTTCGGCATGAAAACGAACGGCTAGCGCTCGGCCAATACCACTACCCGCACCTGTGATTACAATAATTTTGTTATTAAGTTCCAAACCCATACCCTCTTATTCGCCAATTATTTTAACCTTTAGACCAGCTCGCTTAAATTTTCTTTTCGGAATGGCTTCAACTCATCCATACGCTTCGCTTTTACCAAATTTACCCACGCTGGATTGGCTAGTAACGCGCGACCCACTGCGACCAAGTCAAATTCTTGATTATCTAGACGCTCCAGTAAAGTATCTAGACTAGCGGGGTCGGCCTCTCTAAATGTCATCTCTCCCGGCTTTGGCGTAAAATCTGCGTCCAAACCGATACTACCCACCGTAATGGCAGGCTTACCAGTGATCTGTTGAGTCCAGCCAGCCAAATTCAGCTCACTACCTGCAAACTCGGGCTCCCAAAAACGTCTCTGTGAGCAATGAAAAATATCCACCCCGGCTTCAGATAAGGGTAATAGAAAACGTTCAAGTTCGTGCGGCGTCACTGCTAACCGAGCGGTATAGTCCTGCTGCTTCCACTGTGACCAGCGTAATATCACAGGGAATTCTGGACCTACAGCCGCGCGAACCGCTTGAATAATCTCTACGGCAAAGCGGCTACGATGTTCAATAGAACCCGCATAGTGATCATCTCTTTGATTCGTGCCTTCCCAAAAAAACTGGTCAATTAGGTAACCGTGGGCACCGTGCAGCTCAACAGCATCAAAGCCAATCGCTTTTGCGT
>DGAQ01000045.1:18165-18495 GCA_002382445.1 Porticoccaceae bacterium UBA4026 | reverse complement strand
GCGTCCGCCGCGGCCTGAGCAAAGGCCGCAACCACATCATCAATATCCTGCTGCGTCATCACCTGCCGATTGACCTTTCCCGGAACATTCATTCCTGATGGACCATAGCCTGGTACGTCACCCTCGGGAAGCGTGCCAGACTTACGTACGGCACCCACATGCCATAGTTGAGGGGCTATTTTCCCACCCGCCTCATGCACGGCCTCGACTACTTTCTTCCAGCCAGCGAGTCTTTTCTCTCCATGAAAGTAAGGCACGCTCGGGTAACCACTAGCCCCAGCATGACCAACACAGGTACCTTCTGTAATAATCAGGCCAACGCCACCCTCT
>DGAQ01000045.1:0-18077 GCA_002382445.1 Porticoccaceae bacterium UBA4026 | reverse complement strand
TAATCAGGCCAACGCCACCCTCTGCTCGACGTCGATAGTAATCAACAACGTTATCCCCAGGAATGTTGTCATTTGGCGAAAAGTTTCGGGTCATTGGCGCCATAACGATTCTATTATCTAAGTTCAAACTGCCTAACTTAAATGGCTGAAATAAGGAATTTTTTGAAGTCATAATTAGCTTTTTCTCTTTATTATTGATTTAACGATTAAGAATAATAGTACTCAAGTTGAGATTGCTATTCAGATTATTTATTGACCGTTCAGTACCCATCTTGAGCACCAACGCTACGACCGCCTCAGGAGAGAACGCCAATGTGCGCCAACGCAGCAAGCAGCGCTAGGCCCATAGCCACAAGCACGCGCGGCGATCCCATTAATAGGCTGGTAGTCGCTGGAAACGCAAAGGTTTTCACCAATGAAGCGAGCTTGTCGGCATGATGGTCGCTGCCAAATGTGTTCATCAGTATCTCAGCGCAGTCACGCCGACTTCGGTAACGAACAATACCCGCCGAGGTCCAGTTGTCTGAATGCTCACAGTTCAGGTTTTCGATGTTCTTAGCGGCGGCAATGGCGATGAAAAAGAAGTGGCCGCCTCGCTTAATCATGCCAGCCATAAATTTTTTGGTATAAGTCTGCAGTAATTTTGCCGAATCTCGCTTCGGTGTCTTAAGCTGTAGCACATTAACCATAAACCACTCACGGCCATCATCTTTTTCCATGAAATGACGCAGATTAGCTAAGGCATCAGCACTAACTCCGACCGATTCAAAACGGACCATGTACGTCTCGACTTCGGCTCCGGATAGTTTACCCTTAAAGCCACAATACCAAAGCCAAAATACGCCATAAACCACAATCGCAGAGATCCAAATCGCCATAGCTGTCAAAATATACATCCTTTAAGTTAGTCTAGACTTTAAAAAGTATCATCAACACAAAGAAAGGGTTAACCCCTTGGTGGAAGTCCACGAACCATGGTTAGAAACTCCATCTTAGTTCCAGCTCTTCGGTGCTCACTTAGCTTTTGATACTCTTCATCTGCCCACCAGTCGTTCGCGGCCTGTTCAGATGGGAAACTAAATATGATCATACGCCCTTCTCTTGGAGCAATGCCCTCTAGGGTAAGCGGTTTGTCGTCAAAGGTAATAAATTGACCACCAAAACGCTTTAATATCCCAAAAAAACCCTTTTCATATACGCGGTATTCGTCCGCGTCAGTTACTACTAAATTTACTAGCATATACACAGGTACATCAGACATCGTTAATTCCTCATTGCTTAGATTACAGTTATATCGTCTTTAACCAATCCGCCACAGCAACACCTATTTCATCTGGTGAATCTTCTTGAATAAAATGCGTTCCAGCAACCGTAATTTCTGTTTGATTAGGCCAAGTTCGACAAAAATCTCTCTGTCTACCGGTTAAAATAGAGCCAGGGTCTGCGTTAATAAATAACTTTGGCAACTCATGATTGGCCGCCATCCACTGCCCATAGCTCGATACCAAATCAACCATATGCGCTGGCTCTCCATTAATCGGAATTTCCCTGGGCCAATTTAAGGTCGGTTGCCGATCATCTGGAGAAGAGAATGCTCGCCGATAGTGGCTCATCTCCTCGTCACCTAGTCCACGCATCACTGAACTCGGCAGTACCGTTTCAACAAAAATATTGCGCTGTAACACGAGATCCTCGCCTTTTTCAGACCGAAAACCCTTGAAAATACCACGCGCAGATGTAGGCCAATCATCCCATGTAACTGGGCAAACAATGCCCTCCATATAGGCTATACCCCTGACCGCATCAGAATGCTGTTGGGCCCAAGTGAAGCCTAAAGCGCTGCCCCAGTCATGAATCACAAGGGTTACGTTCTCGTTCGCACCGAGCTCGTCCAATAACCCTTCTAAATAATCATAAGCCACATGGAAAGAGTATCGCCCTGGCCCCTCACTTGCTGGCAGCTTCTCAGAATCACCTTGTCCGATTAGATCCGGGGCAATACAACGACCCAAACCCTTCAGATGTGGGATTACATTACGCCATAAATAAGACGATGTTGGGTTTCCATGCAGCAGAACAATAGGATCCCCTTCGCCAACCTCAACATAAGCTAAAGTTTTTCCATTAATGGTTTTGTACTTTTTTGGATATGGCATTGCAGCAGATATCATCGATCATCCTCAAGTCAAAAGTATTTTAAAAGATAGCCTAAACCAATCCTCAACAATAGTATATTTACATTATGGCAGGGTCAATGTCATAATCGCTTGAGAATTATTAAAAAGAGCCTTCATATGACCGACAAGCCTAAAAGCATACTCAGCTTAATCTTTACAGGGATATTTCCGGCTCAGGGCAACAATGACTACCGCGGCCACCCTGCCGCCTTACTTCTATTTATTCCCCTAACACTAGTTACCATTGCTCGAAGCTTTATTCATATATTTAAGGAAGACGGCGGAGCACAAACCATTGCTACTATTCCATTGGACAGCTACCCCAGCAGCGCCGCTGGGACTCTAGTAACCATTTTCGCCCTATGGGGCCTTGCACAATTAGCATTGGGTTTGTTTTATTTGGTGGTTACTCTGCGTTACCGCACACTGCTACCTTGCATGTATCTGTTAGTTTTTTTTGAATATATATCAAGACATATCATCATCCTGTACCACCCAATTGAAACTATAGGAACCGCACCTGGTAGCCTGATCAATTTATATATTGCACCTGCTGCATTGGTTCTTATGTTCTTGGCATTACCTAAAAACCGAGGATAGAAAACTCAGTATGAAAATAAACGTAAAATTAGGAGCTTAATATGCGGATTTTTTATGCAGCCCTTGTTGTAGTTTATATCGCTTGGTTTAGCTGGTATGGCGGCGCTGGCAAACCAGTTAACTCGGCTGAGTTAGAGGGCTATATCGCAGCATTAACGTCAAATGCTCAAGTAAGAGGCAAAGATTCCACTAAACCAGTGCAATATATCCGCAAGCTAGCCAAAAATGATGACGGTAATGAATTTGTCATGGTTAATCTCATTAGATTCAGAGACAAGGCTATGTATCCTCCAGGCTCCCCCTGGGCAGCAGATACCGATCCCATGACGGCGGATGCGCGTTACAGCGCAGGGGTAGTTCCGCTATTGTTAAAGCGAGGTAGTCTGCCTATTTTTGTTTCCTCGGTGGCCGGCGGATTCATAAACGAAACAAACCATGATGACTGGGATATGGTTGCAATGGTTCGTTATCGCAGCGTCCGTGACATGCTGGAAATGATGGTAGAAATGTCAGCGACAGACTTGGCGGGCCACAAATGGGCCGCTGTTGAACAAACACAGGTGTTTCCCGTGAAGCCAGTCATTAGCCTTGTAACACTCCGTCTTACCTTGGCTATGGGACTAGTTCTATTGGGTCTTGGCGTTTGTTATCTTGTAAACTTAACACGCCAAATAAGAGCTAAAGGATCAAATTAGAGATTACTTAGGCGCTAACAGATAATAAAGGAGACTTCATGAAAACGCGGATTACCGAAATGTTCGGCATTGCACACCCCATTATCCAAGGTGGAATGCACCACGTAGGTTTGGCAGAGCTTGCTGCGGCTGTATCTAATGCCGGCGGCTTAGGGATTATTACGGGTTTAACACAGGGTACTCCTGAAAAGTTAGCCAACGAGATAGCCCGATGCCATACCATGACAGACAAACCCTTCGGTGTTAATTTAACTTTTTTACCCTCTTTAGCCCCTCCAGACTATCCTGGTCTGATTCAGTCCATCATTGATGGCGGTGTTAAGATAGTTGAGACAGCAGGCAATAATCCCGCTAAGTGGCTGCCGATCTTAAAAGAACAGGGCATTAAAGTGATTCACAAATGCACCTCTGTACGTCATGCTTTAAAAGCTGAATCAATCGGCTGTGATGCGGTTTCAGTTGATGGCTTTGAGTGTGGCGGGCACCCCGGTGAAGACGACGTGCCTAACTTTATTTTACTGCCTCGCGCTGCGGACGAACTAACCATTCCTTTCGTGTCATCGGGCGGCATGGCGGATGGTCGCAGCTTGGTGGCCTCACTCGCTATGGGAGCAGAGGGCATGAATATGGGCACACGATTTATCGTTACCGAAGAAGCGCCTGTTCATGAGAATGTTAAGCAAGCCATTATTAACGCGTCAGAATTAGACACACGCTTAGTCATGCGATCTCTTCGCAATACTGAACGAGTGCTTAACAATCCGGCTGTCGAACGTTTGCTTCAGAAAGAAGCCGCGCTTGGGGCTGACCTAAAATTTGAAGACATCATTGACGAAGTTGCTGGCGTCTACCCCAAAATCATGAAAACCGGTGATATGGATGCCGGAGCATGGTCTTGTGGCATGGTCGCTGGACTGATTCACGACAAACCTACGGTAAAACAGCTCATCGACCGCATCATGGCTGAAGCCGATGCAATCATTAACCAGCGCTTAGCAGGGCTATAAAACTAAATTGGAGTAACTACAATAATGGCAACTAATCTATTTGATCTTACCGGCAAAGTCGCACTCGTCACCGGAGCAAGCCGCGGTATCGGCGAATCAATCGCCAAACTTCTCGCCGAGCAGGGTGCCCACGTTATTGTCTCTAGCCGCAAAAATGACGATTGCCAGCTAGTCGCCGACGCTATTATTGAAGCTGGCGGCAGCGCTGAAGCCCTAGCTTGTCACGTGGGTAATATGGATGACATCAGCCACTGTTTCGCTCACATTAAGCAGGCCCATGGCAAGCTTGATATACTCATTAACAACGCAGCAACCAATCCTTATTTTGGCGATATTCTTGACACTGACCTTGGGGCCTACACTAAGACCGTCGATGTTAATATCCGTGGCTACTTCTTTATGTGTGTTGAAGGCGGTAAATTAATGAGAGATAACGGTGGCGGGAGTATTGTCAACACAGCCTCGATTAACGCTCTAAAACCTGGTCCTCTTCAAGGGATCTATTCCATCTCTAAAGCCGCGGTGGTCAATATGACCCAGGCCTTTGCAAAAGAGTGCGGCAGACACGGTATTCGCGTTAATGCGCTGCTGCCGGGATTGACTAAGACTAAGTTTGCTGGAGCTCTGTTCTCTAACGAAAAAATGTATGAGTCAGCTATCAAAACGATCCCGCTGCACCGGCACGCCGAACCCGATGAAATGGCAGGAACAGTACTGTATTTGGTGTCTGATGCATCCAGTTACACCACTGGAGAATGCATTGTAGTTGACGGTGGTTTTACCCTTTAAGCTAAACGGATAGGCGGCAATAAAAAGACTGTCGTTATGCTAGGATTCTGGCAAATATTGATTCACCTAACTAACACTATTTTAATATTCTAACTTGAGGTTTATATGTCTGAGGTAAATACCCTTAACGAGAACGTTTTAGCCGCCTATCTCGAAGCAAACATGGCCGGATTTAAGGGGCCTCTTACGGCAACAAAATTCCAGGGCGGGCAATCCAACCCGACCTTTAAGATAGATGCTGTATCGGACAGTTATGTTCTGCGACGCCAACCCCCGGGCAAGCTCCTCAAGTCGGCGCATGCCGTTGATCGAGAGTATCGTGTTATTAGCGCATTAGCAGATACAGATGTTCCAGTCGCCCATGCCCACCATCTATGTGAAGATCCTGAGATTATCGGCTCTATGTTTTATCTCATGGAGTTCTGTGACGGCAATATTCATTGGGCCTCAAAGCTTGACGGCGCCAGCAGTAATCAAAAACGAGCTCATATGTATGACGAGATGAATCGAGTTCTCGCAGCCATTCATTCGGTAGACCTTGAAAAACCAGGCCTTCTAGATTTCGGTAGACCCGGTAATTATTATCAGCGCCAGTTCGATCGCTGGTCTAGTCAGTATCGGGCATCTGAAATGGGGGTAATAGCCGAAATGGACCAGTTGATCAATTGGCTTGGGGAGAATATTCCCATTGATGACGGCAAGGTCTCTCTAGTTCACGGCGACTATCGACTGGACAATCTGATGTACAGTAAAGATGATCACCAAATTATCGCCGTCTTGGATTGGGAGTTGTCGACCCTCGGACACCCCTATGCTGACCTCGCCTACCAATGTATGGGCCTTCGTCTGCCCGTCCGCGAGATAAAGAACGTGATGTCCGGGTTAGACGGGATTGATGCCCAAGCCTTAGGAATCCCTTCAGAGCGGGAATATGTCGCTAAATACTGTCAGCGCATGGGCATCGACAAAATCGACAATTGGAATTTTTATCTTGCCTTTAGCTGTTTCCGTCTTGCCGCTATCACTCAAGGCGTGGCAAAACGAGGCGTCGATGGTAACGCATCCAGTCAAGCCGCGCTAGGCTATGGTGAAATGGTCAAGCCTCTTGCCGTCATGGGTTTAGACATCAGTAAAACTAAAGACTAGGCTATGATTTTGATGCAAGTTATCGCCCTCGCAGTGTCTATTTTGGTCATCATTTTATGCTTAGGACCTCGCCTTGAAATCGATACAACCCTTAAACCGGCGATCGTTCCCGATGATCTTGAGCTTTACATAAAAACATCAGAATCAAAGTTTAACGATATCGTCCCTGGTTCAGAAAAGACCATCATTTGGCACAGTGAAAAAAACCAAAAAACGACTTTTTCCATCGTCTCATTTCATGGATTTTCAACCAGCCGTCAAGATATGGCTCCGCTAGTTGATGAGATTGCCGCAGATTTTGGCGCCAACCTGTTCCATACCCGTCTTAGGGGTCACGGTCGTGGAGGCGCGGCGATGGTAGATGGCAGCGTCAATCACTGGCTTAATGACGCTAATGAGGCACTTGAAATAGGCCGCAGACTTGGCGACAGCGTCATACTGATTGGCAACTCCACCGGCGCAACCGGCGCAACCGGCGCAACATGGCTAGCCTCTATAAAAACAAATACCGATATAGTTGCAATAATTCTATTGTCACCCAACTTCTCACCTGCAGACCCTAAAACCCGCCTGTTGCTATGGCCTTGGGGACAACAACTGGCCGAGCTCGTCAATGGTAAAGAGCGCTATTGGGAACCTCATAATCAATCGCACGGACAGTACTGGGCTCATAAATACCCGACCAAAGCTGTTCTGCCCGTCCTCGGGCTGGTTAAGTTAGTTAATGATGCAGACTTAGAAGACATACAGATCCCAACGATGATGATCTACTCATCTAAAGATAAAGTGATTAGTGTCCCTGCACTGAAACAGGCATTTTCACGTTTGCCCTCAGCGAAAAACCAGCTTATTGAATTCAATGACACTCAAGACCCAAGCTTTCACATACTTGCCGGGGATATTTTGTCGCCATCTTCCACCGCGAAGGTAAAACACCGGGTTCTCGGATTTCTAGACCGCGCGTTTAAAACAGACTAAAACTCAGCTCTCATGCAGTTACTCCAGTAAAAGCGCTTCGGTAACTAGCCATAACTTTGAAGCTTCATCGGTATCCACAGCCCAAGACATAACGCCCCGATAGCGGCCATGAGGCCCATCCTCATGCATAGCCGCAACGTCACAATCTTCACAATAAAGGCCGCCATAGCCGTCAAGTTGTGTGCTAGTCGCCGCCCACAGCGTGGTGCTTGCACCTTGGCTAGGAGTCTTGAAAACACGTGCAGACATCTCTGTAAGCTCACCGTCTTCGCCAACCCACCCTAAACCAATCATCTCATCTAAACCGAGGTGACGCTGCAAAGGGGTTAATATCCCTCCAGGGTGCACTGAAAAAGACCTGATACCATCGCTTTTCATTCGCGCATCAAACTCCACTGCAAACAGACAGGCCGCTGTCTTTGACTGACCGTAGGCCGCCCACTTATCATATGCCTCTGCAACGTGAATGTCGCTCCAGCGCACACCTGAAAGCTTGTGGCCAGCTGATGATAAAGTGACCACTCTGGCAGCTGCAGATTTTTGTAGCGCTGGCACCAAACCCGTCGTTAAAACGAAATGCCCCAGGTGGTTGGCTGCGAACTGTAATTCCCATCCTTTATTGGTCCGCGTTTCAGCGCAGGCCATAATGCCGGCATTATTGATTAAAATATCAACAGCCAGATCCATTGCCAAAAAGTCATCAACAAAAGTATTCACCGAGGCTATATCTCCCAAGTCGAGGTACAGGACATCTTTTGGATGCACAAGACCTGCAAGAATCTCTTGGGCAGCCTCAACCCGGCGCGCAGGTACAATGACTCGCGCCCCACAGTCAACAAGAGCACGAACGGTCTCAAGGCCTATACCAGAATAGCCGCCAGTGACCACCGCCACCTTGCCGCTCAAGTCCACGCCCTCTAAAACCTCAGAAGGCTCACTTTTTGCTCCAAATCCTGAATCAATAGGCCTTTGTTGGTCTGAAATCATTTGTATCCCCTAATTAATTTGGAAAGTATAGGTACTCATCGCCTTCCGCAAAGTCACTAACATTATTTTTATCAATCATTTGTGGAGACTCACTCCACTTCGGCGATAAAGGAGCCAATTGCTGCGCATTATGGGTAGCAAGTAAGGCTTCAAGTTCTGCTACCTTTATTGGATAAGTATCAATCAAGTTAGTTTTTTCAGTGGGATCAAGGGAGAGATCAAACAACCACTGCTTCTGTTTATTTTTATCTGCGAGATGAGTGTTGATCAATTTCCAACCCTCATGCAAGACTGACTGCAAACTCCCCTGCCGCCAAAACAACGTTTTATGCGGGACCCCTTGTATCTGATCCCTAATAAAAGGCATTAAGTCAACGCCATCAATTTTGCGGTCATCTGGAATGAACTCTTCCGCACCAGCCGCTAGGGCGATTGTGCTAAACAAATCAAAGTGATGAATAGGCGCATTCATACGGGTATCAGGGGCTATTTTTCCTGGCCACTTCGCCATAAAGGGCACATGTATACCGCCTTCAAAATGCGTAAGTTTCCAGCCACGGTAGGGTTTATTAATATTTTTTAAATCAATATAGCCCGCACCGCCGTTGTCACTGGTAAATATAATAAGCGTATTGTCAGTTAACCCATTGTCTTCAACCGCTTGAACTACGCGAGACACACTGCGGTCTAAGGCTCTAATCATGGCCGAATACACTCTTAAACCATGATCTTCAATATGGCTCAACGCCTCATAATCTTCCCGAGCGGCCTGCAAGGGGTTGTGAATACCCCAATGGGCCAAATATAGAAAAAAGGGTCGATTAGCATTCGCCTCAATAACCTCTACCGCGTTGTCCGTGTAGTAATCTGTCAGATAACCCTTGGGTTCAAATAGATCTCCATCATTGTATCGGGCTGCGTATTGGCCTGAGGCCCAGACCATATTGTCAATCGCATTATCAAACTGAGCATTAACGACATTCGGATGATCTTTGGGTAAATAAAGACTACCGGCTAAACTCAAACTATCATCAAAGCCCTGATCAGTTGGCGCCATACCCTCTACTTGCCCTAGGTGCCACTTGCCGATATGGGCAGTGTAGTACCCAGCTTTTTTCAGTACTTCGGCGACCGTAATCTCACTGGAAGGCATACCTAAAGTCATGATATTACCGCCTTTTCGGGCAGCATCAACATCGATGAAACTGGGGAGTGGCGAGTCAAGTCTATCGTTAGACCACTTTAATATAGTCGCGCCTGCCGCAGGCACCGGAGTGAATTCATAGCCAAACCGAGTGGAATAACGTCCCGTCATTAATGCAGCACGGGACGAAGAGCAGACCGCATTACCCGCATAGCCATTTGCAAATACCGCCCCTAACTGTCCTATGGCGTCAATCGCCGGCGTTTGAACTGTGCCGTCACCCGCACCACCGTTGTATAGTGAAATATCATTAAAGCCCATATCATCAGCGAGTATCAAAATGATATTAGGGCGCCGCTCATCATTTGATGCGACCGAGGTTGCTGGTCCTTTCGACCAATCAATGGTCTGATTCTCTGTCACAGGGTTGGTCACTGACAAAATCGATGGGAGCAGTTGCAACGTCAAGCTCACACGATTTTGCCAGCCTAGCACCGCTACGAGGACTAAAACTAACAAGCCTACAACGATCTTTTTCAATATACCCTCCTTTTCTAGCTAGATAAGAATTTACCAACTTTGTCCAATTAGGAAAGCCAAATTAGCTCATTTTCCCAGCAATCCTTATAAGCTCAGAGTACCCTAGCAGCCAAATAACTTATCACTCATTGTTATGGCAGTGTATATGACATAATTTTATTACACAATATTCTCTACAGGGGTAAGATCACAGTATTGAGGGTTATCGTCTGTCTTTTAATCCGCCCCTCAACCTGACCGCCGATGGATTTCAGAACCTATTTGGCGTTACTCGCTAAGAAGGCTACACTGGGCCACTTTGTCTAATTGAGGATTTCATTTGTTATCTTCCAAATCAGCGGCTTTTCGCAGCTATAGTCAGCTCGCACTCATTGTTATTGCAGCCGGAGCTATCTACCCGTTGCTCTATTTGCGGCAAAATTTTGAGATTTCGATATTAGAATCCTTCAATATTACACAGACGCAGCTTCGCTACTGCAGCTCAATGCTAGGATTAATTTTTGTGATTACCTATATCCCAAGTGGCTGGCTAGCAGATCGTTTTTCGTCTCGTAAGTTGCTCGCCTATTCTCTATTAGCCACCGCGCTGCTCGGCGTATGGTTTTCAACCATGCCGTCTTATTCTTCATTGCTGGTTATTTATGGCGCTTGGGGCGTGGCTACCGGCCTCACCTTCTGGTCGGCACACATTAAGTTGGTGGCAATGCTGGCCAAAAAGGATCAACAAGGTAAATTCTTTGGTATTCTTGATGGCGGACGAGGCTTGGTTGAGGCTCTTTTAGCGACCGTTGCTATAGCCCTTTTTGCCTATGTACTTAGCCAAGACTCAGGATCAACAACCATCGCGCTAAAGCAGGTTATTTATCTCTACATTGGAGTTTTACTCCTGGTAGCCCCACTTGTTTATTGGCTTCTTGATGACTTCGAAGAAACTGATGAGAAGTTTTGTGCCGAGTGCGGCACTGTGATAAAAAATAAATCTGAAATATGCCCTAAATGTGGTGTAAGGCAAATAGCTCAACCATCAACATTAAATCTTGGTGCGGTAGCCCTAAATGGTAAAAATAGAATTGCCGCGGCACTTTTTGCTTTTATGTTAGGCGCAGTTGGTGGTCATAAGTTCTATCTTGGAAAAGTTGGCATGGGCTTCGTTTATCTGATCTTCTTCTGGACATTTATTCCAGCCATCATTGCTTTTGTAGAGCTCATATTATTCCTCACAATGAGTGACGAAGAATTTACTCAAAAACATGGCCAAGTCAGCAACAGCGTCTTTATGGATGACTTAATGACCGTCCTGAAGCATCGCGAAATCTGGTTATGCGCTATCTGCATCGTCTGCGGTTATCAGTTGTTTTATGCCACTTACTCTTTTGCAGCCTACCTACAGCAGAACTTTGGGTTAACGGCAGTCGCGGTAGGAACGATCACGGTGGCCAAATTATGGATGAGGCCCATCGGCGGTATCGCAGCCGGTTTTATTGGCGACTGGAGTAGCCCTGAAAAAGTACTGTCCATACTCTTAGTGCTTGCATCTATATCCCTTTCCATGATGGCATTTTTACCTACTACGTCAGCATCTATCGTCATGTTGGTTGTTGTGCTTCTGATAGGCTTATTAACCTATGGAGTGCGCGGACTCTACTGGGCAACATTAGGCGGGTGCAACGTGCCTAACAAAATCAAAGGACTCGCTATCGGTATGATTTCGATGATTGGCTATTTTCCGGAAATGTACCTTCCATTGATCAGCGCGCCACTGTTAGAGCAGTATCCAGGCGGATTGGGTTACAGGATTTATTATCTGATTATATCGGCCTGCGGACTTTTAGGCGCCTATGCCGCTTATCTTCTTGGGCGACCCAAACCTCCAGTGAAAAGCACAGGGGCCAATTAAGATTCAGGTCAGATTCCCAATAACTCGAGGCGCCATGGAAACATAATCTGAATATGTCTTGACAAAATTAAGTTTGTTTTACAAACTAGTTTGACATAAACCTTATTAAGAGAAGATTATGAATAATGAGCAAGTAATTAAAGACATCCACTACGCAACTAATTTGGCCAAAGCAGGTCAACAAGCTCCATTGGTTGGTGGCCCAATTGGACTTATGTGGGGAGTTCTGCTCTCCGTTACGCTTCTTTCCCACTGGGGCATTGTCACTGGAAAACTGGGGCTAGAAACCTATTACCTTGGGTATCTATGGGTAGGCTTTGCCGTCATAGGTTCAATCTTTAGCGCCTTCCTAGGTGCTCGGATGAAAAAGAAGACCGCTATATCTTCCACCGCAAACCAGATAGAGCAAGCCGTTTGGATACTGTTCGCAATTATGCTTGGCTGCTTCTGGGTGGGCATCAGTTTGAGTATGCTAATAGGCGTTGGCACCCCTGCCCTATTTGATTTTGTTCCCGTTGCTGGGTTTGGTGGTCAAGGACTTGCCTATGGTGTCACCGCCCGTATGAGCCATAATAAATGGCTTTACTGGCCCTCGGCCGCAGCCTTTATCGCTAGCATTGTCTGTTTGACTGCCTTTAGTCAGCCTCACTTCTATCTCATCGCGTCAGTAGCTACGATACTTACAGTCGTATTACCTTCGCTAAAAACCATTGAGCTTGAACATGTCGACTAATAAACAGGAAATCAATATCGATGGAATCGATGAGGTCATTCACGGCCGGTTGCGATTGGGTATCATGGCTTACCTATCGGCGGTCGATCCGGCCAGCTTCCCAGAACTATTGGGGAAAACCGGCACTACCAATGGCAACCTCTCGACCCACCTAACTAAATTAGAGTCGTCGGGTTACGTTACTCAGGAAAAGGGCTATTCAGGCAAGAAACCTCAAACCCTGGTGTATCTGACTAAAGCTGGGCGCGAGGCTTGGATAGCGTACTTAAATGCAATGAGGACTCTTCTTGAAGGCCAATAAAAAGGGTGGGCGAGCGGCGCTTAGAACAATCTCATCAAGTGCCGCACAATCGCTAGCCTAATTTAAATACTTTTTTCAGATGCGCAATAATATCATTCGACTCATAGAGCCATTGCACAGTTCCATCGGGGTTCTCTGTGCGCAAGCAAGGTACTTTATGCCGACCGCCCTCTCGGACCAATTCAGCTTTAATGCCGATATCGTTTTTAGCATCTCGCAACTCTATATTCAGAGCATGCCTCTTAAGCTCTCTTCGAACCTTGACGCAAAATGGACAGGTCTTGAACTGGTACATCGACATACTAGCTGTTGCATCATCGATAGACTTCTGTGCCGATAACTCTCTCACGGTGGACTTAGGTGAGGTAACCGCGTCGAGCAGTAATATAATTTGACCTAAAATCCATCGAATGACTATCACGAGTTTTCCTCAGCCTGCACTAATTTATCCATATACGCCGCAGATGCCACTAGCCAAACCACCAAAACAATCTCCACTGCGATAAAGGTAGTCGCTAAATCTGCGCCATGGGCAACCCAAGCCAACACTCTTAGCACCGCCGCAATGCCTAGAAGTAAAGCAACCGCGCGTAAACAACCGCTCTTAGACTTAATGACGCCGTATATTATAAGGGTTGCGGAAAATACAAAAAAAGCACCTAGATCAGCAAGCTGGGTACTTCTGCCGATACCATCAAGCAGCGGCATCCCAAGATCAGCCACAACCTTACTGGGTTGCACTAAAAATAAAAACGCGTTTTGAAGGAGAGCAATACCCGGCATAATCGCAATAATTTTAAATAAGGTTGGGTTCATAAGGGGTTCTCTTACTAGTCATATTGAGCGCAACATCATAGCCTAACTAAAAGCATTAATCCGCTAATATCACCTAGGGTTAGTGGGCTTTATACCCTGCGCTAAAAAGAGCTCTATTCGATCAAACGCAGGTCTGAGTATATTAATGGGTTGCGCAAGCGAGACCCTTACATAACCGGCAGTGCATTCACCAAAGCCGACCCCTGGCAGTACGGACACGCCTTGCTCGTCGAGCAATTGTTGCGCAAACTGCAGACCATCGATATCTAGGGCAGCCACGTTAATCATGACAAACATACCCGCTTTAGGCACGCCACAGCTAATACCGCTAATATTAGCCACGCGCTCACACACATAATTTCGGCGCTGGCAATATTCTTCCCGAACCCCGTTGATATACTCTTCATCATTGGTCAAGGCAAAGGCGGCAGCATCCTGCACGAACTGACAGCAACCAAAGATTACAGATGAGGTAAAGTCGAGCAGATGATCGGTCACTGACCTGCTTGCCACAACCCATCCCAGACGCCAGCCACTCATCGCATGTGACTTAGATAAGCCGTCAATAATAATGACATTATCCAGCTCAGATGCAGCCTTGCGCAAAGATACATGCTTCTCCTCAAAGGTTAGCATCGAGTAGACTTCATCGCAGACCAGCCAAATATTACGCTCACGACAATAGTGCGCTAACGCCTCAAGGTCAGGGCCGGAAATAATATTTCCTGCCGGGTTCCCTGGCGTGTTGACAAAGACCAATTTAGTGGTGGCGGTAACCGCATTTTTAATTGCGTCTATATCAAAAGCGAAGTTGTTCTCCACATCCAATGCCACGCCCACTTTATTGAGATCAAGCGCTCGGAAGATACCCTCATAGCCGACATACATAGGGTCTAACACAATAATATCGTCACCTGGATCAAGCAGACACGCCAGTACAGAATAAATAGCATTGGTCGCGCCGGGAAAAATAACGATTTCATCAGGGTCACAAGGTCTGCCCGATGCTCGCAATTCCACGTCGGCGATGGTCTGACGCAGACGCAATTCGCCGCGGCCCGGGGCGTAGTGCGTTCGGCCCTTTTGCAGACTATCAATGGTCGCGCCTATGGTGGATGGGAGCGTTGCCAAGTCAGGGTCGCCAACCGACAGTAAATAAATGTCCTCGCCATTGGCTGCACGCTTCAGCGCTTCGTCGTGCACCGCCCAAACAGGCGCCGTCTCTTCACCTAGCCGTCTTGTCATGGCACTAAAAACGCCGCTAAAAGACTTATCCATGGTGTAATCCTTCGGTTATTTAGAGGTGGTCGAGGATAAGAAGTCCTCTTCCCTAACCTCGATCAGGGTAGGCACGCTGCGACCTTGTGATTGTTGTAATTCAAGTTCCAACTCGCCAATACTGGTGACTCTTTTTGCGCTGCAACCATAGGCATTCGCAATACCTATAAAGTCTGGCGTGTGAATGTCGCAGGCAATAGGCGCCATGCCGGCATCCTCAAAGTTCTGCGCAATCATCTCATAGCGTTGGTTGTTCCAGACGACAATAGCAACGCCTAAGCCAGCCTCGACCCCTGAAGACAGCTCATTAATTGTGAACTGCAACCCTCCGTCACCAATAAGTGCAATCACTGGCGAGTCGGGCATAGCGAGCTTTGCACCAAAGGCGGCAGGTAAAGCGTAGCCAAGGGTGCCATAGCCGGTAGCAGCGCTGGCAAACAGTCGTGGCCGCGGCGGGTGATATTGCGAGGCGGCAAAATACGCCGGCTGCGTTGAGTCGCCCATCACAATAACCCCAGGGAGCGCTCTTTGAAAACAGTCCAGAAAGGCCTGATAATCTTCGTTATCCAAGCTTTTGACCGCTTGATTGACCTTTGCTGTGCGGCCTGCACCGTCCCGCTTCTGGCCGGTGATTGACTCTAATAACTGCAATAGGGTTAAGCGTGAATCTGCCTGTATAGCGATATCAGGACGCACATTACGCATCAGTTGAGTGCTATCGATATCGATTCGAATTAACTTGCCACCCAACGAAAATTGGCCGTCGAAGAAGAAGTCGTAATCGGTCTCGCTGAACTCGGTGCCGATAGCCAAAATAACGTCTGCTTGACTGTATAACTCTCTGACTGGCGCAAAGCTTGGACTCGACTGTACCAGCAAGGGGTGACCTAATGGTAATAGGCCCTTAGCATTGTGCGTTAGGGTCACCGGAGCATCGAGTAGCCTTGCCAGCGTTAATAGTTCCTCTGCAGCACCGACGCTACCGCCACCCAGTGCAACCACCGGTCGTTTGGCGGAATTCAGCAACTCAACAGCCTTCTTTATACTGACGGAATCTGGCCCAGGGCGGCCCGGCAGTGGCCATGGGGCGGTCGAAATATCGACGGCCAGCGCAGTAATAACATCTATAGGAAGAGTAAGGTGGACCGGACCAGGGCGCGCGCTGGCAAAAATACCAAAGGCACGAGCCAAAATGCGAGGCAGATCTTCGGCGCGCAGGACCGTGTGGCTCCAGACACTACACTCGGCCATAGCGGCCTGTAGATTGCGTGTCTCATGCAGACGCCCCTCTCCTAAACCGCGTTGATAAGTACAGTTGTCGGCCGAGATCACCAGCATCGGTATTGAATCTTGTAACGCCTGCCCCATAGCTGTGGCTATATTAAACGCGCCGGGCCCTGACACAGTAAAGCAGGCCGCAGGTCGCCCAGTCACCCTAGCGTAGCCATCAGCCATAAACCCAGCACCCTGCTCGTGACGAGGCGTAATATGAGTAAGGTTGGTTTGCGGCAGACCACGATACAACTCTATCGTATGGGTACCTGGAATGCCAAATACAGTATCAATACCGTAATTCTCGAGCATAGTCGCGAGGACTTCACCGCAGGTTGACGACATATGTATTCTTCCCTTTAAAACGCCGCACAGTAACCGCTCGTGAGGCAAAGGCCTTATACCCTTAATGGGGAGGCCCATGTATTGGCGCACTAACGCCAGGTAGTATAAAAATAGCTATCCGCTTTGAACGCGATTAGTCAACGTTTGTGTTTTATTACTTTACCTGCCTTCATGACAAAATCAACGTCTAATAATTCTTGGATATCCGTTAACGGGCTACCATTAGTCGCAATAATATCTGCATATTTATTAGCTTCAATAGAGCCTAGTACATCGCTGCGATCGATTAAATCAGCGGCGCTAACCGTTGCAGACTTTAAAATATCTGCCGCACTCATCCCCGCATTAAACATTAACACCGCTTCTTGGGCATTGGTGCCATGGCGTGATACGCCACTATCGGTGCCGTAGGCAATTTTAACGCCTGCTTGGTGAGCTTTGGTGAAATTGGAGGTCATGGCACTGGCAACGTCAATTGCCTTAGCTTTTATAGTATCACTCATAAAATCACTATGCCGAGCCATGGTTAGCACCGTAGTACCTGCCAGTAGCGTTGGCACCAAATAGGCACCGGTTTTCTTAAACAATCCAATACTTTCTTTGTCGGTATAGCTACCGTGTTCGATGCTATCGACTCCTGCCCGCAGCGCTGCGTTAATACCATCGGCACCATGAGCATGACTAGCGACCTTGCGACCTAGAGAATGCGCGGTTTTAACCACCTCGGCTAATTCATCAACCTCCATCTGCTGAGCGGTTCCGGTATTGGTGTCCGACAAGACACCACCGGTAGAGGTAATCTTAATAATGTCTGCACCAAACTTAATGGCTCTGCGCGTTGCTCTGCGGCAATCATAGGGTCCATCACAAACTGTTTTAGCAGTGTACATCTCCATCAAATCGGGGCTTACACCATCAATGTCTCCGTGGCCTCCAGTAACCGAAACTCCTCCAGAGGCGATGATGCGTGGGCCTTCAACCCAACCCTTTTCAATCGCGTCTCTTAGCGCATAAAGCTGTTCGGGTCGACCACCGAGATCCCGTACGGTGGTAAATCCCGCCAGCAGTGTTTTATTGGCATAATGAACGCTAGCCATGGCCACGTCAGAACCCGACATTCGCAGGGATTCACGATCATTCTTTGGACCCAATTCACCCTGCAGATGAACGTGCATATCCATCAAACCCGGCATGACAAAGCTAGATGACAGGTCGATTAGCTCGGCATTTGCGTTAATCGCTGCAACTTCAATAAAACCGTCTTTAACATCGACAATCTTGCCATTCTCAATAACTATGGTCTGATTGAAGAGTGGTTCTTGCCCGGGAACAGCAAGTAAGGTTCCTGCGTGAATAATCTGCGTGTCCGCCG
>DGAQ01000014.1:28980-66717 GCA_002382445.1 Porticoccaceae bacterium UBA4026 | reverse complement strand
GACCTCGTTGGGGGTGAAATATTACATCTCGTTTCTGAACGACTAGCGGTTGGGGCAAGGGTCATTCTGTGTGGATTGATGGCCGAGTACAACAAAGAGACAAGAGCCGCTGGCCCGCCACCAGGGAACTGGATAAAAGCCCGCGCCATAGTCTATGGCCTGGTGGTTTATGATTTTGAATCACGTCGAGATAAATTTATTGCCGAATGCCTACCTTATGTGCTCGACGGCCGGTTAAAAATGCCAGAGGACAAGGCCGTAGGTCTGGAGGCTGCTCCAGGCGCTTTTTGCAGACTAATGGATGGCGAAAATGTGGGTAAAGCGGTAGTCGAGGTGACAGTCTTATAGCTAGCGGGCTAACGATTAGTCGCCACTAGTTCGGCGGTGTTGATACGGGCTAAGTATTATCAATACCGAGGTTAAACCATTGCACTGTTAAATAATTGAAATTGGGCCTATGTCATTATTACCGAAAACTATGAAGCAATGGGTGCTGGCAAGTCGGCCAGTTGGCGTGGTCAAACACGATGACTTTGCATTGCAGCAGGCTGATGTCCCCAATATCAGTGAGAATGAAGTGCTGCTCAAAACACTGTACCTCGGCGTTGCTCCCGTCATGCAGCGTTACATGATAGGTGCTAGTATTGCTGTAGCGCGCTACTGGGGGGGAACCATCGTGTTGTTATGTAGCAGGTTTCGAATTACGTATCGTGAATTTAGGAGAGGCCAATGTTTGATCCCGTTGTTATAGTGGGGGCAGGTCCGGTTGGTTTGGTGGCTGCGCTGCGTCTTCAGAGTTTCGGAGTTCCCGTAATTATACTTGAGCGAAACGCCCAAGTACAAAATGACCTACGTGCGAGCACCTTTCATCCCCCAACCTTAGAAATGCTGGATGATTTTGGCTTAACAGAGGGGTTGTTGGCGCGAGGGTTAAAAACACCCATGTGGCAGATACGTATGCATGAAACGGGAGAAAAGGCAGAATTCGATCTTGCCCACATTAGTCAAGATACAAAATATCCGTTTCGATTGCAGGTAGAGCAAAACGTCCTCTGTGAATTGGCAACTAAGCAAATAGGAGGTATGGCGGATGTTGACTTACGTATGGGGCATGAACTTGGCGGCTTTACGCAAGACGGGGATGGCGTTGCGCTTCAGGTCAAAGATTTGTCAGGAAAAAACTATTCAATAACAACGCCGTATATGATTGCTGCCGATGGTGCTCGGAGTTTTGTTAGAAAATCGTTGGGTCTAAAATTTGAAGGTCACACGTACCCTGAGACTACTATTTTGGTTACCACTAAGTTTCCCTTTCATGAGCATATTGAGGGATTGTCCAATGTTAATTATATATGGTTCTCAGAGGGCACTTTTTCGTTATTGCGATTGCCTGATGTTTGGCGCTGCAGTTTATATGCCGACAAGAACCAAGCGCTGGAAGACGCATTACACCCTGCCAATATTGAAGAAAAGCTACAAAGAATTGTTCCTAAAGATACGCCTTATGACGTAGAAGAAATTAGGCCGTACCGCATTCATCAGCGTGTTTTGGAAGACTACCGTGTCGGCAGAATTTTATTTGTCGGCGATGCAGCGCATATGAACAGCCCATCTGGTGGTATGGGTATGAATGGTGGTATCCACGATGCTTGGAGTTTAACTGAAAAATTACCAAAGGTGTATCGCGGTGAAGCGAATGTAACCCTTTTGGACCTATATACCAAACAACGGCTACCGATTGCAAAAGATGAAATATTAAAACAATCTCATAAAAATCGCTCGCGCATGCAGGAACGTGACCCTGCAGCGCGGCGACAGGAATTATCACGCATGCAGGCTATTGCAGCTGACCCTGCCGCATCTCGGGAGTTTTTACTTACATCGAGTATGCTATCAGGACTGCATAAATCGCGGGCAATTACTGAATGAGAAGAGCAGTTCGAGAGTATGGTTGGGAGGGGCGACTGGGGCTTGGAACACCCCAAGCCAACCCTACTGTTGAAGCTGAGGTACGCCGATTATTGCCGCATGGTGTTGAATGTTTCACGATGCGTCTTAATAGCGATAGCGATGATCCGGCTACGCGGCTTAAAGACTATGCGCGAAAACTACCTCACTTCGTTAGAACTCAGTATGCAGGGCTACAGCTAGATGGATTAATGTTTGGCTGTACTGCCTCTAGCTATTTACTGGGGCGGGACGAGATAACGAAAATTAAATCAGAAACAGCTGATATTTTGGGTGTGGAACATATTGTTTTTGCAGCAGATGCCTTGAAAAACTGGCTCCAGTTAAATCAGGTAAATACCATTGCCATTGCTACGCCGTACCCTAATTGGCTATATACCGCGGCCGAAAATTTTTGGAATAGTGAAGGCTTTGATGTTGTCGCAAAAGAACAAGTACAGATTGTAAGCGATGATACCTATGGAATATATGACCTTCATTCTAGTGATGCTCGGTCTGCAATCGAAAGACTGAAAAAATTGAGGACTGACGCCATTTTGATATCAGGAACGGGTATGCCGTCACTTTCCTTATTAAATGTGTCTTCTGATATGGAGGTATTAGCAATATCGTCAAATTATGCCATGTGTCTTGAAGGCTTATCAATCCTGAAGCTACAACCAAATCCACAGGTTTTATGGGGTTTAAAGGAATAATAATGGTAGACATTGGCGATAAAATTCCGAAAGAGGTAACTAGTTTTATTAATGGTAAATGGATAGATCCAAATCCGAGGGCGAGACGATTGCCGATTATTTGTCCTGCCACAGATGAGTCCATATCAATGTTAGTTGAGGCTGATGTAACTGAAGTCGAGCTTGCAGTGCAGTGCGCTAAAGAAACCTTTAGAAGTGGCGTTTGGTCTAAGGCCAGCGTTGATGATCGTAAAACTGTTTTACTAAGGCTACGTGATCTTATCCTTGAAAATAAAGATGTCATTGCTAAAATGGAGGTCTCCAATACGGGTATTCCAATTGCTCAAGTCTATGGTCGGCAAATTCCTAGGAGCGCAATGAATTTTGAGTTTTTTGCAGAATTTATTTCCCAATCATCAAACCCAGTTTATGATCAAAACGCTAATTATATAACCTACGTTGGCAGGGAACCCGTTGGCGTAGCTGGGATAATCGCACCATGGAATGCTCCCATGGCACTAGCTAGCATGAAACTGGCTGGAGCCATAGCCTTTGGCAATAGCTGTGTGTTCAAGCCTTCTGAATTAACTCCGTTAGGGTTCATGTGCTTTATGGAGTTTTTGAGTGAAGCCGGCTTGCCTGACGGCGTAATCAACATGGTAAATGGTGCGGGTCATGTTACAGGTGCGGCAATAACAGCCAATGAGGATGTCGATGTTATTGCCTTTACTGGCGGTACAGAAACCGGTCGAATTATTAGTGCTGAGGCAGGCAGAACCCTAAAACGCAGTGTCACAGAGCTTGGCGGTAAGTCAGCGAATATTATTTTTGCAGATGCCGATTTCGACCGTGCTTTAGATGCGGCTTTGGTGGCAATTTTTTCTAACAATGGTCAGCAATGCCTCGCTGGCTCGCGCATTTTGGTGGAAAAGTCTATCGAAGATAAGTTCATCAAAGCGTTCGTTGCGCGAACAAAAAAGCTTAAAATTGGTGACCCTATGGACATGTCGAGCGAGATTGGCCCGCTTATCTCAAAGGCGCAGTTAGATAGGGTTGGACGTTTTGCTGCAATGGCCAGAGAGCATAAAGGTATTGAAATTCTGACGGGCGGCAAACTAGCCGAGGGATTTAACAAGGGGTATTACTTTGAGCCAACTGTGGTCCGCGCTAAAGACAATAAGCAGGTGGTTTGCCAAGAGGAAATTTTTGGCCCTTTTGCCACCATTCTTTCGTTCGATACCGAAGCTGAGGCATATGCGATTGCTAACGATAGCAAATTTGGTCTAGTTGCATATGTTTGGTCTACAGATATTCGGAAAATAATGCGCGCGCAGGCGGAGATTAGGGCAGGAGTTATTTGGGTAAATACACCTCTGGTGCGAGAATTGCGGGCGCCCTTTGGTGGATTTAAACATTCTGGCGTAGGTCGTGATGGTGGCGAGTGGAGTAGACTCCTGTTTACTGAAGAGAAAACCGTGTCAATTCCATTGACCGATTTCCCAATACCGAAATTAGGGATGGGTGGGTAATGCGTTTAGTCCTAGTCTGTATTATAGGTTTAATTGTGGTGGTCCCAGCTGCAGGGTTTCAGGAGTCAATCCGTTTACGCATGTCCAATTATTTACCACTGCAATCGGTTGCGGTGTCTAAAATCATGGCGCCTTGGTCGGAGAGTATCGAAAACAAGTCCGCTGGGCGAATAAAGTTTGTTAGCTATTATGGTGGTGCACTGGGTCGCGGGCCGCATAGACAGTATCTACTCACAGAAAAAGGTGTCAGCGACGTTTCCTTTGTCTTTTTATCTATGCATTCTGGGCGCTTTAGGGATGCTGAGGTGTTAGAAATGCCGGGCTTAACCAATACAGGCGAAGAGGCCTCGATTTTAGCTTGGAAACTTTTTGAAGAAGGCTTACTGTCCGGGTTTGAACATGTAAAAGTATTAGCATTATTTGCCTCAGAGCCGGGCCGATTGTTTACCCAACGCCCTGTCAGGAATCTTAGTGATTACAAGGGGTTAAAGATCAGAGCGGCTGGGCAGGTTCAGGGAGAATATGTATATGCACTTGGAGCTACCCCAGAGGTGTTGGATGCAGCTACGGCCACGGAAGCGTTAAGACGAGGCACTATTAATGGGTTAATTCAAGGCTGGTCAGGGCTAGCAATCTTTCATCAGAGTGATTTTGTGGACTATTTTGTTGAAGCTCCTGTTGGCGTGTTGACCTTTGCAATTATAATGAATAAGGAACGTTTTGAATCCCTTCCTGATGAAATGAAAACCATAATTGATGATAATAGTGGTCTGGCTTTATCCCGGCGAGCGGGGCAGGCTTACGATGCATACAGCGATATTTATGAGGGCCGCTTTAAAGAAAATGGGGCTGTAATAGCGACGCCAATGGACGCGGAGCTGCGGGCTGCGTTACAAGCAAAGAGACATTTTGTGATCAACGATTGGGTTGGTGATGACTCAAGACGAGCTAGGCTACTCGATAGATCTGAATCTATCATTAAGGCTATGCGCTAATGCTTCTAAAGCTAATACATGGCCTTGCGCTGGCAGCCTTAACAGCATTGATGGTAGTAACGACCCTAACTATGTTGGATGCAATTTTGCGGTTTAGCGGTGCTGTCCGGGTTGTAGGTCTACATGACGTCACTGAGTTTATCTTTGCCGTGGTGGTTGCATCCTGCTTTCCTGTTAGTTTGATGCGTGGGAGCAATATAACCGTCCGTATTCTTAGCCATATAGCGGGTGATAGAGTGGGTAAACTAGGAACTAAATTTGGTCATATTCTTACGTTAGCTTTCTTTGTATATTCAAGCTATGGGCTATCGAAAATCGCCATAAATTTCGATGAGGCGGGCCGGACCACCAGTACATTAGATATTGCGTTAGCGCCATGGGTTTGGGCCACGGTTTTAGTCTTTCTGCTGTCGGCGTGTGTACAGTTTATGATTGTGTTTGGATTAAATGATATTGAAAATCCGAGAGAAGTTATATGAGCCCGCTTTTACTAGGTGGTGCGTCGTTTCTGTTGATGTTTGTATTGATTTTTTTGCAGGTACCTATAGCCATTGCAATGATTCTAGCAGGCACGCTTACGAGTGCTATATTAATTGGATTAGATCCCGCGTTGGAAATTATACCAATTGAGATTTTCCATGCCCTATCAAGTCCAGAGTTGGCCTTGGTGATTATGTTTGTTCTTATGGGTAATTTGGCTAGTTTGGCGGAGTTGCCCCGCGATATATACCGTCTGTCTGCCAGCCTGTTTGGGCACCGTCCTGGGGGGTTGGCTATGACAACCATTGTTTCATCGGCCGGTTTTGGCGCCATCTGTGGTTCATCAGTGGCTACGACGGCAACCATGACCAAAATGGCATTGCCGGAGATGATGCGCTATGGCTATGGCAACAAGCTTGCCGCGGGGTCGATTGCGGCTGGCTCTACCCTGGGTATTATTGTGCCGCCCTCGATTGTGCTTATTCTTTATGGTATTTTGACTGAACAAGCGATTAATAAGCTTTTTGTGGCTGCTGTAATCCCCGCAATTCTTGGAGTAGCATTTTACCTTTTTGCGATAGTTTATGTGGTGCGTAGAAACCCAGATGAAGCGCCTGCACTTGATAGAGTCGGCGCTGATGTGCGAATCAATGCTGCGAGGCAGGCGTTTTCGTTTTTAGTGCTTGTGTTGTGCGTCGGTGGAGGACTTTATTCGGGGTTTCTAACCATAAATGAAGCTGCCAGCGTGGGCGTGACTTTATCATTATTAATCGCATGGAAACGTGGAAAAATTGGCAAATCTAGTTTAAATAGAAGTATTTTGGATACGGCATCAACTACGGGAATGATTTATCTCGTGCTGATCGGGGCTGGTATCTATTCATATTCAATGACATTAACAGGGCTGCCAGCTGAAATTGTTAAAGTCATCGGTAATAGTGGGCTGCCACCCCTAGTGATTATTTTATTACTGGAGGTCATGTATATTATTCTTGGGAGTATCTTTGACACCGTCGCGGCGATGGTTGTCACGCTTCCTTTCGTGTTTCCTTTAGTAACAGGTCTTGGCTATGATCCAATTTGGTGGGGGATAATTAATGTGATAGTAATGGAGATTGGCTTGATTACACCGCCAATAGGCATGAACGTGTTTGTCTTATACGGAATAAAACCTGAGCTGGGGTTGAAAAATATTTACTTAGGGGTGATACCCTTCGCCATTGCCGATGTGGGGCGTTTATTACTACTAACTTTTGTTCCGGTTTTAATGATTATAAATTAAGGAGAGTATGGTGTCAGGGTGCATCAGAGTATTGTGATTGATGGTGTGAGCCCTCGGCGCGTTAAAATCGCAGTGATTTGGGAGCATTAAAGCCTCCAAGTAGATGGAGGGAGATTTGATTTTTTTAGTGCTGACGCCGAGCGTCAGTCAAGTTTGAGGTCCATTTTGTATTGGAACAGCTCAGGATTATAGAGCACATGGAGGTGGTCCATGAGGTGCTCTTGATTGTTAACCTTGTTGTATGAACGTCTAGTAAGGCTAAGTAATGGGCTTCACTCCGGAACATTCAATGCAAGGGCGCTTTCAGAGGACGCGGCACAGGCGCTAATGGTCTGAGTCACGTGGGTGACCTCCAGTCCATTGTCGCGAAAGTAAGTCAGTCGGGGGATAGTTTCAAATAATTTTTGATTTTTGGGCTTTTTTACACCAACCGTCCAGCTCATATAATAGCCGAAGTTCAAACCCTCCCTGCCACGTACACGAACGAGGTGCAAGGCGGTATCACCAGCCTTGAGCTCGAGCCAAGCCAGCGCGGGGATAACAAGGCGTTTAGATTGAATCCGGTGTGCACGTTTAGGCTGGCTAATTATGGGTTGCCAATGCAGTTCCCATAAAAATATTCGCCTTGCGGTGAACGATTGATGGGTGGATTATAAATACAACTAAGAGGGCGCGGTCATGGTGGGGAATTTTATAGGATCTACGGTTAGGGTATGTTGTGTTACTGTCGTATTATTTATGGGCGGGCAGGGTACGGTCATCGCCGATAGTGATTATGAAGATCGTAACATGTCGCGATTTTTGAGTTGGCTGGACGGCGAGTTCAATAATAATGAGCAGGTGTGGCAACAGAACGAAGATAATATAGACGAACAAGAGAGACATGCCTATACACACCATATAATCAAGCTCGTAGCCGCGCCAAATATTGGCGAGCATACCTTCTTCGTAAAGCAGCACCTGAGTGGTGACTCTGAGGCAGTTTACCGTCAGCGCCTATATTCTGTGACATGGGACGACAAAAGCCAGGCGATACGTTTGGCGATTCACCGCTTTAAAAGTGAGAGTAGATATAGGGGCGGCGATAAAAATCCAGTGTTACTTGCCGATATTAGTCATCAGGAATTGACCTATAGGGATGGCTGCGATGTGTTTTGGCGGTTTCATGATGATCATTATATCGGGCAGGTCAACCCCGAAACCTGCCATGGCTCTGCTATTGAAAAAGGCCTGGATATCTATCTAGAGGACAATCTAATGCTCACAGAATCAACGATCTGGTTGACCGACGGTGCTTACGATGAAGCCGATAATAAACAGATCGTCCGTGATGGCCGTTACAAAAATCGCAAGGTACGTTATTTTAAAGGCTGGGCAACAATCAAAAATAGCCTACTCTTTCCAGACTCAAAAGACCCCGAAGGTTCGGTATTTATTGCTGATTTGAGAATACATAACGAGGGTCAAAAGATCGCCCTATTGACTAAGAAGGGTATCGATAGTGGTTACAGTGTAGATTTAGCTAATTTGACCTATCAAAATACGCGAGTCGCAGTACTTAAATTGGGTTTAATTGACAATCAAACAGGAAAGACCATTACCTATGTCTGGACCAATCCGGGTGCGGAACGTCTGGGTGTGAATTTGCGATGGCTTCAAGTGGGTTTGACTGCGGAGGACTGAGGCGTCGCATTCATTATTTGAAAAATTGTTAGTGCCTCGCTGGAGGTCAGGTAGTTACCAGCTTGACCCCACCATAGAGCGCGATGTGCGAACCGTCAATTTACAGAATCGGTTGTCTGGCCGAATGCTCATTGTCAGTCTTGGTATATACCTAGTTGTAGATATCATAGGCTGACGTTCTCTGTTCCCAGTGCAGTTCAGGGCGTGGGCTGTTGAGTGACGCATTAGTCTAGGCACAGTCGCTCAAGGTTACCGTCTTTAAATTCTATTCATCGCTCCTAAATGAAGCAACTTCGCGGGTTACTTGTAATCGCTACTCAACTCCCCTACCACAGGGCGGCGGGCTAAACCTGCCAAATTTGTATGAACGTACCGTTCCTAACTGACCCGTTTGATGACGGTAATAGGATTACTGTCATTGTGCTGACTCAGCCCTACTGTGACCTTGCAGACATATAAAGGTTACATCTGAATATTAATGATCTATACTTATATCATTAATATTAATTATACTTTGAGTAACTCCTTATGTCTTGATAGGGTTTGCCAAGGGTGCGCATTTTTAATTGAGCTGCCGCTCTGGGAGTGGTTATATGAAAGCTATTAATCGTCGCGATATGGTTAAAGGCATGCTACGGCTAGGCGTGGCGTGCGGCCTACCATTTGGCTCAGTAGCTGCGTCGCAAGCTAGGCGTATATTAGTGGTTGGGGCCGGGCTGTCAGGACTTTACGCTGCGAAAATACTGGAGCAATTTGGTTACTCGGTACAGATTGTTGAGGGCCGTGAGCGTGTTGGCGGGCGCGTCTGTACTCTGGACGATGTTATAGGACGCCCTGAATGTGGTGCAAACTTATTGGGCCCTAACTATGGGAGACTTTTAAATCTAGCACAGCAGTTGAAGATAACGCTGCGCCAACCCGCTGCAACTTTACCTTTCGATTATTCAATAGATGGACATCGTTTGTCCGCGGATAAATGGGGTACGTGGGGTCAAAACCCACTTCCTTCGGCGCTTAAACATCTGACGCCCGATCATATTGCCAGCCATTTTCTTAGCGATAATCCCCTAGTTAGAAGTTCAGATTGGCGAGATCCAATGCAGAGTGGGCTAGATGTTTCTGCACTGGAATATTTTATGCGGCGCGGTTTAAACACTCGCGCAATCGACTTGATTGACATCAATAATAGCTATGGCAATACATTGAAGAATACATCAATACTGAGTTTATTTCGTACCCAGAAAAATAGATCTCGTGCTATCTCGATGCAGCAGCCTGTTTGGGAGGTAGCTCTTGGAAATATGCGTTTGCCAGAGGCTATGGCCGGTAGCCTTTCGTCTTCGGTTGAATTAGGGCAGAAAATCACTGGGGTGCAGAGGGTCGCTGGCGTTATACGCGCTGAGACTGAAAAAGGTCGTCATTATGAAGCAGATGGGATTATCCTTGCGCTGCCAGTTGGTGCTGTAAGGGAAATTGACTTCACTCCGTCGCTGGACAAGACTCAGCGCCATGCGCTTACAGAAATTGCCTACCACAAGGTGACACAGGTGCATCTATTGGCCCATGAGCCTTTTTGGGAGCGCGACGAGATGTCGGCAAGTTGCTGGACCAACGGTCCACTAGGGCGAATTTTCACTAGACCGAGTATGGATGGCCAATCCTACAATATTACCATCTGGATTAATGGCGATGCCTGTGATCAGTTTGACTGTCTGCCGGCGTCAGAGGCTACCGAGAAAATACTTAAGTATTTCTATGCGCTATATCCAAGTGCAAGGGACCATGTGTCCTTTCAAAAGTTAGTGCAGTGGCAAAATGATCGTTTCAGCCAGGGTGCTTGGGCTATATGGGAACCGGGACAGATCGAGCGTTTCGCGGACATTCTACAGCGCCCAACAGGCAATATATTTTTTGCAGGTGAACATACCGCCTATGCCAATTCTGGCATGGAAGGGGCAGCTGAGTCAGGAGAAAGGGCTGCTATGCAGGCTATGAGGGCGCTACTTTGAGCTATAAGGCCCGTTCGGCATTGATTATACTAATTTTGGGTATTTGTTTTGATATTAACCTGAGTTCGCAGGAGCTCAGTTTTCAAGGCAACGATATCGAAGAATCTGGCGCACCGAATGTGAAACCGACTCTTTTGACCGGTGAACAGCTATATACGGCATGCTCTGGCTGCCACAGTATCAGCGTTGATGGGGCGCATAGAGTAGGTCCTAATTTATATGGTATTAACCAGCAGCCAGCGGCTAGCCGGCAGGGTGTCGCTTACTCCGATGCCCTGACAGCGACGAAGATTGTTTGGGATCGACCGGCTTTGATTGGCTGGGTACTGTCGGCGGAGGCTATGGTGCCGAACACCTGGATGCTCTATCACAACCACCTGTCGCCTATAGAGGCGGAAAGGTTGGTGGACTATATTATTTCTGCTTCAGATTAGTTGTTGGTTGTCACTGATCGGATCGATCGATTGCCTGAGCCATATTAAGTTGGTGGGGTAGGGCAGGCACTAAGTCAGCGTCTTCAATTATATGCTAACAAGCCTTAACCAAAGATAGTGGTTAGTTATTTGATGCCATACTATCGACCATTATCGGTTCAGGTCGGCGTTATGGCCACTTTCATCAGAGAACGAGAAATGGTCCAGCCGCGAGCTTGAATTTGCTCAGCCGCCACTTTCGCAGAATTGACCTTAAAGCTCACATCTAGAATACCAAGATTGGGCGCAGCGCAACGCGCTGAATAGTCATTAGTGAGCTGATGACCTCACTAGCAACCATGACAGAGCTACACATAATGTTGCTATAGCACAGACAAACGCGACGTAGATGTACCCCCACTCATATACAGCGCCACTTATCACAGCGAACACTCCTCCGATAAACAGCCCACAGGAACTAGAGATGCCGGAGGCCGTGCCACTTATTTGTGGGAAAATTTCCACAGCTCCAAGCATCGCCATGGGAGTCAACACCCCAGAAACCAGCATTAATCCCACTAAAGGCAAAAGCACTGTCAGTATAGTAATGCCCAATTGGGATTGGATAATAAAAGCCAGCCAACCCAGCCCCAAGAGTATAGCCACACAATATTGAGTTAGATTGGCCGAGCCAAATCGTCTTGTCAGACGACCGAGCAAAATGGACCCAGTAACATAAGCACAGGCCATCAAACCCCAAATGATCCCAAACCCTATTTGACCAATGCCAAAATAATCATCAAAAACAGCGGCACCGACACTCACAAAAGATAAAAAGGTGGCCTGTAGAAAACCAAAAATACCGGTATAACCCAAAAACCGTCGCGAGTTTAGTAGCGTTGTCACTCCCTGCTGAGTTAGCAGCGTATTTTTCGCTGAGACGCCTGTCTCAGGAATACTTCGCCATGACCAATAGAAGATCCCTAAACCAAGTGATGTAGCCAGCAGATAGACGCCCTGATAACCAAAGAAATAGCCCATTAAACCACCAAGAATTGGTGCCACGATCGGAGCTGCGCCTATCGAGGCGGACATAAAGGAGAAAGCATGCAGCAAGTCTTCCCCTTCCATCAGATCTCGAGCGATAGCCCTGGCTAAAACCGTGCCAACGCTCACGCCTAACGCCTGAATGAAACGCAGCAGGACCATAGTTTGAAAATCTATACAGATTGCCAATCCAGCACTACTCACAACAAAGACAGTGAGACCCGACAGTAACACTGGTCGTCGCCCTATTCGATCACTCAAAATGCCCGCAAAGGGTTGAGCGACAGCCAGACCAAAGATATAGGCCGAGGCCAAATATTGTAAGCGTGCTGGCGTCTCCGCAAAAAGCAGGCCGATCATGGGGAACAGAGGAACAACAATAGTCATTGCGAAGGGCGACAAACTCCCTATGGCGCCAAGGAGCCACAGCGATGGCGTGGCAGGGTCTTTTCCCAACTCAGGCATGTTGTGCGTCGTTAAAACGTTTGATTCCAATTAGCTTGATATACATTAGTCCCGTCACCGAATGTAACAGTCTGATTTTGCAAATCTTACACATACTATACATATAATGATATACTATTAGTGCAATATAGTGTTAGCATGGTAAGCTTACGCTAATTAAGCTAAATGTTAAGGCAGTGGGACTGAACACACGCGCTCGCAAACAGTCGAGCCATTGATATTGAGGCACGCCGAGTAAAAACAATAGGAAAACAAGACAACCAATAAAATTAATCGAAGGGGTAGAAGATCATGTTTAACAAGATACCATTAAAAATATTCTTGATCGGCGCCGCTGGCTTCAGCAGCGGAGCGATATATGCTCAGGAAGAAACAAAATCCGTGAATGCCATTGAGGAGGTCATAGTCACCGCAAGAAAAAAAGAAGAGTCGCTCTCAGAAATACCAATCGCAATTACAGCTATCAGTGCGGCAGACATCAAAGCGTCTAATTTCAAGAATATTGTCGATATTCAAAAAAATGCTCCAGGCCTGTTCTTGGAGACAATGAATAACGAAAATGCACGGACTGTACTGATGCCTCGATTCCGAGGTGTTACCTTTGACGCGACGAGCCCATTGCAGAGAACCAGCTCAGTATTTGTTGATGGCTTAGTTGTAACGTCGGGTTTGCATAGCTTACCCATCACTCAGGTAGAGAGAATCGAGATCATAAAAGGTCCCCAGTCTGCAATGTTCGGTCGTAATACCTACTCTGGCGCTATCAATATCATTACCAGAAAGCCTGGAGACGAATTTAAAGGAGGCATTGAAATTGACTACGCCACCAAGAGTAAGTTATCCACGACGGGATACATTGAGGGACCCATTACTAAAACGCTTGGAGCAAGGGCCACCTTTAGCCATACCGACAAAGAGGGACACTACGACAACAATTTTGTAGCGGGCCAACGCCTTGGTGATGAAGAATCCATAGCGTTTGGTTTGCTGCTCGATTTCAATCCCACCGATAATTTGAACATTAGTTTAAGAGCCTCTCAATATGAGGATGATGATGGCCCGGGTGCTTACGCGGTGGTCGGTGGACTAGCGGATCACAACTACTGTGCTCAGCAGACCTCAAATATCACTGGCTGGACCTGTTTCACTGAGAATGGACTCGAATCGGTTTATCGAGGAACTGTAAGCGCTCCAGAGACTCTTGGCGCGTCGACTTCGGCATCACTATTTGATACTGCAACAGGTCACCTCAGAGATGACAGCGGAAATTGGTCGGGCTATGGCCCTATTGGTGATCACGATTTTGATGACCTCTCGCATAATGGGTTTGGCAAATTTGGCGATGGGGAGAGATTAGGAATAAGTATATCTTGGGATATTTCTGACTCCCTAAATTTAAGCGCAGCTTATGGGAAAAACGAAGACGACTACATCGCGTTCACTGACTTTGATGCGTCTCCAACCTTTGGTTTCCATACGTTAGGTGCCAGAGTTACTAAAGACGAGACCACCGAACTAAGGCTCTCGGGAACGACTGACCGCTTTGATTGGTCTGTTGGAGCAACTAAGGTCGATACCTCCTCGAAGGCCCACGGCGGATTCTTCGACCAACAGCAGTACTTCTCCTATTGGTTCGCAGATGTCTATAACCCAACAACTGCGTACAGTATGATCGAAGCAGAGACAACCGGTATTTATGGCTCAGTCGACTTCAGAGTAACAGATAAGTTAACTGTGATTGCTGAAGTGAGACGACAAGAGGATGAAATTAGTGATCCGAAGGTTAATGCGGCGGCAGGAAAGGTTATTTCCCCCGGAATATTTAAAGCCACGCTACCGCGAGTTGTTGTGAAGTATCAAATGTCCGATAGCTCCATGGTTTACTTCAACTTCAGTGAGGGCACCCTACCGGGTGGATTTAATCCAGAGGTGGCTGACAAGCTCACAACCCCTGAGCAAATCTCTGCCTTTAACTCAGACACGCCTGGTATTAGTGCAACCTTCGGTGAAGAAACATTGAAAAATTTCGAACTGGGATGGAAGAAAAGCTCAGATGATGGGAGACTTGTCATGAATTTGGCTTACTTCCACATGGAAAGATCCGATCAAGTTTATTCGGGTTTTGGGGTAATACCCTCAGACGTGACCTGTGGAGGTGATACCGATGGAGACGGTGTCCCGAATACAGAGACATGTACGGTTAGTTTCAGCGGAAATGGAACCTCAAGTGATATAGATGGTTTCGAGGCTGAGCTAAGCTACCAAGTTAACGATAACTTAAATATTCAAGCGGGCTTAGGCTACACCAAGGCTGAGATTTCGGGCTTCCCCGAAGGCGGTGACTGTGGGGATTACAACGATGTCTTCGGCCCGGGCCTATCGTGCGCAGGTCAACAGGCGGCACGATATCCCGAGTGGATGGGGTCGTTAATTGCGACGTATAATTTCGACACTCCGCTCGGCGATGCCTATGTAAGAAGTGAGGTCTTTTTAACAGACTCTTACTACGATGAGGTCACTAACCTCACTAAACTCCCTAGTGCAACCGAAGTTAACCTTCGCGCGGGTATTAAGATGGATAACATAAGCCTAGAGGCTTACATATCTAACTTGACCGATGAAGATGCACCGACGGGCGGTAACAATATTGCCGATACCAGTAGCTTTGTGAGAACCAATGCGGGTAACTATAACTTTGCCGTTGAAAGCGTCCACATTCAACTCAGAGATCAACGACAGTTTGGGGTTCGAGTGAGCTACGATTTCTAGCATTGCAGAGGTTCGATAAAGAGCGTTATTGTGACCAGAGAAATAAAAGTAACTTCAATATTTGAAGTTACTTTTATTCTGATGCCAAGTGCCACACTGCGTAGAGTAAAGTGCTTCAGTAGTTCAAAGTTCGATTCACTTAAGAAAAGCTCAAAGAAGCATGGTGAATAAAGCTTGAAGACGATCTTTAGGGATCGCCATCGAACAGATAGAGGGGCAAAGTTGGCGACTATACCTTTTAAAATAATCCGAGGATCATGATGAATATACGGAAAAAATTTGCTTACATACTAGTCATAACTGCCTGTTTTGGGGGCGCATCATCAAGTCTTGCGCAGTCAATCGATCCCGCTACGGCGGACGGTTTTGTAAAAATAAATCGTAAAATCCAATGCTCTTTGGAGGACAACTATGAAGCGGTTTACCGCTGGTCCGGACGTGGCTATAGTCGAGTCCCTGGCGAACCTGACAAGCATTTATTCAATCTAGAGGGAATGAACGTAAGACAATGTGTCGCAGTCACCGATAAGTTGAGGGGCGTAGGTTTTAAAATGGTATCTCGAGAAATAATGCTCTATCTAGATCCCATAACCGGCGAACTAATGGACACCTGGACTAATCCCTGGACCGGCGACCAGAAAGCTACAATTCATGTTGCCAATGACCCAGTTAATAGCCGAGAGCCAACCTTTGGTAAGACTAAGCAAGGTAAAACCATCCCATTCGATTTAGTTGATATTAATGGGACCTACCTTTGGGCTATAGAGGTCCCTCTTTTTTATACTAATCCTCTCGCTGGCGACTATCAGAAATATGTGGGTGGCACCTATCATGCGACAGAGATTTTTGACTTTAATGGGTCAACTAAAGAATTACTCGACAGCCAACAGGACATAGCCTACCCCGCTGTTTCATGGGTAAGAATTGCTAAGTGGTTACCTTGGATGCAAATGGGCGATCGGACCGGCTTGCTTTATTTTAATGCGATAGGCAAAAAACTCGAAAGTTATGATCAACTGCCTAAGATCATAAAAGACACTATTGCTACGCGCTATCCCGCATACCGACATGCACCTCCGACCGATGATACACGACCCAATGAGACGTCCTGGACTTATATGAAAAAAATTATCGACAGCCGGACAGCCGAGCCTAAATAATATCCTAGCGCAAGCCTTAGGCCGAAAAATAACCACTGAAGTTCAGTGGGGCCCTCGCGGAAACTCCATTAGCTACACTGGAGTTTCCCGAAGGTTTCACTATCCGGGTGAATGATGTAACACAGTATTTTTACCCAGAAGTCGAAGCTTTTAAATATAGCTATATTATCTTGCTAGAGCATTGCGCTATCACTAGGCCATTGAGGGGTTGGGTGATGTGATGCTTTTCTCATTAGAAATCCCAGACGGCGCAATCGTACAGTTTTATAGTCTGGTGTAATAAGGTTGTTATGTTGGCCCTGCACGAGGTTAACGGAGCAGACGCCGGCAGCTTACGATAATATGATGAGAGGGACGGGTGCCTAGCTTAGGGCTGTTTCAGTTGGCCCGCCCTGAAATTGGCTTTCTGCCAATTTTATCAGCTGGCTAGTGACTAATTCGGGGTGCGTAAGCATGCCATCTCTGGGAATGTTTAGAGAGATAAAATTCCATCCGGAGCCTCTAGCTGGACCAATCATATTTTCGCTGGTCAGCCTGTAACGCTGTCCAGCGCAGTGGATAAAGGCTCGATGCAAGCCTTCCCAGCCCCCGTTCTTTAGCATTAGCTCATCGGTCCATTGCTTAGCAGGATGAGTCGTGATTAGCTTTTTTAATCGCGATTTCTGGTTACTATAACTAGTTGGTACAAGCATCTCTATAGGGTAATCTTCCCAGAGAACCATTTTGTGGCCGTCGATAAATTTTTTTTCTCGTTCCTGCCACCAAGTCGGATACTCTCCAGTTTTACTGTCTTTGACCACGCCTGACATTCTGCCGGGTCGTGGAACGATTGCGTCAAAGAAAACAATTTGTTGGATACGATCTTTCAATCTATCGGCGACGCCGGTAATTGTAAGACCCGAAAAGGAATGTCCAACTAAAACCACGCTGTCCATTTCAGCCCAATTAATACTGTTCTCTATATCGGTAATATGAGTTTCCAGGCCCACTTCTGGCGTGCTCAGGTGTACCCTGTCTCCGCAACCAGTGCAGGTCGGCGTTATCACATTATGGCCCTCGGTTCGCAGTAGCGTTGCAACTTGAGACCACACCCAGCCGCCGTGCCAGGTGCCATGCACCAAGACAAAATTATAAGGTCCTGAGTTGCCGCTTTCTGTGTCGGTGATTACCGTGCTAGCGGTTGCCGGAGTGATTAGACCCAGAGATAATGCACCCGCGGCGCCTTTAAGGATTGTTCGACGTCGCATGTTCAGTCCCTCTATGCACTCTAGTGCCTTTTTTATAAAAGCCAGTTTTCAATCATTTTAAACATTAAGTATATTAAACCTCTGATCAGTATTAGATTTTAGTGATCGAATAAGGTCAATTTAGGGGGCCAGCGGCAGTCTTTGAGTAATTTAACTGTCTAATGATAAAGGTGGAAAAAATTGCGACTATACATAGCGCTATGAGCAGATTCCAGCCAGTTGTGTAGCTATCGGAAGCGTCTCTCATACTGGCCATAACTCTAGTCCCAAGTCCTCCGGCTAGAGAATCTATCATGACAATTATAGCCAGTATCTTGCCATAGGAGTTGCCAGCGTAATGTTCGGCAATTAAAAGCTGGATCGTGGTGAAAGCGCCGCTAAAACCAATTCCTCCGATGACTGCATAGGCGAATAGCATTGTCACGTCATCCGCATTTAGTGAGCGAATAATCAATAATCCAACGGTAAGTAATAAGATGGATGCGATCATCGACAATTCTTTATTCAGATGGTCACCGAGCCAGCCGAAGCTAAATTTGCCGATAACAGAACATCCAAAAAAGGCCGAAAAAACCATCGGCAATAGCTTGGAATCAATGCCTACATCTAAGACTAAGTGGAGTGATTGATGCTGCGTTAAGGCAATCACCGTGAACCATATGGCACCTGTCGCAATTAGGACAAAATAGAATGTTGGGGTTTTAATTGCCGCTCTCAATGTGGGCCCCTGTAGAGTCAGTGGAGGCGCTTGGTTAATGGGTTCTGCGTTACCCCTTATGTCAGAGTTATTCGGTTTGTCTAAGAGTAAAAAAATTATTGCCGGGAGTGTCATGCATGCTGCAATGATCGATACAAGGACGACAGCGTTGCGCCAGCCAAGTGCTTCAATACCGGAACCAAGGATCAATGGGAATATAGCGCCTCCTAAACTGGAAGACATAAGTAATAAGCCAGTAGCTATGCCTCGCTTGCCGTAGAACCATTTGGTGAGTATGACCATACTAGCGGTCAAGCCGCATAGGGACATGGCAAGACCAAAGACCAAATAGACGGTCACTAGCTGCCACAGTGATGAGATAAAGGAAAAGCACATTAGGCTTAAAACAATGCCGATTGTGCCGACTAACATTATTCGACGCACTGAAAAACGATCAAAGAGCACGCCTGCAGGCGGCGAGGTAATAGCTCCAAAGATGGACAAGACAGTTGCCGGCAGGGTCATTTGAGTTATAGTCCAGCCAAATTCGTCAATCAGCGGCGGGTACAATAAGGGTAGCGTGTGCACGATAATGCCACTGCTTGCGGCATAGATGAGCATTAAACCGAACAAAACGAACCAACGGCGGTATTGTTCAAAAAAGTTGTTCATAAGTACATTGCTCTATATCTGGATCCATCTTTACTGGTTATATTGAGTCGGTAATAGTGCATGTAGCACTGCCTAAGTCATCACGGCTAAGTCATCACCTGACCTACGGTTGGGCAATGCGAACGCTGTCATCGCGGATAGCGCCAATAGTGGGCAAATAATAATACTAAAACCCATCTGCCAGCCAACGGAACCCACTACAAATGGAACAATCAAGGGGAATACTGCGAAACCCAGACTCAACGGGGCCGAAGCGCAAACCGATAGGGCGCTGGCCCGGACTTCTTCGGGAAATATTTCTGCAATCAAGACCGGCAATACGGCAAGGGAACCATAAAACAATGCAGCGGTTAGGCCATACCAAATAGTGTCGGCGGTGCGGCTTTCCGAAAACCATAGCAGGCCAATCAGGGCAATGGTTCCCCCTAGTGCCCATATAATAAAGACGGAGCGGCGGGTCAAAAGATACTCGCCAACGAAAGCTGCCAACAGGTAGCCGCCAATGCCAATAAAATTTGACATGCCCACTAGGCTAGCGGCGTCCGACTGTGAGTAACCTCGTACCTCAGCGAAAAACGTTGGGAAATAAAATGCTGAGCCAGCATAGGCGCCTCCGAAAGCAAAATAGGTTGCGATACTGGCCAGTGAACTCTTGCGGTAAGGGGCTGAAAAAAGCACGCGTACCTTACCTTTAATAGGGGAGTTTGCGCCTGCCAAAATAATCCCCGGTGTATCTCGGAGTAACCAATGAAAGAGACCGGCCAAGGGAACCACAAGAAAGGCTGCGAAACACATAGCACGCCAACCATAATCGGCCAGAAGGGGTACCGCAAAAAGCGATGCTATAAACCAGCCTAGAGGATAACCACATTGCAAAACACCCATGGCCATTCCGCGCATTTTGGGTTTGACATTTTCCACGACATAGGCACTTGTGATAGGTGATAGGCCTGTACTGAAACCAAAACCTAATGCCCGAAAGATGGTCAACATGACAATGCCGCCGGCCAACCCCTGAAAGCCAACTAGCAGTGCAGACACTGCCAGATAAAGGCTCAATATGGGGCCGCGTCCAAAACGATCCGCTGCAATACCTATGAACAGGAGCATGATAGAGGCAATAACAAACGAGATGGTTAAAATTATTCCTGCAGCTTCTAAGGGCAGGTTAAACTCTTTAAGAATTCCTGGAATGGCGTAACCAAAGAACGCCTGATCCATATTAGTTAACGTCCAAGCAAGGAAGCTGATCACTAATATTTTAGTATTTGTTTTGGTAGTAGATTGGGACATTATTGGCCTCTTATGTCTTAGTTTAGGTAAAGCCACCGAGCCTTAAATATGCCTGTTTGGTTACCCGGCTCTATTCTGTATTCTTTTGGCTTTAAATTACAGCGGTCCTAGGGTCATAATCCATCGCATTGCCGAGTCCTGAAGAAGGCCCCATGGCTCGTTTTGCGGGATCGTTGTGCATATAGGATTCTGCCCGCTCTAGGGAGATCTGTTGAATGTGATTGGTTCGTGTCATACGCGCCCGCTGATATCTCTCCAGCGCGCTTTGCCAATTATCATTTTCGGCCTCAAAACATCTCGCTAGAATAAGTGAATCTTCAATTGCCATAGCGGCCCCCATGCCAAAAAATGGCGTCGTGGGGTGTGCAGCGTCTCCCAGCAGGCACACTCGGCCATTGATCCAATTATTTAGTGGCGCGCGAGTAAATAGGGCCCATCGCATACATTTATCCGATGGCGTGGCTAGAATAATGTCCGAGACGTTTTGGTGCCATTCAGAAAATTGTGCGGCGACTTCGGACACGTCAGCGGGCTCCGCCCAGCTTTCTGAGAGGAAGTCATCTTTCCTGGCAATTGCGACGTAGTTAATCAGATCACCATTTCTGACAGGGTAACGAACAAATAATTTATCATTAGATGAATAAGTGGCGAATTGGGGATCTAGCGCAATATCCTTTACCAGCGTTCGATCGACCAACCCACGCCAGGCAACAAATCCCGTAAAATTAGCGGGCTCTGACGAATATAGGCGCTCCCTTACCGCCGATTTAAGGCCGTCAGCACCGATAACTATATCGCAATGATCAACCTGTCCATTGGCAAACGATAGTTTCACCTGTGAAGTACCTTGGCTGATGTCCTGCAGTCTGTGATCGAGGTTAAGGCAACTGTCTGCGTCTATCAATGAGGCTGCCAGTAATTTGTGTAGGTCGGCTCTGTGTACCTGTCGGCTGGCAATGACATTGCTGTTTAGAGTCTCTTTTTGATCACGCGGTTCGTAAACCAGAATATCTCCGCTTAGATGATCAATCACACCCATATTAGCGCAGGGGCTATCCAGAGCGGCCAATTGCTCGCCTAGCCCTAAGGCTTCAAAAACCCGAGCGGCATTTTTACTAATTGTGAGGCCTGCTCCAACCTCAGCAAGTTTTTCTGCCTGCTCATAAATAACCACCTGCATGCCGCGCTGCTGAAGTGCGATTGCTGTTGTAAGCCCACCTATACCTGCGCCTACAATACCGATTTTCAAGCCATTCGAAACGGACATATGTCACTTCCTAGGGCTGTTCAGCCTGTCGTATATTTGAATATATTTGATAGATTTGAATTTCGCTTTCGGGAGCACTCTTACGTTGGTAGTTAGACACATTGGAACTGGAATCAATAGCTCGGAAGCCAATGCCCATTGTTCTGTCAACGGCTTCCGTCTGCTTTGTACTGGCACTGGAGCGCCTATCCGAAGCTCCAAGCCAATACAGGCGATGCCTACTTTGGATGTCGGCTATGGGTTGATAGACCGCGAAAACAGACTCCCCATGGTTCAACGAATAAACGCAGGTTTATGACGCGCAACAAATCCTCGGACATCGGTCAGTGGCCTGCCTAGAATATCTTCAGCATCGCTGGTAGTCGATTCTAGAGCGCCATTGGCTATTTCCTTAAACAGTAGCGAAACCGCCTCGACATGCCAAGGGCTAGGGATTGTCCTGGCTAGGAGAGCATGGAAATCGTCATGGGACTGCTCGTTGTAGGTTACTAATTTACCTAATTCGTTTGAGATTAGCTCGGCCACTTCGTGGAAGTCTAAAAGTGTCCCACCCGTTAGCTTTCGAACTGAGGATGTCTCTGGGATACTTGAAGCAATTATACCGGCAATCTCGCCAACATCGTCCGCATCTATAATTCCAGTTTTTGCCTTACCTAAAGGAAGTGAAAATTGATCAGACATTTTAATTGATTGGGCAAACAGCATTAGGTTTTGCATAAAGAAATTCGGCCGTAAGAAGGTATAGGTAAGGCCTATTTCCTCAATGTATTTTTCGACCTTAAAATGCACGACAGGGATAGGCGCGGTGGCGGTAGGGCTTGCCTCCATAGACGATATTTTGACGATATGCTGTACACCCGCGGCGGCACTCTCTCGGGCGATGAGGCACTCAGCTTCCAATTGGTGAGGCCCATTACCGGTCACTAGCAGAACCGTACTTACTCCCTTTAAGGTGTTCTTTATCAGAGTATCATCGGAGATATCACCCTCAATAATATCGGCGCCTAGCGCGGCTAGATCGATGGCTTTAGCTGAATCACGTGTTAGGCCTTTAACGTCCAGCCCATGTTTAAGTAAGTAACGAGCGGCACTCGAGCCAACCCTTCCGGTTATACCTGTAATAAAGATCATAGTTTTCTGGGCCTGTTATCGTCAGCGGTGGTTTCAATCTAAATGTTTGAGTCGTCCCATTAGGGCCTTTTCAAGTTATGACATATTACCATAACATTAGCTCAATAGTCGCTGTCGATTGCCCGTTTCTCTCTATTTTGTAGTCTTTTTCCTGGGCTGGAACGGCTCTATCCGAGGAATAAATAAAGACACAATGATCGCTGAAACTAGGTGCATAGAGGCCGCAATATAGAACACTGGTTCATAGGATCCTTGATCGACCAGTCGACCGATAATGCTTTGAAAGGCGGCTCCCCCCAAACTACCGGCAGCGCCAAAAATACCCCAAACCGTGGCCACTGAAGAACTTGGGTAAAGGTCTGCCGGTAGTGAAAATAGATTGGTGTTCTTCAACTGAATGGCGAACATTGAGATACAAATTAAGCCTATTAATGCCGTTGTTGTTTCAAGTGCGGCGGCTTGTGACATGCAAATGGCTAGCACTGCTCCCGCCCATATGAGAATTTTACGCGCTGCGTTTATGCTATAACCTCGATCAATCATAGCTTTACCAGCCCAGCCGCCGCCCAGAGCACCTATATCCGCGGCCACAAACGGAATCCAGGCAAACATCGCGATGGCTGGAAGGTCTAGTCCGCGCTCAGTGGTGAGGTAGAGCGGTAGCCAAAAAACCACAAAGTAAAAGGCACCATCACTGACGAATCGAGAGAGCATGAGACCCCACATGGCAGACTGTCGGAATAAAGACCCATAGCCATATGCGCTATCCGTATTCTGGGCAGACGGGTGAACCTTCTTGTCTTTAGTCACATCAGGTTCAGCGTAGACCCGGTGCCAGGCCAATAACCAAACGAACCCGAAAAGCCCAGGCACAATAAACGCCCATTGCCAACCGAACTGAATAATAAGCCAGATCAAGAGAGGCGGGGCAATAATCGTCCCTAGACCTGTTCCCGCCGTCACAATCCCTACCGCCAACGAGCGCTCGTTGGCAGGAAACCACTCTGCAATAGCCTTATTGGCTGCGGGAAAGTTTACCGACTCGCCAATGCCTAGTAAAAACCTAACGCTCAGTAAACTGCGAAATCCCTGAGCAAAGGCATGAGCCATGCCCGCAATACTCCAAAGTATCACGGCAAAAGTTAATGCCTTGCGAGTGCCAATTTTATCAATTACTGGGCCGCCAAATAGTTGTCCCAGAGCATAGGCCACCAAAAAACCTGCTGAAATATCGCCATAATCACTAGCCGTGAGAGAAAATAATTTGGTCAGTGTCGGAGCGGCCACGCTCAGAGCCAGCCGATCCATATAGTTGATGGTGGTAATGAGGCACAGTAGTCCCGCGATTTGCCATTTGCGCTGCCGCCACCAGCGCACGCTACCGTGTTTCACGATGCTGTCATCAGGTCAATGCGCATGCCCGCGGGGGTATAAAGTGTCCAGTACTCACCGCTACCAGCAAGGGTACTTAATCGGCCGCGATGGATTACTAAGCTGCCTGCGGCTGAGGCTTGTAAGGCTATTTCAGCGGCATCGGTGGTTTTAAAGCAGACCTGATGCAGGCCACAGTTTGGCAGTGCCGCACGCGAAAAGAGGCTGTCGCCGACCACGCCGACATATTGAACGAGTTCCAATTGGGCTTCGCAGTCGCCTTTACGACCCCAGATACTGACCTCCAGTCCGGCGCCAGAGGGCAGTCCTATCATTTGTTCTATCGCCTCACCATCAAAGAAATTATCGGTGAGCAGTTCGAGTTTGAGTATCTCCTGATAGAACCGCTTCTCTTCCACCACGTTAGGCACCACAGTGATAATGGGGCCTATAGCCCCAAACCCTAGTGCATTGGTGACTATGGCCTGATCCGGCAATTCCAGCAGTACCAGATTAATGTCGTCGTGTATCCCAATGTGCATCTCACAAAATCGCGTTCCATCTTCAGCGGTAACCACACTGTGCTTGGGACTGCGGAAAATATAGCCCAATGCTTTTAGGGCCTTGATACGTTGTCCAATATCGGTCACATAGACATCAATGTTCTTAGGGCAGGCATCAAAAACGGCGGCGCCAGCTCTTACCGATGGTCCGGGCTCATGCATTTCAACCAGATGCAAATAACCACAGGTGGTGTTGGGAGCCCCGATAAAAGCCTGTCGCTTAACTGCGCAGGCATCAAGTGACCACTGCTGGGCTAAGTCGACATCCGCTCCTTCGGTTGCTGCGACAACTTCGTAGCCTACGGCCTCGATCCAGAACTCGAGCGCCGAGTCAAGATTGGCAACCCCCATGGTTGCCGCGTGCCACTGACTTATCATTGATATACCTTTATATTGTTTGTCATTTTGTATGGTAAAGTAAAAGCGATGGTTTGAATACAAACTGAAGCCTAATCTCACATTGAATAATGTATCTTCACTTTGCCATAATTTTTTTTTACAAAAAGAGGTACCTGACAATTGATCGACAGTATTTTCCCCGTGAAGGACAAGTCCGAGCTGTCCGAATCCATGCAGCGGGCATTCGACAAGTCGTTATCCCGGCGGGGGGAGGCAAAGCTGATAAGTGCTATGGGCCATTCTCCCGCTCTGTTTGATTGGTACATGGATGATTTTTATAAAAAACTTTTTTATGAAGGCAGCGCCCCGGTTATTTATAAGGAACTAGGTCGCTTACGACTTTCTGAGGTACATGGCTGCCGGTCATGTAACCGGGGCAATCGACTTGACGCTGACTCGGCTGGATTATCCTCGGTGAAAATAGCGGTGATTGGTGACGCTGAACACGCAGTGTTCGACGCTGCTGACAAAGCGGTGATCGAACTGGCAGACTTGATGTCGCTGCATGCGCATCGAGGTCGCTTATCCCAACCGTTGTATGATGCGCTGGCAGTGCATTTTGATGACGGTCAAATTTTGGAGCTCGGTCTGGTGTTTTCATTACTTGCCGGTATGGCGCATTTTATGTTCGCTTTTGACATGATCGAGCGAGAGGATAATTGCCGGCTGTAATAAGTCCGCAGAGATAAAAATGGTGAGGCATGTTGGTAACGCTTAAATCCCCTTGCTCTATGTTGGTGTTTTCGAGTCTTGCTTTGGTCATGCTTTATTCTTTAGTCTGATGCTAGACTATGCAATTTGTTTGAATATGTTGTTGATCGATAGGATAGATTAATGTCGATAGTTCTGCATAATATAAAAAACCAATCCGATGCTCAATTATCTATATTAACATCGTTGCTGGTTTAACATTTACTTACTGCCCGACATTTATAAGTCGAGTCTGTTAATCAATAAAGGAAATTATCGATGATTTTGGAATCGCTGCTAATGGTGAGCGTGCTTGCTGTCGACCTTGATGTCACAGCAATTGCCTATAGGGATCATTTAGGGTATGAGGTCAAGCAGACCGGGGTTATTCAGAAAACCTGTGCGGTTCAGATGGGCGATGCGTCTTTAGCAGGTCGGGCCTTTATGAATATGCGGCCACCGAAAGGAGAGCGGGAGGTCATATTGCGGTTCATCGAAGGTGCTAGCGAGGCTTACAAACCAATGTTGTCGCCGGGGTGGAGTGCCGTTGAGCTGCTGGCTCAGGACCCGAATACATTGAGCCACCAAATGTCTAACAGCGCATTTACGGTGGTTGGGGAGCCGGCTTATCTGACCGCTGCAAAAAAAATCTTAGCCATGCAAGCCTCTGGGCCATCAGGGGAGTTGCTGTACCTCACTAAGATGTTTGAGCCCGAAAGTTCGCTACTTAAGCCGACTGCACCGCAGTCCCCCATTGGTAATACTTTTATCATGGTAGCCGGGAGTTCAGACCTGAAGGCTACCCGAATTTTTCTCGAGGATACCTTCGGAAATTTGGTGACTAATCCGGTGCCATTTAAAATTGATGTGCTGGCGAAGGCAAGAGGAGATTCATCGGATACCCGTTATCCAATCATGATGTTGAAGTTTTCTGGGCCATTTGGTTTTGAGTTTGATGAATACCGTAAAGCAAGTGACAGGCCCCAGGGACCTGGCGGCATCATACTAGTGAGTGCGTCGGTGGATACACTCACTAGCATTAATTCATCCCGGCAATTTGATACTGTTTCTAGTTGCCCCGGTATTCAGGGACGCTCTAGCCTAATTCAACTGCCCTCGGGTGCTCTGCTGGAGGTCGTTGCCCCCTGACGCCTACATTACTGGTATGTCATCATTACTGGAGACCATAAAACAGTTTGCGAGCATCCATTTGAGATTAATACCGATACGATTGGCTTCGGGTAAGGTGAATGCGTAGCCGTGTTCACGGCGGCCTGAATCGTCTTTTTCCATGACGTAGATAACTAGCGAATCACGAGTGAAAAATCCGGTGTAATTGTTGATGGGCCAGTCTACTGAAAATAAACTTATTCCGAGTGTTCGGCCTTTTTCTGTTGTGAACCAGGCCTCTCCTCCCTGATCGTGAATGCGAATATTCTCAAATCGATTGTAAGGTTCATCTCGTCCTCCACCAACGCCGGGTACATCCGCATAACAGCTAAACTGGCGTGCGCGATGGAGCTTCAAGTCCCCTGTCTGTGCGCCGGGTATCATCCACCATAATTGCTGTTGCGACAATACGAGTTCCTCTGGTGCCAATGTATTTTGCTTGCAGTCAGGTGCGAGACTAGCGCGAAACTGGGCGGCTTCACGTGACCAGTAGAGTGGACAGACCGCTTCACCTGTCGCCAATGAGATATCCATTCGCACGGCCTTTGCGTCGGTATCATTAACTAGTACCCATGTCAGTGGTTGGGTATCCGACTCGTTAGACACCGTCAGTGTGGCGCTAAATATTGACTTGTTGTCGGCGCCTTCTATTAAAAGGTCATGGGGGAGATGTGCTGGGGTCACCTTGGTGCGTTTGTCAAAATAGGCCTGATTGCCGTTACTATAGATACCATTCAACATAGTGCTAATAACAATATGGTCACGCTCCCATCGGCTGCTGTCTTGTCCCTGAGCGAGAACCGCCATGGGTTGTAACAAAAGTAAAGCGGTAACTATTCGGGTTAGTCGAGTAATGATAGATCGCAGCATAATTGGCACTCCAGGTGCAGTAGAATTGGTTAAGATAGGTTCGATGTCTGTTTCTAAGTCGGTATATAATGAGGCGCACGGCAATTCTTTAGTCATCAAGCGTCCCCGATTTCTATGGGTAGGTTTGGATTTAAGCCCCATTCTGCCCAACTGCCGTCATATAGGAAATGGTCGGTCTTTCCTATTTGAGTCAATGCTAGGCTTAAAATAGCCGCTGTGATGCCTGACCCGCAGCTAGTAATGACCGGCTGACTGAGTACAACGCCGGCAGCGATGAAGGCGGCGCGGAGATCGTCCGGACTCTTCATAGTTTGGTCTTCGTGCAGAATCGTTTTATAGAAGAGGTTTTTCGACCCTGGTATATGACCAGACCTAAGTCCTCTTCGGGGCTCTGGATCTATCCCTTGAAAGCGACCAGGCGCGCGTGCATCTACAATCTCATAACCGTTAGATCTTGTCGCCTCAGAGATCTGTGTTGCATCTTTAGTCATTGGTTGTTGAGTACAGATTATGGGTTTTCCGCGCTCTGGCTGGGGAATTGTATTGTCAGTTGTGCGGTTCTCAGCGGTCCATTTTGGTAGGCCGCCATCGAGCACGGCTGCGTTGTCTAGGCCCATTAATTTAAAAAGCCACCATACCCGCGCAGCCGAGAGCAGACCAGCCCCATCATAGACTACCACCTGATCTGAACCGCTTACGCCCATCGCGCAGAGAGCCGCGATAAAATCCGCCACGGTCGGGGCCATATGCGGTAAATTTGATGTTTGATCAGAAATCTTATCTATGTCGAAAAATATTGCACCTGGAATGTGCGATGTACTGTATTCATCATAGGCATGACGTTTCATGCTGGGTAAATACCAGGAAGCATCTAAGATCTTTACATTAGGATCGTTGATACGGTCGTTTAACCACTGGGTGGAAACAAGCGTCTTAGTATTGCTGGCGGGCATAGTGAGTCTCCATATTTGATGTGGAAATCATCCGCGTGTTAGCGCGGGAGGGTAAGTGAATTCTACAACGCTTATTGCGCCAACTAACATCCGATTCTAAACATATTGACTTAATACTATAACAATATACCATATATTGGCTTCGGGAGTTTTATATTCTTCGAATATATGAAATAACTATCTTAGATTGGTCGACGATATAGGCCCTAAGTAATATGTATTGTGGCCAGTGATGAATGATCGAATCTTTATCTGTCATGATCTAATGACAAAATTTAGCGAATATCAGGAGGTTCAACATGAAACGAATAGCTATTATAATTGCACTGTCTTTTGCGTCGGTCCTAGTCAGTTTTGTTGCCGCTTCGGAGAAGCCGCAATCAACCAATAATATTGCGGCGGAGGAGCTGGTACTGCGACGGTCTACTTTGATTGTAAGGAATATTGAGAAATCTCTGGCACTCTATAGAGACTCGATTGGGATGACATTAATTTATGACCAAATTATCCAACGTAAGGGCAAAGAGATCCGATTGATATTTTTGAAGACGACAGAAGATTTGGTCGGTGTGTTGGGGTTAGTTGATTACGAATACAGTAATCCAGATGCGGAGGTTAAGAAAAAACCTGTCCGTAAAGAAGGGTTTGTACCTCAAAATACGGTTCTCGTATTCAATACTAGCGACCTCGAAACACGCTGGGACAAGATTGTTAATACCCCTGGAATAGAGGTTATTCAGAAGCCGAAATATACCGAATACCCCTCATATGATGGATCAAGTGTTATTAAGGTAAATGTCTCAAAATTCTATGACCCTGATGGAAATCTAGTTGAGTTAAATCAGATAATTAATTCAATTCATTAATGTGGTTGGAAGCCTTTTGCTGGGAAGATATTCTTTAGAGTTCGAGAAATTTTTAGATTAATTTAATTGAGAGTTTTGTTAATTGCGATTTCTGCGGGGGCTGTTGTGTCTGAGGAAGTGGTTAGAGAGGCAGCTCCGTCGTACACTTAATTTCTTCCATGACAAAGCCCGCGGTTACATCGAAGAGATCAACCTTGATTATTTGTTTATACAGTCTGTCGTAATCGGGCATATCCTTCACTATAGCCTTTAGAAGGTAGTCAGCTTCGCCACCCATTCGATAGGCTTCGAGAATTCCAGGGATGTTTTTTACCACCTCATTGAACTTAACTGCCCAGCTCTCTGTGTGCATATTGGTTTTAATGGAGATAAATACAGTAAGGGAAAGACCCACAGCGCTGGCATCTAAGAGGGTAATTCGATCTTTAATGATGCCGTCCCGCTCTAACTTTTGAATGCGTCGCCAGCATGCCGATTTAGAAATACCGACGCGGTCCGCGACGTCCCCCACAGAGAGCGTGGCTTTGCGTTGCAGATGTCTTAGAATATCTCTATCCAAATTTTCCATAGTCAAAACTCAAGTATTATCGGTATTATCAATATAAGTGAGTCAATATATCACTATTTGACATAATAATGGAACAAACACTCGATAAATTTACAATATCCGCTATAACTAGGCACAATCATTCGCGCATTTTTGATTAAAATAGCACTGACACTTATCTAAGGCAGTTCGCTATGAGTACTTTGGTCCAGCATGTCCGTAACTCAATCATAGGCGATCGGCAACGTATTGGAACGCCCTTTGGCGACAAGCCGTTAGTCTACGCAGATTATGTCGCCTCTGGCCGTAGCCTTAGTTTTATTGAGGATTTTATTCGTGAGCAGGTATTACCCTATTACGGTAATACACATACCGAGGCTTCCTATGCTGGTGCTCAGATAACAGCGCTGAGGGAGCAGGCTCGTAGTGAGATAAAAAGGTGTCTAAATTGTGGGCCTGATGACCAGCTGATTTTCTGTGGGTCTGGTGCCACTGCGGCTATCAACAAACTCATCGATGTTTTACATTTAGGCTTTCCGGCTGCGCTAGCAGAACGCTATTTATGTGATGCTAGCATCTGTGAAAGTCAGCGCCCGGTGGTATTTATAGGGCCCTATGAGCACCATTCTAACGAGTTGCCTTGGCGGGAAAGTCTCGCCGAAGTTGTGTCGATTCCACAGACGGAGTCTGGTGAGATTGACATGACCATACTGGAGCATCGGCTTAAGCATTATGCTGACCGGTCTTTGTTAATAGGAAGTTTTTCGGCGGCATCGAATGTGACTGGCATCAAAAGTGATGTTGCTGCTATAACCGCATTATTGAAGCAGTATGGTGCCTTGGTGTTTTGGGATTATGCCGCGGCAGCTCCCTACATGAGGATTGATATGAATGGTGAAAATCCTAAGGATGCGGTATTTATCTCCCCCCATAAATTTATTGGCGGCCCTGGAACTCCAGGTATTTTAGTTGTTAAAAAGGCTCTGCTAAAAAATACTGTGCCGACCATAGTTGGTGGTGGAACCGTGATGTATGTTACGCCGGAAGACCATCTTTATATTGAGAATCTAGAGCGTCGGGAAGAGGGTGGAACCCCTGCAATTGTTGAGTCAATACGCGCAGGGCTAGTATTTAAACTCCAGAGGGAAGTGGGTATAGAGCAGATTGAACATCTAGAGGGAAACCTAATTAGGCGCGCAATCTCGCGGTTTCAAGACTGTCTCAACCTAGAAATTCTTGGCAATCCCAATCTGCCTCGCTTGTCTGTTATATCTCTTCGCTTCAAGCATGGTGACAAGGATTTGCATTATGGTTTTGTGGTGTCCCTGCTAAATGATCTGTTTGGCATTCAGGTCCGAGGTGGCTGCTCCTGCGCTGGTCCGTATGGTCATAGTTTACTTGGGATGGACATGACTTATAGTCGCGCCATTGAAGCCGAAATTCGGCGTGGAATTATGGTCATGCGGCCCGGTTGGGTGCGTTTGAATTTTAATTACTTTATCGATGAAGATGAGTTCGATTACTTGATGAGAGCCATTGAATTGGTTGCTGGCTTGGGTTGGAAGATGTTGCCTTTTTATCAGGTTGACCCTGCGACAGGGGTGTGGCGGTTTAACGGGCCTCCGACTAAGCTGGCCAGTAGCTTAGACGCTTGGTCATTTGCCGACTACTGTTTAAGTTTTATGGAAAATGAGCCTAAAAAGATAGGTCTAACGGGGCTGTGCGCTGCGGCTGAAAAGGTAATGGAAACCGCGGTTCATGACGAAGAGATAGCTACTATAAGATTGAGTGATGAAAGTGAATCTGTCCGCTGGTTTGTGCTTCCACACGAGGTGTGAGCCAAAATTTTGTAGGCTTTGCTCCGAGAACCTCAGATATTAAAGAGTTCAATTGATCTAACACTCAGGTGCGAAGGCCATGCCTGAATCTGTTTAGGTTACTAACATGTGATTCAATATGCCTGTTGGTTATTCCAGATCATAGCAGTCGCCTTGCACTCGGCAATAAGCCGGGCCAATATTTTTATGTGAATACAGTCTGGCAAGTCCTTCAGGCATCGCCTCGAAACCCTCTACCACATCCACTAGAGCGGTCAGTTCACCGCTTAGGATCCAGGTGGCTAAATCTTCTTCTGCCTGAGCAAACTCTTGTTCATGGTTGTAGACAAAGAAGCCAAGCATTGACGCGTTGGCGCTCCTCAGTCGGGCATAATTCTTTAAGCCATATGGCTCGTCGGTTGTGTACTCTGATATAGAGCCGCAGAGCACAATCCGTGCGCCGGCATTCATATTATCCATGCAGGCATCTAGTGTATCGCCGCCGACGTTATCAAAGTAAATATCAAACCCATTGGGTAGCAAGTGCTCTAATCGAGCGGGGACATTTTCGTTGCGATAATCAATGGTGTCATCACACCATTGGGTGATTCTGTTACATTTTTCTGGCCCTCCAGCGATACCTATTACCCGGCAGCCATAGATTTTAGCGATTTGTATGACAATGGAACCGACGCCGCCGGCGGCCGCAGATACGACCACCGTATCCCCCTTTTTTGGGCTGCCGCGATCAATAAAACCAAAATATGCTGAAAATCCAGTCATGCCTAGGGGCCCTAGACTTAGTCCATAGGAGACGCCACGATCTGGAATCTTTCGCATAAGTTCAGCCGCAGTCATTGCGGATGTTTTGTAGGTTTGCCATCCAAGCTGACCCTGAACGATATCGCCGACTCGATAGTCGGGGTGATGAGACTCTACTACCTCTGCAACACCGCGACCATGGATAACATCCCCAATGCCCAATGGCTTTTCGCGGGCGGCCCCAACCCCCATCATATACATTCGCATAACGGGTGCGAGATTTAAGTAAAGGGTCCTTAATAGCACCTGGCCATCACCACAGGCCGGGATATTTTCTTCATGCAGAGAAAAATCTTGCCGCTGCACATTGTTGCCGGTTGGTCGACGGGCAATGCGCCACTGGGTATTAACTTCATCTAGTATTACAGGTGTTTTTTTAGGCATCTGGGGTCAGTCGGTTTCTGATGTCAGTTGATTGCATTCGAAAAAGTATCCGTCAGGATCAAACAAAGACAGGCCGAGAAAATGTTTCATGCGTCCATTGGCGCCTAAGGTAGACCATTCGTGTGGTGCAGAATGCACTTTTGTACCCAGCTCTGAGGCTCGACTATGGGTGAGATTTACATCGTCAGAGCCAATCACAAAGGTTGGTTTACCATAGCCGACACTGTAGTCAATAGGAGGAGCGGGCATTATAGGGTCGATCCACTGCAGTAGGCCAATCATTCCAATGACTGGATCATCGCATTTGAGGATAATAAGATGTGTTTTGTCTCCCTCCTTGCCTGCCGCGAGACCTATACCTGAGAGTATAAACTCGCTGTCATAATAAACTGACAGGCCTAGAACATGTTGATACCAGTGCCGTGATGTCTGAATATCGCGGACAATTAACGTTGTCCGTTTGACTATATTACGCGCGCGTTCAAATTCGTCACTCATTATTAAATCCTTAAATTAGGGCTGGTTATTTAGGCTGTTCTGAGAAGATAGTAACCGGGAGGACATCACCACGATTAACATAAAGGGATTTTTGGCGCAGAAAACGAGTCAAACCACTGCCACCGACACGAGAGGGTCCCATGCCTGAATAGCCAAAGGCCGATTTTTCTGTTTCAAATACCATGGATGTTAGGCCTGCATCGTTGATGCTAATGCCCCCAGCATTTATCTGCTTAGCCACGCTGAGTGCAGATTCCTCATCTTTTCCGAATACCGCCGCCGATAGGCCATAAGAGGTATCATTGGCTAATGCAACTGCTTGCTCCGGACTGCAAAAGGCCATGACCGGCATTATTGGGCCAAATGTTTCTTCGGTCATTATCAACATTGAATGGTCGACATTACCCAAAACCGTTGGCGCTATCCATTTTGCACCTCTGTGATCCTCGATTTTCCCTCCACAATAAATGATAGCGCCTTTTTGCAATGCATCATCGAGATGTTGCTGGATAACGGCTGCTTGGAGACTAAAAATCAGTGGCCCAACAATACCCTTATTTGGATCATCTTTGGTTAAGGTAGCCGCCATAGCTTTTTCGGTGAGCAGTTGAATAAATTCATCATGGTCAGCCTGTGCGACATAAAGGCGTTCCAATGACTGGCAGGCCTGACCTGTCGCCACGATAGATGCGCGCAATATGGCCGTTGTGGCGCGATCTAAATCGGCTCCCTCCAGTACAATTGCGGGGTCCTTACCACCTAATTCAAGATACGCTGGGATAAATTTCTGCGCAGCGGCTATAGCTACTTTTTTACCGGTTGCAACGCTTCCGGTAAAAGCAACCACGTCAACTGAGTCGATAAGTGCCTGGCCGGTCAAGCCGTCCCCGGGCATGATTGTCAGGACAGCGGCCAATTCCTCTACCGCGGCAATACTTCGGGCTATGGGAACAGCGAATCTAGGGGTGACCTCACTCGGTTTAATGACAGCACTGCAGCCCGCTAAAAGGGCGGGAATAACGTCGATAAATGACAGCAGGAGAGGGAAGTTCCAAGGGCTGATGGCGCCAAGAACTTGGTAGGGGGAAGTTGCGCCATGAATTTCTACATTAGGCATAGCCACTGCGGCCTGCTTGGAGGGTGCAAGCAGGGCCGGGGCCTGAGAGCACCACCGATCTATACTTCTGTGTAAACCCTCAAATTCTTGATCAGCTAGCATTATACGACCGGTATCTTGCTGTAACGCCCCTACAATAGCCGTGCGCTCGAGGTGCATGGCTGCCTGCCAGCGTTTGATAACCGCGATGCGGTGTTCGATGCCAGCGTCACGCCATTTGGACTGGTTCTTTCGCAGGCGCTCTGTTGCAGCTTTAATGGCGGACTTACTGGCCGCTGTAAACTGATAGTCTAACTGTCCTGTGCGCGGGTTGCGCGCCTCTATTTGCCGTTCTAATGCGTCGTCGTTCATCGGGGTTTCCAGTTAGTTACACAATAAATCTGGCGATAGGCGCCAATCGCAATCATTAAACGCTGGGCCGCATATTTTAAGAATAGGATAATATCATGTAATGACCTATAGATATAATGTTAAATCTTTTGTAAGCTGTCAGCTAGCGAGTAGGCCCTTGATAGAGCAAGTTTATGTGATAAACCAAGATCATATGCTGGAATAAATACCTGCTCTTAACAAGATAAATTTGGTAAGTAAAAAGGGGTAATTGGGAGAACGGCGATGGAAATAGAAAAGGATTCAGTACGCTTTCAGAGAGCCAACTTTGTTGTCAGTGATTTGGCTGAGTCGTACAGGTTTTATTGCGGTGTCTTAGGGCTGACGGTAACGTTTGAAAAAGAGTCTAAGTCTGATTCTTATTCCTATGATGTTTTCGAGATTGATAAGACTCATGCGCTTCGCTTTGCGATACTCAGCACAGCCTCTCAGCAGCGAGTGATGGCTCTCACTGAGGTGCGTGAATCTAGGCCGGAGGAGGAAGCGCTGCCTAGACGCAGTGCGATTGTTTTAGATGTCCCCGATATTGACAATATCGTCCTTGGCGCCAGAGGACTCGGCCTTAAAGTGTATGACGAGAGTGTGCTGGAAACCCATGATGGTCGAAGTGGGCGAGAAGTAGGCATAGTTGATGTGGACGGTAATTTGGTCGTTATTTATCATATTTAAACCACCTAATTAAGGAGTCAAAAGTGGACACAGGTGCAGTATCAGAGACGGGTAAAATCTCTTCTGAAAATCAATACCCTAGTTCTCGGTATGCTTGGTTTATGGTCATTATGCTCACGTTGGCTTATATCTTGTCCTTTGTAGATCGTTACATATTTGGTTTATTAGTGGAGCCTATCAAGGCTGACTTTAATTTAACAGATACCCAGATTGGCTTGCTTATGGGGCCGGCGTTTGGGGTCGTTTATGCCACCATGGGGCTGCCTATCGGTTGGCTTGCTGACAGAAAACGGCGCACATTAATTGTTGCTGCGGGTATAGCCCTGTGGTCTGCGGCCACGGCGGCGACTGGGTTGGCAAAGACGTTTTCGCATATTTTTGCCGCCAGGATGAGTGTTGGTGTAGGAGAGGCCGCCTTAAGCCCGGTTGCTATGTCCATTATTTCAGACAGTTTTGAACCTAAAAGTCGCGGCAAGCCGATCGCCTTTTATACCGCAGCGTTAACACTGGGGGCTGGTATTGCATCTCTGGTGGCAGCCGGTGTCCTAACCTGGGCCAAGACAGTGCCGCAGATCGAATTGCCGATTATTGGCGTGTTAGCGCCATGGCAATTTATTTTTATTATCGTTGGATTACCAGGGCTTATTCTTGCGATAATTTTTACCCTATTGCGTGAGCCAGTACGAATTAAAGAAACAGATGAAGACGTCGCACCGGCACTAGGTTTAAGAGATATGCTGAGATATGTGTTTCAGCGTTTTGGAGCCTATTTTGGTATTATTGCAATGGTCGGATCCATGTTGGTTGTGGTATACAGTCAGGGCTGGATGGCGGCTACATTTGAGAGAACCTGGGGTTGGAGCGCAGAAAAGTACGTATTTGTTAATGCTATCATCATGCTGTCCTTAGGTCCGCTGACGGTAAATTTTGCCGGTTGGCTGTCGGACTGGCTGTATCAAAAAGGACGCCGTGATGCTCCCTACCTTATCATGCTGGTAGGAATGTGTATTCTTGTGCCGTCGGCGATTGCGGCAACATTAATGCCGAGTCCAACGTTGGCATTTGTATTCCTAGCGATTAATCTCGTTGGAATAGCGCTGGCATCAGCCGTGGGGCCTACAGCTTTGTTGAACATTACCCCAAGTAACATACGTGCTCAGGTCACAGCACTGTACTATATGATTATTAGTCTTCTCGGTTTAATGCTCGGACCGTTGGCTGTCAGCTTGTTATCAGACTATGTTTTTGGTAATGAAAATCTGCGATTCGCAGTTTCTACAGTGCCCTTGATTTTTGGTGTGCCCGCATTGCTGTTCGGATTCTATGCCCGCGGGGCATATGTCTGCGAGCTCAATAAAATACAAGGCTAGCGATAGTTATTATATGCTGGCAAAAAATGACTAACGAGGTGCAGGCTGTCATGGAAGGGATCGACATAAAGGTGAGTGAGGTTGGGCTAAGGGATGGCTTGCAAAGTATCAATCAAATAATGCCTACCGAGGCAAAAAAGCGCTGGATAAGCGCTTTGGCGGCAGCCGGTGTTCCCGAAATTGAAGTTGGCTCTTTTGTTCCTGTGAGGATACTACCCCAGCTAGCCGACACGATGGAAATTGCACAGTATGCTAGAACCATCGAAGGGCTTAATGTCGCCGTGTTAGTGCCCAATTTGAAGGGTGCAGAGCAAGCGATAAAGGCGCGCGTCCACAAGCTTACAATTCCCTTATCGGTTAGTGAAACTCACAGTCTGCGAAATGTAAATCGAACCCATCTGCAAATGCTTGAGGAAGTTGGCCATATAGCACAGCTCATTAAGCGTCTTCCGGTGGATGA
>DGAQ01000014.1:26858-28744 GCA_002382445.1 Porticoccaceae bacterium UBA4026 | reverse complement strand
GGGTGGTCGAAATCGCGGTGGCGTTAATGGAGGCCGGATGCGATGAGGTGGGGCTATCCGATACCACTGGGTACGCCAATCCGGTGCAGGTTAAGCGTCTGATAGGTAAGGTCTGGGCGGCTGTTGGTCGAGAACATCTTAAAGGTATTCACCTTCACAATACACGTGGTCAAGGGTTGGCCAATGTTCTGGCGTCGGTGGAGATGGGCTTGACTACAATTGACTCTTCAATGGGTGGCATCGGTGGTTGTCCTAGCGCACCTGGTGCCAGTGGTAATATTGTTACTGAGGATCTAGTTTTCTTGCTTGAGGCAATGGGATTGAAAACTGGTATTGATTTTGATGCATTGATGGCTGCCAGAAATGTGGTTGCAACGGCGCTGCCGGATGTAGAGTTGTATGGCTTTACACCTAATGCTGGTTTGCCTCTTGGCTTTTGCTCAAGGTAGTCTTTAATTTAGTGGAGAACGATATGCCTGCTTACACGATTGTTCAGGGGTTGGTGACTGACCCCAAACTATTTGTACAATACATGCAGGCGGTACCTGCAGTCGTTGAGCAATATGGAGGGCAGTACCTCATTAAGGGGAGTGGGTCTGAAATATTAGAAGGCAATGTTGATGAGAGAAAAGTCGTTGTTCACCAGTGGCCAAATGCTGATGCGGCCAGAGAGTTTTGGTATTCACCTGAATATCAGGTGGTGCGAAAACTACGTGAAGCTGCCGGTGAATTTCAAGTGACATTGGTAGAGAGTTTATAAGTTTGAGACGGGCCAAAGACCCGGCTGAAAATTAGATTAACCCTGTAGGGACATAAATAGAATGACGAAATCTGTGGAGCCTTATAACGCACTAGCACTTCAGGTCACCTGCCATGCAGTCAACGGCCTAAGTTCACGGCAAGACGTCAGCCAGCGCATGGCGAAAACCATCGCCAATATAGCTGATCAAATTCGCGGCAGTAAAGGCTTTATCAGTTCATTTAGTGGGCTCAATACTCGGCTTGTGGTGCTGCCTGAGTATTTTTTGACGGGATTCCCTATGGGAGAGAGCGTTGAAGTTTGGTCAGAAAAAGCCTGTATTGAAATGGAAGGCCCCGAGTATTTGGCGCTGGGTAAAATTTGCCAGGACAATGATATTTTCCTGTCCGGAAATGTCTATGAACTAGATCCAAACTTTCCTGGGATTTATTTCCAGGTGAGCTTCATTATCGATCCGTCTGGGGAGGTTATTCTCCGCTATCGGCGTCTCATCTCTATGTATGCTCCGACGCCCCATGATGTGCTTGAGCGCTATATAGAGGTGTATGGTGAAGAGTCTTTGTTTCCTGTTGTGGATACGGAAATAGGGCGGCTGGCGGCCGTTGCGTCCGAAGAGATTCTTTATCCCGAGATTATTCGGGCTCTCACATTGAGAGGTGCTGAAGTGATCTGCCACTCCTCCAGTGAAGTTGGAAGTCCGTTGGCAACTCCGAAAAATATTGCTAAGCAGGCAAGAGCGTATGAAAATATGGTCTATATCGTTTCAGCCAACAGTGCAGGCATTGTGGATATCGCCTTTCCCGCCGCCTCGACTGATGGAGGCTCAAAAGTTGTCGACTTCCACGGTAGTGTTTTAGCTGAGGCTAGCGTGGGCGAGTCAATGTGTGGTAACGCGGAGGTGGATGTTGCCGCGCTTCGCAGTGCGCGACTGAGGCCGGGTATGACTAACATCTTGGCCCGACAGAGGCTGGAAATTTTTGCCCCCACCTACGAGAGATTTAACGTGTATCCAGCCAATAATTTGTTAGCTGATGGCGAAATAATAGTGCCTGACCGTAAGCATTTCGTCGCGACCCAGCTGCAGGTGATTGAAAAGCTCATCAAGACTGGGATTTTGGCGCAATAG
>DGAQ01000014.1:607-26629 GCA_002382445.1 Porticoccaceae bacterium UBA4026 | reverse complement strand
AAATACGAATAGGGCTGTCTTTAGGCCTTTGTCACCTACTAGGGTTGTTAACTCATGGATAATAAGACATTGCCACTGCAGGGTATAAAAGTGGTTGAGTTTACCCATATGGTGATGGGCCCGACCGTAGGTTTGATTCTAGCTGATTTAGGCGCGGAAGTTGTTAAAATAGAGCCTTTGAATGGCGATAAAACTCGCCACCTTGAGGGCTCCGGTGCTGGATACTTCCCCATGTATAATCGCAATAAAAAAAGTGTCTGTGTGGATTTGAAATCAGAGAAGGGTAGGCAGTTGGCACGACGTCTGGTCAAAAAATCTGACGTGGTGATAGAGAACTTTCGCTTAGGGGCTATGGACAAACTAGGTTTTGGTTATGAACAGTTATCGGCCTTCAATCCGCGTTTAATTTATTGTTCTTTGAAGGGCTTTTTGCCGGGCCCCTATGGTAGTCGTACAGCTCTTGATGAGGTCGCGCAGATGATGGGCGGGCTGGCATATATGACAGGTTTGCCGGGTAAACCGATGCGTGCAGGTTCTTCGGTGATTGACATCACCGGCGGTATGTTCGGTGTTATTGGCATCCTGGCTGCGGTGGAACGTCGTCATAAAACGGGCCTCGGTGGTATCGTCACTAGCGCGCTGTTTGAAACGACAGTGTTTATGATGGGTCAGCATATGGCGCAGCAAGCTGTATCAGGTGAGGCGCCTATGCCGATGTCTCAGCGTCAGTCGGCTTGGTCGATCTATGATGTATTTCGCAGTAAGGAAGGCGAGAGCGTGTTCATCGGCGTTGTTAGCGACACACTTTGGGTTAAATTTTGTGAGGTATTTGAACTGGATACCTTTGCGGCTGATGCAGCCCTTGCAAGCAACAGTGGAAGAATTAAATGCCGAGACAGTATTATACCGGTTATTACTGCGCTATTTGCGAGCATGAGCAAGCAGGAATTGATGGATCGTCTTGAGCTGGCTGGCATTCCATTCGCGCCGATTAATCGGCCCGAAGATTTGTTAGATGACCCTCACCTTGAGGCTAGTAAAGGTTTGTTGCCTGTTACGTTAAGTGATGGTAAGAGAACTGGAACGCAAGCCAGACTGCCGGCTCTTCCTCTTGAAATGAGTGATGGAAAATTTGAGCTTCGCTCCGATCTGCCTCGCGAAGGCGAGCATAGTATCGAAGTAATGCGCGATGCTGGATATAGTATAGACGAAATCGATGAGATGCTGCGCGAAGGTTTTGTTAAGGTTGCGATATAAGTCTGCGGGTCAAAGTAGCGCTATAAGATTGTGGTGCGGGCTCAGAAAAAGTAAGTTCAGTCGAGATATATCCATGGCCTCTCAAGCCTATCTTTTTGTTCAAAAAGGTCAATTTTGTTGTCGAGAACCTGTGTTAGCGAAATGGCATCTAGGCCCTTAATTAGCATATTTTTTTCTGCTTCATCCAGTTCAAACTCAAAGTATTTTCCCGTAGACCAATGGATCTTTTGTTCGGGTAATGCAATGATGAGATAATTGTGTTGCGGATCTTTCTCAACCCAATCAGCCATCTCTTTAATCATATTATTGCTGAGCACAATGGGCAGAACGCCATTACGGATGCAGTTGTTTTGAAAGATGCTGCCAAATGACGGCGCGATAATGGCACGTATGCCGTACTCTTTAAGTGCCCAAACTGCATGCTCCCGAGATGAGCCGCAGCCGAAATTATCGCCCGAAAGAATAATGCTAGTATTACTGTAGGCCGGACGATTGAGAATAAAATTGAGATTGGCTTCGCGGCTCCCCGGCAAGGTATAGCGCCAGGCGGCAAACAGACCATCTTTTAATCCTTCCCTAGAAACGCGTGTCATCTCGCGTGATGGGATGATTGTGTCAGTGTCAATGTTGGGGCGCAGCAGGGCGGCAGCGATCCCTGTGTGACTATCAAATTTATCCATGGCTTAATCCTCCGCGGCAGAAATATAGCCTTTGCAGGCCGATGCGGCGACTGTTAATGGGCTGGCGAGATGGGTGCGAGTTTCAGGGCCCTGGCGACCTTCAAAATTTCGATTGGTCGTGGATATAATACGTTTTTGCTTGCCGAAGGTTTCACCACCAGCATAAAAACACATGGAGCAACCAGACTCCCGCCACTCAAAGCCTGCCGCTAGGAATATCTTATCTAGTCCCTCTGCTTCGGCAGCTACTTTTACCTGCGAAGAGCCAGGAACACACACCGCGCTTACCCAAGGGGAAACTGTTTTACCCTGTAAATACTGTGCTGCGGCACGTAGATCGCTTAGCCTGGCATTAGTGCAGGAGCCGATGAAAGCTGCATCCAATTTGACCGAGGTCATAGGCATGCCAGGGCTGAGGTCCATGTAGGTAAGCGCTCTTGTCATCGCGTTGGCTGTTATGCTGGATGTCTCTCGCTTTGGGTCAGGGATCTCATCCTCTATACTGATGGCGTGTTGCGGGCTTGTTCCCCATGTCACAGTGGGTTTTATTTCCTCGCATTGGATGGTGATTGTTCGGTCAAATTCTGCGCCGATATCTGTATGCAATGTGTTCCAGTGATTAATCGCTTGTTTTAGCTCATTCCCTTTGGGGGCGAATGTACGGTCTTGGATATAGTCCAAAGTTGATTGATCGACAGCTACCAAACCGGTAAATGCAGAAAACTCCACGGCCATATTACAAAGTGTAAAGCGTGCCTCAATACCTAGTTCACGGACAGTCTGACCGGAAAATTCTACGGCATATCCTGCACCCCCCCCCGTACCCTCCTGCGAGATAAGATGCAAAATCATGTCCTTGGCGGTTACGCCTTGACTGAGCTTGCCACGAAAGTCGACTCTCATGGTTTTGGGTTTCTTAACTCTGAGCGTATTTGTCGCCATAGCGTGCTCTGCTTCAGTAGAGCCAACGCCCCAGGCGAGCGCCCCTAGGCCACCAAGCGTACAGGTGTGACTGTCTGGACAAATGAGAGTGGATCCTGGCAGTGCGATACCCAATTCGGCAGAGACTACGTGAGAAATCCCTTGATTTTGATCGCCAATGTCAAATAGGCGTATGCCGGCACGCTGGGCGGATTTCCGCGTTGCAACAATAAAGTCTCTGCCGTTTGGCATAAGTGTTTCGTCGCCGCGCCCCAGTGTGGTGTCCACGATATGGTCCATCGTGCAGAACACATGTTGTGGGGACTTTATTGCTCGCGCGGCATCTTCGAGCCCCTTAAGTGCGATAGAACCCGTTCGCTCATGAAGGAACATTCGGTCAATGAAAATCAAACACTCACCGTTCCCGATAATAGAAATCTCGTGAAGTGTCCAAAGTTTTTCAAATAAGGTCTTTAACATAGTTTTTGATAGGTCTTCTGGCCTTAAAATACTGGTTTCCGGCTGCGATGCGATGAGATATTGGCCTGCTTATATGACTGCCAATATCCTGACTATCCAAGGCGTTAGGTCCGAGAGAAATGGGTAAACCCTTGGCGGCTCCCCGCGCTTGTCTAATTAGTTATCAAACTCTTGAATTGTAATTATATCCAGATTACAATAAGATATAAAGACATATTAATAATACAAAGTATAGCGCGATTATTATTACACAAAATGGGCGATTTGGGGCAGTGATGTTGATTAAATTTGGGGCAGCCCATGACCTCTGAGATTATGCTTTTATCGATCACTGCCGCGACCGTTGCTTTTGTGCATACTTTGCTCGGCCCCGACCATTATTTGCCCTTTGTGGCGATGGCGAAAGCAAGAGGCTGGACCATCGCCAAGACGGTCAAGATTACTATGTTGTTTGGGGTTGGGCACATTATGGGCTCAATACTTATCGGCTTGGTTGGGGTATACGCGGGCGTTCAGCTAGGTACGCTTGAGTGGTTAGAGAGTACTCGCGGTTCATTTGCTGCCTGGATCCTGATTGCTTTCGGGCTTGTATATATGGTCTGGGGCATGCGCAAGGCCTATAAAGACCGACCTCATAGTCATGGTCATCTCCACGGCAGCATGTGGCATACGCATCAACATAACCATCATGACAAGCATGCCCACGTGCATAAAAAGGCGGATGGGGTTGTCGCACCCTGGACGCTGTTTGTTGTATTCGTGTTGGGACCCTGTGAGGCGCTGATTCCAGTACTCATGTATCCCGCGGCTAAGCAGAGTATGGCAATAGTTTTCCTCGTTACAAGCATATTTAGTATAGTAACAGTGCTCACGATGCTGATGGCCGTAGTCTTTTCTGTCTGGGGTTTAAAGGATATTAAACTGCCAAAATTGGAGCGGTTTAGTCATGCACTCGTAGGCGGTACAATGTTTGTCTGTGGCTGTTCAATAACATTATTAGGACTATAGGTTGATTTATGACAGAAGGCTTTAAGGTCGTTGATGCAGTGGTAAACATTTGGACCGCTGAGGCACTCTCCCACCGGCCCTCTTGGACCGATGAGTTTTTTGTCGGCAAAGTCAAGGGCCAGCATAGTAGTGCAGGAATCAGTCTAGAACAGATGATTGAATCCATGGACGACGCTAATATTCAGAGCGCTTTTTTAGTTGCAGCTAAAGCCGGTCGGAAAGGTCTGCCCGGTTGCTATCACATGCCTGCGGAGGTAGTGGCTGAGGCAGTTGCTAAGTATCCAGATCGATTTTTCGGCCTGATTGGTATTGACCCTTTCACCGGAATGGATGGCGTGAGAGCAATGGAAGATGCCGTAACCAATATGGGCTTTATTGGGGCTCATCTCTACCCCCACTGGTTCGATTTGGCTCCCAATGAGGCGCGTTACTACCCGTTTTACGCGAAATGTATCGAACTGGGGATTCCGATTCAAATGCAGGTGGGCCAGTCGCTTATCTACTCAAAGCAGCATCGCTGTCGCTCTGTGGGTCGGCCCATTTACTTAGATGATATCGCCTGTGATCTGCCCGAACTAAAGCTGATTGGCTCTCATGTTGGTATTCCTTGGCATGATGAAATGATTGCGATGGCCTGGAAGCATGAAAATGTGTACATGTGTACCGACGCCCACAGTCCAAAATTCTGGCCGGAAACTGTGATCAAATTCTTGAATTCTTACGGACAGGATAAGGTTATTTTTGCTACTGATTTCCCTGTGCTAAGGTTTAAACGCACCCTCGATGAAATAGAAGATTTTGGATTAAAGCCAGAGGTTCGAAGAAAGTTTCTCCGAGATAACGTGATCAAGCTATATGGTCTTGAGGGGCGCATAAAATGACGACACCTCTTGCAGGTATTCGCGTTGTAGAAATGACCAGTGTGGTTTTGGGGCCTTATGCTTGCCAGATGCTCGGCGATCTAGGGGCGGACGTCATCAAGATAGAACCTATCGGTGGTGATACCAACCGCAATCTGGGACCTCACCGTAACAATAGCGATATGAGCGCACTGTTTCTCACCTGCAACCGTAATAAACGCTCTGTGTCGCTGGACCTTAAATCCTCCAGAGGGAAAGCCGCCGCGATGGAGATTATTAAGACCTCTGATGTGGTCGTGCATAACTTTAGACCTGCCGCAATGAAGCGCCTGGGTCTTGATTATGAGTGCATTAAGGCTGTTAATCCTGAGGTTATTTACTGTGCCACCTATGGTTATAGTAAAAAAGGCCCCTATGGTGACAAAGGAGCGTTGGATGATTCCATTCAGGCAGCCAGCGGTATTGCAATGTTACAAAGCATGGTGGGGGGTGAGCCTCGTTATTTGCCGACCATTATTGCCGATAAAACAACCGCATTGATGGTCGTGCAAGCAGTGTTAGCCGCATTGTTCCACAAGCAGAGAAGTGGTGAAGGCCAAGAAATCGAAGTGCCAATGTTTGAGTCGATGGTGTCTTTTATGATGACTGAGCATCTCTGGGGTCAAACCTTTGAGCCCCCTATAGGTAAGGCGGGGTATGTCCGCTTGACGGCCAAACACCGGCGACCCTATAAAACGCTGGATGGCCAGTATCTGGCCGTTTTACCCTATTGGGATAATCACTGGGAAACCTTTTGCCGGCTTTGCGGCCGAGAAGAGTTAGCTGCCGATTCACGTTTTACAGATATGGCGACTCGATTAAAAAATATTGATGAGTCTTACCGTGTAACGGGAGAGATTATTTCGTCGCGCTCCCGCGCAGATTGGGTGGAGCTACTCGGTGACACTAATGTCCCCATGATGGTGGTCAATACGTTAGATGACTTGATCACAGATCCCCAGTTGGTTGAGTCTGGGTTTTGGCAAGAGTTTGACCACTCAACTGAGGGCCGCATAAGGATGAGCAGTCCACCCATCAACTTTAGCAAGACCCCAGCAGCGATTGGGTCACTCCCTCCACGGCTTGGAGAGCACAGCGCCGAGGTGTTACTTGAGGTGGGCATGTCTCAGAGTGTAATCGATAGTATGTTGGATTCCAAAGAAGTAAAAATAGTTAATTGAAGAGAGGTTGAAGATAATGACATTTAAAAATTTATTTATTGAGCATGAGCTCTCGCCAGAAATTGAGGCTTGGATTAAAGAGGAAGTCGATGAGCAAGAGCTGCGCTATAGAGCGGTGTCTCATGATATGGACAATCTAGCGTCGATGCGTGAGAAGTGGTACCAGGAATTTTTTGATCGTATTACCACAAGTGGATTTAACGAAGACGGTGACGCGAAAACGCCAATTAAACCAGAACATTTGCCTGTCAAGCCCGAAGGGCGCAATGATCAGGTGATCTGGAAATACGGCATAGATGACGAATAAAGTCGATTTAATATTTAAAAGATAGAATTGGAGAAGAATTATGGCACGTCCACACATTGAACCGTTTTGCGATAGAGACGTTCACTTTAAGAATATGCGGCTTCCTGGTTTTAGCCGTGGAATGGGATATAAGATGCTCAGCCTTGACGCCGATTCCGGTGCCTGTAGCATGACTGTCCAGTTAGATGGCGGTTATCACCAGCCCCCCGGATTTTCATGGTCAGAGCGAGAGATGATCATTGTTGAGGGCGAGCTAAAGGTGGGCGATCAGACGTGTCGCAAGGGGCATTATTTCTTTATTCCAGCAGGATACTGTATGCCGGCAATTTCCACTCAGCAAGGCTGTCTGGTAATGATGATGTATAACACAGGTGAACCGAGTCATGAGCCTTCAGGGGAGCATCATCCTTTGGCGCAAGTAGACCTTTATCACAGCATTGACTCCTATATGGATATTCCCTGGGCTATGGGTAATCTGGTCAAGCCATCAGTGGCTGCGGGCTGTTTGATAAAGCTGTTGAACTTTAATCCTATTTCCCATGCGATGACTTTTTTGTACTGTATGACTCCATGTTTTAAGCAGGACAATATTTCGTATCATGATTGTGCAGAGGAGTCTTATCACCTATGGGGTACGTCTTGGATGATGCAGTTTGGTGATATTCCTACAGGAGGATACTTCTGGCGACCAGCCTATATAAACCACGGTGCCTTCGCCTCTGAATACGGCTGCATCGCTTTGGGCCGCACGGATTCGAAGCTGTTTAATCACTTTCACTATAATCCATGGACGACACCTAAGGAAAATCAAGAGCGAGCAGGGGCACGATTATATCAACGTGATCCGTTACTTTATAAGTGGGCACTCAGTTACGACCACAATCATCCCCATGGACCAGAAGATTTTGAGAAGACCATGCAGCTGCGTGGTAATGAGCAGGGGCATGATAACGAGCACAAGTCTGATGGCAAGCGTCACGATCATTGGCATGGGCACGATCATCAAGAAGATGGAAGTCCGCACCACCACCATCATGCCGACGGGAGCCATCATCACCATCACCATGATGACTAGTGCTAGTAATTGTCGATCAAGGGGCTTTATAAGCCCCTTTTTTATGTCTCCTTAAAAGTGGATGTTTAGTCAGAGTAGAGCGATGGGCTTGTAATCAAGCGAGTTTTTTCTCAATAAGCTCTATTAATTCACCGGCTTGGCCTCGTATCAGGCTGGCACGAAAGTGGGCATATGGCCCTTCGTCAATTGTATAGACAGGGCTGTTGGCAGGTAAAACATCTAAGTCCTTGATGGCAAAGCTAATCATGCTAATACCTGAGGTCATAGTAGAGGAACTAGCAGCATTGTCAGGCGATGGTATCTTTAAACTGCTGATCTCATCTATTTCAATCAAGTTGCTACCGGCCAAATGTATCACAGCTACCGGATGCCGCTGATCAATAGGTAGGTTATGGGCTCGATTGACAACTGTTATCTTCGTGTCAAATTGACTGCTCTTTGTGTCAGGGAACTGTTGGTAGATGGCCGCCGCCGCTTCGCGACTGGTTGCTAGTAATATGGGAATGAATAGCTTGTCTACAGGGCATCTGGCCACTGGTAGGTCAAACCCGGGGACTGGCGCTTTAATTTGAGTGAGGTAGAGTACTTCTCCCGCCGACCCAACCACCTGCATCGCCCGGATGTCAGGGCTGATATCGAGGTCTGCTGGTTCCCCGATAATTTCAAATGGGGACTCGCCAAGCTCTTCTCGTAGACTGTCGACATCCGTTACACAAATTTCTAGGGATAGCCATCCGGGCTGTTGGAACGGCGTGATTGTAGTTGCATGAGGGTCTTCAATAATACGTAGCCAAGGATCTCCAATCAGATTTTCGAGCCAGGTTACTCGGGTACCCTCCAGCGCAGGAAAGTTCCATGCCTGCGCCTGTGCTGCAGAAAGTCGTGTTTGGCTATGTATCCGTTGATGCAAATGATCGCACCAGTCAGCCACACAGACATCAAGTCGAGCCGTGGTTATTGTTGAGATTAAAGTTGGTCCTAGTGCGGGCGTCAAAAGTACTCTCTCTGGTCAGTAGGTTGCATAAACCTCCAATGGTAATGGAGGTAGGTTTGAATCCCATTGAGAACCGGCGTAAAGCGCTAGTCAAGTTTGAGATCCATTTTGTACTGGAATCGTTCAGGATTATAGAGCACATAAAGGTGGTCCATCAGGCGCTCCTGATCGTTGACCCTATTGTATGAACGTCTAGTGAGACTGAGCAGTGGACTTCCCACAGGAACTTTCAAGGCTAGTGCGCTTTCAGGAGATGCTGCGCAGGCGCTAATGGTCTGAGTAACGTGAGTGATCTCCAATCCGTTGTCACGAAAGTAAGTTAGCCGCGGAGTAGTCTCGAGTAATTTTTTATTTTTTGGCTTTACTACACCAGCAGTCCAACTAATATAATAGGCGAAGTTCAAACCTTCTTTGCTGCGCACACGAATAAGATGTAGTGCTGTATCACCTGCATCGAGTTCAAGTTCGTTAAGGATATCCTGAGGCGGTCGCATCATCTCACATTCCAGAATACTTGCCTCGGAGTTGCGCGCCATACTCTCGATTTCTTGCAGCATACCCGTTAAGGGTGCCTGAACCGGTTTAGGCATGTATTTGTAAATGACATGGGTCCCTTTGCCCCTTCGTCTCTCGACTAAGTTTTCGGCAGCAAGTTCGTCCATCGCGCGTTTTGCAGTGATCCTTGAGACCAGAAAGATCGTCGAAAGCTGCTCTTCGGTAGGCATACGTTCTCCGGCAGGCAATGTGCCATTGAGAATAAATCCATGGAGCAAGCTATATAGTTGATGATAGAGCGGCGTAGGGGATTCTTTGTTTAATCCTTCACGTATTCTTTTGCTGAATAATGTGTCTAGTGTAATAGGCATTTAAGGCTGTCCAAAAAAATATTGCTATAATGATATATCAAAATAGATGTAAATCGATGAATTATATCACTGTTAATACAGTAATTACTTGATATTTTGATTGGCTACTGTGACGAATATGTCTATTCATTACAGTAGCTATGACTTTTTTACGCGCCTAGTGTCTCTGTCGGCTCAAATTAATTTTTCTGTTGGTTTGAGAGACCTCTGCGGGTTGAATTCGAGGTTGTAGTATAGTCGTAAAAGTGAGTTGAATTTACCCTCTAAATAACTATAATGTTATTACTATAGGACAAATAAAAAAGAATCTTTTGTTTTGTTATTTACGAGTTTATTGATTGTCTAATTGGAGATTACTGATGGGTATTACGGAGCTTGCTGTCCTTAAGTGGTTGCATATCATTTCTATGGTTTATTGGCTAGGTGGTGAGTGGGGCGTTTTTCAAACTTCAAACAATGTTGTCAATAGAGCTCTGAGTATGGATGAGCGCCATCGTCATTTGGAAACGCTCTATAGAATAGATATTCTAGCGCGTACGGGTATCATCCTGCTGCTTCCACTTGGCATGCATATGGGTTATCTATGGGGTGTGCAGCCCTATGGTGGAAACTTTTTAACGGTGATGTGGATCTTGGTGGGGGGCTGGCTTGGGCTTTGCTGGGCGTCGTTTGTCTACCGAGAGACGGACCGCGGAATCACCCTAACCAAGTGGGATGAGGTTATTCGCTTTGTAGTGATCCCTGTGCTGTTCTTTTGTGGGCTTTTCTCGTTGATGGGCAAGGGACCATTCGCTGCCGGAGATATGCAGAAATGGTTTTCTATGAAAATCATGGGCTACAGCTTGATGCTGGTAATTGGGTTGAAACTGCGGTTTATTATGCGTGAATGGACTGGCATGTTTCGAGTGCTTGCAGGTGGACCTAATGCTGAAGTGGAAAATATGTTGGAAAAGTCTCTTCGCACAGGTCGCCGTTTGGCATATGTATACTGGATTGGTATAAGTGCCGTTGCTTTCTTTGGTGTAACCAAGTTTATGTAATTCTACAGCTCAATGACGATGCAGTCGGGCGATGTTAGACAATCGGCGGCGGACTGTCATGGGGGCTATGACGGCCAAATAATAGTGCGGCGTGATAGCCCAGAGCTAACATAGGTGATGGGCGTTATGGTTGCTGGCCACAAAAGCTGCTTAGTATATCCCCAGCGCTAGCGCTCCAAACGCCCTCCTGCGATGTAACATACTCGAGTACTTGCTCTAGCTTCTTTATACGATGAGGTTGGCCAAGCATCCAAGGGTGGAGGTTCAGCGCTAAAATACGTCCGCCCTGTGTTTCAGATTCTTGTAGTAGGAAGTCGCAGGCGTCGCATATTTGCTCAACATAGGCTTCTTCTGAATGGAGATTTTCCATTAGAATGAAACGGTCCTCGAGTTCGTTGGATAAGGGCATTGCCCACAGCAGACCTTTGTCGGTTCTGAACTGATAGGGCATGTCGTCGTTGCACCAATCACTAAAGTAGTCGATACCATTTGCGGCCAGAAGTTCAGGCGTATTTGCACTTTCATTGCGAGCCGGACTTAACCAGCCGCGTATGTCCCGCCCGGTGAGGTCCCTTAGTCGACCCAAAGAGCGTTTTATCAACTCACTCTCTTCATTGATGTCCTGCCCGCCATAGTGCAATGCATCCATATGCAACCCATGACAGTTAATCTCATCTCCCCGCTCCATAATACTGTGCAGCAGGTAGGGGTTGTTTTCGGCTAATCGTGTATTTAATGCAAAGGTGGGTTTGACGTTGTACTTATCAAAGGCTTTAAGAAAACGATAAATACCCACGCGATTACCGTAATCACGCAAGGTGAAGTGGCGCAGATCAGGATAGGGCATGGTCATGCCCCCGGGCACCGGAAAAGGTTTTCCCTTTTGATCTAGAGGAAAAAATTGTAAGCAGACATTAACCCAAAGGGCGAGTCTATTATTGTTTGGCCAGCTGACTGGGTTGCGGTCAGATAGCATGGACCAATCGTAGCGGTCATGGTCCATACCATATCTGCGATGGGGGTACTGCAGGTACTCTGGGTCTAGTGGCATACTTAAATCTCCTGTTTGGCCACGATGTCGGCAGTCACGGCATCGTAATAATGATCGATAAAATAGTCAGCTATTTCACGACCAGTCGTGACCCATACATCCGAATGCCCTGTGATGTATTCGAGCGCCTCTTCATAGGCTTTCATTCGGTGAGGACAGCTAACTTGATAGTTATGCGTAGGGATACACATGACGGTCCCACTGGTATCGCCTTCTTCATACAAGCGATCAAAATTATCTTTGATCATCTGCCCATAGCGACGAGGCTCCACTTTATTGACGGCATAGGCAATAGTGTCGTTCATTTCAAGTGAGTATGGGACAGATATAAACTTGGCGCCGCTGCGTGTGCGCACAGGAGTGGGCTGATCGTCATGGAAAAGATCGCAGGTATAACTGCCGCCAGCCTCTGCAAACAGGTCGAGCGTCACCTCCGAATGGGACAGTGCTGGTGCTAAGTATCCCGCCGGCTTTATACCGGTATGGCGCTCAATAGTGGCAATCGAATCAAGAATCATTTCTCGTTCCTGATCCTCCGAGAGCCCATATGTATAGCGAGTGTTGTAGATGCCGTGACTGAAAAACTCCCAGTTACGTTCTTTGCACAGTTCGATAATCTCAGGATGGTGATCGCAGAGTGCCGTGGATAATGAGATGGATCCACGGATACCATATTTTTCCAGTAGATTCATCTGACGCGCATGGCCGACACGGTTGCCATAATCACGAATGGTATAACCGGGCAGGGCAGGACTGGGTTGCGGCCAGGCTTTACGGTGCGGATTGAGCGGTGGATTAAGCTCATAGAATTCGATATTGGGCGCCACCCAAAAAGCCAGTTTTGCGTCATTGGGCCAACGGATCTTTGGGCGATTTTGGTAGGGCCAGTAGTCATACAATGCTGGAGTCTCATTCATAGCTGCCGTAACCCCTGGTCAGTTATTGAAGATGTGGCGCTCATTTGTTTAGACGATCAAAGACTTCCTGCACATCCATAACGTCAGCATATTTAATGGCGAGATCGGTCAGGTTGGCAAAATGGTAACTCTCATGCTTATCCGCCACACATTGTTCCGGTATTATGGTGCGATAGCCTCTGGATAATGAATCCACCGCCGTGGCGCGAATACAGCCTGAGGTTGAACCGCCCGTTAAAATAACGGTGTCGACCTTGTGCCAAACGCAGAGTGACTGGAGTTGGGTTTCAAAAAAGGCAGAGGGCATTTTTTTACAATAAATGACATCGTTTACCTTATCAATTTCAAGGCGATCGTCAAACTCACTGCGCTGCGAGCCGAAGCCTATATTCTGCAGAGAATCTGGGGTGTTGGTTCTGGTGCCCCAGACGCCGCAATCCTCACCGGATTCCATATAGGCTACTTGCGTCCAAACCACGGGCCACCCAATTTTTCGGAACTGCTTGGCTAGTTGGTTAATATGCTGCATTTGATTGGGGTCTGTTTCATAGGCTGTTTTAAATAGGTCTGTTCGCGTATAGGCCTTTTGTGGGTCGATATTCACCAAAATGGCTTTATCGCCAAAGCCAAAACGCGGTCTAGATGGATTTGATTTTAGCTCGAGGTATATTTCACGAGCTGTTTTGTCGCTGGATTCCATGTCTACTCCGTTACGCTTGTTTAAACGATAGTCAGTTTTTCATGTTTATTTGGCAATGGTGTTGTACTCAAGGCCATATATTTATTGTCATAATAACATAACATTAGTACAATAAATGCAGTGATTTTAAGTCAGTACTTCTATTAATGTACTCGTGGCGGTTCGATGATAAAACTGTATGATCTTTCCAGCTCACCCTATGCCGCTCGTGTGCGGATTCAAATCCGGCTAAAGGACTTGCCGATAGAATTGGTTAAGCCTCCTTTTGCTCTACGCAGCAGTGAGTTTTTGCAAACATTTCCATTGGGTAAGCTACCACTTTTACAGCTCCACGATGGAAGCACAATTGCCGAGTCTACAGTTATTATGGATTATTTGGAGGCGCTGTTTCCAAAGGCTCCGCTGATCCCTCCGAGTCCTATTAGTCGAGCTAACAATAGCATGCTGGTTCGCTACGCGGATAATCATCTCGCGCAGAGCCTTTTACCCCTCTTCATTGAATTTATGTCATTTGAAAAAAATAAGGTTGGTATAACCAATAAGCTAGAAAATCTTCAGGCTGAGTTGAACAAATTGGAGGCCCTGTTAACGACGCAGCCTGATTTTCGTCAACGCAGTATACAGACCGGGGATATCTGTCTTGCGCCAGTAATTTACTATGCTATCGAGTTGGCGGGCTGGTTTGGTAAGCAGGAGATTATCAATGATTTGCCCGCTGTCTTTGATTGGTGGCAATGGATCAATCAGCACCCTGCGGTCGCCGACACTATTGCTGAAATAGATCGAGCTCATAAAGCAGTTATTAAGTGAAATTTAGTAAATATACGTTTTGGTTGATTGAATGATCAATTAAAACGTATATTTAGTAGACCTCTTTGGATAAACATTTACAGCGAGAAGATTAATGTCTCATAGAACTATCCGCGGAACTATCCGCTATACAAGTAAAAAGCCTGAACGGTTGAATCAGGAGCGCGGTAGAGAATACTTTACCCTGACTCAGCAAGCTGATGGTACTGATGTGCTGCTGGCCCATTGTGAAATCGATGACGGGCCCAATGTGATTCGTGATATTTCTTTAGCGCTTAGTCATGCGGACTCGAGCCCTCTGGATTGCTCGGTTCGATTGACTGTGGGTGATGAATTTGAAGGTAGTGGTTGGATGCGCTTTGCTGACGGCTATGCTGAGTGCGAGACATTTAATCGTAAAGATGGTCGCATGACTCAACGGATCGAAACAGATAAGCCGGTGGCCTGGTTGCAATCACACCCCATTGTTGGGGATGCGTTGTTGATGAAATTATACGACTTGAAGCGAGGACCAGGAAAGATCTTTTTCCCAAATTTGTTTCTTACTTCTCCCGACCATCGCGGTGCGACGGGTCCGCTGTTGTTTGTTACCGGCTTCGCGATAGTGTACGTTGGAGATGAGAGGATTGCGGTAGAGGCCGGCGAATTCGATGCTCGGCATTTTCAGATAACGGGAACTGCAGGTAATTTACCTGAGGAGCATCCGCCCTACGACGTGTGGTGCACGGCAGACGATGATTATATCTTGCTTAAGGCCAGTGCCGGAGGGTATATGCAGACACACTATGAGCTTACTGATTTAACCAGAGACGAGATTAACGAATGAGTCAACCGCTTGTAGGTACGAGGATCCTCGATTTAACGCATATGCTGTCGGGGCCCTATGGCAGTATGATCTTGGCTGATCTTGGTGCCGAAACCATTAAAGTTGAACCACTGCAGGGGGAGGGGACGCGAAAGCTACTGGCGACAGACCCCAACAACTCATTGAATGGAATGGGTGCCTATTTTATAACCCTAAATCGCAACAAAAAGAGCGTTTCGATTGACCTTAAGACTGAGCAGGGCCTCGAGGTTTTTAAGGCTTTGGTTGCCGAGGCGGATATTGTGCTGAGTAATTTTGGTGCGGGCGTGCCCGAGCGCCTCGGCATTGACTATGAATCTTTAGCCAAGGTAAACTCCCGTATTATTACCTGCGCTGTGTCAGGGTTCGGCTCTGATGGTCCAGGCAGTAAACGGCCCGCTTTTGATCAGGTGGCGCAGGCCATGGGTGGTGGAATGTCGATCACTGGTTCCGATGCCGCGAACCCCGTGCGAGCGGGAATCCCTATCGGCGATCTCGGTGGTGGCATGTTTGGGGTGATGGGCATTTTGGCCGCACTCTATGAGCGCGAGCGTAGCGGTGTTGGCCAGCATGTGGATATATCGATGCTTGACTGCCAAATTTCGATGCTTAACTATATGGCGACCATGCATTTCCTTTCTGGAGAAGACCCTTACCCTATTGGCAACAGTCACTTTGTCCATGTGCCTTATGATACGTTTAGCTGTTCCGATGGCAGTATAGTGATTGCGGTGATTACAGATAATTTTTGGCAATACCTTAAAGAGTTGGTAGATTGCCCAGTGTTTGATGACAGCAAGTACGATACCCAACCCGGTCGTTGGGAAGATAGAGAGATGATCAATAGCACACTCAATAACTTATTCAGTAGCAATACCTGTCAGTATTGGCTGGCACAGCTTGAGGCTAAGCGAATACCCTGCGCGCCAGTTAATAGCTTGAGTCAGGCATTGTCAGATGAGCAGGTGCTACATCGCAATATGGTTATTGATTTAAAGCACCCAGATGGAAGTCAAACTAAGGGGCCTGGAAATCCGATAAAGTTATCACGAACGAATGACGAAATATTTACGCCAGCGCCGATGCTGGGGCAGCATACCGAAGAGGTGCTTAAAGAATTACTAGGATATAGTGCAAAGACCATCGAACAGTTAAAAGAGCAGGGGCATATAAAGTGATATCAAATCAGGTTGTGATCACCGATGTTGGGCCGAGAGATGGCCTGCAGAATCAGCCTAGAATACTCTCGGTCGAGCAGCGTACTGCGTTGGTTCGTGAGATTGCTGCTGCTGGGGTGCCGAGAATTGAGGTGGGTAGTTTCGTCTCTCCCAAAGCCGTTCCAGCAATGGCTAATAGCGATCAGATATTTAAGGCGTTAGAGGGTCAGACTGACTTTACGACGCCCTGTATTGCATTAATTCCTAATATGAAAGGCTACGAATTTGCCCGTGATGCGGGCGCTAAAATAGTCACTATGGTGCTCTATGCGAGTGATGGCATGGCGCAAAAAAATGCTGGCATGAGCATGTCACAGACTGAAGATATCACAGTAGATATGTTAAGCCAGGCCAAGCAAGATGGAATAGAGGTGATAGCCACTATTGCGGTAGCCTTTGAATGCCCCTTTGACGGCCCGACTGACCCGTTACTCGTAGAAAAGATCGTTGCTAAATTTCTTCAGGCGGGCGCCAGTCAAGTGGTACTGGCTGATACCATTGGCGCTGCTCATCCGCAGCAGGTGCGTGACCTGACAGCGTTGTTGGTGCAGCGTCATGGTAATGACCAGCTGGGGTGCCATTTTCACGATACCCGAGCTATGGGTTTGGCCAATGTTTATGCGGCTGTGGAATCAGGCATAAGACGTTTTGATGCGTCTATCGGTGGATTGGGCGGCTGCCCCTTTGCCCCAGGAGCATCTGGCAACGTGGCCACTGAAGACGTGGTTATGATGTTAGAGCAGATGGGTTTTGACACCGGTATTGACCAAGTACTTTTACTGCGGGCGTCAGATACGGCACAGGACTTAACGGGTGCCATCTCAGGAGGAAGATCAAAGACTTGGCTGCAAGGCCATTTACTGAAACAGTAAGGGACCTTGTCAGCTAAGTAGACGAAATAAAATAACTTAAATAACTAAAGACAGTGTTCGGAGGCAAAGATGAGCTATAGATTAGGGGTCGATGTAGGAGGTACATTCACTGACCTTCTGCTGATCAATGAAGATACAGGGGCAACCCATACAGCCAAAGTGCCATCGACACCGGAGGACTCGTCCATCGGCGTGCTAAATGGTATTGCGCGGATCTGTGACGAGTCAGGTGTTAATCCGTCTGATGTCAGTAGGGTGATGCACGGCACCACGGTTGCGACCAATGCTGTCCTCACGGGTCGAGGCGCTAAGGTAGGCTTGGTGACTACGGCTGGTTATGAAGATACTTTGCAGGTGGCACGATCGTTTTGTCCTGGTGGCTTGGGCGGATGGGTTAGCTTTGTTAAAAAACCACTGTTAGCGCCGCTAGAATTGACCATTGGTGCCCAAGAGAGAATGGGTGCTGATGGTGCAGTGGTAAGAACTCTCGACGAAAACCAACTACGCAAAGACTTGACGACACTGCGTGCGACAGGTGAGGTGGAAGCGCTAACGATCTGCTTTATCAATTCTTATATAAATGGTGCCCATGAACATCGTGCGAGTGAGATTGCCGCAGAGATTTTTACTGACACGCCCATTTCTATTTCCAGCGACGTGGTTCCAGAGATGCAGGAATATGAGCGTACCGAAACAACGGTAGTGAATTCCTATGTGCGTCCTGAAGTTGCTAGCTACGTAAGTAACTTACAGGCCGCGCTAGATGAGAAAATGGGATCAGATACCCAGTTGTCTATTTTGCGCTCTGATGGTGGCTTGGCGTCGGCCAGAGCCTCCTCAGAATCACCTGTGAATATGCTTATGTCCGGTCCTGCTGGTGGCGTTTCGGGTGCAATCTACTTCTGTAGCCGTGCCGGTTATGACAATATTTTGACCTGCGATATGGGCGGTACCTCTACCGATGTGGCGCTTATTCAAAACTCTCGTGCGCGAGTTCGCCGTGAGACCATTGTTGCCGATGTGCGAGTCCGAGCGCCCTCTGTGGATGTGCGTACCGTGGGTGCCGGTGGCGGTTCTATCGCCTTTATTCCCGAGTTAACCAAGGCGCTGCGTGTAGGCCCTGAGTCTGCTGGTGCTGTACCTGGCCCAGCCTGTTATATGAAAGGTGGTGAGCAGCCCACCGTGTGTGACGCCAATGTGGTGCTCGGCTATCTGCCCTCTGATGTGCAGTTGGGTGGCAAGATGGAGATTAACCGTGAGGCTTCGGTGGCGGCGGTGCAGTCTGTTGCCGATGCCATGGGTATTGATTTGATGGCCGCCGCGGAAGGTATTATTAAGATTGTTAATGAGTCGATGTTTGGAGCATTGCGTCTAGTGTCGGTTGAGCAGGGCTATGACCCACGCGACTTTGCTCTTGTTGGTTTTGGTGGTGCAGGTCCGCTGCATGCCAACGCGCTGGGTATTTTGACGGATGCCTGGCCGGTGATTATTCCACCGGGCCCCGGTGTGCTCTGTGCCTACGGCGATGCAACGACTCAGGTGCAGGACGAAGCCGCGCGAACCTATCTAACGATGGCCAGTGATCTTAGCGATGCCAAGTTAACTTCAGATTTACATGAACTTCAGGTGCGTGCAGGTAATGCACTGCTCAAAGATAATATTCCCGCTTCAGAGCATGAAATTACCTATCAGGCCGATCTGCGCTATGCCGGTCAGGCCTTCCAAATTACCATTGACTTCACCGAAGATGAGCTCAAGCAGAAGGGTGTTACGCTGCTGACAGATCAATTTGATGCAGAGCATGAGCAGCTATTCACGTTTAAGTTAAACGATGGCCATGAGATTCTCATGATTCGCGCTGTGGCTAAGGCTAAGGCTAAATCCATTGCCGAGCGCCAAATTGGTCAGACCGGCATGAGTCTCGATGAGTGCATAATTATTGAGAGTCGCTTCTATTATGAGGGTGACTGGTACGAAGCTAATATTTATGATCGCAATAAGCTTAATGTGGGTTTAAAAATTGCCGGGCCAGCGATTGTTGGCGAGATGGATTCGACCACTGTGGTACTACCAGGCTATGTGGCTGTGGTAGATGCGGTGGGCAATCTACTGATTAATCCTGACTCAGCTAAAGGGGGTGAGTAATCATGACTGCACAACTATTAGAAACCAATAACGACCCGCTTAAGCAAGTAGATGTCGATGGCGTTACCGTCGATATTATTGAAAATGCGCTGCGTAATGCTCGCGAGGAGATGGATGCTGTCGTGTTTAGAACGGCCATGTCACCGGGTATTCGAGAGCAGGGTGACTGCTTCCCGATGATCGCTAACAAGGAGGGCAAGATGGTCGTGGGCCAGTTTGGTTCATTTATCGGCCCATTTTTGGAGGCCTACAATGATACGATCGAAGAAGGGGATATCATTCTTACTAACGATCCTTATATGTGTAATGCCGCTGTCTCGCATTTGCCCGACTGGGTAGTTCTGGTGCCTGTGTTTAAAGACGGCCGCCATATAGCTTGGTCCGCGATGTTTGGTCATATGTCTGATAACGGGGGCATGGTGCCAGGTTCAATTCCTATTGAAGCGACCACTATCTTTCAAGAAGGCATTCGTATTCCACCGACTAAGTTATATAAAAAAGGTGTCCTGCAGTCCGATTTACTTGAACTGATTTTGCATAATGTACGCACGCCGCAGTGGAACCGGTTTGATTTGAATGCGCTAGTGGCAGCCTGCAATACAGCCGCCAAACGCTGTGTCGAATTGTCCGTTCGGTTTGGCGATGACGTGTTGTTTTCGACTATGGATATTATGTTGCGGCGCAACTATGACGCTATGAAGCATATTATTGGTATGTTCATTCCAGAAGAGCCCCGGGTTTTTGAAGACTACCTCTGTGACGACGGTATGGGTATGGGTCCCTATAAAATCAAGTGCACCATGTGGCGTGAGGGTGAAAAAGCGATCTTTGACTTTAGTGGGACTGATCCCCAAGCACAGAGCTCGGTTAATTTCTTTTTGAACGAAGACATGTTCAAAATGTTCTTTGGTTCATTCACGATTAATGTTGTCGATCCGCAAATTGTCTTTAATGATGGCTTTTACGATCTGGTGGATGTACGCATTCCGCAGGGCACATTATTGAAGCCCAACTATCCTGCGGCGCTGTCTGGCCGGACTCATGCTTTAGGGCGCATCTTCGATGTGCTTGGTGCGCTACTCGGTATGGGAGCCCCAGAGATGATGCTAAATGCGGCGGGCTTTTCTGACTCGCCACATTTATTCTTTTCTGGCTACGATAGTCGACCGGGTAAAGGTGGAGAGTGGTTTCAGTTATTCCAAATCGGGTTTGGCGGAATACCAGGTCGTCCCATTGGAGATGGTCCCGATGGGCATAGTTTATGGCCAGGATTCACTAATGTACCCAATGAATTCATCGAATCCTATTATCCATTGCGAATTGAACGTTATGAAACTATCCCAGATTCTGGGGGTGCCGGATTGCATCGAGGCGGCAACGGTCTAACGGTCGCCTATTGTTTTTTATGTGATGGTGACGTCGGTATTCATGATGATCGTTGGCTGACTTATCCTTGGGGTGTATTGGGTGGAGAAACAGGTTTAAGATCAACCAAAAAGATTGTCCGATGTGATGGTTCTGAAGAATGGCTTCCCGCAAAGGTTGAGGGTGTCAAAGTTAAAACCGGTGATGTTCTGTATTTTAATACCTGGGGTGGTGGTGGCTGGGGTGATCCGTTCGCTCGTGATGCTGAGCTAGTTCGCCAAGACGTCAACCGCCGGCTAGTCACTGTCGAGGGCGCTAAACGTTATGGTGTTGTGATTGAGTCCGATGGCACTGTCGACGTCGGTGCAACGGAGGCATTACGTGCTGAATTAAAAGCTGTCGCTGGGGAGCCGAGTCTGTTTAACTTTGGTGGTGATTTAGAGGATATTCGCAGTCGTTGTGAGGCGGAAACGCACCTTCCTGCGCCGGTAAAACCCACTTTTAGCGCTACTGGACATTAGCGAGTAAAAAGAATATTGGCTCCATGGTATGAGGTAAATATCTGCTGTGGACGTTACCGCGATGGGGTGAGCATGTCCAAGAATTTTCTATTCGACCTAGGATTAAATAGTTCCGTATGATCTGGAGTTAAGCGCCACGAATTGATTTTATTACTTATCAGAACAGGGGGAGTCTAAAAAGGCGACCTAGACCAAGTTAGTCCGTTACTTAGTCCTTGTCGTATACAATGCACAAAATAAAAAAAAGGGGAAAATAATGAAGATTTTTACAGTAAAAAATTTGGTGGCAATGTTTACGTTAGCCTGTCTAGCGGCGACATCGGCCGCGAGGCGCTGATCGACTTCTGGTACAACAATAATGGCGATGGCACTAATCCTGGTGCTCTGGTCGATGGCGAGCTGTCAGTGAAAGATGAGTACGAAAAAGAAGTGTCTACTAGCATCGAATTTGGTAGCAAGATGGAGTTTTTTGATAACCGATTACGAGTCAATGCATCGGTTTTTTCTACCGATGTTGAAGACAACCAGTTCTTTGAATTTTATGCGGGTCCATTTGGTTTGATGCGCGTGGTAACTACTATTGAAGACTTGCAGATTCAAGGTTTTGAAATGGACTTTAATGCTGTGCTTACAGAAAGCCTCTCAATGTTTGGCGGTATGGGTATTCTCGACAGTGAAATCAAACGCAACAATCACCGTCCATTAACCGTTGGCAATGAGGCTCCTCAGGCACCAGATCGTACTTATAACTTAGGTGCGCAGTTTGAAACCGAAGTGAGCTCTGGTATTAATCTGACGGCGCGTCTAGATTGGCAGTATGTTGGTGAGATGGCGTTCCATACCTTGCAGGGCGAGGCTACGCCGAGTATCTGGCAGGTATTCTATCCTGGTGCCAGCATTACTCAGGATTTCAGCAAAGCCAAGCGCGATGCCTACGACACACTTAATGCGCGTATCTCTGTTGATGGCGAGAACTGGGGCGTGACTATTTGGGGCCGCAATGTCACTGATGAAAAGTATTTGGAAGAAATCATTCCAGCCCCAGAGTTTGGTGGGTCATTTATCCATCCGGGTGCCAAAGACTCTTATGGTATAGATTTCAACTATCGTTTCTAAGCACTAGTCAGTAATAGGATCAACGTGCGGTGCTGCTTATGATGCGGAGCACAGCCCGTTTTTTTTATGACTTGAATACGTTGAGAATATTATGTCGAACCTTGAGCAAAATGTGATTGGACTAACGGCAAAGCCAGCGTTGGTAGTAGTGGATATGATTAATGCATTCACCGATCCAGACTGCCCCCTGGGGACCTATTGTCCGGATGTGGTGTCTGCTAATGTCGAGTTATTAATGGCCTTTCGGGACAGGGGTCTACCCATATTTTTTACTACCGTAGTCTATGATAATGACCAACAGGCAACAGTATTTCGCCATAAAGTTCCCGCACTTAATGTTCTTCAGCGAGGCTCCCATTGGGTGTCTATAGATGCAGCAATGGGCCGCTTAGAGTCTGAGCCGCTGATAGAAAAACAATGGCCCAGCGCCTTCCATGAAACCGGCCTAGATACGCAGCTTAGAGGGTTGGGCGTGGATTGGTAATCCCCGCGATAAATGACGGAGGTCAAAAGTAGAATTTTCTCGTAAACTTTACGAAGGAGATCTACATGAAAAAATCACGTTATTCTGATAGTCAAATACTGGCCATCATCAAGCAAGCTGAAAGTGGAGTGCCCATTCCCGAACTCTGCAGAGAACATGGAATGAGCGGTGCTTCCTTTAAGGTTATCCAACATCGCGGGGCTATTATTTCCCGAAAATTAGTTGATGGGCTGTTTAAAAGTGGGTAAAGCAGTGTATAACCAGCACTTTCGAGCACCATAAAAATCGCCTTGCAACCTATAGTTTTTATGAGGCTAAATTTATTTGCACTACTGAGTTGGAATTACCTAAACAAAAAGAAAATATTTACAGTCACTTAGGATCATAGCGCCCTCAAGTAATATGGCGTAAATATCGAATACATCAGAGTATCGCGTCATATGCTATCCAAAACAAATTAGGTAGAGTTAATAATCGGGGTTGGTCTGAAATTTTCTGGAAAAGCTGGATGTACTTAATAAGTGAGCCAGAAATTTGTGTAATAAAATCTGCTGCCAGCCAACGTTACAAAATTTGCGAGTGCGATTTGCCTAACATCTTGAAAATAATAGGATTCACAGTGATAAGCGATGTGCCTAATTAGTGGACTGATTTACAAACCAGTTACAAACTTGAAAATAGGCCGTATAACCCATTGTTTTTATTGGGCTAAATATAGCCCCACTATTGAGTGGGAATAGCAAACACGACTGAAACACGCATTATTACAGCATTCTTATAATACAAACTTCATACAAACTCTTGATTATAGTATTGATTTAAGTGTATCATCGTTATGACGAATACAAACTTTAGTACAAACTAATGGTTGTTATTGAGAAACATAACGAATATGAGAAAGAAAAGAGTCGGCAAAGGCAATAATCTTCACAGTCAACATGACATTCTTGATGGGTTGGCACAAATCTTTCGTGTCAAACAAAGTGGTGATGTTTACCAGTTCAGAATGTATGTCAAAGATGAACAAAAACACTATCGCAAATCATTAAAAACTTCTGACTTAGACACAGCACTCATTCGTGGAAGAGAACTTGGAATGGAACTCTCTACAAATGTGAAACAAGGAAAGAGAGTGTTTGGTCAATCTATTGAAGAGGCAGTTGAACTCTATCTTGATGATAGAAAAAAAGATGTTGATAGTGGTCTTATTGTTAAAGGCAGATTGAGTGCAATTGCAACTCAGTTAAAGCACTTTGTTGAGATAGTAGGGAGAACAACTAAAGTCTCTGAACTTGATAGAGGTTCACTTTTTGAATATTCAAGACAAAGAAAGGCAATCGCAAATAAAAAAACTGGCAAGACTGTGACAGATGCAACTGTTCAAAATGAACAATCAACTATCAATCACATGATGAAATTTCTAAACCGAAAAGGCATATCTCACTTTGATTTATTTGATTTTAAGAAAATTAAAATCAGACAAGATGATATTGGAAAGAGAGATACATTTGAATTAGAAGAATACGAAAAACTCGTTCGTTTCATGCGTTCATACATTGCAGATAAGAACTGTAAAGATGAAAACGAGACATTAGAAAGAATGATAATCAGAGATTATGTATTAATCTCTTCTAACTCATGCATGAGAGTAGGAGAATTAAGACAATTAACTTGGGGAGATGTCACAAGAATAGAAACAATCTTTGACGATAAAGAAAAAGAACATTATCTCGCACACATCAATGTTCGTGCAGAAACATCAAAAGTTAAAACTAAAAGAAAAATCATCTGTCGTGGGGGTGAGTATTTTGAACGACTCAAAAAGAGACAAAGGTTCACGAGTTCAGAACACTTAGTGTTCACTAGTGTGAATGGAACTAGTGGTTTGTCATCACAGAAATGGGCAAAACACTGGAGAGCATTAATGACTGGGATTGGGATCTCTCTTAAAGAATGGAAAGATGATAGAAATCTCACTTGGTATTCACTTAGACACTTCGGGATCACTATGAGAGTCATGTCTAATGTGAACATTTTGGACATTGCAAAACTTGCAGGTACTAGTGTCAATCATATTGAGAACACTTACTTAAAATACAAAGAAGAGTCTATGAGAACTCAGGCAATGAAGTCATTTTCAATTAACAAAGACGGCACTGTTGAAGAGAAGGAGTCATCATGAAAGTAGCATTACTGTCTAGGATAAGCACCTCAGAACAATCTAATGAGAGTGCATTAGAGGAACTCAAGAGAGTTGCATTGAATAAAGGTTATGACATCTATGATGTCTATGAAGAGGTGGTAAGTGGTGCAAAAGGAATTGAAGAGAGAGAACAACTGCAAAGACTTTTGTCTGATGCAAAGAAAGGGTGTTTCCAAGCAATCTATGTTTGGGAGTTAAGTCGTTTAAGTAGGAACTTGAGAAACCTAATCAACATCATTCAAGAACTGGATGATATAGGTGTCACTCTTTATTCATTCAGAGAAGGTGTTTCAACAGACACTAATAGTGGAAAGATGTTCATCTCCCTTCTTGGAATCATGAGTCAGTGGGAATTATCAGTTCGGGCAGATAGAGTTGCAAGGGGAATTGAACATTATCGTAAGACTCATAAGTCTTGGGGCAGGAAGAAATCAATTACTGATGAACAAGAGAACAAAGTAATCCAATTAAGAACCGATGGTTTGAGTATTAGGAATGTTTCTAAGGAAGTAGGCATCTCAACTGCAAGTGTTCAAAGGATATTAAAGACCGCATAAAGTGTGACAATAACATTACCTTTTGATACACCCAATTTCATGAAATTGGGTGCAGTGTTTACAAGGGTTTCAAGGGGGTGGTTTCAAAGGGTAATTGTCACAGTAAGAAAAAGGAGGTAGGGGGTGATTGATTATTTCTCGCAGTAGGACATATCTGTTTCTTCACCATTTACATAGCATGATTTAGTTTCTAATTGACCATTTCGTTGGAACGACTCATATAGTCCATCTCTCTTTCCGTCCTTGTAATTTTCTTTAGACATTAGTTGACCGTTGTCGTAATAGGACTCATAAAGATTTCCGATAAACATTCCGTCTTTGAAATTGCCTTTAGACCATAATTCACCGTTCTGGTGATACCACATCCAAAGTCCTTCTTTATTTCCGTCTTTATAGGCACCTTTATACATTAATTGACCATTTTCGTGGTAACTAACAGATACCCCAGTGAATGGTGTTTGGGAGTTGACTTCATATTTAATACCATCTCTTTCAACGAGGTCTTTAGAGGG
>DGAQ01000014.1:0-365 GCA_002382445.1 Porticoccaceae bacterium UBA4026 | reverse complement strand
ACATTATCTAAATGAGAGACTTAGAGTCTATACCGAATAGAAGAACTTATGAAGTGTGAGGGTATCTCAGTTATTTCTTACTGAGGGGCATCCTTGTTTTTTCATATAAAGTTTTTGTTCCGTATATAACCCAAATTACAACAAATCCCCACCACAAGGCAAAAAACCAATCATTTTTTATTGTTCCATTCCATTCTAACCATTCAAATACAAACCCTTCCATAAACAAGTCAAAAGAAAGTAAAACGAAAAATCCGAAAATCCAAATTAGGAAAAAATAAAAAGGTTTCACATTTTCACTCCCGAGTGATTAAAAACAGTGAATTACTCTTCCTTGTAATCCTCTTCGAGAATTCCTTTTTCTT
>DGAQ01000038.1 GCA_002382445.1 Porticoccaceae bacterium UBA4026 | reverse complement strand
CCTTGCCTTGATGTTCATTATAATATGGCGTTCTTGAGAAATCGCTCCCTACGACTACGATCAACCGATCTGCTATACCCGCCTCCTCGGCTTTATCCCATAAGTAATTAAGCCCTTCAGTCAGTTCAATTAACGCGAGACTCTGATCCCTGTCATGATCCGCATGCGTATCAAACGCCCCAGCCCAGAGATTAGCACTAACACTCACTCCGGCTTTAAACGCAAGCACAGCGAAATCTGCTTGAGTAATGAGATAATTTTTTGTGGGCGCAGGATCTAACCCAGTTCGCAGTGTATCTGCAAATTCAAGCAGCGGGGCAGTATTTTCCATAGACGACATATAACTATCAATCAGCAGTCTATTTCCTGCCACTAATGTTTGATCCGTAAGCAATATTTTAGAATCATAAGTGTGAACTTGTTTTATGATTTCCCATAACTCAGGGTCGATCATGCTGTTACTATAAGATTGATTTGGCTTCAATAAATTCGAAAGTTGCCCCGCCGAATGATCAAGCATCGTATGCCTGATTAAACCCTCCGTCCTATCAAGCCCTCCAAAGCTTATAAATGACATGGGCTTTTCTGGCGCAAATGTGGCCGAATACAACGATGGCAGAGTAGGAAACCCCGACGCCGTCCTTCCTGACCAGTTAGTTAATGTCCCGATATCGTGCGCATTAGTCTGAGCATCGACGCCATTTATTACCAATGTTCTGTGCGCATGTTTAGTGAAAAATGTTTCATTTCTTGCAAAGGGAGCGTAAGAGATATTGCCAGCCTTTAAAGCAACTGCTTCTCGAGACCAGGTTGTGATTTCTTGCTCACCAATTTGGTTCTCTTTAGGGTCGCAAAAAGAAGAAACATCCCAGCCTCCAATAGCCTGAACTGTCACTAAAAATTTTCCAGCAAAAGCACTTTCGCTCGAAGCAAACGCTGCGGGGTTCGTCGAACCGACTGTTGCAATAGATAGGAACTTGAGAAAATCTCTTCTATTTTTCATTTAAACCCCCTAATGCAAGGACAATGGACCGTAGAATATTTACTCATGGACAAAGTCTAAGTGGCTCAGCATATAACTCATCACGGCTATCCATGCATACTTAGCACCGATTCTGTCAAAGAACATAGACCTTTCGGCTGGCCCGTATACTTCCCAATCGATAACATTGTCTCGTTGTGGCGCTGTCGGATCAATCTGTTTTAAAAAAAGAGCCGTGTTTATATTACGAATATTGTCAACTATTTTTTGATTTGGACCGTTTTCTTTAGGCTCATAAATATCGAAATCGAAGCCGCTATCTTTATTCTGCAAATCGCGAATGATGTTTCCATCCCAACCACTTTGACAGCGTGTGAAATAATAAGAAGTATTCGAATAGAAACCGATACCCCTCTTCTTAGCTTCAGAATATAGCAGAATCATTCTTTCTACTTGATCTGAAAATAAACCCACGTCACTTCCATGTAGCAAACTATAAAGATGCCGTATTTGCTTGCGGAAATCCTCTGTATTCGGGTCTGAGGATTCTTCAACAAAATCAAACAATTTCCTGCTTTTAATTTCCTTAGAAAAATCTTTTACGACTGCCATACAAGAAACTTCTGTCGCATGCGTCATCAATACAGAAAGCATAGTTGGTGTAAATAAAACCAATCTTTCAGTGACAGCGTCTGAGTCAATACCGCCAAGAAGCACGCCAAGCGTCTCGTAGGTCTCTATCATTATGGGGCCGTCTTCATTTTCTATTTGTGCTTTCTGAGCAATGGACCCTCGCCAATTAATGCCCGTTAGACTCTCCGTTTTACGAGCTAACTGCTCTGGTGTCAGTAACTGCTTATTTCCTAAGCTCACCACGGATTGCGCGGATTCCGAAGCAAGTCCCGAAGCTGCCTCAGAGCTAAACCAAGGAGACATCAACATGGCAACGAGCATATCTTTTGCGCTCATGCTAGCTTCTAAGGACTTGGAAAAAACGTCAATTGCTTGTTGCTGTGCTAAATATGCTTCATATCTAGCGGAATAGTTTTCATCAGTTTCGACAACTGGCTTAAGTATAAGCGGCTTCCCAAAAATTGCCGACCACCAAAACTTTACACTCGCAGAAAGAAACCCCTCTTCGGCAACAATCAGATCTGCTAGTACAGATAATGTTTTATCTCTCTCGGTAATGGCAGTACCAAATAGTCCAGGCGGGCGCATATCGCGATACCACAGGTCGCCTTCCTGATATAAGGATCCTCCATCATCAGGATATTTATAGGTGCCAGTGAGTGTATCCAATCTGCCCTCTCGATACCGGCCTGTTCTTTCCCAATTCTGAAATGCGCCTGCCACAGGATCCAACAGAGCATGACACACAGTGCAATTTGGATTATTCATTGTCGGGTTATTTCTATCAGCGAGGGCGTCTGCATCAGTGGTCCTTTGCGACGTCTTATCAATGTCGATTCCGAGAAAGTGATAAAATGTCCATCGAGCACGAGCGCGATTTCTATTGGTATCTGTTGTTGGGTATCGATCAAGAAACGCAAAATCAGTTAATAATCCCGCGTGAGGAAATGGACTTAAAGCAGAGCCAACGGCTGCATATTTTTTATCACCATCGCTATTTGTTTCAATTATTTTAATGGCAGGATCGGAGTAAAATCCTTGAATTTTCGATGGCTTAAATACAAACCTATTCTCAGCGCTATCAAAAGTCGCGTCGCCATCAAAGACTTCGTCGAGAAGAGGGTTCATCATCATGTAATCAGCCGTTAATATCTCAGAATAAGGGAGATCGTTATTGAT
>DGAQ01000003.1:16105-21289 GCA_002382445.1 Porticoccaceae bacterium UBA4026 | reverse complement strand
TGAAACCCACTATAATAAAAGTGACTTATCATGAAATTTTTATTGGCTCTAGTTTTTGTTTATTCCATGTGTATTACGCCACTGTTTGCCAATTCAAATCGCGCACCCTTTATCCCTTCTTCGTCTGTGGCTGAGACACTTGAACAGCATCAACGCTTACCTAACCCTGCCGATGAAGTGTGGTGGGTTCCTCAGGGCAAAGATATGATGTGGAATAACAAAAACATCCATCAACTTTTTCCCACTGTGAATGTTTACCGTAATGGCCCTGTTCAGCCGCTGGCTTACAAACTCAACAATGAAATTGATAACTTCAAGGTAACAACTCCCCAAGGAAAATTGGCTTTTGTTGATTTTTTAGAGAGTGATCTATCAAGTAATATGGCCGTCGTTATTTTGCACAAAGGCGATATCGTGTTTGAGCACTATGCCCGTATGCAAGAGTATGAAAAGCCAATTTGGTGGTCAGTGACTAAGGTTTTTGCTTCAACCCTCATTGCTATTTTGGAAGACAGAGGACAAATCGATACCAATAAGCCGGTAGATTTTTATTTACCTGAACTGCAAGGATCAGATTTTAAGGGGGTGACTGTTCGTAACGTCTTGGATATGGCCTCTGGTATTGATTGCTCAGATGGTAACTATGCACGAGGTACTTGTTATTATGAGTATGAAGCCTCATTAAATGATGCTGTGCGAAGTAATAATACGGCTAGTACACCTTATGAAGCCCTAGCGAATATGAAGCCCGGTCGCTGGGCCGATCAAGGCGTCGGCTTTGATTATAGCGGCGCTAATACCTTTGTATTGTCGTGGATAGTTGAACGACTTATGGCAATGCCTTTTCAGGATGCTGTGACTAAAGAGCTTTGGCACAAAATGGGGGCAGAGGGTGACGCCTCTATATTTGCAGCTCGCTATGGCATCGCTTTAAGCTCAGGTGGTTTTCTGGCAAAAGCCCGTGACATGGCTCGCTTTGGATTATTGTTTACACCGAGCTACAAAAAAGTCAGTTCCGAAAAAGTTATTTCAGATCGCTATCTCGACATGATCATTAATAAGGGCAGGCCTGAGCTGTTAGCCAACGCTCGCTTTGCCGATGGAGACTCAGCTGACCCAGAAATAAAACATAATTCTTATCAATGGGACGTGGTTTATAACAATAATGATATTTATAAGGGCGGTTGGGCAGGGCAGGGTTTATTGATTAATCATGAAAGGGATTTAGTCGCTGTTTATTTGGGGTATATCAAAGAGGATGGCAGCGAGCTAGCGGTGTTACCTCGGCTTAGAGAGCTTCTTAAAACGATTTATCCAGAATAAAATGTATGTTCACCTGCTAATAAGCATTGAATTGTCGCAGCTAGCAATATATAAAATAATCGATATTTTTCTTTATTAATATGTACCGTTCTTATTAGGTTTTTTATGCGTTTTATCACTCTATTATTTTTAAGCTATCTTTGTGTTGCCTGTCAGTCAGCGAGCAATGAGCCGGTAACAGCCGAGGGAAACCAGCAAGGCAAAGACAGCGCCATAGAGCTGCTGGCGGATGATTATCTTGCGGCCTACTTATTACGCTACCCAGAAACGGGTAGTTTTTTGAGTTTAGCCAATACTCCTCATGATAAATTGATGGATAACTCTATTGCTGCGCTTAGGTTGTGGCAACAAAAAGAGGATCGCTGGCTATCTGAGCTTGAGGCAATAGGCGAACCCGAAACTATAGGCTCACGAGACTGGGTAACTTACGGGATTCTTCATGAAACCTTAACAAGCTCAACATCGATACGTGTATGTCGCAATGAATTATGGGCCGCCAGTACGTCAACTGCATGGCACACCGGCGTGCCAGCGGTTTTTGAAGTGCAGCCCGTTGACACGGCCGAACATCGCCAGCAAGCACTAGATCGTTTAAAGTCATTGGCGCTCTATATTGATACCGAAACGGTGAATTTACGTTTGGGGATAAGGTCGGGCTATAGCGCACCAAGACTCACGGTTGAAAAAGTACCCGCAGCGGTTAGGCGTTTATTGGGTGATGATAGCCCTTTACTGAGCCCGGCTACACGGGCCAATATCGCCATTTATAGCCAGCAAGTTAATACCGTTTTTGAAAGTGAGATAAAGCCTGCTATAGAGAGATTTGCTCAGTTTTTGGAGCAGGAATATCTTCCTGCTGCGCGCACTAGCATCGCCTTAAGTGGCAACCCTAATGGCGAGCATTGTTACCCCGAATTAGTTCGCTACTATGCCACCGTAAAGCCAACCCCAGATGAAATTCACCAGCTTGGCCTTGAACAAATACTTTCAATACGATCAGAGATGCAAGTCATTATTGATGAGTATTTTAAAGGCGAAACGATTGAGTCGCTCATGCACGGCTTAAACAGTAATCCTAAATACACCTTTAGCACCCGTGAGGATGTGCTCAATTACGCGCTGGCTTCACTGGAGTCATCTAAACAGGCTATGCCTAAAGCGTTTGGCTTACTGCCAAAAGCGGATATGGAAATTAAACCCTATCCCCCATACCGTGAGACTGATGGTACGGGTGAGTACCATTCTTCATCTGAAGATGGCAGGCGCCCAGGTATCTATTATATAGCGGTTATTGATCCTACTCACCGGTCGGTAGCGGGGCAGCAATCGGTGCTTTACCATGAAGGTTATCCCGGTCACCATCTGCAAGGGGCAATCGCCTTGGAGTTAGGGGATAAGGTGCACCCCTTAGCACGCTACCTATATAATTCTGGTTTTGCAGAAGGTTGGGCTCTTTATTCAGAGCGGCTAGCCGGCGAACTCGGTTTGTATAGCGGGCCACTGGATGAAATTGGCTTACTGTCTGATCAAGCCGCTAGGGCCGCGCGCTTGGTGGTTGATAGTGGTATTCACACCAAAGGTTGGTCGCGTCAAAAAGCGTTGGATTACATGTTAAATAATACCGCATGGCCTCCAGTCGATTTAGAAAGTGAAATTAACCGCTACATCGCATGGCCCGGCCAAGCTAACTCATATATGTTGGGCATGCTCAACATTCGTCGGTTAAGAAATTTTGCTGAGCAAGAACTCGGGAATGATTTTGATTTAAGAGGGTTTCACGACCGTGTGCTGGGCAACGGAAGTATTACCTTGCCGATGTTAGATCAATCAGTGACAGCATGGGTGACTGAGCAGCAGTAATGTAAGTCAGAAAATGGAAAGGAGGGTTAGCCGTTACAGATCCTTGCCCGCACCCTGTTTGAGCAACCGGTTAAGTATTGAACCATACTACGATGTTGCCAGTTTGACCGCCTCCGCTGCGTGAATTTCCGTTGTGTCGTATAGAGGCACGGATGTATGTTTCTGTTGTACAAGAAGGGCTATTTCCGTACAGCCTAGGATAATAGCCTCAGCGCCTTGTGCATAGAGATTATCAATGATCTTTATATATTCAGCTCTAGAAGATTCATTAATTTTACCCAGGCACAATTCAGAGTAAATAACACTATGAACGATTTTTCGTTCCCTAGTGTCAGGGATTAAGACCTTAATGTTGTATTTATCCGACAGTCGGCCTTTGTAAAAATCTTGCTCCATTGTAAATTGAGTGCCGAGTAAACCAACGCAATTGATATTGTCTCTTTGAAGTCTATGGGCGGTTGCATCTGCAATATGGAGAATTGGAATAGATATTCTACTGGCAATTTCGGAAGCCACCTTATGCATCGTATTTGTGCAGATCAGGAGAAAATCAGCGCCGCCCGCTTCAACTGACATAGCAGCCTCAGATAATATTTCTGCAGTTTCACTCCATTTACCCTGATGCTGTAATTTTTCTATTTCATCAAAATCGACGCTATACATACAGATTTTTGCGGAGTGAAGGCCTCCTAAGAGTTTTTTAACCCCTTCGTTTAAAGCCTTGTAATAGCTGGCTGTAGATTCCCAGCTCATCCCTCCGAGCATTCCTATAGTTTTCATATTAACCACGCACTAAAATACCGATTGCAATCTAACGCCCCATTAAGAGGCTTTTAATAGTTGGTTAAAATGTGAAGCGAAGCGGAACCTAACCAACTGTTAAAAGTCCCGCTTGAATGGCTTGTTATACTGGCCTACCAAGCGTGATTCTTATCGCCATATCTAACAATCCAGCCTGTAATATATGCTGCTAGAAACATAATGGCTGCCACTGATGGATCCTGTAAAAAAATCCAATACACAAAACCAGTGAACAGCATAACTAACTCGCACCAAACAACAGTGCGCTTTTTATAAATTCCAAACATGTTAGCTCTAAACCACCAAGGTAAAACTTTCCAATTTTCCGATTCTTTATCTATCACAGTAATTTCCTCTGTTAATTTTAAAATATCTACTTCGAATACAGAGGCAAGGCTTTGCAATGTTTCGAGACTAGCTTTTCTCCCACTCTCAACACGCTGAATAGTCCTCACATTTAAGCCACAACATTCAGCTAATTGTTCCTGAGTCCAGCCATTTCTATCTCTTAATTTTTTAACAATCATATTCGCTCCTTATCCTCTGCAAGGGAACTATGACAATTTTATAGCGTTGTCGGCCACGACTTTACCCCGACAATTGGTCGACAGATGATATTTTGGCAATATAACGCTTGAATAATCGGCGCGTATTTTGCGTTATGGTCCAAACGGGCGTGCTATGACGTATGCTCTCACGATTTTATTTATAACTGTAGGGTATTTGTCATGAAAAGTTTGAAGAAAGCACTCTTGCCCTACGGAACAACATCTAGTTCACCCTCTATCGTATTGCCTGATACTGCTCTGTTCCTTTCAGAGCGAGGATCTTTAACTAAGAACTATTTCGAGAATGCGGTTGAACTATTAAATAGAGAATACGAGGCTATAAGGCGGCTTGCGGACTTAAATGAACTTGTCTACAGCGCATCTTATAATTTTGTTCCTCGTGTTGGACAACGGTATCAGCTATACCAAAAGACGGATGGCAGCTATCTGCTAAGCATGATCGAGAACTGGAAGGCATACGAGTTTGTAGTATCCATAGAGTTTACCGCCGACAGTGTCTGGAAAGACGTAACTTCCCTTTAGAATTTGCTGGGCCCCTAATCTGTCATCTTTAAGCAACTGTGCCTCTCACTCTGCAATTAGAACCAGAGGTGCCGATGCCACCCTAGGCTACAGAGCTACAGAGCTACAG
>DGAQ01000003.1:0-15896 GCA_002382445.1 Porticoccaceae bacterium UBA4026 | reverse complement strand
CAGAGCTACAGAGCTACAGAGCTGCAGCTGTTAGCCAGCTGCCGCGAGCAGATCAAACACCTCTTGTCTCTCAGACAAAACTAACAGTAAGGCTAAATCGCCCTTTTGCAATTGCCTTAAAATTACTTCGGCCCCTGCCGCTGGGCCAGCATGCCTTGCTGTTGGGCTTGTTGGTGGGTGAGTCTAATGGTATCACCGAGCTCTCGGCCACTTTTGTTTTTTTGTATGGGTGTATTTGACGCGCTACATCTAGGATGGCAATTGATCCACAAAGCCATCTTTGGCGCAGGCGCCATGTAGATGTGTCGGGGCTGAACAAAACGGTAAAAACTGCGTCTCAAAAAGCATGCATAAATAAAATATCGGCTAATGGATCTCGAACTGAGTATCGTAAGTCATTTTCTTTTCTTCAAACGAGTCAGATAAACTATTAAAAACGTTACAAGACATGATAGGTTTTGCGTACAAATGGAGTGAAAAGCCTCGTCTCTTACCTGCATTTTTCAAACTATGGACACCCAAAAAATCGGACATATAGCTAATAGAGCCATTATTAGCTGTCTTTGACTGAGTTTGGCTAAGTTTAGAGTGGCTTCGCTCATAGATTATCTCTTCAAACTGACTATCCATGAAATACACCCAACATTCTTCTCCTCCATGGTCGTGAATATCCGTCATCTGTCCAGGTTCCCAGCATAGTAAGATCAGTTCAAAACGTTCATTTAGCTCTAAACAGTTTCGAGTGTAGCTGGTAGGAGAAAAAGTCGCATAAGGCAACACGTCAGTTTTTGTTAGAGATAGATGTTGCGCAATAGATTCAAATTGGTCCGATGGGGCGGCTTTAAGGGTCTCAATTAATTGGGTCAGACTCGTTATAGCCCTATCTGATTTGTCGCTAGCGTTTGTTATGACGTTCAAAATTTAAAGTCCTTATTATTTGCATAACTAATTACCCAGACTACTCGATATCATATGAATATGCTAAGTATAAACTCACGAATTAACAATCAGAGTTCTGGTTTGAGTGATGCTACCCATGCTAGTAGCTCGTTAAATACTTCGCTTCTATTGGTTTCATTCAAAATTTCATGTCTGGCCTCTTGATAGAGGCGCAAATCGACTCGTTTGATGCCAGCCTCAAGTAGAATTTCCTTCAACTTTTCAACGCCCGCACCCTGCTTGCCTACAGGGTCAAGAGCGCCAGCTATCAAATAGATTGGTAGTGCTTTATCGATCAAGGCCATAGCATTGGGGCTCGATAAGTCAGCCATGCCGGCAAGAAAGTCACACCAAGATTGGGTTGAAAGGGGGGCTCCGCAGTAATAGTCAGCTATATAATCATCCACGACTTTTTCATCTCGCGACAACCAATCACTAGGGGTGCGGTTCGGCCTAAAGGCGTTATTAAACGAACCAAAGGAAAGCCTTTCCAGTAGATTACTAGGATGTCGCAGGCCTAGCCTCCAGCGCTCAAAACGAGCGAAATATGAGATGCTTTTAAAGAACGCGGGAGAGTCGTAACTTGAGCCGGATAAAATCAAACCACAGAGCTTATGGTTAAAAGCGTCGGCGATTTGGTGGCTATATTTCTGGCAAAAGCGGGTCGCCATAAAAGACCCCATGCTGTGGCCCATTATAATAAAGGGTAAATGCAGTCGGTCTTCAATATGATTAAGAAGCTGCCACTGGTCATCAACCATTTGTTCCCAGCCATCGGAGTCAGCTATATGATAGCTGCTGTTCATAGATTTCCCTGTATGTCCGTGGCCGCGATGGTCCCCCGCAGTAACTAAAATACCCTGTTGACAGAGAAAATCCGCGAATTCCGCATAGCGAGCGCCATGCTCAGACATACCATGCATAATATGTATCCATGCCACTGGGTGCTCTGGTCGCCACTGGTAATAATGATGCTCACCCGACTCGCCGCTGGAAAATACTAGTGTCTTTCTTTCGCCTGCACTCACGTTTATGTCCTCATTGGCACAAGATTAAGGCTCAAAATAGCGCTACTTTTTGTACTTAGCCACAATCTTAATACTAGCACAACCGATAACTGTTATTAGATGGCTACACTATGCTTCTTTTTTCGGTTTACCGACTGTTGCTTTGCCCATAAGGCGGAAACAGTGAAAATCCAGACTCTAGTCGGTTCATATCGGTCTGATCCTTTTGGGATTTATAAGCCTGATCAATCCAAGCGGCAATGATAGGAGCGAAGGTTGTTTTTACACAGACTGCGTTGAGTCTGAGGTATTAATAAGCCTGGCTTGGGGTTCCATAGGCAGTCAAGATCTTCTCTCTTTTTGAGGGGCAAATATTAACCTTGGATAAATCTCCTTGAATGTGGGGCAGAGCCAAGACGCGCTTATCCATTACTTTAAACCATAGCCATGGAATATAGGCGAGTAGATACATACCGAAATAACCGTTGGGTAACTCTGGAATGTCGTCGAAGTTACGCAGACTCTGATAGCGCCGAGAGGGGTTGGCATGATGGTCTGAGTGCCTTTCAAGTTGAAAGAGTACAACATTGGACACGACATAATTAGCGTTCCATGAGTGATGAGGTTGGCATCTCTCATACCGACCATTCTCTTTCTTTGACCGGAGTAAACCATAGTGCTCGATATAATTAGCTAAGGTTAACTGAGACCAAGCCCAAAAATTATGCATCGCTAAAAAAGGCACAATGATCCAACCAAAGTAGGCGATTAGAGAGCCCTGTAAAAGGACGCTAATAGCATATGATTGTAATATTTCGTTATGGTGACTCCAAAATGACTTGCCGGATTTAGTAAGTCTGTTGCGCTCTAATTGCCAGCCACGCACGAAAGTCCCTGAAATTTCACGCACCGCAAAAGCGTATAGGGACTCGCCCAGTCTTGAGCTAGCCGGGTCTTCTGGTGTCGAGACTAAAACGTGGTGGCCCCGATTATGCTCAACCGAGAAATGGCCGTAGGCGGGTACTGCCAAAACAACTTTGGCTAACCATTTTTCTATTTTGGTATTTTTATGGCCTAACTCATGGGCTGTATTGATGCCAATACCACTGTAACTGCCAGCGACTAGAGCGACGACCAGCATTGACAAAATACTTAGCTCAAAGGTGCCTACTAGCCAGGCAAAAGCTATCAACATAATAAAATGCATTGGTACTGTGAGATAGGTGAGAATTCTGTAATATCGGTCTTCTTCAAGCTGCGGTACTAGTTCCTCCGGGGGATTGTTGGTATCAACTCCAACAACCCAATCCAATACAGGTAAAAGAACATAATTTATTGCTAAAGGGATAGCCAACAGAGCTTCTATGCCTGTTTGTGTAAACCAATAAATAGTCATTAGGGGCATTAGCGGGAACAATATTGACATAAACCAAAGATAGCGCTTTTTGTCGGTGTAGTTTATTTCACCCTTTCCCGGATGGTTCATTGAGTAGGTTGCCATGGTGATCAGATCTCCGAGTTGTAATTTAATAGTAGCGTTGGTAGGAATTGTACTTGACACATTTCCTTTCAAAGACTCAAATAAGGTCAAGTTAGGGCTCATTTACATTCATATAGTGGTTCTTTTGCAGTCAAACACCCCTGTTGCTAGTCTTAATTAGGTATTAGTTATGTATGGAATCATTCTGCCCGAGCTTTTAGGGTTACTTAGGGAGCAAGGCGTCAAGGAAGATGACTTACTGGAAACTACCCAGCTAAGATCTATTGATTTGTCCAAACCGATCTTTTTAACACGCCAACAAGCAGATACCATTTGTAGTAACGCCATCAAGCTATCAAACGATAAGGCACTTGGGATTAGACTTGGCTTAAGATTGAATATGGTGGCATTAGGAATACTGGGCTATGCCTTGATGACCAGCGCTAACGTCGGCGATGCCCTGAAATTATTACTTAGATATAATCAGGCCATACTGCCGAGCATGACTGTGGAGATAGTAACCAGTCAAGAGGGTGTTATATTGGTCGGTAAAGCACCTCAATTACCTAAACAGCTGGAGAGATTTTACCTGGATACTCTCTACTCGGCTGTCGTTAATAATGTACGCATTTTAACTGGGGAGGCAAATGTCTCCATGAGTCTAGATCTCGATTATAGTGCCGAAGGTGAGTCTGAGCTCTATGCCTCCGTGTTCGGCTCGAAAGTAAGTTTTATGTCGGACAAACGGGGCCTTATGTTCAGTATGGAGGGCTTGGCGACCACCATCTCTTCATCTAACCTTTTAGCGCAAAATATTTTTCAAAGAGAATGTGATCGAATTACTTCGGCTGACAGTCAACTTGGCCTGGTCAGTGAGCGGGTGAAGCAACTTCTCATAAGTGCGAGATTGGACTTCCCCTCAAGTGCCTCAATTGCCAAGAAGCTGTATATGAGTGAAAGTACATTGCAGCGGAGATTGGCAAAAGAAGGCTGTCGTTTTCAAGAACTGCTTGACCAGGTTAGATACCGCTTAGCATTAGAGTATTTGCAGGGTACTCATTTGCCAGTGACTGAGGTGGCTGTACTTTTAGGTTACAGCAGTGCCGCCAATTTCCGTCGATCTTTTAAACGCTGGAGCGGTTTGACTCCAGCTGAGATTAGGCACAGTTGATCGAGTAGTTTTTACCGGTTAACAGTTTCTTGCGATTGGCTGTTAAATTTGATGGCCTGTCGTTCTCTAGCATCTACTTTTACTAGCTGGCGTCTATAGGCCACAGAATGTTCTGGTGATTGTCCAATTAAGTTGTTTGATGATACGAATTGACAGGTGGAACGTATCTACCGCAATAGGTTAACAAAGCAGACACGTTTTGAGGCAAACCAAGTCACCCTTTAGTCCTGATGAGCTCTCTCGGATTGTAGAAATGGCATGGGAGGATCGAACTCCGTTTGAGGCAATCGAGATGAACTTTAAGATCAGTGAATCTGCCGTTATTGATATTATGCGCTCAGAGATGAAGCTTAGGTCCTTCCTCTTGTGGCGCAAGAGAGTCACAAGTCGGAAAACTAAACATTTGGCCTTGCGGTCACCTGATGTGAGCCGCGGTTATTGTCCAACGCAGTACAAACAAAAATAGACAGATAGGAGTTGCTTGATATGGTCACGTTAAAATATTTTATCTGCGGCATCTTAGTATTGAATTTAGGTGCGCTAGTGGTCGCGTCGGAGGGTGATGAAATAATGATTGATAACTTTGAGTCTAACTCGGAGGTCCGTTGGGAATATTTCAGTGATCAAGTCATGGGAGGTGTATCTGAAGGAACGGCAAGCTTTGGCAATGATAATGGCGAAGCCTATGTACAGATGACCGGTGAGGTTAGTACCGCCAATAACGGTGGCTTTATTCAGTTGCGAACCAAGTTAGCCTCAGGTGCAGACAAGAATGCTCAAGGAATCTACATTAAAGTCCGTGGAAACGGTCAAAAGTACTATATCCATCTGCGTACTAGAGGCACCATGTTGCCTTGGCAATACTATCAGGCCGGCCTAGATGTTACCGATGACTGGAAAATAATTCGGTTACCTCTAGAGAATTTTAAGCCTTCGGGTTCATGGTTAAAAAAGGCTGCCGTACCTACCTCGATACGCAGTATCGGTGTTGTTGCCTACGGCCGAAACCACCAAGCCGATATTCAAATTAGCGAAATTGGCTTTTATTAGCGACTCCTTAAAGATAAAATGACTTAGTCCGATGTTTTCGAGCGCGCGGCAAAAAGGGCTAGCTGCTGCTCGGTGGCAGGGGATTGGTATTTTGCTTTCCATTCTTGAAAGGGCATCCCATAAATAATCTCCCGCGCTTGTTCATAGTCAATCTCAGTTTGACGTTCTGCTGCTGCGGATACGTACCACTTACTCAAGCAATTGCGGCAAAAATCCGCGAGATTCATTAAGTCTATATTTTGAACCTCTTTTTTTTCATCAAGATGCTTAAGCAGGCGACGAAACACAGCGGCTTCCACTTCGGTTTGGATGGTTTTATTCATTATCTATCGAGTCCGATAAGGTAGTTGCTGGTCGTGCAGTGTAAACGAATTCCTATGAATTGAAGAGGCCTAATGGGCAGTCCCAAAGACAGGCTATTTACCTTGAGAGATAGTGTTTTGCATGCGAAGGAGAGGTTCATTGGTAATGTTTTGTGATACTCTTGCCGCTAAATAGTTACGACCTTCGTTACTCACTGATTTTGGGCCTTACCCCCTATAAAGGGAAAAATAATGACTGTACATACATCTCTGCTATCGATGATTGGGAACACGCCAATGCTAAAACTCACGGCGTTTGATACCGGCCCCTGTGAGCTCTTTGTTAAGCTCGAATCACAGAACCCTGGAGGCTCAATCAAAGATAGGGTGGGTTTGGCGATTATTGAGGAGGCAGAAAAGTCGGGTGACTTAAAGGCTGGTGGGACCATCATTGAAGCTACGGCGGGCAATACCGGAATCGGCTTAGCGCTGGTGGCCGCAATTAAGGGCTACAAAATTATTTTGGTTATTCCAGACAAAATGAGTCGTGAAAAAATCCTGCATCTAGAGGGATTGGGAGCTGAAATTGTGTTAACTCGCTCCGACGTCCCCGAAGGACATCCTGAATACTACCAAGATTTAGCGAGAACAATTGCGGCTAAGACTCCGGGTAGTTTTTTAGCCAACCAATTCTCTAATCCTGCTAATCCGATGATTCACCGCACTACCACAGGGCCTGAAATTTGGGAGCAGATGGACGGTAATATTGATGCAATGGTCGCGGGTGTAGGTTCTGGAGGGACAATCACCGGTTTGGCAGAGTTCTTTAAGGAAAAGAATCCAAATATTCAAATGGTGGTTGCAGATCCTGAGGGATCTATTGTTGCTGATGCTGTTATTAAAGGGTCATTTTCTTATGATGGTGGCTCGTGGCTGGTGGAAGGGGTCGGTGAAGATTTTATTCCAGATAATTTAAACGTCGACTTGATTGATGATGCAGAAGTAGTGACCGATAAAGAAGCTTTTCAAACCTTACAGATATTAATAAGAAAAGAGGGGGTTCTGGGTGGTTCATCTACCGGCACTTTGGTGGCGGGTGCTGTGAAATGGTGCCAAAAGCAGACTAGTCCCAAGCGCGTGGTCACCTTTATTTGTGATACGGGCAATAAGTATCTGTCAAAGGCATATAACAAATCTTGGCTCCATGATAATGATTTATTGGAAGTTGAGACAGCTGGCAATGTAACCGATTTAATTAACCGTCGCGCTGACCAGGGCGATATGATTAGTGTCTCGGTCTCTGATACCTTGCTAACGGCCTATAAAAGGATGAGAGCATCGGATATTTCTCAAATTCCTGTGCTTGATGGGGAAAAACTGGTCGGTGTTCTAGACGAGGAAGATTTACTGTTTAATGTGAGTAAGAGCGAGAAGGCTTTCACCCAGTCTGTCACCGAGTTCATGGTCACTGATCTTGATGTTCTGCCAGTAGGGGCCTCAGAAGAGGATCTGCTAAAGACATTAACCCAAGGCAAGGTTGCTATTATTTACGATGGGGATACCTTTGTTGGCTTTATTACCAAGGTAGACCTTATTAATCATTACAGAACTAAGATTAGCAAAGACTAGAGAAAACTATGAAAAGTAGCACGAAAAATAAGGGTTTTGAAACCAAGGCTATTCACGCAGGCCAGCAACCCGATCCAACGACAGGCGCTATTATGACGCCTATTTATGCCAGCTCTACTTATGTGCAAGAGAGCCCTGGGGTGCATAAAGGTTACGAATACTCCAGAAGTCATAATCCCACTAGAAAAGCCCTAGAGGATTGTATTGCCGCTCTTGAAAATGGTTCAGGCGGTTTTGCATTTGCGTCAGGAATGGCCGCCACAGCCACCGTATTGGAGATGTTAGACTCGGGAGATCACGTGATTGCCATGGACGATCTCTATGGCGGGACCTATAGACTTTTTGAAAATGTACGTAAGCGCTCTGCGGGTTTAGAATTCACCTTTGCTAACTTGAGTGATTTAGACAAGTTGGAAGCCTCGCTTCAAGAAAATACTAAGATGATTTGGGTCGAGTCACCGACTAATCCGCTTCTCAAATTAGTTGATCTGCAGGCTATCAGTGAGTTCGCTAAAAAACATAATTTAATTGCGGTCTGTGACAATACTTTTTGCTCACCCTATGTGCAAAAACCACTCGATTTTGGTTTTGATATAGTCGTGCATTCGGCAACAAAATATCTCAATGGTCATTCCGACGTGATTGGTGGTATTGCAGTCTGCGCTCAAGATAGAGAAGACTTAGTCGAGCGGATGTTTTACCTGTCTAATGCGATTGGATCCATCATGAGCCCGTTCGATAGCTTTATGGTGTTGCGAAGCCTAAAGACTCTTGCCGTGCGTATGGAACGGCATTGCCAAAACGCGATGCAAATAGCGACTTATTTGGAAAGTCACTCGGCAGTTGAGAAAGTTTATTATCCCGGCCTTGAAAGTCATCCTCACCACGAGTTGGCAAAACGTCAAATGAATGGGTTTGGTGGCATGATCAGCGTTGTCTTGAGGGGTGGTTTAGCCAGTGCCACTAGCTTTCTTGAGAGTACCAGAGTGTTCGCGCTTGCTGAAAGCCTAGGGGGTGTAGAGAGTTTGGTGGAGCACCCAGCAATCATGACTCATGCTGCGGTTCCTGAGGCTATACGCAACGAAATTGGTATTGTTGATGGTTTAGTGCGGCTGTCCGTGGGTATTGAAACCTTAGATGACTTAATGGCAGACCTGGCGAACGCACTGAAGGCCGTATAGGCCTTCTTTCGAGGCAAAATTCTTGATGCTGCCTACTAATTTTCCTGGGCATTGATAAATGCCTGTGCGTCCGCGACACCACCGGCATTAATGACATTGCTGTAGCCAAGTTCATCTAATATTGTTTTAGCTTTTCCTGACCGAGCACCACTGCGGCAATAAACATAAATTGTTTCATCTTTGTCGGAAGTGAGGTCACTTATAAACGCACCAATATCTTGCCATTCAATATGCTTAGCCTCGTCAAGATGCCCTCTGTCCCACTCGGCGGGGGTCCTTACATCGATGATCAACGGTGAAGCTCCTTTGTCTGCTATTGCGAATGCACAGATCAATAACAAGCTGATCGTTAGTAATACCTTGTTCATTATTGTACCTATCTAATGAGATTTTTATGCCATCTTATCCTCAGTAAGTTGTTTTGAATAGTGTTAAACGACAGAGGTCAAAAATATATCATTGCGAGAAATCTATGTGGTAATTAAGAGATAGATCTATGATATTCTATTGCTTTTATGAGTTTGTGTTTGCTGCAATTATTTAGGGTGCCTTAGGCTGGTATAATTTTTATTAGATCAAATAAAAGAGAGGGTGATATTTGACAATCCCCTCCAACGAGGAGATGTTATGTTCAATTCAATGTTCAAATTTCTGTTTGTTACTTTGTTATTACTAGTCCTATCTAGCTATTCTTTCAGTGCTGATATCAATATGCCGTTTGGGCAGAAGGCATTTGAAATTTATAAGACTTCTGTGGAAATGCGTACTGCAGAGGGTCAGCACCAAGTGCCTACGTTGGCGCGATATTTAGCGTCAGAGTTTAAAAAAGGCGGCTTTCCTGAAGAGGATATTCATGTCCTCGAAATAGAGGGCACTGCGGCGCTTGTGGTGAGGTATCGGGGTGATGATTCCTTAGGTAAAAAGCCGATTAGTATCTCAGCCCACATGGACGTCGTTGACGCCTTGCGCGAAGATTGGGAGCGAGACCCTTTCACCTTAGTTGAAGAAAATGGCTATTATTTTGGTCGTGGTACGGTTGATAATAAGTTAGGAATGACCGCGGTCACTGCCGGATTTTTGCGGCTTAAAGCAGAAGGATGGGTGCCTGGGCGAGACTTGATTATTGCATTTTCTGGTGATGAAGAAACCAGTATGAATAGCACTAAGGCATTGGTAAATGAGTATCGAAACCTTACTGACAGCGAGTTTGTATTAAATGCTGATGCCGGTGGAGCATCCATTCCTGAATCAGGCGGCCGACCTGCCAGTTACGGAATGCAGGCGGCGGAAAAAACCTATGCTACTTGGGATATAACGGTTCGTAATCCCGGCGGACATAGCAGCCGGCCAAGAGAAGATAATGCTATCTATGACCTTGCTCATGCCTTGACCAAGATTCAGCGCTATAAGTTCCCAGTGAGGTATAACGATTTAACTTTGGCCTATCTGAAGGGCACAGGCGCTCGTACTGAAGGAAAATTAGGTAAGGCAATGCTTGATTTCTCCGCTAACCCAAAAGATTCCGCCGCGATTGCAACGCTCCGTTCGAATAGCAGTTTTGTGGGAACCATAGGAACCACCTGTGTAGCCACTATGTTACGGGCAGGCCATGCCGAGAATGCCTTAGCTCAGTCCGCGACAGCCACAGTCAATTGTCGTATATTTCCTGGGATAGGCGTTGAAAAAACACTCAGCCAACTTAAGATTACTATTAATAACCCAGCGGTTGAGTTTGTTCTTTTAGATGAAGTTACTGAGACCGATCCCTCGCCTTTACGCCAAGACGTTATTGTGGCCTTACAGAAAGCCATTGACATTAAATATCCTGGTTTGGAAATCATCCCCAGTATGTCCTCGGGGGCAACAGACGGCATGCACTTTAGAGCCGCAGGAATTCCTAGTTACGGCGTAAATGGCCAGTACGGTAAATCAAGTGATAGCTTTGCACATGGCTTGAATGAGCGTGTATTGGTAGAAAGCTTTTACGATAACGTTGCACACTGGTATGTGCTTTTACAGGCGATTGCCGGAAAGGACTAGGCAAAGAGAACTGCACAGGCTTCGCTAATGTTGTTAGACGCTGTAATATTAATATAGACGAAAGCTAGAAAGTTTGACGATCTTCTTGCCTTGAGCGGAGGAGCTTCAAACCCTATTAGTCCTTTCTCCAGTCCAGATCAAACAAGATAATTAACAGTTAAAGAGTCATCAGCAGCGACACAACTTGAAGCCGGCGAGGTCAGAAGTAGTGTTATTTTTAGTAGGCAGTATTGCTGCATTTTTTTGTCATGCCGCGAAAAGCTCATCTCAACAACAGTACAGCGCTTTCTTTGATAGCCTGTTTTGAACCTATTTATGTTGGAGTATTTCGACTTTGTGCGGCTAACCTTCTCGAAATTTTGATCAAAAGTGTTGGGGCTTTAATTGATTCTAAGCTGACCATTGTTAGACCGCAGTTTTGGACACTCATGGCAGTCAGCAGAGACTTTAAGATTCTAATTACTGAAGGTTCGAACACATCGTTAGTGATGGCTTACACCCATAGTTGACAGATAAATCAAGAACATACCAAATATAAAAGAACCAATACCAGCAGGTCTGAATATATTTTTACATTTATGAGCTGACCAAACAGCAAATTTACGATGTTTAACTGAACCTGTCATTAAAAGTCCAAAGCCAACGACAATAAGTAAATAGCCAATGCCCAGTATTAATTGAGGATACAGCGTCGATTTATTAAAAAGTACAAAAATTAATCCAGTGATTAACCGACTAATGACCTCAAACCGATGGAAATAAGGTTTTTTACTGAAATTCACGATTCCATCTGCCCAATAATTTGGATTAACAACCATGACGGCACTCAAACACATCATTAGTAAACCAGACGCAGCGATGAAATACATGCAAATCTCCTAAGGAACTAACCGCTTATCATCAAGACTTCTCTGTAATATCCACATAATAAATATCAATTAGTCAACTTACATTAATATCCCATAGTATCGATAAATAAGAAACCGTCTAAAGTCTTTTAAGACTTCATAGCCTGACAGCCCATGCAGTCGACCATGGTGCATATGCGTACTCTATAGGCGTGGTCGCACTTTTGGGGGTAACCTGTCTCTGTATATGGAGTGGTTTAGTGCATCAATCCTTTTGATGTTTAAAAAATCCTTCTCTTTGTATCAGTGTTTAATAAATTATTGAAATAAATTTGCGTCAGGTGTGAAAAGCTCTTTAATATGACAGTTATTATGGGCGTGTTAAAGGCATCGTTAATAGAGATTTACTTATGATAGATACAAATGATCCATGCTTTGTTTTTGGTCTTAACTTAGATTCCGAAGGCGGCGGTACGAGTATAAAAAGTGATGAGCTAAATCAGGCATGGATACACATCGATTATAGCCATGCTAGCGCCGCACGGTTTCTAAATTCGTTAGGCATTCAAGAGCTATTTGTGCAGTCACTTACTCAACCTGATACCAGACCTAGAACAGTCAAATCTAAAGAGGGTGTTCTAGTTTTTATCCGCGGGATTAATTTGAATCCCGGAGCTGATCCCGAAGATATGGTTTCGCTTAGAATGTGGATTGAACCTAACCGATTGATTACTGTTCGCCAGAGAAAACTGTTGTCTATTCAAGACATAAAAGCAGATTTATTAGCTGGCAAAGGGCCGGAGAATATCCCCGATCTTGTTATTGCCATTATTGGTAGCGTGACCGATAGAATTTCAAATTATGTTGAGGGGATTGAAGATCAGTTAGTGCAGTTGGAAGTTGCCGTTCAGTCGGTAGATATGTCTTGCTCAAGATCACAAATATCGGTGGTACGACGTGAAATTGCGAGTGTTAGACGTTACCTTGGACCGCAACGTGACGCACTTGATACCTTATATGCCTACGCTATCACCTCAATGCCTGAGGGCTGTGCATATCAATTGAGGGAGCAAATGGATCGAATGACTCGCTATCTAGAGGATTTAGATCTGGTCCGCGAGAGAACGTTGGTATTACAGGAAGAAGTAATGAATATTTCTATGGCGCAACAAAACACGCGTATGTATGCACTTTCAATAGTGTCGTTGATATTTTTGCCGGTTACCTTCGTTACCGGAGTATTCGGAATGAATGTCGGTGGGTTACCTGGTCTAGAGGATCCAACTGCTTTTGTTATTGTTGTTGGAACTATGTTGTTTATATCAATTACCGTTATTGCGGTACTTAAAGTTAAGAGGTGGTTTTAATTATGATTGATATTCAAAAGTTCTCTGCCATTAAGGCTTTTACGCTAGGCGGCTATGATGTAACAGTTGGGCAATTGGTGTTCATTCCGCTGGTAATTATATGTGGATATTTATTGCTTAAACTGCTGGTACGTCGCATTACAACACAAATGCATCGCCGCGGTATGGATGTAAATGTAGTTCAGGTTGTGCGCAGAGCGATTTATATTCTTGGACTTATAGTGCTGTCTATTTCAGCACTTGAAATGCTCAATGTCCCACTAGCTGCTTTTGCTTTTATATCGGGTGCTGTTGCGATCGGTGTTGGATTCGGCGCACAAAATATCATCAATAACTTTATTAGCGGCTGGATTTTGATTTGGGAAAGACCCATTAGTATCAATGATTTTATTGAGACTGGCGGTGTAAGCGGCACAGTTGAAGAAATCAATACTCGCTCGACAAAAATTAGGCGCGTTGACGGGGTCCATTTATTGGTGCCGAACTCAAAATTAATAGAGGAAACAGTGACTAATTGGACTCTTGAAGACAAGCTGTTCAGATGTACTGTGCGAGTAGGCGTCGCTTATGGTTCTGATGTTGACAAGGTCAGAAGTTTGTTGGAAAAAGCTGTTGTTGATCATGAATTAATACTTTCTGAGCCTCCACCGCAAATAATATTTGAAGATTTTGGTGATAGTTCCTTAGTTTTTGATGCTTATTTCTGGGTGTATTCAGTTGGCGACAAGAGTGCACGTGAGATTCGTTCTGAAATTCGATTTACCATTAATCGTTTGTTCGCTGATAACGGTATTGCAATTGCATTCCCACAGAGAGACATCCATCTTGATGGTACTCTTAGGCTCCAGCAATCTTAATTAGGTAGGGGTAGTAGCACCCTAACCTTGAGATGCAAACGATGAACCCTTTAACTCTAACTCAGCATCAGCCGCAATCAACAAGCGGATCAAGACTGCTGTAGGTCTAGCTATATTTCAGTGCTATATTTTTATCCAGGACACCAAATGTTCATTACACGGATTTCTAGAGCCTGTCTTGGAGAGCTAGGGGGTCTCGAATGTCTTTGAGGTACCTGATATAAAGGATGGTTGGAATGTCTCTTTCCCGGGGGAGGTTAATTGCCCTTGGCGAGGTTATCTTGTAGAGTTTGGGGCGAGCTTGTGCGGTTTCCTATGCGGATTCAGCACGTTAAACGTAGAGCGCTTGGTGCGGTCTGGGAACATTTTACCGCTTAATATGGGCGTTAAGTGCCTAGGCTGTTTGAGCATTTAAACGTTTCGACTTTAATATATTTTTTAAACGTATTAATCGGTTATATCTTAGTTTCAGTATTCGCGTTCGCGAGTCTAGCTATAAAATCCATGTTAGTGATATTGAGCGCAAAAAAGAGAACCAAGATATCTACCAGCAAGCCGTAGTAATGTTTTTCAAGAAAATACCGAGTAATGACCAGCCGACTTCAACCCCAGAGAAAACATCAAATAAATAGATGAAAAGGGTAGTAGGCTATTTTCTGTCGTTGTGCACGCCAAAAGGGATCCTCTTCAAAGAGATTATTCCGTTGCTAATAACCATCAACACATCTTGCAATGCCTCAATGTGTTGCAACGGATTAGCCGGAACAAGAATCATATCCGCTTGGTAGCCTACCGCGATGCGTCCCGTGATCTTATCTAACTCCAATTGTTCTGCTGAATTTACCGTAGCCGTTTGTAATGCCTCGAAGTTGCTTAGGCCTAGGCGTACAAACTGTTCTACTTCAACCGAAATGCGATTGACGGTAAGATTGTCATAGTAGCTGTCGGCACCGGTGGCGATTTTCACGCCTTGGGCATGTGCCATTTGAATGACTTTTTCTAACCTGGGTACCATGTATTTGCCACGCAGGCGCAAAACATGATCGTATTCTTGTTCGTTCATTTCATCCATGGTGACGTAGGTTGGCACCAGCCAAGTGCCTCTTTTTGCCATCTCCTTGAGTGTTTCCAATGAAAGGTAGCTGCCGTGTTCTATGCTCCGAGCTCCGGCTAGCAACGCCGCACGGGCACCCTCGTCGCCATGTGCGTGTACCATCACGGATTTATTGTGACGTGCCGCTTGGTCAACGATTACCCGTAGCTGGCGCTGTGAATATACCTGTTGCCTTGGGTCTGTGTCGGGCAGACCGGCGCGTTCGGTTCCGCGGGTTTTGATTACATCAACACCGCGATCGACATTAATGTCTACTAGTTTACGAAGCTCTTCATCGCTATTGACGCCACCAATGAGATCCGCCAGTCGTGGGTCCGCGAGTACTGTTTCCCCCAAATTCGGTGTGACATAAATACCCGCAGCCACCATGTCTGGGCCGGCGATTTTACCGCTTTGAGCTAGTTCTCGCAGCGCGACATCCTGAAAAGCGGGCACGCTGGCAGAGCGCACGGTTGTAACACCAGAATCCAGCGCACGTTTGGCTTGATCTAGGGTGCTGATGTGCGTGTGGACATCATACAGTCCAGGCATAAGGTAATTACCTTCTAGGTCGATCACCTCATAGCCTAAGGGCAAGGAGACATATGAATCGGCAATCAGCTCGATTAGACCATCTTTAACCAGTACCACCACATCGTGGCTGATTTTGTTGGTTACACCATCAAATAGATTCGCGTTGATCAAGGCGTATGACCCAGCCCTAGGCGAACTAGCCTGTAACAGGTTTGGAGTTAGACACAGAAGTAAAAATACTCCAACAAATTTCAGCACTGTAGGTTTCATTGTATATTTACCCTGTTAATGGGGAATAACCGCCGTCTATTCTTGGCATGAACTGAAGGGGCAGCATAAACCAACAGTGACTAATTGAGCAACTAGCTGGACAGGAATGAGCGGGTAATAACTTGGCA